>NZ_JAANMS010000050.1 GCF_011250565.1 Nocardioides sp. IC4_145
GCTGACCGGTCCCACCCCACCCCGGCGGCCTCCCGCTGGTTGAGCAGTGAAGGCCGCCAGGCCTGAACGTGTCGAGACCCCGTGAGCCGACTGCGGCCTCGGGGGCGCGTGTGCCGCCTGCGGCGGGCATGGTGGTGGCTCCCGCGTCGCCCTGCGGCCCCGCCGTCGCGTGGTCGGTGGGGTCGGGTGGCGCATGGGGGCGCCTGCGGCTGCCGCCGGGAACGGGGGCCCGGTCTACCAGCCTTCGCTCGTTCCTCGCTCCGGCCGCCAGACCCAACCACGACCGGGCCCCCGCCCCCGGCGGACGTCATACGTCGCGAGCACCCGCTTGCTCCGTCCGCATGACGCCCCGGTCGGGCCGGGTGGCCCAGGTCACGTGGCCGAACCGTTCTCCGGGAGGACGGCACCGGCGTACCGTTGCGGGCGCTGGACCCGCCCGATCGGGGGTACAGCACGGCACCACTCCATCGAGGACACGAGCACACCGTCCGGTACCCACACCGGCCCACGGACCCGAGAACCGGGCGAGCGGGTGGTCGGAGGGACTGGAACGAAAGGTTCGAACCATGACGCACCGACCCCTCGGGGTGGGCGTCGTCGGCGCTGGTCGCGTCGGCGCCGTCCTCGCCGCCGCCCTGGGCGCCGCCGGCCACACCGTGGTCGCCGGCGCCGGCGAGTCGGACGCCTCCCGCGCGCGGATCGCCGCGCTGCTGCCGGGCGTGCCGAACGAGAAGCCGACCGCCGTCGCCCGCGCGTGCGACGTGCTGCTGCTGACCGTGCCTGACGACATGCTCGGCAACGTCGTCTCGATGCTGGCGGCGAGCGGTGCGCTCCGCGAGGGCCAGTACGTCGTGCACACCTCCGGCCGCCACGGCCTCGCCGTGCTCGAGCCGGCGCGCGAGGTGGGTGCCCGCGTGGTCGCGATGCACCCGGCGATGACGTTCACTGGCACCGAGGTCGACCTCGACCGGCTGCGCGGCTGCGTCTTCGGCCTGACCGCGGGCCCCGAGGAGCGGGCGACCGCCGAGGCGCTGGTCGCCGACCTGGGTGGCCGCCCGATGTGGGTGCCCGAGGAGATGCGCACGCTCTACCACGCCGGCCTCGCCCACGGCGCCAACCACCTGGTCACGCTGGTGACCGAGGCGATGGAGATGCTCGCGGCGGCCGGCGCCGACGACCCGTCGGGCACGCTGCGTCCGCTGCTGACCGCCGCGCTCGACAACGCCCTCGCGCACGGCGACGCCGCGCTGACCGGCCCGATCGTCCGCGGCGACGCGGGCACGGTCGAGGCCCACCTCGACGACCTGCTCGCCAACGCGCCGCAGACGTTGCCGTCGTACGTCGCCATGGCCCGCGCCACGCTCGACCGTGCCGTCACCGACGGCCGCCTGCTGCCGATCCGCGCGCTGAAGATCCACGACCTGCTCGCCCGGGCCAGCGTGGCCGCCGCGACCGCGGCCGGGCCGACCACGACGCGGGCGACCCACCTGTCATGACCGACCGCCCCGTCCTCGCGCCGACGCGCGAGGAGCTCGCAGCCCTGCTCGCGGACGCCCGCCGCGCCGGCCGGCCGGTCGGCCTGGTGCCGACCATGGGCGCGCTCCACGAGGGTCACGCCAGCCTGGTGCGGGAGGCCCGCGCGCGGGTCGGTGACGGCCCGGTCGTGGTGTCGGTCTTCGTCAACCCGCTCCAGTTCGGCGAGGGCGAGGACCTCGACCGCTACCCGCGCACCCTCGACGCCGACCTCGACGTCTGTGCGCGCGAGGGCGTGAACGTGGTCTTCGCGCCGAGCGTCGAGGAGGTCTACCCCGGCGGGGTCCCGACCGGCTCGACCAGCGGCATGGTCACCGTCGAGCCCGGCCCCCTCGCGACCGTGCTCGAGGGGCGCAGCCGGCCCGGCCACTTCCGCGGCGTGCTGACGGTCGTCGCCAAGCTCTTCGGCCTGGTCCGCCCCGACGTGGCGGTGTTCGGGCAGAAGGACTACCAGCAGCTCGCGCTCATCCGCCGGATGGCCGCCGACCTGTGCCTGGGCGTCGACGTGGTCGGCGCCGAGACCGTCCGGGAGCCCGACGGACTGGCGCTGTCCAGCCGCAACCGGTACCTCGACGACGAGCAGCGCACCGAGGCGCTCGTCCTCAGCCGCGCGCTGTACGCCGCGCAGGAGGCGGCGGCGTACGGCCTCGCGCCCGCGCTGGACGCCGCCCGCGCCGAGCTCCGCGCCGCGAAGGCCGTCGACCTCGACTACCTCGAGGTGACCACCCCCGACCTGGACCCGCTGCCCGACCCCGTGCCGCCCGGCACCGAGGCCCGCGTGCTCGTCGCCGCCCGCGTCGGCACGACCCGCCTCATCGACAACATGCCGCTCCGCATCGGAGCGGCACCCCACGACAAGACCTCCGACCAGCAGGGAGACCGCTGAGATGCTGCGCACGATGATGAAGTCGAAGATCCACCGGGCGACGGTGACGCAGGCGGACCTGCACTACGTGGGGTCGGTGACCGTCGACGAGGACCTGCTCGACGCGGCCGACCTGCTGCCCGGGGAGCTGGTGCACATCGTCGACATCACCAACGGCGCCCGGCTGGAGACCTACACGATCGCCGGCGAGCGCGGCTCCGGCGTGATCGGCATCAACGGTGCCGCGGCGCGCCTGGTGCACCCGGGCGACCTGGTGATCCTCATCGGCTACGGCCAGATGGAGACCGCGGAGGCCAAGGAGCTCCAGCCGCGGGTGGTGTTCGTCGACGCCGACAACAAGATCCTGGCCACCGGGCTCGACCCGGCCGAGACGTTCGGCGGCGCCGGTCTGGTCCGCGGCGACGTCACCGCGGCTCGCTAGCCTGCGCCCATGGCCGGCCCCGTCACCCCTCCGCCGGCACGCCGCCTCCCGGGGCGGCTGACCGCTCCCGAGCCGGGGTGGACGACCCGCGCCGACGTCGTCGTCATCGGCTCGGGCATCGCCGGGCTGACCGCGGCGCTGCGGCTGCGCGAGCACGTCGAGAAGGTCCTCGTCGTCACCAAGGACGTGCTGGCGGCCGGCTCGACGCAGTGGGCGCAGGGCGGGATCGCGGCCGCGCTGGGCGAGGGCGACACCCCCGAGCAGCACGAGGTCGACACGCTCGTGGCCGGCGCCGGGGCCTGCGACCTCGATGCCGTCCGGGTGCTGGTGGGGGAGGGGCCGGCAGCGGTCCACGAGCTGATCGCGCTGGGCGCGCGCTTCGACGTCGACGCCGCCGGCCTGCTGTCGCTGACCCGCGAGGGCGGCCACCTGCGCGACCGGATCGCCCACGCCGGCGGCGACGCCACCGGTGCCGAGATCCAGCGCGCGCTCATCGCGGCGGTCGAGGCGGCGACCGACATCGAGGTCGTGCAGCACGCGCTCGCGGTCGACCTGCTGCTCGCCGACGGGAGCGACGGGCCCGACGGCGCGCCGGGCGTCGCCGGTGTGACGCTGCACGTCATGGGCGAGGGGGAGCGCGACGGGATCGGCGCGGTCCGGTGCCGCGCGGTCGTGCTGGCGAGCGGCGGGCTGGGCCAGGTGTTCTCCCAGACCACCAACCCTGCGGTGGCCACCGGCGACGGCATGGCGCTCGCGCTGCGGGCCGGCGCGACGCTGCGCGACCTGGAGTTCGTGCAGTTCCACCCCACCGTCATGTACCTCGGGCCGGACTCCCGCGGGCAGCAGCCGCTCATCTCCGAGGCCGTCCGCGGTGAGGGCGCCGTGCTCGTCGACCACGACGGCGAGCGGATCATGGCGGGCGTCCACGAGCTCGGCGACCTCGCGCCGCGCGACGTGGTGGCCAAGGCCATCACCCGACGGATGCACGAGACCGGCACGCCGCACATGTGGCTCGACGCGCGGCACCTGGGCGCGGACTTCTGGGAGCGCCGCTTCCCGACGATCCTCGCGACCGCCCGCAGCCACGGCGTCGACCCGGTCACCGAGCCGATCCCCGTCGCGCCGGCCTGCCACTACGCCTCCGGCGGGGTGCGCACCGACCTGTGGGGCCGCACCGACGTCCCCGGGCTGTACGCCACCGGCGAGGTCGCCTGCTCCGGCGTCCACGGCGCCAACCGGCTGGCGTCCAACTCCCTCCTCGAGGGCCTGGTCTTCTCCCGGCGCATCGCCACCGTCCTCCCCGGCGAGCTCCGCCCCTGGGCCGAGCCCGCGGAGCACGCCCGCCCAGCCGGCCTTGTCTCCGGGTCGGTGCGCCAGGACCTGCAGGAGGTGATGACCGGCCGGGTCGGCGTGCTCCGCAGCGCCGCCGGGCTCGCCGAGGCCGCCGCCGTCCTGGACGGGCTCGCCGGCAAGGCGGCCGACGTCGTCGACCTCGACGCCTGGGAGACCACCAACCTCCTCACGATCGCCGCCGCCCTCACCGACGCGGCCGCGCTGCGCGAGGAGACCCGCGGCTCCCACTGGCGCGAGGACCACCCCGAGCGCGACGACGCCCGCTGGGCCGGTCACTTCGACGTCCGCCTCGACCCCGCGACGGCGACCACCACGCTCGCCTTCGACCCCGCCCCCGCGACCGATGGAGGCCTCGGCCGATGATCACCCCCACGCCGTACGACGCCCTGCCGACCAGCCTGCTCGCCGAGCTCGAGGCCGGCGGTCTCGACCCGCGTGCCGTCCACGCGCACGTGCTGGAGGCGCTGGCCGAGGACGTCCCGACCGAGGACGTCACCAGCGTCGCGACCATCGCCGCCGACGCCCGCGCGGTCGGCGACTTCGGCGCCCGCGAGGCCGGCACCGTCGCCGGGTTGGGCATCGCGGCACTGGTCTTCCACGTCGTGCTCGGCGACGACGTCGAGGTCACCGACCGACTCTCCGACGGCACCCGCGTGCAGCCCGGCGACGTCGTCATGCGCGTCGCCGGCCCGACCCGCGGCCTGCTGACCGCCGAGCGCACCGCGCTCAACTACGCCAGCCACCTCTCCGGCGTCGCCACCGCCACCGCCGCCTGGGTCGACGCCCTCGAGGGCACCGGCGCGCAGGTGCTCGACACCCGCAAGACCCTGCCGACCTACCGCGCGCTGCAGAAGTACGCCGTGCGCTGCGGCGGCGGGCAGAACCACCGCACCAGCCTGTCCGACCGCGCCATGGTCAAGGACAACCACGTCGTGGCCGCCGGCGGCGTCGTGCCCGCCTACCGCGCCGTCCGCGCGGCGTACCCGGACCTCCGCGTCGAGGTCGAGGTCACCGACCTCGACCAGCTGCGCGAGCTGCTCGACGCGGGCTGCGAGGAGGTGCTCCTCGACAACATGCCGACCGAGGTGATGGCCGAGGCGGTCCGGCTGGTCGAACGGACGGGCGCCGCGGGCCGGGTGAAGCTCGAGGCGTCGGGCGGGCTGACCTTCGACCGCGCCCGCGAGGTCGCGGCCACCGGCGTCGACTACATCTCGGTCGGCGCGCTCACCCACTCCGTCGACGTCCTCGACCTCGGCCTGGACCTCCACGAGGAGTGAGGGACGTGCCGCTCCTCGCCGCCGACATCGGCAACAGCCACACCCAGCTGGGCCTGGTCCAGGACGGGGAGGTCACCGCGCACTGGCGCGTCGGCACCGAGGAGCGCCGCACCGCCGACGAGTGGTCGGTGCTCATCCGCGGCCTCCTCGGGCGCGACGCGGCGACGATCGACGGCGTCAGCGTCTGCTCGACGGTGCCCGCGGTGCTGCACGAGTGGCGCGACATGCTGGCCCGCCACTTCGCGGACCTGCCCTGCCTGGTCGTCGAGCCCGGCGTGCGCACCGGCGTGCCGATCCTCATGGACAACCCGCGCGAGGTCGGCTCCGACCGGATCCTCAACGCGCTCGCCGCGGCCACGCTGCACGGCGGCCCCGCGATCGTCGTCGACTTCGGCGGCACGGCGACGACGTTCGACGTGGTGAGCGCGCAGGGGCAGTACGTCGGCGGCGCGATCGCGCCGGGCATCGAGATCTCCCTGGAGGCGCTCGGCCGGCGCGGCGCCCAGCTGCGCAAGGTCGAGCTCGCACGCCCCCGCACCGTGATCGCGAAGAACACCGTCGAGGCGCTCCAGTCGGGCATGGTCTTCGGCGTCGCCGCACAGGTCGAGGGGATCGTCGCGCGGATGACCGCCGAGCTCCGCGCCGACCCTGCCGACGTCCGGGTCGTGGCCACCGGGCACCTCGCGCCCCTGGTGCTGGAGGAGTGCTCGGCATTGACCGCGCATTCCCCGTGGTTGACGTTGCAGGGCCTGGAGCTGGTATTCCGCCGCAACATCCGTGAATGACCTCAGGACATCGGGACAATTCGTCCCCGATCCCGGGTAAAGAATCGCGACGAGGCATTAGCGGAATTGTTTCCGGCGCATTCCCTCTGGCACGATGAAACCCGCCGGAAATCCCATGCCGGTTTCCCTTTCCGCTATTTCCAGGAGTCAGCGACCCATGGCCCAGAAGATCCACATCGTGCTGGAGGACGACCTCGACGGCAGCGAGGCGACCGAGACCGTCTCCTTCGGCCTCGACGGCACCTCGTACGAGATCGACCTCAACGACCAGAACGCCGCCGCCCTCCGTGAGTCGCTGGCGACGTACGTCGGTCACGCCCGCAAGGTCAGCGGCGCCCGTCGCGGTGGTGGTAGCGGCGGCCGCCGCTCCGGCGGCTCCTCCTCGAGCGCCAACGGCTCCGGCGGCCCGACCGCCAAGGAGGTCCGTGAGTGGGCCCGCGAGAACGGGTACGAGGTCCCCGACCGAGGCCGCGTGTCGGCCGAGGTCCGTGAGGCGTACGACGCCGCGCACTGACCGCCGCTCTCCCGCAGCACCGCACGTCCCACCCGGGGCATCCGCCGAGCGTGTTCGCTCACAGCGGATGCCCCGGGTGCGTTGTGCGGGAACGCGTAGGCTGTCAGCGGGGTTGAGCCTCATGTCCCGTCCACCCCGGATGTGGTGGGCGGTCCCCCAGATCTTGAGGAGCGTTGCATGTTCGAGCGGTTCACTGACCGAGCCCGCCGGGTGGTCGTGCTGGCCCAGGAAGAGGCCCGCATGCTCTCCCACAACTACATCGGGACCGAGCACATCCTGCTCGGGCTCATCCACGAGGGCGAGGGCGTGGCCGCGAAGGCCCTCGAGAGCCTCGACATCTCCCTCGAGGCCGTCCGCGCGCAGGTCGAGGAGATCATCGGCCAGGGCCAGCAGGCGCCCAGCGGCCACATCCCGTTCACCCCGCGCGCCAAGAAGGTGCTCGAGCTGTCCCTGCGCGAGGCGCTGCAGCTCGGCCACTCCTACATCGGCACCGAGCACATCCTGCTCGGCCTGATCCGCGAGGGCGAGGGCGTCGCCGCGCAGGTGCTCCAGAAGCTCGGCGCCGACCTCAACCGGGTCCGCCAGCAGGTCATCCAGCTGCTCAGCGGCTTCCAGGGCAAGGAGTCCTCGCAGTCCGCGGCGGCCGCGACCGGCGCGAGCGGCGACGCCCCGTCGTCCTCGCTGGTCCTCGACCAGTTCGGCCGCAACCTGACCCAGGACGCCCGCGAGGGCAAGCTCGACCCGGTCATCGGGCGCGAGCAGGAGATCGAGCGGGTCATGCAGATCCTCTCGCGGCGCACGAAGAACAACCCGGTCCTCATCGGCGAGCCCGGCGTCGGCAAGACGACGGTCGTCGAGGGCCTCGCGCAGGACATCGTCAAGGGCAACGTGCCCGAGACGCTCAAGGACAAGCAGATCTACACCCTCGACCTCGGCGCGCTCGTGGCGGGCTCCCGCTACCGCGGTGACTTCGAGGAGCGCCTGAAGAAGGTGCTCAAGGAGATCCGCACCCGCGGCGACATCGTGCTGTTCATCGACGAGATCCACACCCTCGTCGGCGCCGGCGCGGCCGAGGGCGCGATCGACGCCGCCAGCATCCTCAAGCCGATGCTGGCCCGCGGCGAGCTGCAGACCATCGGCGCGACCACGCTCGACGAGTACCGCAAGTACCTCGAGAAGGACGCCGCGCTCGAGCGCCGCTTCCAGCCCATCCAGGTCGCCGAGCCCTCGATCGCGCACACGATCGAGATGCTCAAGGGCCTGCGCGACCGCTACGAGGCGCACCACCGGGTCACGATCACCGACGAGGCGCTGGTCTCGGCGGCGACGCTGGCCGACCGCTACATCTCCGACCGCTTCCTGCCCGACAAGGCGATCGACCTCATCGACGAGGCCGGCTCGCGGCTGCGCATCCGCCGGATGACGGCCCCCGCCGACCTGCGCGAGTTCGACGACAAGATCGCCGAGGTCCGCCAGCGCAAGGAGGCGGCCATCGACGGGCAGGACTTCGAGGCCGCCGCGCGCCTGCGCGACGAGGAGAAGCAGCTCATCCTCACCAAGTCCGAGCGCGAGAAGCAGTGGCGCGCCGGCGACATGGACGAGGTCGCCGAGGTCGACGAGGAGCTGATCGCCGAGGTGCTCGCCGTGGCGACCGGCATCCCGATCGTCAAGCTCTCCGAGGAGGAGTCGACCCGACTGCTCAAGATGGAGGACGAGCTCCACAAGCGCGTCATCGGCCAGGACGAGGCCGTCAAGGCGCTCAGCCGCGCCATCCGGCGTACCCGTGCCGGCCTGAAGGACCCCAAGCGTCCCGGCGGGTCGTTCATCTTCGCCGGCCCCTCGGGCGTCGGCAAGACGTGGCTGTCCAAGACGCTCGCGGAGTTCCTCTTCGGCGACGAGGACGCGCTCATCCAGCTCGACATGTCGGAGTTCGGCGAGAAGCACACCGTCTCGCGGCTCTTCGGCTCGCCTCCGGGCTACGTCGGCTACGAGGAGGGCGGCCAGCTCACCGAGAAGGTGCGCCGCAAGCCGTTCTCCGTCGTCCTCTTCGACGAGGTCGAGAAGGCCCACCCCGACATCTTCAACAGCCTGCTGCAGATCCTCGAGGAAGGTCGCCTGACCGACTCGCAGGGCCGGGTCGTGGACTTCAAGAACACCGTCATCATCATGACCACCAACCTCGGCACCCGGGACATCGCCAAGGGCATGAACCTCGGCTTCGCCGGTGCCGCGGGTGGTCCCGGTGACTACGACCGGATGAAGAACAAGGTCTCGGAGGAGCTCAAGCAGCACTTCCGCCCCGAGTTCCTCAACCGTGTCGACGAGGTCATCGTGTTCCCGCCGCTGTCGCAGGAGCAGATCGTCGCGATGGTCGACAACATGGTCGCCGCCGTCGAGGTCCGTCTCCGCGACCGCGACATGAAGCTCGAGCTCACGCAGAACGCCAAGAACCTGCTGGCCGAGCGCGGCTTCGACCCGGTCCTCGGTGCCCGTCCGCTGCGCCGCACGGTCCAGCGCGAGATCGAGGACGTCCTCGCCGAGAAGATGCTCTTCGGCGAGGTCGGTCCCGGGATGATCGTGCTGGTCGACGTCGAGGGCGAGGGTCCGTCCGCGACCTTCACCTTCGAGGGCCAGAAGGTGGGCGAGCTGCCCGACATGCCGCCGTTCGAGACGGCCGGGGTCGAGACCAGCATCGAGACCACGCCGGTCGAGGGCGAGGGCCCGAACGACGACGCCTCCGGCACCGACGTCCCGCGCTCCGGCACGGACGACTGAGCCGAGGCTCCTCAGCAGCGACCTGCACCACCCGCCACGGGCGGCACCCCACCTGGGGTGCCGCCCGTGCGGCGTTCCGGACCGGCCGCGGGTGCGCCTAGGGTGGCGGCGTGCTCTTCACCGCCAGCACCGTCAAGGACACCCTGCCCAACATCGAGCGGTTCGTGACCGGCAACCTCGCCGGCGGCGTCGACCACATGATCGTCTTCCTCGACGCCGGCGACCCCGAGGTGCGCGCCTGGCTCGACGAGCACCCGCACGTCACCTGCGTCCGCACCGACGCCTCCTGGTGGAACGGCGAGCGGCCGGCCGAGCTCAACGTGCGCCAGCGGATCAACGCCAACGTCGCGAAGGCGCTGCTCAGCCTGGTCGAGGGCGCGGAGTGGATCTTCCACGTCGACGCGGACGAGGTCGTGCAGGTCGACCGGGAGGTGCTCGCCGCCGTGCCGGAGGAGACCCGGGTGGTGAAGCTGGCGCCGCTCGAGGCGGTCAGCCGCAAGCGCTGGGACGGCGACCCCACCTGGTTCAAGCGGCTGCTCGACAAGCCGGACCTCACGCTGCTGCAGACGCTCGGCGTGATCGACCGGCCCTCGAACGGCGCCTACTTCCACGGGCACGTCGACGGGAAGTCCGGCGTGCGGCCGGCCACCGACGTCTGGCTGACCCTCCACCACGGGGTGGACGCCGCCAAGGCCGAGCTGCCGGCGTACGCCGACGCCGACCGGCTGCGGCTCCTGCACTACGAGTCCTACTCCGGCGAGGACTTCGTCCGGAAGTGGACCTCGATCCTGGCCGCCGGCCCGATGGCCAACTTCCGCCCGGCCCGGGAACCCACCGCGGTCGCCCTGCGCGCGCTCATCGCCAAGGGGCTCAGCGAGGAGCAGGCCGCGCCGTACCTCATGCGGATCTTCGAGCGCACCACCGAGGACGACTTCGACACCCTCCGCGACCTCCGCCTGCTCGTCGAGGTCGACCCGCGGCAGGGGACGCACGTGCCGGCGACGGCGCCCGACGGCGACCTCGAGCACCTGCACGCGCTGCTGGACGGTGTGCGCGGCGAGCCGAAGCGGCCCTTCCACCCCGGCGAGCTGGCCGCGGCCGCCGAGGAGGTCCTCACCCGGGTCGCGGGCGGCAGCCGGTACGCCGCTAGGGGAGCGCGTAGGTTCCTGCGTCGGTCCTGACCGCCAGGCCGTCCTCGACCAGCCCGGCCAGCGAGCGCACCCGCTGCGCCTCGTCCGCCCAGACCGCGTCGAGCCGGCTGGGGTGGACCGGCCCGTCGGCCTCGCGCAGCACCGCCAGCAGCCGGCCGCGGCACTGCCGGTCCGTCCCGGCCCAGGTCTGCACCTTCCGCGGCGGCCCGTCGTACGCCGGGTGGCCGGCCGCGCGCCACGCGCACAGGGAGGCCACGGGGCACTCGGTGCACCGCGGGCGGGCGGCGGTGCAGACCAGTGCGCCGAGCTCCATGACCGCCACCGCCCAGGTCGCGGCGGTGGCTTCGTCGTCGGGCAGCAGCTCACGGGCCATCTCCCGCTCGGCCTTCGTCACGTGCTGGGCGGGCAGCTCGACACCGCCGACCGTGCGGGCCAGGACGCGGCGGACGTTGGTGTCGAGCACGACGTGGCGGCGGCCGAAGGCGAAGCTGGCGACCGCGGCCGCGGTGTACTCACCGACGCCGGGCAGCGCGAGCAGCGCCGCGTGGTCGTCGGGCACCTCGCCGCCGTGCCGCTCGACGATGGCCTGCGCGGCCGCGTGCAGCCGCAGCGCCCGGCGGGGGTAGCCGAGCCGGCCCCACATCCGCACCGCCTCGCCGGCCGGCTCCGCGGCCAGGTCCGCCGGCGTCGGCCAGCGGTCGAGCCACTGCTCGTGGACCGGGAGCACGCGGGCCACGGGGGTCTGCTGGAGCATCAGCTCGGAGACGAGCACCGACCAGGGGGAGGCCTCGGGGCGGCGCCACGGGAGGTCGCGCTGGGAGGCGTCGTACCACCGCAGGACCGGCTCGTGCAGGGCGCTCACCGCGACATCCTCCCCGACCTCCGACGACGCCCGGTGTGGCACCCCGGATCGGCCGGTGCGGCTGGCTAGCCTGCGGCCATGACGACGCTGACCCGGGGACCGCTGCCGCCCGCGGTGTACTGGCGGCGCCGCCTCGTCGTGCTCTCCATCGGCCTCGTGCTGGTCCTCGGGATCGGCCGGCTGCTCGGCGGCGGGAGCGACGGGTCCGACCCCGACCGGGCCGCGCCCGCCGCGGCCGACGCCAGCCCGAGCCAGACCGTCACCGTGACCCCGTCGGCCGACCTGACGGCTGCGGCCACGCCGGGCGCCACGGCGACCGCCGCGCAGGGGTCCGGCGAGGGCCAGGGCGGCAAGGACAAGGGCAAGCCGGGCTCGTCCGCGTCCAGCGAGCCGGTGCTCGCCCCGCCGGTCGGCCGCTGCAACGGCACCGACGTCGCGGTGACGCCGGAGGTCGCGAAGGCGGTCGCGGGCCGCGACGTCACGGTCGTGCTGAACCTCCGCACCGTCGCCACCCCGGCCTGCACCTGGCGGGTCAGCCGGGCCAACGTCGACCTCTCGATCACCTCCGGCCGCGACGGCATCTGGTCCACCCGCCAGTGCGGCAAGGCGCTGCCCGGCGAGGACGTCGTCGTCCGCAACAACGTCACCACGGCGGTGCCGATCACCTGGAACGCCGCCCGGATGGACGACTCCTGCTCGCGCATCACCGAGTGGGCGCTCCCCGGCTACTACCACGCCACCGCGGCCGCCCTCGGCGGCGAGCCGAGCGACGTCCAGTTCGAGCTGGAGGCCCCCGTCGCCGCCACCGTCACCAAGACCGCGGAGCCCAAGCGCCGCTGACCAGCCGCTCCGGCTGGTTGAGGAAGGCGCGCTAGCGCCTGTCCCGGAACCCGGCGACCCTCCGCTCCGGCTGGTTGAGGAAGGCGCGCTAGCGCCTGTCTCGAAACCCGGCGACCCTCCGCTGGTCGAGCGTGTCGAAACCCGGTGAGAGGCGCAGGGCCGCACCCACCGTCACCGGGTCTCGACACGCTCGGGCCGCCAGACGGCCTTCGCTGCTCGACCAGCGGGAGGGTGCAGCGGTCAGACGTACCGCTCGAGGATCGTCGACTCGGCGAGGCGGGAGAGCCCCTCGCGGACCGAGCGGGCGCGCAGCTCGCCGACGCCGTCGACGGCCTGGAGGTCGTCGATGCCGGCGGACAGGAGCTTCTGCAGGGTGCCGAAGTGCTCGACCAGCCGGTCGACCACCATCGCGGGCAGGCGGGGCACCTTGGCGAGCAGGCGGTAGCCGCGGGGCGCGACGGCACCGTCGAGGTGCTCGGCGGTGCCGAGACCGAGCACGCGGGCGGTGGAGGCGGGGTCGACGAGCTCGGTGGGCGTGAGCGCCTCGAGCTTGGCGATGACGTCCTCGGGGCTCTTGCTGCGCTTGCCCGAGGGGAGGTAGTCGCGGATGACCAGCTCGCGCTCCGCGTCGACGCCGGTCACCAGCTCCTCGAGCTGCAGGCTGAGCAGGCGGCCGTCGGTGCCGAGCTCGAGGACGTAGTCCTCGATCTCGCGGGCGATCCGGATGACCATCTCCAGCCGCTGCGCCACGACGGCGACGTCGCGGACGGTGACCAGGTCCTCGATCTCCAGCGCGGAGAGCGTGGAGGCGACCTCGTCGAGGCGCAGCTTGTACCGCTCGAGGGTGGCCAGCGCCTGGTTCGCGCGGGACAGGATCTGTCCGGAGTCCTCGAGCACGTGCCGGGTCTCGCCGACGTACGCCGCGATGATCTGCATCGACTGGGACACCGAGATCACCGGGAAGCCGGTCTGGCGGGCGACCCGGTCGGCGGTGCGGTGCCGGGTGCCGGTCTCCTCGGAGTGGATCGTGTGGTCCGGCATCAGGTGGACGGCGGCGCGGAGGATCCGGGTGAGGTTCTCGTCGACGATGATGCCGCCGTCCATCTTGGCCAGCTCGCGCAGGCCGGTGGCGGTGAAGGGCACGTCGAGGACGAAGCCGCCGGTCGAGATCGACTCGACGACCTTGTCGTTGCCGAGCACGATCAGGGCGCCGGTGCGTCCGCGCAGGATCCGCTCGAGGCCGTCACGCATGGCGGTGCCCGGCGCGATCGAGGCGAGCGTGGCGCGCAGGCGGAGGAGGTCGTCGGAGCGGTCGTTGGCCACCACGGGTCTCCTCCTGTCCTGGGCGCCGGCGGGTGCAGCCTAAGCGACGAACGCCCTCAGTCGCCCAGCGGCAGCCGGCGCGCCTGTCGGGCGGTCAGCCCGAGGTAGTGCAGCGCCGCGGCGACCGAGGGCACCTCGACGACCCGCATCCCCTCGACGGTCCTCGGCTGCTCGGCGCGCGGGTCGACCGGAGCGCCGGCCGGCCGGGGGACGAGGGCGGTCTTGAAGCCGAGCCGGGCTGCCTCCGCGAGGCGCACGTCGAGGTCCCGCACCCGGCGCAGCTCGCCGGACAGACCGATCTCGCCCATCGTGACCACGCCGGGCGGCGGGGGCGTGGCGAGGGTGGCCGAGGCCAGGGCGACGGCGACCGCGAGGTCGGCCGAGGGCTCGTGCAGCCGGGCGCCGCCGACGGTCGAGGCGAACACGTCGTGGTTGACCAGCTTGAGCCCCACGTGCTGCTGGAGCACGGCGAGGACCATCGCGAGCCGGGAGGAGTCCAGGCCCGACGTCGTACGCCGTGGCCGCTCCTGCGCCGAGAGGGTCGCGAGCGCCTGCACCTCGGCGAGCAGCGGCCGGCGACCCTCCATGGTGACCGCGACGCAGGTGCCCGCGACGCCCGCGTGGTGGTGCTCGACGAAGAGGCCGGTGGGGTCGGAGACGGCGGTGATGCCGTCCGGGCCGAGGTCGAAGCAGCCGACCTCGTCGACGGGTCCGAAGCGGTTCTTCATGGCCCGGACCATCCGGAACCGGGAGTCGCGGTCGCCCTCGAAGTGCAGCACCACGTCCACGAGATGCTCGAGCACCCGCGGTCCCGCGATCGAGCCCTCCTTGGTGACGTGGCCGACCAGCACGGTGGTGATCCCGCGCGTCTTGGCCATCCGCACGAGCGCCGCGGAGACCTCCTTGACCTGGGTGACCCCGCCGGGCACGCCCTCGACGCCCGCGGCGGCGATGGTCTGCACGGAGTCCACCACCAGCAGCGTCGGGCGGACCTGCTCGACGTGGGTGAGCACGGCACCGAGGTCGGTCTCGGCGGCGAGGTAGAGCTGGTCGTGCACGCCGCCGGTGCGGTCGGCGCGCAGGCGCACCTGGGAGGCGGACTCCTCGCCGGTGACGTAGAGCGTGCGGTGCTGGTAGCGCGCGGTCTGGGCGGCGACCTCGAGCAGCAGCGTGCTCTTGCCGACGCCGGGCTCGCCGGCCAGCAGGATGGCCGCGCCGGGCACCAGGCCGCCGCCGAGCACCCGGTCGAGCTCGGGCACGCCGCTCGAGCGGTGGGCGGCGTCCTCGACCGCGACCTGGCCGATCGGCACCGCAGCGGTCGTCACCGGGGTCGCCGCCTGCCGGGCCGCGGGGGCGGTCGCGGCCTCGGCGACCGACCCCCAGGCCTGGCACTCCCCGCAGCGGCCGACCCACTTCGCGGTCTCCCAACCGCACTCGGTGCAGCGGTAGGTCGGGCGCGGTGGCTTCGGCATGCCCTGAACGCTAGGCGAGACCGCCGACATCGCCGGTTATATTGCTTTGGAACGTTCCAGACGACACGACGGGCGGAGGTCGCGGTGGCGCGGATCCCCGGGCGGCAGCCCACGGCGCCACCGACCCTCGCCGACGTCGCCGAGCGCGCCGGGGTCTCGCGGCAGACGGTGTCGAACGCCGTCAACAACCCCGACCTGCTCCGCTCCGACACGCTGCTGCGCGTGCAGGAGGCGATCGAGGAGCTCGGCTACCTGCCGAACCGGGCCGCCCGCAACCTCCGCACCCGTGCCTCGCACCTGGTCGGGCTGCGGATCAACCCGGTCCAGGAGGGCACGGCCAGCGCGATCATGGACCGGTTCGTGCACTCCCTCGTCGAGACCTCCCGCGAGGCCGGCAAGCACGTGCTGCTCTTCGCGGGCGACCCGCTCGACCCGCTCGCGGGCTACGACGACCTCCTGCGCTCCACGGCCGTGGACGCCTTCGTCGTCACCGACACCTACCTCGGCAACCCGCAGGCGACCTGGCTCGGCGCCCGCCGCGCGCCGTTCGTCGCCTTCGGCCGGCCCTGGGACAACCCGTCGGCCACCCACCCCTGGGTCGACGTCGACGGCGCGGCGGGCTGCGACCTCGCCACCACCCACCTGCTCGACCAGGGCCACGAGCGGGTCGCCTGGATCGGGTGGCGCAAGGACTCGTGGATCGGGGAGGACCGCCGCTCCGGCTGGACACGCGCGATGCACGGGCGCGGCCTGCCCACCACCGGCCTCGCCTCACGCGTGGAGGACACGGTCGCCTCCGGCAAGGGCGCGAGCGCCGTGCTCCTCGACGAGGCCCGCCCGACGGCGTTCGTCTGCGCCTCCGACACGCTGGCCATGGGAGTCCTGCACACCCTCGCCGAGCGGGGGATGGTCGCCGGGCGCGACGTGGCCGTGGTCGGCTTCGACGACTCCCAGGTCGCGCAGGTGGTGCCGCCGGGCCTCACCTCGGTGCGCCAGCCGCTCGAGGAGGTCGCGGTCGAGGTCGTCAAGGCGCTCGAGGGGCTCCTGGCCCACCCGCCGGCCGTCGGCCCCGGCGTCCTGCTCACGCCGACCCTGGCCGTGCGCGGCTCGTCGTCCGCCCCGGCTTCGGCGGCTGACCGGCTGGTCCCCGCGACCACAACCGCGCCATCGAACGATCGTCGACCCGCGGACCGGGCGCGACCACAACCGCGCAATTGAACGGTTGTGGCGGTCTCTCGAGCCTGCAGGCCGGCTACAACCGCGCAATTGAACGATCGTCGACCCGCGGTCCGCCGCGCGACCACAACCGCGCAATTGAACGGTTGTGGCGGTTACTCGGGGCTGGAGGCCGCTACAACCGCGCAATTGAACGATCGTCGACCCGCGGACCGACCCCGAGGCCTCAGAAGGTGCGCCACCACAGGTTGACCGCGTAGTCGACGCTGGTGCCGTCGTGCTCGGCGAGCACCTGCTCGGCCACGGTCGTCGGCAGCTCGATCCGCACGACCGCCTCGAGGTCCTCCCGCGACGAGAACGACCAGCCGACGTCGAGCGGCACGCGGGTCCACCCCTGCTGCGCCCAGAACCGCTCGACCACCTCGGGCGCGGGCAGGTGCGGGAAGCCGCGGCTGAACCAGCGGCCGAACGTCGAGCGCGACGCGTCGTTGTCGACCACGAAGGCGGTGCCCCCACGACGTACGACGCGGGCCACCTCCGCCAGGCCCGGCTCGCAGCCCGGGCCGAAGAAGTAGGCCCACCGCGCGTGCACCACGTCGACCGAGGAGTCCGGCAACGGCACCGACTGCGCGGTGCCCTGGAGCACCTCCACCCCCGGCAGCCGACGGGTACGCCGCCGCGCCAGCGTGACGAGGTCGGGGTGCGGCTCCACGCCGACGACGCGGGCGGCCGTCGCGGCGAACCGCGGCAGGTGGAAACCCGTGCCGCAGCCGAGGTCGAGGACGGTCCGCCCGTCCCACGCCGCGACCGCGGCCATCGCGGCCTCGATCCGACCGTCGGGGTCGACGGCCCGGTTCTCGATCTCGTAGGTCGCGGTGTGGTGCCAGATGTTCGGGCTCGGGACGGCGCCCGGCGCGACCCCCGGGACGGTCAGAGACGGACCAGGCCGTTGGGCGTGTTGACCTGCGCGGCGATGATGCCCGGCGTGCCGTGCGGGGCGACCCACTCGACCTTCACGTCCTCCAGCGGCGCCTCGACGGTCTCGCCGAGCCACTCGCTGACGCGCTGCGGGTCGCCGGCGATCTCGAGGCAGGCCAGCGACCAGTCGGGCGACGCGCCCGACGACGGACGGAGCTCCGCGGGGCTCTCCCACTCGATGAAGAACGGCAGCTGCGGGTCGGCGATCAGGCCGTTGACACCGATCTGCTTCCAGCGCAGCTCGGTGCCGTCCGGGCGGTGCCGGTTGCCCTGCGCGGCCTGGCGACCCAGCCGGGCCTCCACCGGGCCGATGTCGGGGACGGCCACGACCCAGCCGAGCCAGCCGCCGCCGAGGGCGGAGCGGGCCCGCACGGCCTGGCCGAACGGGGCCTTGTCCGAGGCCGGGTGGTCGAGCACCTCGACGATCTCGAGGTAGGTGCCGCCGCCGAGCGCGAGCGTCATGTTGCGGGTGCCGAAGCGCGGGTGCACGCCTCCGTCACTGAACTCCCGGCCGAGCAGTCCCCCGATGCGCTGGGCGGTGCTGGCCAGGCCATCGGGTCCTGCGGCGTACGAGAGATGGTCCAGGCGCATGTCGGCATTGTGCGGGAGAGGCGGGAATCACCCGGACACTGGGGTGGGGATGTCTTGACGTCGAGAGGTTCCGTGTGTCCCTCAGGACGGCCGGGGGCTGGCGGGATGGAGGGCGAGGGCGGACCGGGAGCGGAGGTGGGCGTCGCAGCGCCGTGCCAGCTCGTCGTACGCCGCCTGGCCGACGAGGGCGACGAGCTCGGCGGCGGAGGTGAGGTAGAGCGGCTCCACGGCGACGTGGGCCTCGGTGTTGCCGGTGCAGTACCAGTCCAGGTCGTGGCCGCCCGGGCCCCAGCCGCGGCGGTCGTACTCGCCGATCGAGACCTCGGTGTACGACGTGCCGTCGGGGCGCTCGACGTCGCGGAAGGTGCGGCGGATCGGCAGCTGCCAGCACACGTCGGGCTTGGTCTCCAGCGGGTTGCGGCCGAGCACGTAGGCGAGCGCGTGGAGGGCGCAGCCGGCGCCGCCGCTCCCCGGACCGCCGGAGGCGGGGGCGAAGTCGGGGCGGTTGTGGAAGACGCAGGCCTGCTGGTCGTCGACCACGACGGTCAACGTCTTGCGCTCGCCCTCGTCGTCGACCTCGACCCAGTCCGAGCGCTCGACGGGGCGTCCGGCCGGCTTGAGCTGCCAGAGGTCCTCGTCGAGCATCCCGACGAACTCCGCGACCCGCTCCTCGTCGGCCTCGTCGGCGAAGTGCGCGCCGAGCGTGCAGCACCCCACGTCGGGGGCGTCGGCGTAGATGCCGGCGCAGCCGCGGCCGAAGATGCAGGTGTAGGCCGAGGTCAGCCAGGTCAGGTCGGCGCGGACGACCTCCGAGGAGTCGTCGGGGTTGACGAACTCCACCCACGCCCGGGGAAAGTCGAGGTCCACTTCCGGCACACCGCCAGGGTACGGCGCCCGCCTCCTGCCCCAGGTGTCCGGCGCTAGGTTGAGCGCCATGCGCCTGGGCGTCCTGGACATCGGGTCCAACACCGGTCACCTGCTGGTGGTCGACGCCCACGGCGGCGCGGCACCGCTGCCGGCCTCGTCGTTCAAGCGGCCGCTCCGCCTGGCCGAGCACCTCGACGCCGCCGGCGCGGTCACCCCGGCCGGCATCGACGCACTGACGGCGTTCACCGCCGCCGCGCTCGTGGTGGCCGAGGAGAAGGGGTGCGAGGACCTGCTGGCCTTCGCCACCTCGGCCGTGCGGGACGCGAGCAACTCCGACGCCGTCCTCGAGCACGTGCGCGAGCGCACCGGCGCCGCGATCGGCGTGCTGACGGGGGAGGCCGAGGCGCGGCTGACCTTCCTGGCGGTGCGCCGCTGGTTCGGCTGGTCGGCCGGGCGGCTCGCGGTCTTCGACATCGGCGGCGGCTCGCTGGAGATCGCGGCCGGCGCCGACGAGGCGCCGGACGTCGCCTGGTCGCTGCCGCTCGGCGCGGCCCGGCTGGCACGCACCTCCCTGCCCCGCGGCCCGGTGGACGACGCCACGCTGCGGGCCCTGCGCAAGCAGGTCCGCGCCGACATCGCGCGCGACGCCGGCCAGCTGCTGCGGACCGGTCGGCCGGACCGGGCGGCGGCCACCTCGAAGACCTTCCGCTCCCTGGCCCGCATCTGCGGCGCCGCACCGTCCGCCGAGGGCCCGCTCGTCCCGCGCGCCCTCCCGCTCGAGACGCTCCGCTCCTGGCTGCCGAAGCTCGCCGCGATGGACCTGCCCGCGCTCGCCGCCCTGCCCGGCGTCTCCACCGACCGCGCCCACCAGGTGGTCGCCGGCGCGCTCGTCGCGGAGGCCTGCATGGACATCTTCGAGCTGCCCGCGCTCGAGATCTGCCCCTGGGCGCTGCGCGAGGGCGTCATCCTCGAGCGCCTGGACCGGATGAGCGTCCTGGACGGCCCGTGACGGTCCCGCGGATCGGCCTGTCCACCTCCTCGGTCTTCCCCGAGTCGGTCGCGCACGCCTTCGGCTGGGCGTCGAGCCTGGGGTACGACGCGGTCGAGGTGATGGTCGCGCTGGACAGGGTCAGCCAGCACCCGGGGATGGTCCGGCGGCTGTCCGAGCACCACGGCGTACCCGTCTCCGCGATCCACGCCCCGACGCTGCTCTTCACCCAGCGCGTCTGGGGCACCGAGCCCTGGGCGAAGCTGCAGCGCTCGGCCGACATGGCCCACGAGGTCGGCGCGGAGGTGGTCGTGGTCCACCCGCCCTTCCGCTGGCAGAAGGAGTACGCCGCCGGCTTCGTCGACGGCATCGCGGCGCTCGAGGAGTCCACGGGCATCGCGTTCGCGGTCGAGAACATGTACCCCTGGCGGGCCCGCCAGCGCCGCGGTGTCGAGATGTACCTCCCCGGCTGGGACCCCTCCGACGAGCCCTACGCGAACACCGTCATCGACCTCTCCCACGCCGCGATCGCGCACGACGACCCGGTGGCGATGGCCGAGCGGCTCGGTCCGCGGCTGCGCCACGTCCACCTCACCGACGGCACGGGCTCGGCCAAGGACGAGCACCTCGTGCCCGGCCGCGGCTCGATCGACGCGGCCGGCTTCCTGCACCACCTGGCGCGCACCGGGTTCGCGGGCGAGGTGGTGCTGGAGATCAACACCCGGCGCTGCACCACGCGCGCGGAGCGGGAGGGCGACCTGCGCGAGTCGCTGGAGTTCGCACGGCAGCACCTGGCGGGGTCCCCGACGTAACCTCGCAGGCATGTCCCTGCTCCGCCAGCCGCTCCTCGCGCTCTCCCGCAGCGCAGCCGTCCGCGAGCTCGTCAGCACCCTGCCCGTCTCGAGCGGGATCGTGCGCAGCTACGTGCCCGGGGAGACGACGGAGGCGGCCGTCGCGGCGGCGACCGGGCTGGTCGACGAGGGGCTGAAGGTCACCCTGGACTACCTCGGCGAGGACACGACCGAGCACGCGCAGGCCGACGCGACGGTGCAGGCCTACGTCGACCTGCTCGGCCAGCTCTCGGCCCGGGGGCTCGCCCGCCACGCGGAGGTGTCGGTCAAGCTGACGGCGATCGGGCTCGCGCTGCGGACGTCGGCGCAGGGGAGCGCCGGGCCGTCGTCGACCCACCAGGTCGCCCTCG
Organism: Nocardioides sp. IC4_145; assembly: GCF_011250565.1. Classification (GTDB taxonomy): domain Bacteria; phylum Actinomycetota; class Actinomycetes; order Propionibacteriales; family Nocardioidaceae; genus Nocardioides. Next base: position 20,994 of record NZ_JAANMS010000050.1, read on the forward strand.
AGAACGCCCGCACGATCTGCCGCGCTGCCCGCAACGCCGGCACGACGGTCACCCTCGACGCGGAGGACCACACCACCACCGACGCGACGCTGGCCGTCCTGCGCGACCTCCGCAAGGACTTCCCGGAGACCGGCGCCGTCCTCCAGGCCTACCTCCACCGCACCGAGGCCGACTGCCGCGAGCTGGCCCACGAGGGCTCCCGGGTCCGGCTCTGCAAGGGCGCGTACGACGAGCCGGAGGAGGTCGCCTACCAGTCGCGGCTCGACGTGGACACCGCCTACGTCCGGTGCCTGAAGATCCTCATGGCCGGCCAGGGCTACCCGATGGTGGCCACCCACGACCCGCGGATGGTCGAGATCGCCTCGTCGCTGGCCAGCCGCCACGGCCGCGAGCAGGGCACCTACGAGTTCCAGATGCTCTACGGCATCCGCCCCGAGGAGCAGCGCCGGCTGGCCGCGAGCGGCGAGACGGTCCGGGTCTACCTGCCCTACGGCGGCGAGTGGTACGGCTACCTGGTCCGCCGCCTCGCGGAGCGTCCGCAGAACCTGACATTCTTCCTGCGTTCGTTGATCTCCAAGAAGTAGCGCCCGACAAGTCAGGAGCAGCCCATGTCGCAGACCGCGATCCTCGGTGCCGGCGTCATGGGGGAGACCCTCCTGTCCGGCCTGGTCCGCGCCGGCCGGCGCGTCGACGACCTGCTGGTCGGCGAGAAGCGCGCCGAGCGCGCCCGCGAGCTCGAGGAGCGGTACGGCGTCGCCGTCGTGCCCAACGTCGACGCGGCCGCCAAGGCCGACACTGTCGTGCTCGTCGTCAAGCCGCAGGACATGGGAGACGTGCTGGCCGAGGTCGCCCCCGTGCTGCGGGCCGGCCAGCTGGTCGTGTCGCTGGCCGCCGGCATCACCACGGCGTACATCGAGGCACGGGTGCCCGAGGGCGTCGCCGTCGTGCGGGTCATGCCGAACACCCCCGCGCTGGTCGACGAGGGGATGGCGGCGATCTCCCCGGGGTCGCACTGCTCCGAGGAGCACCTGGCCGAGGTCGAGTCGCTCATGGGCTCGGTGGGCAAGGTGCTGCGCATCCCCGAGCGCCAGCAGGACGCGGTGACCGCGATCAGCGGCTCCGGTCCGGCGTACCTCTTCTTCGTCGTCGAGTCGATGATCGAGGCCGGCGTCCACCTCGGCCTGCCGCGCGCCACCGCCACCGACCTGACCATCCAGACCCTCGTCGGGTCCGGGAAGATGCTGCGCGAGACCGGCACCCACCCCGCCGTCCTGCGCGAGCAGGTGACCTCGCCGGCCGGCACCACCGCCGCCGCGCTGCGCGAGCTCGAGGTGCACAAGGTCCGCGCGGCCTTCCTCGCCGCGATGGAGGCCGCCCGCGACCGGTCGCGGGAGCTGGCCGAGGGGTCCTGACCGGGCGCCCCTGGCAGACTCGGGCGCATGACCGCCGACGTCCGGTTCTGGTTCGACCCCGTCTGCCCGTTCGCCTGGCTGACCAGCGAGTGGGTCCGCGAGGTGCAGCGGCAGCGCAGGCTGTCGGTCGAGTGGCGCTTCATCTCGCTGCGCCTGCTCAACAAGGACGTCGACTACGACGCGCAGTTCCCGCCGGACTACGAGGCCGGCCACACCGCGGGCCTGCGGCTGCTCCGGGTCTGCTCGCAGGTCCGCGACGACCACGGTCCCGAGGCGGTGGCGCGGCTCTACGAGGTCCTCGGCCACCGCATCCACGACGCCGAGCCGGCCGACCGCGAGGTCCGCGGCACCGCGGAGTTCCTCGCGCCCGCGCTCGAGGAGGCCGGCCTGCCGACCGACCTCGTCGCTGCGCTCGACGACGCCGCGCACGACGCCCGGGTGCAGGCCGAGACCGACGAGGCGCTCGCGCTCACCGGCAAGGACGTCGGCACGCCGATCATCGCCGTGGCCGACGGGTTGGGGTTCTTCGGGCCGGTCATCAGCCGGCTGCCCGCGCCCGAGGACGCCGTGCGCCTGTGGGACCACGTCGTCGGGCTCGCGTCGTTCCCCGGCTTCGCCGAGCTCAAGCGCAGCCTCCGCGAACGCCCGCAGCTGCGCTCCTTCGGCGTCGACCCGGACGCCGCGGGGGCCGAGGAGGACTGGCACGGCGGCAGCCGACGGCAGCACCGCTGAGCCAGGGGCGCTGGGCAGGGACCGCTCACCCGAGACCCAGGGCGCTCTCCACCGCGGCCAGCACCGGCGCGGTGACCTCCCGGCAGCGCGCCTCGCCGGCGGCGTACACCTCCTCGACGTGCGCCTGGTCGTCGGCCAGCTCGGCGTACCTGACCTGCACCGGCTCCAGCGTCGCGACGACCGCGTCGGTGACCGCTGCCTTCAGCGCGCCGTAGGTGGCGATCCCGTCCGCGGACCCACCGCAGGCGACGAGCACCTCGAGCAGGTTGGTGACGCCCGGCTTGGCCGACCGGTCGGCGCGGACCGCGTCCGGGGCGGTGTCGCTGTCCGTGACCGCCCGCGCGACCTTCCGGCGCACGACGTCCGGCCCGTCGAGGACGTGGATGACGCCGGCGGTCCCCGAGCGCGCGTCGGTGCCCGACTTGCCCATCTTCGCGGTCGGGTCCTGGAGGTCCATGACCCGCGCGGCAGCCGGCGGCGTCGCCATCTCGGGGACCACCAGGACCGGCCCGTACGCCGCGTTGAACCGCGTCGCGAGGTCGCGGGCGAGCTCGACGTGCTGGCGCTGGTCGTCGCCGACGGGGACCCGTGCCGGCCGGTGCAGGAGGATGTCGGCCGCCATCAGCACCGGGTAGGTGTAGAGCGACGCCCGGCTGCCGGGGCGGCCCTTCTCCTTGAACTGGATCATCCGCGACAGCTCGCCGGTGGTCGCGACGCACTCGAGCAGGTAGGCGAGCTGGCGGTGCGCGGGGACCCGGGACTGGACGAAGAGCGTCGACCGGTCGAGCCCGACGGCGAGCAGCAGCGTCGCGACCTCACGCGTGCGTGACCGCAGCTCGGCGGGGTCGTGGGGCACGGTCAGCGCGTGCAGGTCGGCCACGCCGTAGAAGCAGTCGGCGGGGTCGTCCGCCGCGTCCTGGGCGGCGGCCATCGGCCGCAGGGCGCCGAGGAGGTTGCCGAGGGTCGGCGACCCGGTGGGCTTGACGAGGGACAGGGAGGTGGCGGGCACGGGGGCTCCTTCGTGGACGGGCCCGCGGGGCGACCGGTGCTGCGCGGCGTCCGGGCCGAGGCCCGGGACGCGACGAGGCCGCCTCGAGGGCGGCCTGGTGGGTGGGTGTGCTGGAGGGTGGGCCGCCTACGGGGCGGGCCACCACAGGGAGGCGACAGAGGTCGGACGCTCGGACAGCACGAGGCGATGATGCCACGGCCGAGTAGCGTCGCGTCCATGTCGACCTGCGGGGGCCCCTCCACCGTCGTCTTCGACCAGACGCTGGCGGAGTACGACTTCGGCCCCCACCACCCCATGTCCCCGTTGCGGGTCGACCTGACGATGCGGCTGGCGACCGAGCTCGGCGTGGTCGGCCCGGACGCGCTCAGCGGCCTGCGTGTCTCCCCTGCGCCGATGGCGTCGGACGACCTGATCGCGACCGTGCACGACCCGCGCCTGATCGAGGCCGTCGAGCGGGCCGGGCGCACCGTCGAGCCCGACGAGCTGCACGGCCTCGGCAGCGAGGACAACCCGGTGTTCCGCGACATGCACCGCGCCGCCGCGCACGTCGTCGGCGCCAGCGTCGAGGCGTTCCGCCAGGTGTGGGCGGGGGAGGTGCTGCACGCCGCGAACATCACCGGCGGCCTGCACCACGCGATGCCCGACCGGGCGAGCGGCTTCTGCATCTACAACGACATCGCGATCGGCATCCAGCACCTGCTCGACAACGGCGCGGAGCGGGTGGCGTACGTCGACGTCGACGTCCACCACGGGGACGGCGTCGAGCGGGTCTTCTGGAACGACCCGCGCGTGCTCACGATCTCCCTGCACGAGACCGGTCAGATGCTCTTCCCCGGCACCGGCTTCGCCGAGGACGTCGGTGGCCCCGACGCCACCGGGTCGGCGGTCAACGTCGCGCTGCCGCCCGGCACCTCGGACGCCGGCTGGCTGCGCGCGTTCCACGCGGTCGTGCCGCCGCTGCTGCGGGAGTTCGACCCCGAGGTGCTGGTGACCCAGCACGGGTGCGACTCCCACGCGCAGGACCCGCTGGCCCACCTCATGCTCAGCGTCGACGGCCAGCGGGCGGCGTACCTCGCCCTCCACGACCTGGCCCACGAGGTCGCCGGCGGACGCTGGGTGGCGACCGGCGGCGGCGGGTACGCGCTGGTGGAGGTCGTGCCGCGGGCGTGGACCCACCTGCTCGCGATCGTCGCGGGCGCGCCGCTGGACCCCAGGCTGGAGACGCCCGGCGCGTGGCGCGAGCACGTCCGCGAGCGGCTGGACCGCACCGCGCCGTACCTCATGACCGACGGCCGGACCCCGGCCTACCGCGACTGGCGCGACGGCTACGACCCCGACACCTGGCTGGACCGGGCGATCCACGCGACCCGGATGGCGGCCTTCCCGTGCCACGGCCTGGACCCGATGCCGTGAGTTTCGCGAGGTTCGCGGAGGTCTGGCGCAAGCGGACACGCCGAGGCTGCTGAAGTTTCTTCAGCCTTCCTCTTCCCCACCAGTCACACCTGCCCCTATTCTCACCGGAGCGCGCCCGTGTGATCACCGCTGGGGAAGTCGGTGGCGGGCGCAGAGAAAGCACGGTGTGCCATGGCTGCCAACCCGCCCGGAGACATCTCCGACGCGAAGTTCCTCACCGTCGCCGAGGTCGCGGCGATGATGCGGGTCTCGAAGATGACCGTCTACCGCCTCGTCCACAACGGGGACCTCGCCGCCGTGCGCGTCGGCCGGTCCTTCCGCGTGCGCGAGGAGGACGCGAACGAGTACATCCGCCGGAGCTTCTACGACGCCGGCTGACGCCCGAGCCGACTGCGGGTCCGGGCCGGGGCCCACGCCTCGGCACCGATTGCGGTGCGCTTCGGGGCGGCCGTTAGGCTGTGCCGGTCCCTCGGGCGACTCCCGGGGTGGCGCACAGCTGTCGAAAGGTATCCCGTGGGTTCTGTCATCAAGAAGCGGCGCAAGCGCATGGCCAAGAAGAAGCACCGCAAGCTGCTGAAGAAGACGCGCGTCCAGCGTCGCAAGCTCGGCAAGTAGGCCTGCGCGCGGCGGAGTGGTGACCAGCGGCCGGGTCGTGCTCGTCACCGGGGTCTCCCGTGACCTCGGTCGACGATTCGCGCGCTCGCTCGCCGCTGAGCCCTCCGTCGGACGCGTCATCGGCGTCGACGTGGTCCCCCCGCGCGGGGACCTCGGTGACGTCTCCTTCGTGCGGGCGGACATTCGCAACCCGGTGATCGCCAAGGTCATCGCGAAGGAGGACGTCGACACCGTCGTCCACATGAGCGTCATCGCCACCCCCGCCAGCGCCGGCGGGCGGGGGACGATGAAGGAGCTCAACGTCATCGGCACGATGCAGCTGCTCGCTGCCTGCCAGAAGGCGACGAGCGTCCAGCACCTCGTCGTGAAGTCGACGACGACGGTGTACGGCGCCAGCAACCGTGACCCCGCGATGTTCACCGAGGACATGGAGCCGCGTCGCGCCCCGCGCAGCGGCTACGCCAAGGACGTCGCGGAGGTCGAGGGCTACGTCCGTGGCTTCGCGCGCCGGCGCTCGGACGTCCGCGTGTCGCTCCTGCGCTGCGCGAACGTGATCGGTCCGCACGTCACCAGCCCCATCACCTCCTACTTCCGGCTGCCGGTCATCCCGACGGTGGTCGGCCACGACCCGCGCCTGCAGTTCCTCCACGAGGACGACCTGCTCGCCGTGCTCCGCCACGCGACGGTGGAGGACGTGCCGGGCACGTTCAACGTCGCCGGCGACGGGGTCCTCATGCTCTCCCAGGCCGTACGCCGCCTGCGCCGCCCGACCGTCGCGCTGCCCGCTCCCGCGGTCGGCAGCCTCGGCTCGGTGCTGCGGCGGGCCCGCCTCGCGGACTTCTCGCCCGAGCAGCTGGCCTTCCTCACCTACGGCCGCGGCGTCGACACGCAGCGGATGCGCGCCGTGCTCGGCTTCGAGCCGGCGTACACGACCGCGGAGGCGTTCGCCGACTTCGGCCGCTCGCTGCCGCCGACCGGGGGCCGCACCGACCGCGTGCTGGCCGCGGTCGAGGAGCAGCTCGAGCGGGGCGCGGCCCGGCCGTTGACGAGGGGAGCCGACCATGGGTGACGCCGAGATCATCCCGATCGGCACGCGCGGCCGGCCCGGCCGTGGCACCGGCAAGCAGCCGTCCTCGGCCGCCCGCGACCTGGCCGCCGGCCGCCGGCGCAGCCGGTCCGGTCGGAGCAGTCGAAGCAGCCTGGGCAACCGGTCGAGCCGGGCCTCGCCCCCGCGCCCCGGCCCGCCGTCACCACGGAGGAGCGCGACGCCCAGGGCATCCCGCTCTCGGACTGGCTGGCCGCCTTCCAGCACGCCGCCCGCGAGGTCTTCGGCGACCAGTGGGAGCCGCAGCTGGCCCGGCTGCTGGCGTTCTTGCGCCGCCGGGTGACCGGTGACTACGTCGTCGACGAGTACGGCTTCGACGAGGAGGTCACCCAGCGGTTCTTCCTGGCCGCGCTGCGCCCGGTCGCGGAGAAGTGGTTCCGCATCGAGGTCCGCGGCGTCGAGAACATCCCCGCCGAGGGCGGCGCGCTCGTCGTCTCGAACCACTCCGGCACCATCCCGGTCGACGGCCTGATGACGATGGTCTCGATCCATGACCACACCGGCCGCTACCTGCGGCCGCTCGGAGCCGATCTGGTCTTCCGCACCCCGGTGGTCAGCGCGCTGGCCCGCAAGGGCGGCGCGACGCTCGCCTGCAACGAGGACGCGGAGCGGATGCTGCGCGGCGGCGAGCTCGTCGGCGTTTGGCCGGAGGGCTTCAAGGGGATCGGCAAGCCCTACTCCGACCGCTACAAGCTCCAGCGCTTCGGTCGCGGCGGCTTCGTCTCCGCGGCCATCCGCACCGGCGTGCCGATCGTCCCGCTCTCGGTGGTCGGCGCCGAGGAGATCTACCCGCTCGTCGGCAACGTGCCGTCGCTGGCGCGGCTGCTCGGCCTGCCCTACGTCCCGATCACGCCGCTCTTTCCCTGGCTCGGCCCGCTCGGCCTGGTCCCGCTGCCCTCGAAGTGGCTGCTGGAGTTCGGCGAGCCGGTCCGCACCGACGAGTACGACGAGGGCGCGGCCGACGACCCGATGCTGGTCTTCAACGTCACCGACCAGGTGCGCGAGTCGATCCAGCAGACGCTCTACACGCTGCTCATGCAGCGGCAGTCCGTCTTCCGCTGACTTATCTGGGACGGGCGTGTCGCTACGGAGCTTCGCTCTGTTGGATGGGACGGGCGTGTCGCTACGGAGCTTCGCTCTGTTGGATGGGACGGGCGTGTCGCTACGGAGCTTCGCTCCGTGCCGCTGCGCGGCCGGCGCCACGCCGCCGTCCTGAGTGCCGCTGCGCGGCCGGCGCCACGCCGCCGTCCTGAGTGCCGCTGCGCGGCCGGCGCCACGCCGCCGTCCTGGTGCCGTTGCGCGGCCGGCGCCACGCCGCCGTCCTGGTGCCGTTGCGCGGCAGGCCGGGCTCAGGGAGCCTGGGTCCCCTTCGGGGGCGGCGGCTGCAGCAGGCCGCCGACCAGGTCGCCGACGCCGCCGAGGACGTCCTCGATGACCTCGGGGAGCGTGGTCGGGGCGGAGGTCGTCGTGCTGCCGGAGCCCTTGCCCCCGTTGCCGGCGCCCCCGTTGCCGCCAGTCCCGCCGAGGAGGCCGCCGATCACGTCACCGAGGGTGGAGGGCTGGCCGGAGG
>NZ_JAANMS010000051.1 GCF_011250565.1 Nocardioides sp. IC4_145
GAAGCGGCCCGCCCATGGAGGTCCCCCCGCCTCATCCCGTCCAGCCGAACCTGCTCGCGACCTGGACGACCGTCCAACAGGCGGTCCGGATGGCCTCGAGCGGCCGGATGGTCGAGGCACGGGAGCTGCTGCAGCGGGCCGCGGCCGACCTGCACCCGGCGGACGTGGTGACCCGCGAGGGCAGGCGCGACGACCCGGAGCACGTCGACACGGCGCCCGTCGCGGTGCTCGTCCACCTCGACCAGCTCCTCGCTACGGTCGCGGCCGCCCGGCACACCACCGAGCGACCCGCCGACGCCGGCTCGGACCTGGTGCGCTGCGCCCGGCCGGTCCGCCGCGGTGACGTCCTGTGCCTCCTGCGGGTGCGCGGGGGCGGGCCCACGGCGTACGACGACCTGCTCGCCCGCGCGGGCGCCGCGCTCCGGGCGGACGACCAGCTCGTCACCGTCGCCGACGACCACGTGCTCGTCGTGCTCGCCGGGGTCTCGCGCTCCATCGCGTGGCGGCGGATGAGCGGCCTGGTCGGCGGGTGCGTGTCGGCCGACGGCGGACGCACCGCCGTGGTGCACGCCGGGCTCGCCGTCGTCGACGACGCCGGCCCCGCGGCCGCGCTGGAGGCCGCTCGCGGCGCACTTCTGCTGGCAGCCGCCGAGGCCGCCGGTCGGATCGCGCTCGCCCAGGTCGCCTGACCCGGGCGACGCCGCGGCGTCGGTTCATCAAGGTATGCAGGGAAGCCGACGACGGCGTCGGTTCGGCTGCATACCTCGGTGGAGCGCCACTCCCCACGCCCAGCTCACCGAGGGAAGTGGTGGTTCAGCTGCACACCTTGATGAAGCAGCAACGGACCGCCCGCGCAGGAGGGCCACGCTGAACGAGATCGGCTCCCGCACCCAGGCCCTCCCGGCGCCGCCCCGGGTGGTGTGGCGATCGCTGGCCGTGCCCGACGAGCGGGGCACACGTGCCTGGTTGGCCGACGGGCTGCGCAGCGACGAGGTCGTGCCGACGGTGCTCGAGGCCGACGAGCCGCACCGGGTGCTGTGGTCGACCCTGTGGCCGCACCGGCCCGAGGACGTGATCGAGCTGCTCGTCGAGCCGGCGGCCCGCGACACCACCCGGCTCCGGTCCACCCACCTCACCCCTCACGACCTGCCGCCAGATGCGAAGGTCGGCCACCTCCGCGAGCGGGTCAACCAGCTGCTCTTCGCCGACCTCCGGTTCTCCTACGGCCAGTGAGCCGGACGGGCGGCCGAAGCGCAGCACTCCGCGGCCTCCGCCCCCACTTCTCGGCCATCGCGATGGCCGAGAAGCGTCAGCATCCCAGGTTTACTTGGGATGCTGACGCTTCCCTGCCTCCGCTACCGACCGGCCAGCCAGCGGGCCGAGCACAGCGACCGTCAGCGGCGGCGCGCAGCGGCGGAGTCGGCGAAGGCGCGGTCGAGGGTGGCGAGCAGGGCGTCGCTGGCCCGCGGGGCGACGACGTTGATGACCTCGCCGACCGCGCCGGCGGCCGTGCCGACGGTGAGCGGTCGGTCCTCGAGGGCGCGGACGACCTTGGCGGCCGCCTGCTCGGAGGTGGCGCCGCGGCCGGCGTACGCCTCGGTGGGGGCTGTCATCGGGGTCTGGACGAGCGAGAAGCGCATGTTGGTGAAGGTGACGTTCTCGAAGAACGTCTCCCGCCCCGCGATCCGGCTCCACGTGTCGAGGGCGGTCTTGGAGGCGATGTAGGCGGAGAACTTCGGCGCCTTCACCTGCACGCCCCACGTCACGACGTTGACGACGTGGCCGAACCGCTGCTTGCGCATCGCCGGCAGCAGCCCGAGCGTCAGCCGCACCGGCCCGAGGAAGTTGATCGCCATCGACCGCTCGACGTCGTGGAACCGGTCGTAGGACAGCGCGAGCGAGCGCCGGATCGACCGGCCCGCGTTGTTGACGAGGTAGTCGACGGCGTCGTGCTCGGCCAGCACCTGCTCGACCAGCGCGTCGACGGCGGCACCGTCGGTGAGGTCGCAGGGGTACGCCGTGGCGGCGTCGCCGATGCGGGCGCGCACCCGCTCGAGCTCCTCGGCCCGGCGGGCGACGAGCAGCACCTGCGCGCCCCGCTCCGCGACGGCGTACGCCGTGGCCTCGCCGATCCCCGAGCTGGCGCCGGTGACGAGGACCGTGCGGCCCGCGAGCGGACTGGGCCGGCGCAGCACGCGACGGGTGACGGCGAGCGGCGTCTGCAGCAGCGGGGTCCCCACCAGCAGTCTCATGCGGTCTCCCAACGGAAGATGCGGGCGGCGGCGAGGGTGACGACGACCGCGAAGGCGGCGAGGACGGCCATCGGGACGAGCACTGCGGCGGGCCCCTCGCCGCGGACCATGACGTCGAGCATCCCCTCGTTGAGGTGCTTGAGCGGCAGCACGTTCGAGATCGCCTGGAGCCATCCCGGCGCCGCGGACAGGTCGAAGAACGAGCCGCTGAGGAAGGCCATCGGCAGCACGACGATGTTCGCGGCGTTGACGGCGCCCTCGGTGGTGCGGGCGAGCGCGCCGGCGAGCAGGCCGATCGCCATGAAGCACAGCGTGCCGACCACCACCAGCGGCACGGCTGCCCACCACGACCCGGTGAGCGTCAACCCGAAGGCGGCTGCGCCGAGCCCGAGGAAGATCGCCATCTGCACCAGCGCGATGCCGAGGGTGACGGCGACCCGCGCGGCCACGATGGTGCGCGTGGAGACCGGCGCGAGCTGCAGCCGTCGGAGCAGCTTGGTCTGCCGCCAGCCCTGCAGCGTCGCCGCGGCGCCGAACGCCGCGCTCATCGCGACCGCCCAGCCGAGCAGCCCGGGGGTGACGAACTGGATGGTCTCGAGCGACTCGTCCTCGACCCGCTCGGTCTCGAGGGCGAAACGCGGCGGCTCGCCGGACTGCGCGACGTTGGTGCCGTCGACGAAGGCGCGCAGCGCGCCCTGCGTGACAGCTGCCTTGACCTGGTCGGTCTCGGTGTAGTGCGCGACGAGGGTGTCGCCGTGCATCTCGATCGCGACGTCGGCGTCTCCGCGGCGCACCTCGGCGATCGCGTACGCGAGGTCCTCGGAGCGCGTCACCTCGAAGGTGTCGTCGAACGCGGCGCGGGCGTCGGCGTCCATCTCGTCGAGCAGCGCGACCTCGCCGACCTGCACCAGGTGCACCTCGGACGGGCCCTGGCTGCCGAGCAGCCCGCCGAAGAGCACGAGGAACATCAGCGGGAAGACCATCGAGAAGAACACCGAGGCCCGGTCGCGCAGGAAGCCGCGGACGATGGCGAGCGAGAGGGCACGGAAGGCCGCGAGGCGGGTCATGCGCGGTACTCCCGACCGGTCAGGTCGAGGAAGACGTCCTCGAGCGTGGCGGTCTGGACGCGTACGCCGTCGAGCCGGTCCTCCGCGGCGAGGCGGGCGACCACCCGGGCGGGGTCGCGGGTCACCAGCACCACGCCGTCCGGCGACTCCACGGCGTCGGCGACCCCGGGCAGCCCGCGCGCCTCGTCCAGCCGCAGCTGGCCCGGCGCGACGGTGATCCGCGCGGGGGCGTCGAGCCCACGGACGAGCGCGGCCGGGGTGTCCATGCTCAGCACCCGCCCGGCGTCCATCACCGCCACCCGGTCGCAGAGCACCTCGGCCTCGTCCATGTAGTGCGTGGTGAGCACGACCGTGCGGCCGGAGTCGTTGATCCCCGCGAGCAGGTCCCACAGGTTGCGCCGCGCCTGCGGGTCGAGCGCCGCGGTCGGCTCGTCGAGGAAGACCAGCTCGGGGTCGTGGACGAGTGCGCACGCGATGGACAGCCGCTGCGCCTGGCCGCCGGAGAGCCCCTCGACGCGGGTGTCGGCCTTGTCGACGAGCCCCACCCGCTCGAGCCACTCGTCGCCGCGCGCCGGCGCGACGCCGTACAACGAGGCGAAGGTGTGGATCTGCTCGCGCGCCGTCAGCCGCTCGAAGAAGGACGAGGCCTGGAGCTGCACCCCGATGCGCGGCAGCAGGCGCGGGTCGCGCGGCCACACCGGCTGGCCGAGCACCCGCACGGTGCCCGCGTCGGGGCGGCGCAGGCCCTCGACCAGCTCGAGCAGCGTGGTCTTGCCGGCACCGTTGGGGCCGAGCACGCCGACGAACTCGCCCTCGGCCACCTCCAGGCTCACGCCGTCGACCGCCCGGACGTCGCCGTAGGACACGGCGAGGTCCACGACCTCGATCGCGGCGCTCACGCGACCCCCGCACCGCTCGAGGGTGCGTACGCCGGCGCGACGAGCGGCCACGGGCGGGCGGCCTCGAGCTGGGCGCTCAGCGAGAGCAGGGTGGTCTCGTCGTCGGTGCGGCCGACGAGCTGGACGGCGACGGGCAGGCCGTCGGCGGCGGGCCCGCACGGGACGGCGGCGGCGGGGTTGCCGGCGACGTTCCAGAGCGCGGCGTAGGCGATCGCCGGCATCGCGGCGAGCGCGGAGCGGACCGTGCCCCTGCCGTCGAGGACGCCGACCGGGGCCGGGCGGTGCGCCACCGCCGGGGTGAGCAGCACGTCGACGTGCTCGAAGACGCGGTTGGCCCTCTCCGAGACCTTCTCGGTCAGCGCGAGCGCCTTGTCGAGGACCCTCGGGGTCGCCCACGCGCCGAGCCGGCAGGTCTCCCGCGTGCGGCGCTCGAGGCGGTCCGGGTGCTCGACCACGGCGGCCTCGGCGCGGATCCCGCCGAAGAACTGCGGGACGAACGCGGCCGTGGGGTTCGGGTACCTCGGGTCGACCTCCCGGACGTCGTGCCCGAGGTCGGCCAGCAGCCGGGCGGTGTCCTGCACCGCGCGGACGTGGGCCGGATCGGGCCTGACGCCGAGCGTGACCGGCTTGGTGGTCCAGCCGATGCGCAGCCGGCCGGGCTCACGTCGCGCGGCGTCGGCGAAGGACTCCGCGGGGCCGGCCTGCCACCGGTCGGCGTCGGTGTGCCCGCGGACGACGTCGTACACGAGCGCGCTGTCGAGCACCGACCGCGCGAGCGGGCCGGCCGTGCCGAGCGCGAACCACAGGTGGTCGTGCGGCGCCGAGGTCACCCGTCCCCGTTGCGGCTTCAGGCCGAAGAGCCCGCAGTGGGCGCTCGGGATCCGGATCGAGCCGCCACCGTCGCCACCCATGCCGACCGGCACCATCCCGGACGCGACCGCCGCCGCCGTGCCGCCGCTCGAGCCGCCCGGCGTGCGGGTCCGGTCCCACGGGTTGCGGGTGTAGCCGCGCGAGGAGGACTCGGTGTAGGGCCAGGCGCCGAACTCCGGCATCGTCGTCGTGGCCACCACGACCGCACCGGCCGCGCGCAGCCGGCGCACGACCTCCGCGTCGGCGGCCGCGGGCGTGCTGTTGGCCTCGCCACCGAAGGTGGTGACGAGGCCCTCGACCGCGAGCTCCTCCTTGATGACGACGGGTACGCCGTGGAGCGGGCCGGGCGCGGCGCCACCGGCGCGTGCCGCGTCGAGCCGGTCCGCATCGGACCGGGCGCGGTCGGCCGCCAGCTGGGAGACCGCGTTCAGCGCCCCGTCGCGCGCGGCGACCCGGGCCAGCGCGGCGTCGACGACCGCTCGCGCGGTGGTCTCCCCGCTCGCCGTGAGCCGCGCGGTCTCGGCCACCCCGGCCGTCGTCAGGTCGTCCACGCGGCGCAGCCTAGGGGCGCTCCGGCCGCCGCGCCGCCGGGGCGGCACGGCACCGGTCCAGACCGCACCCAACCGCCGGCCCCGCGGCTCCGAACCATCCCGGGAGCACCACCGAGCCGCCTCACCCGAACGCATGGGGGCCATACCCCCCGGGTAACGGAGGCTCGCACCGATCGTGCGCCATGTGGCGCGCGCAGCACCGCAGCACCGCAGCTGCACGACCAGGGAGGACGGTGACGGTGTCCGCGACCCCTGATCTCGTCGTGCTTCTCGACGACGACGGCCGCCCGTGCGGGACGGCCCCGCGCGCGACCGTCCACACCACTGACACGCCGCTCCACCTGGCGTTCTCCTGCTACGTCCTCGACGCCGAGGACCGCCTGCTGCTGACCCGCCGCGCGGTCTCCAAGCGCACCTGGCCGGGAGTGTGGACCAACTCCTTCTGCGGCCACCCGCGGCCCGGGGAGGACCCGCTCGACGCGGTCCACCGGTACGCCGCGCACGAGCTGGGCCTCGAGGTCACCGACCTGGAGTGCGTGCTGCCGGAGTTCCGCTACCGCGCGGTCGACCCGAACGGCGTGGTCGAGAACGAGCTGTGCCCGGTCTACGCCGCGCGCACCACGGGTCTCCCTCAGCACAACCCCGACGAGGTCGAGGAGAGCCACTGGCTCGGCCTCGGCGAGCTGCAGGCGGCGCTGACCGCCGCGCCCTGGGCCCTCAGCCCGTGGCTGCGCGAGCAGGCCGCCGAGCTCGACGCGGCCGGCTGGTTGGCCGCGACGGCCAGGGCCACGCGGTGACCGCGACCGGTCGCCCTGACGCGCCGACCGGCGACTGGGTCCGACGCGCGCTCGACGAGCAGCTCGCGCCACCGCCCGACACCGTGCCCGGCTCGGACGAGTCGGCGCTGCAGGCGGCACTGACCTGCGCCACGGTCGGCGGCAAGCAGTTCCGCCCGCACCTGGTCGAGAACGTGCACCGGCTGCTCGGCGGGCGCCGGCCCGACGCCGTACCTCCCGTCGCCGCCGCTCTCGAGCTGCTGCACACCGCCTTCGTCGTCCACGACGACGTCATCGACGGCGACGACACCCGCCGCGGGCGGCCCAGCGCGCCCGGGACGTTCCGCGCGCACGCCCAGCGCGCGGGCGCCTCGCCCGAGGCCGCCGACGCCTACGCGCTCGCCGGGGCCGTCCTCACCGGCGACCTCGCGCTCGCCGGTGCCGTCCGCGCCGTAGCGACCGCGCCCGCTCCCCCGGTCACCGTCGGCCGGCTGCTCGACCTGCTCGACTGCGCCCTGCGCATCTCCGCGGCCGGCGAGCTGGCCGACGTCCGGTTCTCGATGGGCCTGGCCGAGCCGTCCCTGGCCGACGTGCTGACGATGGAGGAGCACAAGACGGCCGTCTACTCCTTCGAGCTCCCCCTGCAGTACGGCGCCGTGCTCGCCGACGCCGACGACGCGGTCGTCACCGGGCTCGGCCGGGTCGGCCGCCAGCTCGGCCTGGCCTACCAGCTGCTCGACGACGTGCAGGGCGTCTTCGGCGACCCCGCGCGCACCGGCAAGTCCGAGCTCGGCGACCTGCGCGAGGGCAAGCGCACCCCGCTGGTCGTCCACGCCCGCACGACTTCCGCGTGGCCGGTCGTCCGCCGGCACCTCGGCGACCCCGACCTCACGCCGGCCGCCGCCGCCGAGATCCGCCGCGCCCTGGAGGCCGGCGGCTCGCGCGCCTTCGTCGAGGACCTCGCCGCGGGCTACGTCGACGCCGCGACCGCGCAGACCGCCGAGCTCGGCCTCCCCGCCGAGCTCGTCGCCTGGGTCGGCGACATGTCCGAGACCCTGACCCGAGGAGCAGCATGACCGCGATGGAGTCGACCTCGGGGGACCGGGACGGGTCGTCGGGCCGGTCCTCGTGCCGGGCGTCGGGCCGGGCGTCGGGCCGACCGGCCGGTGCCAGCCCGGCCGACGACTACGACCGGGTCGCGGAGGCTGCCGCGGCGGTGGTGATCAAGCGCTACTCCACTTCGTTCGGCCTGGCCACCCGGCTGCTCGCCGAGCCGGTCCGCACCCACGTCCGCAACGTCTACGCGATGGTCCGCGTCGCCGACGAGATCGTGGACGCCCCCCGTCCCGACGGCACCCGCGCCCACCAGGCGCGCGTGCTCGACGCGCTGGAGGCCGACGTCCGCACGGCGATGCAGACCGGCCACAGCGCCAACCTCGTGGTCCACGCGTTCGGCCGGACCGCCCGCCGGTGCGGGATCGACCGGTCGCTGGTCGACCCGTTCTTCGCCTCGATGCGCACCGACCTGTTCCGCGTCGAGCACGACGAGGAGTCGTTCGCCCGCTACGTCTACGGCTCGGCCGAGGTGGTCGGCCTGATGTGCCTGCGGGCCTTCGTCGCCGACCAGCCCGCCGCCGACGCGGCCTACGAGCGGCTCGCGCCGGGCGCCCAGCGCCTCGGCGCGGCGTTCCAGAAGGTCAACTTCCTGCGCGACCTCGCCGCTGACGACGGCCAGCTCGGCCGCCACTACTTCCCCGGGCTCGACCCGACGCGCCTCGACGACCGGACCCGCGACCTGCTGCTCGCCGACATCGAGGCGGACCTCGACGTCGCCGCGCAGGCGATCCGCGAGTTGCCGTCCGGCTGCCGCAATGCGGTGGCGCTCGCCCACGGGCTCTTCGCCGAGCTCTGCGCGCGCCTGCACGCGACCCCCGCCGAGCAGATCCGCCGAGAGCGGGTGCGCGTGCCCGGCCCGGCCAAGGCCCGCGTCGTCGCGCGCACGCTCGTGCGGGGCGCCCGATGAGCCGGGCGCCCGGATCGGCCGTCGTCATCGGCGGCGGCATCACCGGCCTGGCGACCGCGGCGCTGCTCGCGGCCGACGGCTGGTCGGTCGACCTGCTCGAGCAGCGCGACGAGGTCGGCGGCCGCGCGGGGTCGTGGGAGGCCGACGGCTTCCGCTTCGACACCGGCCCGTCGTGGTACCTCATGCCCGAGGTCTTCGACCACTTCTTCGCGATGCTCGGCACGAGCGCGGCCGAGCAGCTCGACCTGGTCCGCCTCGACCCGGGCTACCGCGTCTTCTTCGAGGGCCGCGACGAGCACCTCGACATCGCCGCGGACCGCGACGCCAACATCGCGCTCTTCGAGTCCGTGCAACCCGGCGCCGGCGCTGCGCTGTCGGCGTACCTCGACTCGGCCCGGCACGTCTACGACCTCGCCGTCCAGCAGTTCCTCTACACCAGCTTCGAGTCGACGGCGTCGCTGCTCAGCGCGAACATCCTGCGCAACGGGCCACGCCTCTCCGGGCTGCTCACCCGCTCGCTGGAGAGCCACGTCGCCGCCCGGTTCGAGGACCCGCGGCTGCGGCAGGTGCTGGGCTACCCAGCGGTCTTCCTGGGCACCTCGCCGGAGCGCGCGCCGAGCATGTACCACCTGATGAGCTGGATGGACCTCGCCGACGGCGTGCTCTACCCCCGCGGCGGCTTCACCACGCTCATCGCGGCGATCGCCCGGCTCGCCGAGCAGCACGGCGTGCGGATCCGCACCGGCTGCACCGTCGAGGAGATCCGCACCCGCACGGCCGCGCGCGGCCGTGCCGTCGCCGAGGGGGTGTCGTACGTCGACCGCGACGGCGCGCGCGAACGGCTCGACGCCGACGTGGTGGTGGGCGCCGCCGACCTGCACCACCTCGAGACCCGGCTGCTGCCGCGCACGCTGCAGACCTACCCCGAGGGCTGGTGGAGGAAGCGCGACCCCGGCCCCGGCGCGGTGCTGGCGCTGCTCGGCGTCGACGGCGAGCTGCCCGAGCTGGCGCACCACTCGCTGTTCTTCACCACCGACTGGCGGGTCAACTTCGACGACGTCTTCGGGCGCACGCGGCGCGTGCCGGACCCGGCGTCGATCTACGTCTGCCGCCCCAGCGCCACCGACGACACCGTCGCGCCCGCGGGCAAGGAGAACCTCTTCGTGCTCATCCCGGTGCCGGCCGACCCCGAGATCGGCCACGGCGGAACCGCCGGGGCGGGCCACCCGGCGGTCGAGAAGGCCGTCGACGCCGCGATCGACCAGGTCGCCACCTGGGCCGGCGTGCCCGACCTCGCCGCCCGCGTCGAGGTCCGCCGCACCATCGGGCCGGCCGACTTCGCCGACGACCTCGGCTCGTGGCAGGGCGGTGCGCTCGGCCCCGGGCACGTGCTCAAGCAGAGCGCGTTCTTCCGCGCCGGCAACGTCTCGCGCAAGGTCGACGGGCTGTTCTACGCCGGGTACGCCACGCGCCCCGGCATCGGCCTGCCGATGTGCCTGATCTCCGCCGAGCTCGTCCTCAAGCGGCTGCGCGAGGACCGCTCGTCGGGGCCCTCCCCGGAGCCGCGCGCGTGAGCGTCCTCTACCTGCTCTCGATCATCGTCCCGACCGTCTGCATGGGTCTGGTCGACCGGCGGTGGCGGTTGTTCCTCTTCCGCCCCTCCGTGGCCCGGCGGGCGGTGGTCGTCGTGGCCGCCGGCACCGTGGTGTTCCTGGTGTGGGACCTGATCGCGATCGGCGCCGACATGTACCACCGCGGCGAGTCCGAAGCGATGACCGGTATCGAGCTCGCGCCCGAACTGCCGCTGGAGGAGCTGTTCTTCATCGTGTTCCTCTGCTACCTCACGATGGTGCTGCACCAGGCCTTCCGGCTCGTGCTGGCCCGCACCACCTCGGCACCGCCCGAGCGGGACCGGGAGTCGGCATGACGTACGCCGGCCTCGCCGGGATCTTCCTCGCGCTCTCCGCCGTGGTGCTCGTCGTGGCGGTCGTGCGCCGCCGGCCCTCGCGGACCTGGTGGGCGGCGACCGCGCTGACCACGCTCTCGCTGTTCGTGCTCACGGTCGTCTTCGACAGCCTGATGATCCTCGCCGACCTGTTCCGGTACGGCGAGGGCGCGGAGCCGGCGTTCCTGCTCTGGAAGGCGCCGGTCGAGGACCTCGCCTGGCCACTCGCCGCGGTGCTGGCGCTGCCCGCCCTGTGGCTGCTGCTCTCGAAGGAGGAGGATCGATGACCGTGACCGCCACCGCGCCCGCCGGCCGCCGTGAGCCCCGGGGACCGCTGCCCCTCCTCGGACAGGTCCTCGCGTCCTCCCGCCCGCTCTCCTGGGTCAACACCGCCTACCCCTTCGCCGCGGCGTACCTCCTCGCCGGCGGCGGTGTCGACACCCTCCTCGTGCTCGGCACCTTCTGGTTCCTCGTGCCGTACAACCTGCTGATGTACGGCGTGAACGACGTCTTCGACTACGAGTCCGACATCCGCAACCCGCGCAAGGGCGGCGTCGAGGGCGTCGTGCTCGACCGGTCGGTGCACCGGCTGACGATCGCGCTGGCCGTGCTGACGAACGTGCCGTTCGTGGTCTACCTGCTCGCCGTCGGCGACGGGCTGTCGCGCGTCGTGCTCGCGGTGAGCGTGTTCGCGGTCGTGGCGTACTCCGCGCCGGTGCTGCGCTTCAAGGAGCGCCCGTTCCTCGACTCCCTGACCTCCAGCACCCACTTCGTCAGCCCGGCGGTGCTCGGCCTCGCGCTGGCCGACGCGCCCGTTGAAACGACCACCGTCGCGGCCGTCGTCGGCTTCTTCCTGTGGGGCATCGGCTCGCACGCCTTCGGCGCCGTCCAGGACGTCGTCGCCGACCGCGCCGGCGGCATCGCCTCGGTCGGCACCGTCATCGGTGCCCGCGGGACGGTCTGGTTCGCGCTCGGGGCGTACGTCGCCGCCGGCCTCGTCCTGCTGCTGCTCCCCTGGCCCGGCACGCTCGCCGCCGCGCTCGTCCTGCCGTACGTCGCCAACGTCGCCGCCTTCGTCCGCGTCACCGACGAGACCTGCGAGGGCGCCAACGCCGGCTGGCGGCGGTTCCTCTGGCTGAACTACCTCACCGGGTTCCTCGTCACCCAGCTGTTCCTCTGGATCACGCTGCGCTGAGTGCAGTTTGGCGGGCCGTCAGGTTCATCGGGGCCCCGGCGGACCTCACGGTCCCCCGATGAAATTCCGTCCGGGCACCGTCAGGTTCATCGGCGCCCCGATGAACCTCACGACCGCCCGCGCGCGAACCGGTCGCGCCACCGCAGCCACGGCGGCGAGACGGCCCAGTTGACCTCGAGGGTGCGGCGGGCGCGGTCCATCCGGCGGCGCAGCTGGGCCCACCCGCGCAGGCTGCGGCCGGAGACGCCGACGGCGAGCATGGGGTCGAGGCGGATCCGCCGGCCCGGGCCGAGCACGAAGGCGAGGTCCATGTCGTCGTGCAGCTCGGGGTCGTGGCGGTGCACGTCGGCGCGGACGGCCTCCCACGCCGTGCGTCGCAGCGCCATGCTCGAGCCCCACAGGGCGGTGTGGCCGAGGGCGAGGTGGGTGAGCACGTAGTAGGCGCCGAGGTACGCCGCCGCCGCGACGTGCCGCACGCCCCACGGCAGGTCGTGGAACGCGCCGATCCCCGTGGCGGCGTCGAGCCCCGGGTCGCTCATCCGGCGGGCCACCCGCTCGACCCAGCGCGGGCCGGGCCGGGAGTCGGCGTCGAGCCGGGCGATCACGTCGCCGCGCGCCTCGTCGTAGCCGCGGGCCGCCGCGGGCGGGATGCCCACCGCCGGCTCCTCGACCACCCGGGCGCCGAGCTCGCGGGCGACCGCGGCGGTCTCGTCGGTCGAGCCGTTGTCGACCACGACCACCTCGAGCGGGGCGACCGTCTGGCGGGCGAGCAGCTGCAGGCACCGGCGCAGCGCGACGGCGTCGTCGCGGGCCGGGATGACCACGCTGACCGTCGGCAGCGGGCGTGGGGAGCGGCTCACCGGCGCGCCCCGCGCAGCAGCAGCCCGCTGCCGAGCGCGACGCCGGCGACCAGCGCGCCGACCATCCCCGCCGCCAGGTCACCGATCGTGTCGTCGTACCCCACCTGGATCCGGCTGTCGAGGAAGGTGTGCCCGTACCACTCGCCGAACTCCCAGACCACCGCCAGCGCCGTGCCGGTCGCGGTGGTCAGGACGGCCACGGCCGTCCGGGGGAAGCGCAGCGCGGTCTCCGCGGCCGACGCCATCCCGACCCGGACCAGCACGAACTGCACCAGCGCCGCGATCAGTCCCGTGGCCGCGGCGTGCACGACGACGTCGAGCCACGGGACCGCGAGGTACCAGTCGAGCACCGCGGCCCAGGCCGCCACCAGGATCGTGAGGCAGTACGTCGCGTCGAGCGCGGCCGGCGCGGAGAACGCCCGCGGCACCACGGTCCCGCCGAGCACGAGGAAGAACACCGCCCCCGCGATCCCGCCGTACGCCGGCAGGCCGACGAGCAGGCTCACCAGCGCGGCCACCCGCACCGCGTCCGCCGCCACCAGCCTGTCCACGCCGGCGAGCCTAGAGGGGCGAGCCGACCGCCGGGGGCCCGCCTCAGGTGAGCAGCCCCCGCACGACGCGCAGGCCGACGGAGAGCCGGGCGAGGTCGGCGGCCTCGTCGACGCAGATCTCCTCGAGCGTCGCGGCGGCGCGACCGACGACGGTGCCGTCGGCGTCCTCCCAGGCGGCGACCCGCGCGGGTGCGGAGTCGTCGGCTGCGGTGGACCGCAGCACCTGCGCGGTGAGCTGGGCGTGGACCGAGTGGAGGTCCTCGCGCAGCGCTGCGCGGGCCATCGTCTGCCAGCGGTCGTGCCGCGGCAGCGCGACGATCCGCTGGACGACCGCCGGCAGGCCGAGCCGCTCGCCGAGGGTGAAGTGCACCCGCGCCACGTCGGCGGCGTCGAGCCCCTCGCGGGACGCGGTCTCCACGATCCCCAGCACGGCGTACGCCGGGGACAGCACCGCCACGCGGACGGCCAGGTCCTCCGGCACGCCGTCGCGCACCAGCCGGTCCCTGCGTTGCTCCCAGGCTGCGAGCTCGCGGCCGGTCATCAGCTCGGGCAGCCGGCCGACCACCTCCTGCACCGGCCCGCGGAACTCGTCGACCGTCGCCCGGCTGTCCAGCGGCGGCCGTCGGTGCGCGACCAGCCACCGGGTGGCCCGCTCCACCAGCGTGCGCATCTCGATCCGCATCCGGGTCTGGACGGCGGCGTCGATGCGGTTGTCGTAGCCCTGCAGCTCCAGGCGCAGCGGCAGCGACGCGAAGACCTCGCGGGCCACGAAGTTGGCGCGGGTCAGGTCGGCGACGTCCGCCCCGGTCTCGCCGGCCAGCCGGGGCACGAACGTCATGCCGGCGCCGTTGACCAGGTCGTTGACCACCTGGGTCACGATGATCTCGCGGCGCAGCGGGTGGGTCTCGACCTGGGCGGCGAAGCCCTCGCGGACCGGCTGCGGGAAGTACGCGCGCAGGTCGTGGTCGAGGTACGGGTCGTCGGGCAGGTCCGAGGCGAGCAGCCGGTCGGCCAGCACGATCTTCGTCCACGACAGCAGCACCGAGAGCTCGGGGACGGTGAGGCCCTCGTGCCGCTCGAGCCGACGGCGCACCTCCGCGCGCGAGGGCAGCCCCTCGACCTCGCGCTGCAGCACGCCCTCGTCCTCGAGCCGGCGCATCCACTCCTCGTGGACGTGCAGCAGCGAGGGCGCGTGGGCGGCGGCGTTGGCGAGCGCGAGGTTCTGCTCGTAGTTGTCGCGGAGCACCAGCTCCGCGACCTCGTCGGTCATCTCGGCGAGCACCGCGTTGCGCTGCTTGGTCGTGAGGTCGCCGTCGCGCACGACCCGGTCGAGCAGGATCTTGATGTTGACCTCGTGGTCGGAGGTGTCCACGCCGGCGGAGTTGTCGATGAAGTCGGTGTTGATCCGGCCGCCGTCGCCGTCGACGCCGAACCGGGCGTACTCGATCCGCCCCGCCTGGGTCAGCCCGAGGTTGCCGCCCTCCCCGACGCACCGCGCGCGCAGGTCGCGCCCGTCGACCCGGATCGCGTCGTTGGCCTTGTCGCCGGCGGCCGAGTGCGGCTCGTCGGAGGCCTTGACGTAGGTGCCGATGCCGCCGTTCCACAGCAGGTCCACCGGCGCGCACAGGATCGCCCGGATCAGCTCGTTGGGCGTCAGTCGCTCGACGTCGTCGGGCAGGCCGAGCACGCGGCGCACCTGCTCCGAGACCGGGACGGACTTCGCCGAGCGCGACCACACGCCGCCGCCCTCGGAGACCACCGACCTGTCGTAGTCCTGCCAGCTCGAGCGGGGCAGCTCGAAGAGCCGGCTCCGCTCGGCGTACGACGCCGCGGCGTCCGGGTCGGGGTCGAGGAAGACGTCGCGGTGGTCGAAGGCCGCCACGAGCCGGGTGTGCTCCGAGCGGAGCATCCCGTTGCCGAAGACGTCGCCGGACATGTCGCCGATCCCGACGGCGGTGAAGTCCTCGGCCTGGCAGTCGATCCCGCGCTCGCGGAAGTGCCGCTGCACCGAGACCCAGGCGCCGCGGGCGGTGATGCCCATCGCCTTGTGGTCGTAGCCGACCGACCCGCCGCTGGCGAAGGCGTCGCCGAGCCAGAAGCCGTAGTCCTGAGCCACGCCGTTGGCGATGTCGGAGAACGTCGCCGTCCCCTTGTCCGCCGCGACCACCAGGTAGGTGTCGTCGCCGTCGTGGCGCACCACGTGCGGCGCCGGCACCGTCTCGCCGTCGACGAGGTTGTCGGTGACGTCGAGCAGGCCGCGGATGAACGTGCGGTAGCACTCCTTGCCCTCGGCCAGCCACGCCTCGCGGTCGCCGGCGTCGGGCAGCTGCTTGCAGTAGAACCCGCCCTTCGCGCCGACCGGCACGATCACGGTGTTCTTGACCATCTGCGCCTTGACCAGGCCGAGCACCTCGGTGCGGAAGTCGTCGCGCCGATCGGACCACCGCAGGCCGCCGCGCGCCACGGAGCCGAAGCGCAGGTGCACGCCCTCGACGCGGGGCGAGTGCACGAAGATCTCGAACCGCGGCCGCGGCGCCGGCAGGTCGGGGATCCGCGAGGGGTCGAGCTTGAAGGAGAGGTACCGCCGCGGCGCGCCGCCCGGGGCGTCGTCCTCGGGCCGGAAGTAGTTCGTGCGCAGCGTCGCCTCGAGGTGGGTCAGGTAGGAGCGCAGGATGCGGTCGTGGTCGAGGCTGACCACGTCGTCGAGCGCCCGCAGCACCTCGCCGCGCAGCTCCTCCTGGCGCGCGGCACGGTCCGTGCCGGCGCTCGTGGCGCCGTCAGCGGAGTCGTCGTACGCCGGGTCGAACCGTGTCTCGAACAGCTCGACCAGCAGGCGGGTGAGGTCGACGTTGCCGGCCAGCGCGGCGGCGATCGAGCTGAGGGCGAACGGCGAGCCGCCCTGCCGCATGTAGCGGGCGTAGGCGCGCAGCACCGACGCCTGCCGCCAGGTCAGCCCGGCGGCGAGCACCAGGGCGTTGAACCCGTCGGTCTCGCTGTAGCCGTCCCACACCGCCCGCAGCGCGTCCTGCACCAGCTCGCGGGCGTGCGCCGGCAGGTCGCCGCCGTGGCGCAGCCCGAACTCGTAGACGTAGGACGGCCGGGGCAGGCCGCTCAGCTCGTAGGGCCGCTCGTCGACCACCTCGACGCCGAGCGAGGACAGCATCGGCAGCACGGTGGAGAGCGAGAGCGGCTCGCCGATCCGGTAGACCTTCAGCCGCACCTCCCCGCGGCCGGCGTCGAGCTCCTCGTGCAGCGCGAGGTCGATGCCCTCGGCGCCGGGGATCGCCTCCAGCCGGCCGAGGTCGATGGCGGCGGTGCGGGCGGAGAAGTCCTCCTGGTACGCCGCCGGGAACGCGTCGACGTAGCGCCGCGCCAACGCCGTGCCGGCCTCCTCCCCGTGCTCGGCCAGCACCGCGGCCGTGAAGTCGTCGCGCCAGCTGCGGCTGGCCTCGCTGAACCGCCGCTCGAGGTCGCCGGTGTCCGGGCCGACGTCGCTGCCGGCTGCGCCCTTCGGCAGGTGCACGACGAAGTGCACGCGCGCGGTGGTCGACTCGTCGATGCGGACGGTGAACTCGACCGACTCCCCCGCCAGCTGGTCGAGCAGGATGGCCGCGAACCGCTCGCGCACCGCCGTGTTGTAGCGGTCGCGCGGGAGGTAGGCCAGCACCGAGACGTAGCGCCCGTAGGTGTCCGGCCGGGCGAAGACCCGCACGGCTCGGCGTTCCCGCGCCTGCATCGCCGCCTCGGCGACCGGCGCGAGCTCGTCGACCGGGGTGTGGAAGAGCTCGTCGCGCGGGTAGGTCTCCAGGGTGTTGAGCAGC
Organism: Nocardioides sp. IC4_145; assembly: GCF_011250565.1. Classification (GTDB taxonomy): domain Bacteria; phylum Actinomycetota; class Actinomycetes; order Propionibacteriales; family Nocardioidaceae; genus Nocardioides. The sequence continues at coordinate 16,811 of NZ_JAANMS010000051.1, forward strand.
GCCTTGCCGGCGTGGCTGCGCGGGTCGAAGCCCGAGCGGGCCAGCACCGCGGCCGCCTTCTCGCGCACCAGCGGGATCCGCATGAGCGACTCGGTGTACGCCGCGCTGGAGAACAGCCCGAGGAAGCGCCGCTCGCCCACCACCTCGCCGGCCGCGTCGAACGTCTTCACGCCCACGTAGTCGAGGTACGCCGGCCGGTGCACCGTGGCGCGAGAGTTGGCCTTCGCCAGCACCAGCAGCGTCTTCTCCCGGGCCTTGGCGCTGACCTTCTCGGGCAGCCGCCCGGAGTCCTCGGACTGCGGCGGGTCGAAGCGCAGGATGCCCAGGCCGGTGCCCGGATCGGCACGCAGGTGGTCGTGGCCGTCGCGTTCCTCGAGGTGGTACTCCCGGTAGCCGAGGAACGTGAAGTGCTCGTCGGCCAGCCAGGTCAGCAGCTCGCGGGCCTGCCGGACCTCCTCGGGGTCCAGCGGCGGCGGGTCCTGCTCCAGGCCGGCGACGATCTCGCGGACCCGGGCGTGCATCTTCGCCCAGTCCTCGACCGCCTCGCGGACGTCGCCCAGCACGCGCTGGATGTCGTCCTCGAGCGCCGGGACGTCCTCGTCGTCGGCGACCCGGTCGATCTCGACGTGCATCCACGACTCGCGGACCGCGCCGTCGACGGGATCCTTCGAGCCGTCCTCGACCGGGGTGACCGACTTCAGCGCGCCGGTGATGTCGCGGACCACGTCGAAGAGCGGGTGCACCACCACGTGCACGTCGCGCAGCTGCCGGGAGAGCTCCATCGTCAGCGAGTCGACGAGGAACGGCATGTCGTCGACCACGACCTCCACCACCGAGTGCCCGCCCGCCGACCAGCCGTGCTCGGCGAGGGTCGGCGTCGTGACGCGCACGGCGGCGCGGCCCTGCGGCCGGTCCGCCGCGAGCCGGTGGTGGGACGCGAGGGCGCCGTACACGTCGACCTCGGTGCGGTCCAGCAGGTCCTCCGGGGCGACGTGGCGGTAGTAGCCCCGCAGCAGCGCGTCGACCGTCTCGTGCGGCGGCCCGCCGCTCCCGCGGCCCGACCTGGCCACCTCGATCGCCCTGCCGATCAGCTCGGCCTTGTCCCGGTCCTGCGTCGCCCTTGACACCTCGATGACCCTAGGGCGTCGTGACCTGCGCCTCAAACGCGGCCGGGGTCTCCGGCCGACCGGGCAGGATGGCGTCATGAGGCTCCGCCACGACCTGGTGTACGACGCGCCGCCGCAGGCCGTCTTCGCGATGCTCGCCGACCCCGCGTTCCGCGAGGCGGTGTGCAACGCGATGGGGGTCGTCTCCGCCGAGGTGACCCTCGAGCGGACCGGCACCGGCTTCACGCTGACCGTCGACCAGGAGCAGCGCACCGACGACCTGCCGTCCTTCGCGCGGGCCTTCGCCGGCGAGACGACCCGCGCGGTGCAGCACGAGGAATGGTCCGACTCCACCTCGGGCACGGTGCGCATCGAGGCACCCGGCAAGCCCACGACCGTCACCGGGACCGTCACGCTCCGCCCCGAGGGGTCGGGCACCCGCGAGGTGGTCGAGCTGGACGTGAAGGTCAAGGTGCCGCTGGTCGGGGGCAAGCTGGAGAAGCTCATGTCCGAGAAGATCGTCGCCGGCCTCGACGCCGAGCAGGGTGTCGGCGCGGCCTACCTGAAGGGGGCCTGAATGGCCAAGCAGATCACCCACGACCTCACCTACGACGCGCCGGCGAGCGCGGTCTACGCGATGCTCACCGACGCGTCGTTCCGCGAGGAGGTCGCCGACCGGTCCGGCGTGCTGCGCCACGACGTGACCGTCGAGGGCGACGGCGGCGACGTGACCTCCGGGGCCCGGGTGCGGATCCAGCAGTGGCAGACCGCCGCGGGCATCCCGTCGTTCGCCAAGAAGCTGGTCGGCGACGAGATCGAGATCATCCAGGAGGAGACCTGGACCTCGCCGACCGCGTGCGACGTGCACGTCACCATCCCCGGCAAGCCCGGCGAGATGTCCGGCACCGTGCGCCTCGTCGAGGAGGGCGGCCGCACCACCGAGCACGTCGAGCTGACCATCACCGTCCGCATCCCGCTCGTCGCCGGCAAGATCGAGTCCCTGGTCGCCGACATGCTGCTCAAGTCGCTCCGCGTCGAGAACACCGTCGGTCGGGAGTACCTCGCCCGCTGAGGGGGCCGGCGGGCTGCAGGGGTCCCCGGTTCACCGGGGACCCCCTCGCATCCCACGGCAGATCTGCCCCGGTATGCGAGGGATTCCCGTGGTAGGTGCCGGTCCGGACCAGGTTCAAGCTTCGGTGACCCCGCCGCGCCCGGGTCGTTGGTGGGGCATGCTCGCCCGCGCCCTGCTCTCGCTGATGGTCGTCCCGGCGTTCGCCGTCGTGAACGACCTCGTCGTCGACCGGCTCGAGGGCCAGCGGTACTGCCTGGACCAGCAGCTCGCCGCGCGGTCGGCCGAGCTCACCGACCTCGTGTGCGTGACCGTCGGCATCGACGGCCCGCCGCTGCCGGCCACCGACCTCGGTGGCCTGCTGGACTGACCCTCGCCGTCGCCGGCGTGCCCCGCCGTCAGCCCTCGACCTCGTCCTCGCCCTCGTCCTCCTCCTGGCGCCGCCGCAGCACGATGACGACGCCGAGGACGAGGAACGGCCCGAAGGCCAGCACGAGGGTGAGCGCCTGCTCCATCGGGTGGAGGGCGCCCAGGTGGAGAGGGACCACCGCTCAGCCCATGAACGGGTAGCGGTAGTCGGTCGCCGGCACGAAGGTCTCCTTGATCGAGCGCGGCGAGGTCCACCGCAGCAGGTTGATTGCCGCGCCGGCCTTGTCGTTGGTGCCCGACGCGCGCCCGCCGCCGAAGGGCTGCTGGCCCACGACGGCACCGGTCGGCTTGTCGTTGACGTAGAAGTTGCCGGCCGCGAAGCGCAGCTCCTCGCTCGCCCACGCGATCGCGCGGCGGTCGCGCGCGATGACCGCGCCGGTCAGGGCGTAGGGCGCGAACGACTCCATCTGCCGCGCGACCTTCTCGAAGTCACCGTCCTCGTAGACGTGGACGGCCAGGATCGGGCCGAAGTACTCCGTCCTGAACATCTCGTCGGTCGGGTCGCCGCCCTCGACGACCGTCGGCCGGACGAACCAACCCACCGAGTCGTCGGTCTGCCCGCCGACCAGCACGTCGAGGCCGTCGGTGGCCTGCGCGCGCTCGATCGCGGCCCGGTGCTTGGCGAAGGCGCGCTCGTCGATGACGGCGCCCATGAAGTTGGTCAGGTCGCGGACGTCGCCCACCCGGATCGCCTCGACCTCGGCGAGCAGGTCGTCGCGCATCGCCTCCCACACCGAGCGGGCGACGTACGCCCTCGACGCGGCGGAGCACTTCTGGCCCTGGAACTCGAAGGCACCGCGGATCAGCGCGGTCCGCACGACGTCGGGGTCCGCCGACGGGTGGGCGAGCACGAAGTCCTTGCCGCCGGTCTCGCCGACCAGGCGCGGGTAGGCGCGGTAGGACCCGATGTTCTCCCCGACCGTGCGCCACAGGTGCTGGAACGTCGGCGTGGAGCCGGTGAAGTGGATCCCGGCCAGGTCGGGGTGCGCCAGGGCGACCTGCGAGACGTCGAGCCCGTCGCCGGGGAGCATGTTGATGACGCCCGGCGGCAGGCCGGCCTCCTCGAGCAGCTGCATGGTCAGCGACGCGGCGAGCTGCTGGGTCGGCGACGGCTTCCAGACCACGGTGTTGCCCATCAGCGCGGGCGCGGTCGGGAGGTTGCCCGCGATCGCGGTGAAGTTGAACGGCGTGATCGCGTAGACGAAGCCCTCGAGCGGGCGGTGGTCGGTGCGGTTCCACACGCCGGGGCTGTTGGCGATCGGCTGCTCGCGCATGATCTGCGCGGCGTAGTGGACGTTGAACCGCCAGAAGTCGATCAGCTCGCAGGCCGCGTCGATCTCCGCCTGGTACGCCGTCTTCGACTGCCCGAGCATGGTGGCCGCGTTGAGGCGCTGGCGCCACGGGCCGGCGAGCAGGTCGGCCGCCCGCAGCAGCACCGCCGCGCGCTCGTCGAACGGCAGGTCCCGCCAGCCCGGCGAGGCCACCCGGGCCGCCTCGACCGCGGCCTCCGCGTCCGCGGTCGTGCTGCCGCGGGTCACGGCGAGCACGTGCTGGTGGTCGTGGGGCTGGACGACCTCGATCTCGGGGCCGCCGCCGAGACGCCAGTCGCCTCCGATCCGGGCGGGCAGCTCGGGACGGTCCTTCTCGAGGACCGCGATCTCCGCGAGCAGCGCGTCGCGCTCGGCGGTGCCCGGCGCGTAGGTCAGGTTCGGCTCGTTGGTGGGAGCCGGCGGGGTGGTCGTGGCGTCCATGGTCGCCACCGTACGAGCCTCAGCCCGAGATGAGGAACCCGATCTCCTGGGTCGCGAACCACGCCAGGTCCTCGTCCGGGTCGGCGCCGGCCGGGCGGTCCTCGACGTCGGCGTGCACGGCCACCACCCGGCGCAGCGGCACCGGCCCGTCGGGGTCGGCGCCGTCGGCGAGCTCGGCCACCACGACGACCCGTCGGCCCGGTCCGTCGAGCAGCGCCGCCGAGGCGTCCGCGGCGCCCATGAGCGCGGCGTACTCCCCCTCCTCGGTGTCGTCCGGGGCGACCACGCGGTCGGTCCCGGCCGGCACCTCCCCGGCGGCGTGCAGCTCGGCCAGGCCCTGCAGGGTGGTCGGCAGGTAGATCCTCACGAGCTGCTCCCCCGCGGTCGGGCCGGCCGGTTCGGGGTGCCGCTGGTGGCGGCTCCGGTCGCGCCGGACGTGCGACGGCCGCGGCGCGCGCGGGTCCGGCCGCCGTTGACGGTGTCGAGGAGCTCGTCGAGCGCCTCGGTGATGCACGTGCCGAGCAGGTCGGCGTCCGGCAGCTGGTCGCGGTCGGCGGTGATGCCGTAGTAGACCCCGCCGTCGTACGACGTGACGCCGACGGCGAGCGGGTGGCCCTGGACCAGCGGGTGGACGGGGTAGCTCGCGACCATCCGGGCGCCGGCGGCGTACAGCGCCGACTGCGGGCCCGGGACGTTGGTGACGCTGAGCTGGTAGCCGCGCCGCACCTCGCGTGCCGCCACGCGCGACCCGATGGCGTGGAACGTGGTCGGCGCGAAGCCGGCGATGCCCGCGAGCCGGTTGGCGGCGACGCCGCGGCCGGTCTCCTTGTGCGCCTGGAAGGAGTAGCTGACCTGGTGCAGCCGCACCACCGGGCTCGCCTCGCCGACCGGCAGGTCGACGTAGTGGGCGGCGATCTGGCTGCCCAACGAGGTCGCCTCGAGCTCGGTGTCGATGACCGAGACCGGCACCACGGCACGGATCCGGCGGAAGCCCCGCAGCGACTCGTCGCGCGCCATCAGCCAGGTCCGGAGCCCGCCGGTGACGGTGGCCAGGATGACGTCGTTGACGGTGCCTCCGTGGACGTCGCGGACCTTGCGGTAGTCCTCGAGCCGGGTCTCGACCGTCACGATGCGACGCTGCTGCGACAGCGGGCCGCCGAGCGCGCCGGCGCGCTGCGGGCTGCGGCCGGCGAGGCCGCCGACGACCCGGCCGGCCGTGCCGGCGGTGGCCTCCGCGGCGCGCAGGAGCGAGCCGGTGGTGCCGCGGGCGGTGTCGAGGACCGTGCGGGGGTCGGTCAGGGAGTCCCGCGCCGCGTCGAGGAGCATCGCTGCGGACGACGGGCCGCGCTGGGGCATCCACTCGTCGCCGCCCAGCACCTTCGGCTCGGGGTGGACGTCGAGCAGCAGCTGCCCGAGGTCGACGGTGTCGACACCGTCGACCAGCACCTGGTGGGCCTTGGAGAGCAGGGCCACCCGGCCGCCGGCGAGCCCCTCGACGAGGTAGATCTCCCACAGCGGGCGGGTGCGGTCGAGCGGCCGGGAGACGATCCGGCCGACGAGCTCGCGCAGCTGGTCCTGGGTGCCGGGGCGCGGCAGCGCCGAGCGCCGCACGTGGTAGGCGAGGTCGAAGTGCTCGTCGTCGACCCACACCGGGTTCGCGACCCGGCCGGGGACCTGCTGGAGACGCTGCCGGTAGCGCGGCACGAAGGAGATCCGGTCGCGGATCAGCTCGACGAGCCGGTCGTGGTCGAAACCGGACTCGGCGCACTCGAAGATCTCGACGGTGGCGTTGTGGGCCGGCGTCGTCGGCGTCTCCTCGGCGAGGAGGGCGAGGTCGCGGGGCCGCAGCCGCTCGCTCATCCGGCGCTCACTCCCTCGTCTCGTCGGTGGTCCCGCTGCTGGTCCCGCTGGGCGCGTCCATCCAGGACCCGTACCCGATCGCGCTTGCTCAACGTGGGATTCTGACAGACGTCACCCCCCGACCCCATGAGGAAAGTCACCAGCATGCACACCACGCGACGACTCGCGGCAGCCGCCGCGGTCCTGGGCCTCGCGCTCGGCACCACCGCTTGCGGCGACGACGAGCCCGCCCCCGAGACCTCCGGCGAGACGCAGACCGTCGAGGTCACCTTCGAGGGCGGCACGGTCACGCCGAACGGCGAGCGCGTGGAGGTGGCGGTCGACGAGGAGGTCGAGCTGGTGGTCCAGGCCGACGAGGGCGGCGAGATCCACGTCCACTCCACGCCCGAGCAGACGCTCCAGTACGGCGCCGGCACCACGACCCTGCCCATCACGCTGGACCAGCCGGGCGTCGTCGAGGTCGAGTCGCACGACCTGGACCAGGTGATCGTGCAGCTCGAGGCCCGGTGAACGACGGGCGGTACCTCGCCCACGGGATCGGCGGCGCCAAGGACCTGCCGATCTCGCCCGAGCTGGCGATCGCCGGCGCGGTGGCCGCGCTGACGGTGTCCTTCACCGTGCTCGCCGTCGCGTGGCGGTCCCCGAGGTACGACGCTGCCACCTCCGGCCGGCCCGCGCCGGCGTACCTCCAGGCGCTCGTCGACGCGCCCGCCTTCCGCGTGGTGCTGCGCGTGCTGGGCATGACGGTCTTCCTGTACGGCGCGTACGCCGCCGTGCTGGGCCAGGACCTGCTCACCAATCCCGTGTTCGGGATGTTCTACGTGTGGTGGTGGGTCGGCCTCGTCCCGCTCTCCCTGCTGTTCGGCCCGGTGTGGAAGGCGATCAGCCCGGTCCGCACCATCAACCTGGCGTTCGCGAAGATCTCCGGCAGCGACCCCGACCAGGGCGTCTTCACCTACCCCGAGCGGCTCGGCGTGTGGCCGGCCGCGATCGGCCTCTACGCCTTCGTGTGGATGGAGCTGGTCTACCAGTTCTCCACCGAGCTCGGGCCGGTCCGCCTGTGGGTGGCGACGTACGTCGCCGTGATGCTGCTCGGCGGTGCGCTGTTCGGCAACACCTTCTACGAGCGCGCCGACCCGTTCGAGGTCTACTCCTCGCTCGTCGCCAAGCTGTCCCCGTGGGGCCGGCGCGACGGGCAGCTGGTCGTGCGCAGCCCCCTGGCGAACCTCGACTCGGTCACCGTCCGCCCCGGCCTCGTGGCGGTGATGGCCGTGCTGTTCGGCTCGACCGCGTTCGACTCCTTCCGGGAGTCGCCGTTCTGGGTGCGGTACATCCAGTCCAGCGAGACCTCGGTGTCGCTGCTGAACAACCTGGCGCTGCTGGCCTTCGTGGTCGGCGTCGGGGTGATCTTCGCGGTGGGCACCGCGGCCACCGGCGTCGGCCCCGAGACACCCCGGTGGAGCCTGCCGGACCGGTTCGCGCACTCGGTCGTGCCGATCATCGTCGGCTACATGGTCGCCCACTACCTGACCTACCTCGTCGAGGTCGGGCAGCTGACGCTCATCCAGGCCAGCGACCCGCTGGGCACCGGGCAGGACCTGCTCGGCACCGGGGACTGGAGCGTCAACTACTGGTTGTCGTACCACCCGACGCTACTCGCGAACACCAAGGTGCTCGCGGTCGTCCTCGGCCACGTGGTGGGCGTCGTGGCTGCCCACGACCGGGCGATCAAGCTGCTGCCCCGGCGCCACCAGCTCACGGGCCAGCTGCCGCTCCTCGTGGCGATGGTCTTCTTCACCGCCGGCGGTCTCTACCTGCTCTTCGCCGCCTGATCGTCGCGCCGGCGACGCCGGCCGTGGGCGACGGGCTCGACGGCGGGGCGGCCGGCGGCGCGAGCGCGTCGACCAGCGCGGCGACGGCCCGGGTCACCGGCGAGTCGCCGGACTCCAGCAGCGTGCGGCCGGCGACCAGTGCCCGGTCCACAGCGGCGCGGTCGTCGGGCACGAAGTGCAGCGACGCCACCCGCCCGAAGCCCCGAACCATCGCGGCCACGTCCTTCTCCGACCAGCCGAGCGTCGGGCGCATCCGGTTGACGACGACCCGCACGGGGACGCCGCCGGTGACCTCGTCCAGCTCGACCAGGCCGCGCGCCAGGCGCGAGAGGCCCACGGGGTCGGCGGTGCCGACGACGAGCAGCTCGTCCGCGCCGCCGACCGCCTCGAGGGTGAGCCGGTTGCGGCCGGGCCGGCCCGGGTCGAGGCCGTCCTCCTCGAGGATCGCGCCGGTGTCGACGACGACGTCCCCGTGGGCCCTGCCGACGTCGAGGAGGTGCTCGAGCGTGCCCGACCGCACCTCGGCCCAGCGGTCGGCCCGCGGCAGGCCGGTGACCACGCTCAGGTGCTGGTCGAGGCCGCGCTGCACCGAGGCGAACCCGTCGGCCAGCGTCCCCGCCGTCGCCAACCGGGTCGCCGCGAGGAGCCCCGAGACCTCGTCGAGGATGCCGAGCTGCTGCGCCACCGTCCCGCCGTACGGATCGGCGTCGAGGAGGATCGTGCGGCGGCGCCGACGGGCCAGCTCCGCGGCGACGGCCGCGGCGAGCGTCGTGCGACCCGGTGCGCCGGCCGGGCCCCACACCACCAGCGCGCGCCCGCGGGGGCCCGCCGTTCCCGGCTCGGCCGTCGCTCCGTCGGCGTCGGCGTCCGCACCGAGCGCCGGTCCGTGGCGCGGGACGGTCGGCGGCGCGTCGGGCGTCGAGACGGCCGCGACGACCGCGTCGGCGAGCAGGTGCAGCGCCGCCTCGTCGACGACGCCGCCGATGCCGACCCGCGAGGCACGCAGCCGTCCGGCGTCCACGGCGTCGCTCGGCACGACGGCGACCGGTTGGACCCCGTGCGTGCGCAGGTGGTCGACGGCCGCGGCGTCCAGGCCCGGGGCGTCGATCCCGACGACGGCGGCGTCCGCCTGGCCCGCGGAGGCGGCGGCGAGCAGGTCGTCGACGTCGACGCACCGCTTGAGCACGACGACGTCGCGCCGCTCGTCGAAGCGGCGCAGCGCCTCGGACTCCCACGCCGCGCCGCCACCGACGATGAGGACGACGACCGGGCTCACGGGACCGCTCACGAGACCGCTCACGAGACCTGGGTGACGGTGGTGACCGGGTTCTCCACCCGCGCCAGCCGGGCGAAGAAGCCCTCGGCGTCGTCCTCGTCCACCGCGACGACGAGCTGCCGCTCGCCGGACGCGCCGAAGCCCTCGTCCAGCGCCGGCACGTCGACCACGACCACGTCGTCCAGCACCGGACCGTCCGGGGTCCCGGCCGACCCGGTCAGGTAGACGTCGACCACCGAACCCTCGGCCACCGCCGGCGGCACCAGGTCGACGGCGAGCGGCACCGATACCGTGCCGGCGTCGTCGGCCGACCCGACCGCCGCGCGCGGCAGCAGCTCGTCGGCGCCGACGCCGCGCACGAGCGCCAGGTCCGGAGGCAGGGCGTCGTCGACGGTGAAGTACCGGTCCAGCCCCTCGTCGGCGAACCGGACCCGTCGGGCCACGAGGTCCTCCTCCCCCACCCGGTCCCCCGCACCGAGGTCCGAGGCGACGGCCCAGACCTGCACGGTGTCGTCGGCGCCGTCGACCACGCGGGCACCGATGACGACCGACGCCGCGACCACCAGGACCCCGATCCACAGGCGCGGGTCGCGCCAGCCGGGCGTGCCGGTGCGCGTCGCGGGCGGCGGGGAGCTCGCTTGTTCCGTGGCCACGCGGACAGTGTGCAGATCGCGGGCGCGGCCGTCACCCCGTCTTCCACAGCCGTCCGGCCGGCGCCGCGTCGTCCACAGCCGGCAGCCTGGTCCGTGGGTCCGGGGGCGGGAGGTGCCACCATGTCCCTCATGGCCGGTACGCCCCGCTTCCTCACGCTCGCCGACGTCGCGGAGGTGCTCAACACCTCAAGCGCGCAGGTGTACGCGCTGGTGCGCCGCGGCGAGCTGCCCGCCATCAAGATCGGCGGCCGGGGCCAGTGGCGGGTCGAGGCCAGCCAGCTGGAGGACTTCATCCAGCGGATGTACGACGAGACCCGCACGTTCGTCGACGAGCACCCGTACGTCGACGCCGAGCCGCGCGGGGAGTGAGCCGGGCCGAAGCCGGTCGGGCTCAGCCCGTCTCGGAGCCGAGCGTCACCTCGACCTCGCGCTCGTCGCCGTCGCGGACGACCGTGAACGCGATGGTCTCGCCGGGCTGGTGCGTGCGGATCGAGACGATCAGCGCGATGCCGTCGGTCACCCGCTCCCCGTCGACGGCGACGACCACGTCGCCGGCCTCCAGGCCCGCCTCCGCGGCCGGGGTGTCGTCGAGGACCTCCTCGATCCTCGCGCCGGTGCCGTCACGCCGGCCGGTCTGCACCTGGGCACCGATCACCGGGTAGCTCGCCTCGCCCGTCCGCAGGATCTGGTCGGCGGTCACGCGGACCTGCTCGATGGGGATCGCGAAGCCGACCCCGATGTTGCCGGACTCGCCGCCGAGCATGCCGCCGCCGGTCGTGGCGATCGCGGAGTTCACGCCGACCACCTGCCCGCGCAGGTTGACCAGCGGCCCGCCCGAGTTGCCCGGGTTGATCGCGGCGTCGGTCTGGACGGCGTTGATGTAGGAGGAGTCGTTCGCCGAGTCGCCGGTCGTGACCGGACGCTTCAGCGCGCTGACGATGCCGGCGGTCACGGTCGAGCTCAGGCCGAGCGGCGAGCCGATCGCCACGACGCCCTCGCCGACGAGCAGCCGGGTCGAGGAGCCGAGCGCCGCCGGCCGCATGCCCTCGACCTCCTCGGCGTACAGCACGGCCAGGTCGTAGACGGGGCTGCGCCCGACGACCTCCGCGTCGTACCGGTTGCCGTCCTGGTCGACGATCTCGATCTCGCCGTCCTCCTCGGCGGCGTCGGCGACCACGTGGTTGTTGGTCACGACGTGGCCGCGGGCGTCGAGCACGAAGCCGGAGCCGGTCGCGCCGCCGGCCTCCCCGTCGAGCTCGGCCCGGATCTGGACGGTGCTTGGCAGCAGCTCCTGGGCCACCGCCGCGACCGAGCCGTCCGCGACGTCGAGCGGCGGATCGGTGCGCACGGCGTCCTCGGCGAGGCCGGAGCCCAGCAGCGCTGAGCCGGACTCCTCCTGGAGCTGGTCGTGGACGACGCTGCCGACCACGCCGCCGACGAGGCCGACCACCAGCGCGAGGACGGAGACGACCGGCCACACCCAGGCCGGGACGCGGCCGCGGGGCGCGGCGGGCAGCGCGGGGTAGGGCTGGCCGTAGG
>NZ_JAANMS010000052.1 GCF_011250565.1 Nocardioides sp. IC4_145
GTCCCACCCGCCCCGCGGCGCACCACGCAGCCCGAAGAACTCCGCGATCGTCGGCGCTACGTCGACGGTCGTGGCGAGGGTCGACGAGACCGCCTTCGCCGCGGCCGGGTGGCCGCCGCCGATGAAGAACGGGATCGCGCGGGTGGCGGGGTGGCCGTGGTTGCCCGGGATGGGGTTGGCGACGACGTTGGGGTCGCTGAACCGCCAGCCGGCGCGGCAGTACGCCACGACGTCGCCGGCGTTCGGCCCGAGCCGCAGCCGCGGGGAGCGCGCCCGGTCGTGGGCGGACAGGACGCCGGGAGTCGCCCGCGCGACGGCCAGCATCCGCTCGACGCCGCGCTCGCGCTGCTTCGCAGGTCCGGTCCAGTAGAGGAGGTCGGCGCCGCCGTTCTGCGCGACGGCCACCTTCCCGGCGAGGAACGGGTCGTCGGCGAGCGGCGCGGTCAGCGAGACCACCCGGTCCGGCCGCGACCAGTCCATCGAGTGGTCGGCGAGCACGACGACGATCGAGCGCTTCCAGCGGCCGGTCGACTTGAGCATCGACACGAACCGCCCCACCTGCAGGTCGGTCGAGACGAGCGCGGCCCGGCGCAGCACCTGCAACGAGCCGCCGGTCAGGTCGCTGTGCCCGACCCGGTCGACGTCGCCGAGGTTGACGAAGACCAGGTGCGGGTCGAGCTCCTCGACCATCCCGAGCGCGGCCTCCATCGTGAAGAGGTCCGGCGCGTGGTCGGTGACCGGCAGCAGCGGGAACGGCTCCCACCGGTGGGTGGCCCGCTCGCCGAAGATCGTGAACAGGTAGTCCTTGCTCAGCACGGTGCCGGTGCGGAAGCCGTTGCGGTTGAGCCGCTCGATCACCGTGGTGGTGCGGATGTCGCGCGGCCGGCCCATCGTGCGGGTCTCACCGAGCGCGCGGTCGTAGATCTCGTTCGCGGGCACGCCGCTGCGGTCTGGCCGCACGCCGGCCATCATCATCACGTGGTTCGGCAGCGTCTCCATGACGGGCAGCGAGTGCGCCCGCGGGAAGTGCCGGCCGGCGGCCCGCAGCGCCGCGAGGTTGGGCATCAGCCCGCTGTCGATCTCGTCGGGACGGCAGCCGTCGACGACGAGCACGTAGGCGCGGCGGCGGTCACGGTTCCCGGCGGCGTACGCCGGTGAGCCGGCGCCGAGCGCGGTGGAGAAGGTCAGCGCGAGCCCGCCGGCGCCCGCGACCTTGAGGACGGTACGCCGATCGGTCGCGGCGGGCAGGCCGGTGCGGCCGGTGCTGGTGGTGGTGCCGGGCGTGCACATCAGCGCACCGGCCCGTCGACGGCGACGACCTTGTTGGTGCCGGCGCGGGTGGCGAAGGAGCGGGACCAGGTGGCGGGGGTGTCCCGCTCGAAGCGGGACCCGATGACGTACCAGTCCATCTGCACCCGCGCGGGGGTCACGTCGAGCACGGAGTAGCCGTGGGAGTCGAAGTCGAGGTACTTGATGTGCGGGTTGGCCGTCCGGATCACCCGCTCGACGGCGACGCTGGCGGTGCGGGGCGGCACGCCGAGGATGTCCTTGAGGTTGTCGGAGGTGACCGAGGAGCAGACGAACTCCACGCCGGCGGTCTCCGAGGCGAGCGGGTAGAGCCCGCGGTCGAAGGGCAGGTCGCAGGCCCAGCCGGAGTGGATGTCGCCGGTGAGGAAGACGGTGTCCTTGATGCCGCGATCGCGGATGTGGGCGAACAGCTCGCGTCGGTCGTCGGTGTAGCCGTCCCACTGGTCGACGTTGTAGGGCAGGCCGTCCTGGGGGAGCAGCCCGGTGACGTCGTTCACCGGCGTGACGAGGTCGGCCGGGAGTGCCGCGAAGGTGACCGGCGCGATCATGACGGGGTTGCCGACGAGCTTCCACTGGGCGGTGTCCCGGCTGAGCGACCTCTTCAGCCAGCGCATCTGCGCAGCGCCGGTGATCGTCCGGTCGGGGGCGCTGACGGCGGGGTCGAGGGCCGGGATCGCGACCTGCTTGCTGCGGTGGGTGCGCAGGTCGAGCATGCTCAGCTCGGCCAGCGTGCCGAACCGCAGGCGCCGGTAGAGCCGGGTGCCGTCGCCGAGCCGGGCGGTGCCGTCGAGGCGGATCGGCATCCACTCGTCGTACGCCCGGTGGGCGCGGGCCCGGCGTCGCCGCCAGCCGCCCTCGCCGCCCGCCCCGCCGCCGGGCGTGTGGTTCTCGGCGCCGTCGCGCCAGGCGTCGTTCGCGCTCTCGTGGTCGTCCCAGACGGTGATGAACGGCGCGGAGGCGTGCAGGTCCTGCAGGTCGGGGTCGGTCTTGTACTGCGCGTGCCGGCGGCGGTAGTCGTCCAGCGACACGATCTCCCCGGCGGGCTCATGACGGCGGACGATGACGTCCCCGGCGCCGTAGTAGCCGGCGGGGTACTCGTAAAGGTAGTCGCCGAGGTGCAGCACCGCGTGCAGGTCGTCGCGCCGAGCGAGGTGGCGGTAGGCGGCGAAGTGCCCGGCCTGGTAGTTCGCGCAGGAGACCACGCCGAAGCGCAGGTTGCGCGGGGTGGCGTCGGGCGCGGGGGCCGTGCGGGTGCGGCCGACGCGGCTGCGCTGGCCGGCGGCGGTGAACCGGTAGTGGTACCAGGTCGCGGGCCGCAGGCCGGTCACGTCGAGCTTGACGGTGTGGTCGCGCCCGGCGCTGGTGACGAAGGTGCCGCGGCGCACGACGTCCCGGAAGGCGCGGTCGGTCGCGACCTCCCACCGGACCTCGGTGCGCGGCCCCTTGCCCGAGCCGGGCCTTGCCGACGGCGTAGGCGTCACGCGGGTCCAGATCACCACCGCACGCGGCAGCGGGTCGCCGGAGGCCACGCCGTGCTGGAAGACCCGGTGGCGGGGCTTGGCGCCGGGCCGGGCGGGGGAGGCGGCCGAGGACGGGGACAGGGCGGCGGCGGAGCCGGCGAGCGTCGCGGTGCCGAGGCCGGCGGCCCCGGTGGCGACGACGGTGCGGCGGCCGACGCCGGCGGGCGCGGGTCGGCCGGGCTGGGTCGTGGTCACGACCCGACAACGACCACGGTCACCGGACGTGATGCCCGGGCGGTGTGAGCACCGTCTGTTCAGCCGCCGGTCGGGCGCCGGTCAGGCGGACGACGTGGCGGGTTGGTCCTGCGCGGAGCGCTCGTCCAGGCCCGTGCGCGCGTCGAGCCGCCGGCCGAGCCGGACCGCGATGAGGAAGCCGATCCCGATGACCAGCCACCCCGCGACCGCGTCGAGCACCCAGTGGTTGCCGGTGCCGACGATCACGACGGCGGTGATGAGCGCGTGCGCCCAGCCCAGCGAGCGGACCCACGGCGTCCGGGCGTGGAGCTGCACCACGACCGCCACCCACAGCGCCCAGCCCGCGTGCAGCGACGGGAACGCGGCGAGCTGGTTGGTGAGCCCGCCGAGGCCCTTGGGCGCCGACGCGTCGGACCCCCACCAGCCGTCGGCCGCGTGGAGGGACAGGACGTCGACGTACCCGTCGACGAAGCGCGGCGGCGCGGTGGGCAGCAGCAGGTAGAGCGCGAGGCCGACGAGCGTGGCGGCCACCAGGGCCCGCCGCGCCGGCACGTACTGCCGCTCACCGAGCCGGTAGAGCCACACGAGCGCGGCGGCGGTGACGACGTAGTGGGCGGTGGCGTACCAGTAGCTCGACAGCAGGCCGAGGACCTTCATCTCGACGAAGACCTGGTTGAGCGAGGCCTCCCAGTGCAGGCCGATCAGGCGCTCGACGTGGAGCAGCTCCTGCGCCCGGGCGATCGCGGGTCGGAGCGCGTCGTCGGCGAAGAGGCGGGAGCCGCTGTAGAGGACGTAGAGGGTGAGCACCAGCGTCAGCTCGGCCACGCCACGCCGCAGGCGTGGGTACCTCACAGGGTCGCCGATAGTACGCACGGGTCCAAGACTGCCGCATCCGGACCCCGATAAGCATCCGGCTTATCCCCGAGTCGCCCCTCGGATCCGGCTACCCCGACCCGGGCGACGCCGCCCTTCCTGCGCCACGACGGCGACCGGTGGCGCCGCCTTGCACTCCGACGCCGGTCGAGATCACATGCGGCGCAGGACCGCGGTGACCTTGCCGAGGATGGTGGCGTGCGTGCCGTCGATCGGGTCGTACGCCGCGTTGTGCGGCAGCAGCCAGACCTTGCCGTCCTTGCGCTGGAAGGTCTTGACCGTGGCCTCCCCGTCGATCATCGCGGCCACGATCTCGCCGTTGTTCGCCGTCGGCTGCTGGCGGATGACGACGTAGTCGCCGTTGCAGATCGCCGCCTCGACCATCGAGTCGCCGGAGACCTCCAGCAGGAACAGCTGGCCGTCGCCGACCAGCTGCTTGGGCAGCGGGAAGACGTCCTCGACGCGCTCCTCGGCCAGGATCGGGCCGCCGGCGGCGATCCGGCCGACGACCGGGACGTACTGCGCCTCGGGCACCAGGTCGCCCACGCCCGTCTCGTCGGCCGAGCCGTCCTCGGCGCTCGACATCGCCCGCCGCGCGGCCATCACCTCGGGCAGGAACACCTCGAGGGCGCGCGGGCGGTGCGGGTCGCGCTTGAGGAAGCCCTTCTCCTCCAGCACCTTCAGCTGGTGCGCCACGCTCGAGGAGCTCGTGAGGCCGACCGCGTCGCCGATCTCGCGCATGCTCGGCGGGTAGCCGCGTCCCTCGATGCTGTCGCGGATGTGGGCGAGGATCCGGGTCTGGCGCGGGGTCAGACCGGTGACGTCGGGCGCGCCGTCGGGCATCTCGGTGACCTTCGGGCCGGGGTTCTTCGCCATGAGGGGGTGCCTCTCGGGGTAGCGGGGTGGCGGACTGCGGGTGCTGCGCTGGGGCTGGACAGCACCGTAGGGCTTCCGGCGTCCGTGTTCAAACACCTGTTCGAAGGCGTGTCGCGACCTGTGGACAGCCGGGTCCGCCGGCGGGCGGGTCGCTGGTTGGATCGACGTCATGGACACCACCAGCTGCGTCGTCACCGGAGGGGCCCGCGGCATCGGCCGCGGGATCGCCGAGCTCATGGTCGCCCGCGGCCACCAGGTCGTCGTCACCGACGTCGACGCTGAAGGTGCGGAGCGCACCGCGCGGGAGATCGGCGCGGTCGCCGGGCTCGGCCAGGACGTCCGCGACGCCGGCTCGCACGCCGAGGTCGCCGAGGTCGCCGCGCGGCACGGTGACCTGGTGGCGTGGTTCGCCAACGCGGGCGTGGGCGACGACGGCGCGCTGGCGGAGCTGACCGACGACCAGGTGCGCCGCCTCGTCGAGGTCAACCTGCTGGGCGCGGTCTGGAGCACCCGTGCCGCGCTCGCGGCCTTCGGGCCCCGCGGCGGCGACGTCGTGCTCACGGCGTCGCTGTCGGGCCTGGGTCCGGTCCCCGGTCTCTCGCTGTACGCCGCCACGAAGGCCGCGGTCGTCTCGCTCGCCTCCTCGGTCTCCCTCGAGGCGCCGCGCGGGGTGCGCGTGCACGCGCTGTGCCCCGACGGCGTCGACACGGCGATGGTCGCCGAGATGAGCCAGGACGGCACCGCCAAGCGGCTGGTCACCTCCGGTGGCCGGATGCTGACCGTCGAGGAAACCGCGCAGGCGGCGGTCGACCTGGTCGGCTCCCGCCGGGTGCTGCGCACGCTGCCCGGCTGGCGCGGCGCCGCGATGCGCATCGGGCAGCTGGCTCCGTCCGCCTCCAAGCCGGCGCTCGCCGTCTTCGCGCTGCAGGGGAAGCGTCGCCTGCGCTGATCCTCTGCTGATGTCGCACCGAGGGCTGGGGCCCTCGCGACACGCTCGAACATCTGTTCGTCCTGACCCTTGATTCGTTCGAACACGTGCTCTACGGTCGTACACATGTTCGATCGAACGTCCGCTCGATCGTCGTCCGCGCCACCCACTGTCGGTGGCCGCGGTTAGACATCGCTCAGACCGAGATCGACACGACCAGGCTGACCGCCGCTTCCCCAGGAGGTCCCTCATGAGCACCATCACCGCCCCCCGCGTCCCGTACGCCGCGACCCCCGCCCGCTCGTCGGTGCGGCTCACCCGCCGCGGCCGCCTGACGGTGTTCCTCCTGGCGCTGGCCGCCGTGCTCGCGGCCGGCATCTTCATCGCCGCCGGTTCGGTGGCCACCGAGGAGGCCGGCACGCCAGAGCCGACCCGGGTGGTCATGGTCGGCACCGGCGAGACCCTCTGGGGCATCGCGGCCGAGCTGGCCGAGGACGGCGATGTCCGCTCGACGATGAGCGAGATCGAGCGGCTCAACGCCCTCGACTCCGCCGTGCTCGACGCCGGCCAGCGCCTGGTCGTCCCGGTCGACTGAGGGGCCGAGCACCACACCACACACGTCGCCAGCCGCTTCGACCCCGGCTGGCGAACCGGGGAAGACAGGGGCGGGGCCGTTCGCGGCCCCGCCCCTGCGGTGTCTCCAGGTCCGGTCGCGGCTCGCTGAGGTGCCGGCTCGGGTCGTGAGGTTCATCGGGGCCCCGACAGACCTCACGGATCCCCGATGAAATGTCGTCGGGGGTCCGGCAGGTTCATCGGGGCCCCGACAAACCTCGCGGCCAACCAGAAAAGCTCAGCGAGCGGCCCGCCGGCCACCGGGAGCGGCCGGCTGGTCGGGCTCGGTCTCCTTCGGCGGGGGCGGCGGGGAGGTGATGCCGAGCTCGCGGAGCAGTCGGGCGACGAGCATCAGGCCGGCGAAGAGGCAGGCGACCGCGCCGACGGAGGCCAGCGCGAGGAACGCCCAGGCCGCGGACTCGCCGCCCCGGGCGGTCGCGCCGAAGTCGATGGCGGCGTACACGAGGTAGCCCCAGGCGACGACGAGCAGCGTGATGCCGAGCGCAAGGAGGGCCAGCCGCGGGGAGAAGCCGGTCCGGCGCTTGGCCCCTCGCCTCGCCCCCGCCCGCTTGCCCGTCGCCACGGGGCCATCATCGCTGATCGGCGGCCGCACTGCGCGCCCGACCCGCAGGCCGCGGGCGACGGCGCACGAGGACTCGACCGGTCGGTCCGAACGCGGAGCGATCGTGCCGCCCCGGAACGCCGCGAAAGCCTTACGCTGTCACCGTGCAGGGCGATGTGGGGACCTCGTCGGTGCCGGGCGTGGGCCTCGGCGCGGCGACCGGACCCATGCCGATGCTCGACCCGTTCCTGCAGAACGCCCACGACGTCGACCAGGTGACCCGCGCCGTGCTGGCTGTGGTGGCCGGCGGTCCGTCGGTGCTGCGGGCCGCGCTGGCGCTGAGCGAGGGCGGCGGCCGGCGGCTGCGCTTCGTCGACAGCGCCCGGGCCGCGGACCAGGCGGACCTGGACTGGTGCCACATCGACGCCTACGACGACGTCCCGCTCACGGACGTGGTCCGCACCGGCGAGGCCGTGTGCGGCGGCGTCGACGGCTTCGCCGGGCGCTACGCCGACTTCGTGCAGGACCTGCGCGACCGGGGGGTCGCTGCGCTGGCGGCGCTGCCGCTGCCCGGGACGGGCTCGCCGATCGGCGGGCTGCTGGTCTACCTCGACGACCGGTCCGCGCTCGACGACCGCAGGATCGCGACCCTCACCTCGATCGCCCGCCGCGCCTCGGACGCCGTACGCCGCGTGCGGCTCGTGTCGGGCCGTCAGGGGTCCGACGCGGTGCCCCAGGAGCCGGCCGTGCCGGAGGGCGCGCTGACGACGAGCGTCCTGCTCGAGGGCAACCCGCGGGCGACGGGCGCGGCGCGCCGGTTCCTGCGCGAGCACCTGCGCGCCTGGGGCGTCGACGACGAGGCGGTCGACGACGCCCAGCTGTGCCTGTCGGAGATCGTCACCAACGCCGTCGTCCACGCCGGCACGGCCTCCGAGCTGCGGGTGGTGCTCGACCACGGCGTACTTACCGTGACGGTCCGCGACCTCGGCGGCATGGGGAAGCCCAGTGCGGGGGAGGCGCACCCCTCGGAGGACCTCGACCCGCTGCGCGTCTACGGCCGCGGCCTCCAGCTGGTCGACGCGCTCGCGGACCGCTGGGGCTCCGAGCGCGACCCGATCGGGACGACGGTGTGGTTCGCACTGGAGCGCGCGGGCGAGCCGGCGGATGCATCCGGGGCGGTCACCGCCGGCTGAGCGCCCGCCGCCGGTCCGTCCGGTCGTGCGGCTGGAACGTGTGCGGGTACGCCGCCCCGGTCACCGGCCGCGCGTGGTGATGGTCCTGCCGCCGATCGTGGCGCCCGAGCCGGTCGTCGTGTTCTGCGGGCTGGCGGGTGCGGCGAGCACCAAGCACCGCGACCACTACTACGAAGGGCCGGGCAACAGCTTCTGGTCCTCCCTGCACCTGTCCGGCTTCACCGCCCGCGAGCTCGCGCCGCACGAGGACCGCCTCCTCGCCGAGCCGGTGGACGGGACGCCGATGGGTCTGACCGACCTCGTCGGCCACTGGAACCCCCGCTGGGTCGAGATCGACCGGCTCGTCGAGCAGATGAAGACCTGGCAGCCGGAGTGGCTCGCGATCACCGGCAAGGGCGCCGCCGCCGAGGCCGGCAAGGCGCTGGGCCGCCGCGGCCGCCCGCACCTGGGCGTGCAGGACTGGTACGTCGGTCCCGCCCAGGTCTTCGTCCTGCCTGGGCCCTCGGGCGCCAACCAGCGCCGCGACTACGACGGCCGTCCCAACCGCCTCTCGTGGTGGCGGGACCTCGCGATGATCTGCGGCGTCGGCTGATCCGCCCGGGTCTCGCAGGCCCCTGACCTGCGCGTTCTCCGACTGGTCCGGACCGGTCTGCCCGGACTTCGGGGGAGACACGCCGATCGGGTTGCGCCTTGCTCTGGCCCGGCGTACGGTTCCACCACATCTAGTACTTACACGGATGTAGTTATCCACATCTAGTGCACAGCACGAGGGTGGAAGCCACACAGAAGGCCCGTTGTTCTACACAGTGACGGGCCGGATATCCCCAGATCGTCCACAGGTAACGACGCCCTCTCGAGGGTGTCTCGAGCGCGCCCGGAAGGAGGCCCCGAGATGCACTGCCCCTACTGCCGCGGCACCGACACCCGGGTCCTCGACTCCCGGGTCGCCGACGACGGCGGCTCGATCCGCCGGCGGCGTACCTGCTCCTCGTGCTCGAAGCGGTTCACGACCATCGAGCAGATGCAGCTGACCGTGCTCAAGCGCAGCGGGGCGACCGAGCCGTTCACCCGCGAGAAGGCCGTCGCCGGCGTCCGCAAGGCCTGCAAGGGCCGGCCGGTCTCCGAGGACGACCTGGCCTGCCTCGGGCAGGCTGTCGAGGACGCGCTGCGCCTCTCCGGCGCCGCGGAGATCCCGGCCCACGAGGTCGGCCTGGCCATCCTCGGCCCGCTCCGTGCGCTCGACGAGGTCGCCTACCTGCGGTTCGCGAGCGTCTACCGCGCCTTCGCCAGCGCTGACGACTTCGAGCGCGAGATCGCCGCGCTCCGAGCGGACCGCCCCACCCCCCAGCCCACGGGCTGACCACAGACCGCCCGGCACGTAGTGGGGAAGCTGCGTGCCGGGCGCACCACCTCAGCAGGACCCACGCCAGCCAGGCACAGCAGGACCTGTCCCACCGCACTGTCGGTGGTGGCAGCAAGGATCGAAGAAACCACCTCGAGAGACGGGACCAGAGGATGACGGAGACGGTGAGCGGCGCTGCCACCAGCGGCGCAGCAGAAGGCGGCAAGGGACTCACGCTCGAGCGCGTGTTCAGCACGCCGGGTGTCCACCCCTACGACGAGATCACCTGGGAGCGTCGCGACGTCGTCCAGACGAACTGGAAGACCGGCGAGGCCGTCTTCGAGCAGCGCGGCGTCGAGTTCCCCGACTTCTGGTCGGTCAACGCCTCCACCATCGTCACCACCAAGTACTTCCGCGGCGCCGTCGGCACCGACGCCCGCGAGTGGAGCCTCAAGCAGCTCATCGACCGGGTCGTGAAGACCTACACGAAGGCCGGCCGCGAGCACGGCTACTTCGCCGCCGACGCCGACGCCGAGGTCTTCGAGCACGAGCTGACCTGGCTCCTGGTCCACCAGTACTTCTCGTTCAACAGCCCCGTCTGGTTCAACGTCGGCACCCCGTCGCCGCAGCAGGTCTCCGCCTGCTTCATCCTCTCCGTCGACGACTCGATGGACTCGATCCTGAACTGGTACAAGGAGGAGGGCTTCATCTTCAAGGGCGGCTCCGGCGCCGGCCTGAACCTCTCCCGCATCCGCTCCTCCAAGGAGCTGCTCTCCTCCGGCGGCACCGCCTCGGGCCCCGTCTCCTTCATGCGCGGCGCCGACGCCTCCGCGGGCACCATCAAGTCCGGTGGCGCCACCCGCCGCGCGGCGAAGATGGTCGTCCTCGACGTCGACCACCCCGACATCGAGGAGTTCGTGCAGACCAAGGCGCGCGAGGAGGACAAGATCCGCGCCCTGCGCGACGCCGGCTTCGACATGGACCTCGGCGGCGCCGACATCACCTCGGTGCAGTACCAGAACGCCAACAACTCCGTCCGCGTCTCCGACGAGTTCATGCGTGCGGTCGAGGACGGCACCGAGTTCGGCCTGCGCGCTCGGATGACCGGCGAGGTCATCGAGAAGGTCGACGCCCGCGACCTGTTCCGCAAGATCGCCACCGCCGCGTGGGAGTGCGCCGACCCGGGCCTGCAGTACGACGACACGATCAACGACTGGCACACCAACCCCGAGACCGGGCGGATCACCGCGTCCAACCCGTGCTCGGAGTACATGTCGCTCGACAACTCCTCGTGCAACCTCGCGTCGCTGAACCTGCTGAAGTTCCTCAAGGACGACGACACCTTCGACGCCGAGCTGTTCGCGAAGGCGGTGGAGTTCATCATCACCGCGATGGACATCTCCATCTGCTTCGCCGACTTCCCGACCGAGTCGATCGGCCAGACCACCGTCGACTACCGCCAGCTCGGCATCGGGTACGCCAACCTCGGCGCCCTGCTGATGGCGATGGGCCTCGGCTACGACTCCGAGGGTGGCCGCTCGATGGCCGCGACCATCACCTCGCTGATGACCGGCACCTCCTACAAGCGCTCCGCCGAGCTTGCCGCGATCGTCGGCCCCTACAACGGCTACGCCCGCAACGCCGACGCCCACAAGCGGGTCATGCGCAAGCACCAGGCGGCCAACGACACCGTCCGGACGCTGCACACCAACGACCAGGCCGTGCACCGCCTCGCCACCAAGGCGTGGGCCGACGTCATCGCCCTGGGCGAGACCAACGGCTTCCGCAACGCGCAGGCCTCGGTGCTCGCGCCCACCGGCACCATCGGCTTCATGATGGACTGCGACACCACCGGCATCGAGCCCGACTTCTCCCTGGTGAAGTTCAAGAAGCTCGTCGGCGGCGGCTCGATGCAGATCGTCAACCAGACGATCCCGCGGGCGCTGAAGAAGCTCGGCTACCAGCCCGAGCAGGTCGAGGCGATCGTCGCCTACATCGGCGAGCACGGCCACGTGATCGACGCCCCGGGCCTCAAGCAGGAGCACTACGAGGTCTTCGACACCGCGATGGGTGCCCGCGCGCTCAAGCCGATGGGCCACGTGCGGATGATGGCCGCGGCACAGCCGTTCCTCTCCGGCGCGATCTCCAAGACCGTCAACCTGCCGGAGACGGCCACGGTCGAGGAGATCGAGGAGGTCTACCTCCAGTCGTGGAAGCTCGGCCTGAAGGCGACCGCGATCTACCGCGACAACTGCAAGGTCGGCCAGCCGCTGGCCGACGGCGGCGGCAAGGCCAAGAAGGACGCCGCCGACGCGGCGGCGGCCACCGAGGCCGCGGCGACCAAGGTCGTGGAGAAGGTCGTCTACGCCCCGACCCGCAAGCGTCTGCCGAAGTCCCGCGTCTCGCGCACCACCTCCTTCACCGTGGGTGGCGCCGAGGGCTACATGACCTCGGGTGCGCACGACGACGGCGAGCTCGGCGAGATCTTCCTCAAGCTCGGCAAGCAGGGCTCGACGCTGGCCGGCGTGATGGACGCGTTCTCGATCGCGGTCTCGATCGGTCTGCAGTACGGCGTCCCGCTGGAGACCTACGTCTCGAAGTTCACCAACCTGCGCTTCGAGCCGGCCGGCCTCACCGACGACGCGGACGTCCGGATGGCGCAGTCGATCATGGACTACATCTTCCGCCGCCTCGCCCTGGACTACCTGCCCTTCGAGCAGCGCTCCGCCCTCGGCATCTACTCCGCCCAGGAGCGCCAGCGCCACCTCGAGACCGGCTCGTACGAGCCGGTGGAGGAGACCGGCGGTGCCGCCGAGCTGATCGAGTCCGGCCCGACCTCCCAGGCCGTCGTCGAGGCCGAGGTCGCCGACGACACCGAGGTCGAGACCAAGGACACCCGCGGCGCCGAGGCCCGCGAGGTCCCGGCGAAGCAGGCCAAGGACGCTCACACCACCGCCGAGCTCCTGGAGAAGATCAGCGGCACCGCGATCGACTCCCCGCTCTGCTTCACCTGCGGCACCAAGATGCGCCCCGCCGGCTCCTGCTACGTCTGCGAGGGCTGCGGCAGCACCTCCGGCTGCAGCTGACAGCTAGCTGCGCTCGCACGACGGCCCCGACACCGCCAGGTGTCGGGGCCGTCGTTGCTTGGCGGTCAGGAGCTCACACGCCGCTGCACAGCAGAGCCGGGTCGCCGACAGCGGGCCATGCGTTTAGTCCCTCCGGTGAAGTGTTCACCAGTTGCAGCCCGGTCCGATAGGGGAGTGGGAGCGGAACCATGACCGGCTCATCCATCCCGGGGGCCAAGGACGAGGACTGGAAGACCGGTACGTCGTCGGCTGTGACACTCACGACGCCGCTCGATCCATCTGCCGATGAATCGCTCAGGCCGAGGATTCCTCGGAGAGCCTTGCAGTGCCGGCCCGGGGTGAAGCGGGCCTCCCACGCGGCAGCACGTGTGTAGGGTCCCCAGCCGCTGTAGCGGAAGCCGTTGATGGTGAAGTTGCTGAAGAGCAGCCCGCTCGTCTCGTAGTACGGCGTGTACTCGCGCAGCGGGGTCCACCGCCACACCTTCGTCGAGGACGGCCTGGACTTCACAGTCTTCGCCTCCTTGTAGCTGACGACCGCGCGGTAGCGCTCGACGTTGAGGGCGGTCGCGATCGCCTTGAACGTGATCTGCCGCCTGCCCCGAACGCCAACTGTCTTGACGTCCTCCCACGACGGTTCGCCGTAGTAGAGAGGCACGTCTAGCTTCTGCAGCGTCAGGTTGCCGGCTCGTGCCGGTGACTTGATCGTCGCGGTGAGTCGGTACCGGTCGCCCTCGTTGACCTCTCTCGACGAACCCACGAGCATGACGCCGCGGGAGAGGGCCGGCTTGGCAGCGATCATGCCCACCACTTGACTAACGGCGGGCGGACTCGTCTGCGCGCCCGCCAGCTCGACCGTGCCCATCACAATGCAGGTCGCGAGCACTGCTCCGACGCCGACAGCGCTTCGAATCTTCCTTGGCATCTCGACCCTTCCGGTCAGCAACAGCGTGAGTCTCGGCCGAGTACCTGACCTACCTGGGCGGTAGTCGGGGTCTCTCCGTCGCTGCTGCGCCCAAGCTCGCCCTATGGCGGCGGGATGTTCGCTAGCCGAGCACTAGCGGAGTGCCGGTCAACGGGCCGCGAGCGTCGCCGACGCCAGGAAGTCCGCTGGCATGGCGTGACTCAGTCGCCACGTGATGGCGATCGGTCGGTCACCCTGGTGAGCGGCATAGGTGACGGGCCCGAGGAGGAGGTATGGAGACGTGCCGAACTCGTCCCTTTGCTCATGCCGAACGAAGAGCAGCACCGTGCTGCCGCCGGTGAGATAGCGCTGCCCGGTCGCTGAGGTGACCGACGTCGTTGACTGCGATTCCCAGTGGAAGGTGTGCGCGTCGATCGGATAGTCGCGGTACATCGTCGTGGGGGAGAAGTCGGCCTCGCTCTTCTTGAGCGTGACAAACAGGATGTCGACGTTGAGGTCGGTGGAGTACGCCACGCCTTGCATGACGCTCGTGGGCTTTCGCGTCAGCGAGGCGTAATCGAGCGCCGCGAGGATCTCTTCACGCTGGTAGCGGCCATGCACGCGCAGCGGGACCTGCGCCAAGTCGCCCCCGAGCTCGATCGTCTGGTGCCGTGCAGCGTCGAAGGAAAGGTCGACGATCGCGGAGGCTTCGTCGGCAACGTGACGCAGCTCCGCAGCAGCTCGCAAGCCTTCGTCGTACGTCCCGGGCTCAGCGCTCGGGTAGAGCGAGAAGAACAGCATCCGTGCGAGTCGTCGTTCGCCAGCTGAGAGGTCCTCGTACCGCGCGGCGTCCGGGTCAAGCAGGCGGCGGTAGGCCGACGCGCGGACCGGGTCGTCGACATGGGCGAGCGCCCGCATGCGCTTCAACAGCGCAGACTCACCGGCGGTGGGCTCGTCGCGGATGACACGGGCGTCACGCTGCAACGTTGTCCAGGACTTCTGGCCGGCTTTCAGCACGTCGGCGAGCTCGAGATCCGCTTCGCGCAGGAAGGTGGGCAGGTCGTGCTCGGGGTGTCGTCGTAGCTCGGCAACCATGTCGCGCCACCGGTTCGCCACTTGGCCGCGGATGTTCTCGAGGACGATCTGCTGAGCTTGTCGATCCATCACGATCTGGCATCCGGAGGGAAGGAGCGGGAAGCCGCGTTCGACCTCGCGTTCGAGTCCCTTGCGGGTCTGCCCGGTGAGCGCGCGAAGCTTCAGATCGAAGCGAAATTCTCTGCGGTGATAGCCGACGAAGTCGAGCACCGTGAGCACGGCCTTGTCGCGAGTGCGCCGCAATCCTCGGCCGAGCTGCTGCAGAAAGACAGTCGAGCTCTCCGTAGGGCGTAGAAACAGCACGGTGTCGATGTCGGGCACATCGACGCCCTCGTTGAAGACATCGACCGTGAAGATGGCCTGCACCTGGCCGGCGCGCAGATCCGTCAGCGCCTGCTCGCGCTCTGCCTGCGGCGTACGGCCGCTGACGGTGGCCGAACTGATTCCGGCGGCGTTGAAGGTGCGCGTCATGAACTCCGCGTGAGCCACGCTGACACAGAAGCCTAGAGCGCGCATCGAGCCGGGGTCGGAGACCTTGTCGCGCAGCTGGCTGAGGATGAGTGCGGCGCGGCGGTCGTTGCCCGTGTAGACGTTCTCGAGCTCGGCGTCGTCGTACCGCCCCAGCTTCCAGCTCACCCGGCGCAGGTCGGTGCCGTCGGCCACCGCGAAGTAGTGGAAGGGGCACAGCAGGTCTGCGCCGAGGGCATCCCAGAGACGTAGTTCAGCTGCGACGCGGCCCCCGAAGAACGTCCGCACGTCGACGCCGTCGGCGCGCTCGGGGGTCGCGGTGAGCCCCAGCAGCTCGCGCGGGGCCAGCTGGTCCATGAGTCGGCGGTAGCTCGCCGCCTCGGCGTGGTGGAACTCGTCGATAACCACGACGTCGAACGCGTCCGCCGGGATGTTGCCGACACCATGCGAGTTCAGCGACTGGATGCTGGCGAAGACATGCGTCCCGCGCTCGGGCCGCTTGCCACCGACGTACAGCTCACCGAAGTTCGCGTCGGTCAGCACCTCCCGATAGGTCCGGACCGCCTGTTCGAGAATCTCGCGGCGATGCGCGACGAAGAGCAGCGACGGTCGTTCGCTTCCGGTGCAGAGCCGGCGATAGTCGAGTGCGGCCAGCACGGTCTTGCCGGTCCCGGTGGCCGCCACCACCAGGTTGCGGTGCCGACCGTGCGTCTCCCGCTCGGCCTCGACCGCATCGAGCATCTGCTGTTGGTACGGGTACGGCCGGACCTCGAGGCCGGAGAGGCTGATCGTCACCCTCTGGTGCTGTGTGCGCCCGGACGCCTCCGCCAGGGCGTCATCGAGGCGGTCACGATCTCGGTTGGGGTCGTAGGCCTCGAAGCTGGGGTCGTGCCAGTAGGTGTCGAACGTGGCGCGGAACTTATCGAGGAGCGCGCCGGTGCCGACCGACGAAAGCCGGACGTTCCACTCGACCCCGTCGAGCAAGGCAGCGCGCGAGAGGTTGGAGGAGCCGACGTACGCCGTGTGGAACCCGGTCGCTCGGCGGAACATCCAGGCCTTCGCGTGGAGCCGCGTCCGTGCCGAGTCGTATTGAATCCGCACGTCGGCACCGAAGTCCTGCACCAGTCGGTCGAGCGCGCGACGCTCGGTGGCACCCAGGTAGGTGGTGGTGAGGATACGCAGGGGTGCCCCCCGGTCGCGGAGCCGCGTCAACTCGCTCTCAAGCAGGCGCAGACCATGCCACTTCACGAAGGCGCACAGCAGGTCGACTTCGTCGCTCGTGTCGATCTCTGCGCGCAGCTCCGCGCCGAGGTTGGGCTCGTCCCGAGTGTTGGTGAGCAGGGCTGCTTCGGTCAGGGGAGTGTTTGGCCGTGTGGGCCCCATCGGCGGGGCGGCCCCAAGGGGACGCGGTCGCGCCACTCGCAGAAGCCGTCGAGTCGGCTGTGCCAGCGGGTCAGCCGCGGCGTCCTCGAGTTGTACCAACAGGTCGTTCACGATGCGGCGGCGCTGCTCGGAATCCTGAGTCGAGGCCAGCAGGCGCTTCGTCGCGTCGTACACGTGCCGCGCCAGGACATGAGGCTCGTGAATAGCGTCGACGCCGCCCACCTGTGCCGCGCTTCCAAGGTCCTCGACTTCGGAAGCGAGCGAGGCCGTCACCAGCGATTCGTACAAACCGGCGGGCAAGGCGTGGCTACTCATCGCGGACAGCTTCACGTATGTCAGCGGCCTCTCGCAGGTCTTTCGCCTGCTCGGGTGGGTCAGGCCTGCCAGCCGATCGGCGGAGATAAGCGCATACCCCAGACAGCGTTCTCGCCCCGTGTCTTTACTTCCGAGGGTCCGCACCCCTGACGACGTGAGGAGACGCTCCATGGCTGGAGAGTCCGCCCGCGACATGGCTCAGCGCCAACGCGAGAAGTCCGAGCGGCTGGCCAAGTCCGCAGAGAAGTGGGAGCGCGGCGCCGAGGGCGAGGAAGCAACTGGGCGGGCACTCGGAGTGCTTCCGGCAGCCGAATGGACCGTCTTCCACGATCGGCGCTGGCCTGGCCGCAAACTCGCCAACGTCGACCACGTGGTGGTCGGCCCACCAGGCGTCTTCGTCATCGACAGCAAGAACTGGACCGGCAAGGTCGAGGTGCGAGACCAAGTTCTGCGGCAGAACGGATACAAGCGCGAGCGAGAGGTGGCCTCCGCAGCTGAATCTGCCATCGCCATCTCCCTGGTGACGCCCGATCTCTCGGCCGGCCTGGCGGTGCCGGTGTTGTGCTTCGTGCGCGAGGAGCCTTTGAGTGGCTGGGCTCGTGACGTGATGGTGTGCTCCACCGCCAACGTGGTGGTGATGTTGAAGAGCCGGCCGCCCCGACTGGACGAAGCGCAACGGCGCCAGATCTGCGTCGGGCTTGATCTCGCGCTCGCTCAGGCGAGTGCACCGGGCGCGGCGGCTCATGGGCCCTTCCGAGCGCCCGTCCAGCCACAACCACGGCCCTTGCCCGCACCGCGTCAGTCGCGCGGCGGCAAGGCGCGTCGGCGTACCAAGCCGTCAGCGGTGGGCCAGCTGCTTCGCTTCGCAGTTGCAGCGTTGGCGCTGCTCTTTGTCGTGTCCTCGGGACTCCTGCCGGCGGCTGGTCAGTGGTTCGGCGAGCACCTCACCCAGCAGATCGCGCCGGAGCCCACGAAGGAGTCGAAACCGAAACCGAAGCCCAAGCAGGAACGGCAGAACAAGAAGCCGGCGAAGCAGGAAGGCGGCGACGGCAGCTAACCCAGGGGTGGTGCCTCCGCGGCGTGCGCCCGGGCAGGATGTCGAGCATGGCCGACGAGCAGCACGGACTGGTGTTCCCGAGCGACGAGGAAGGTCGTCGCAGCACGACCGCGGTGGGGCGGGCGGTGGTGGCGGATGCGCTGCGGCCGGCGGACCAGGTGGGGGCGCGGGCGGCGGAGCGGGAGACGGCGTGGCGCGGGGAGTACCTGCTGTACTTCCGCCGGCTCGTCGAGGCCGGGCTCGGGTCGCCCGAGGACGCGGTCGGCATCGCGGGGGCGGGGCTGGAGTCGCTGCACGAGCGGATGAGGGTGCTCGGCGACGACGGCGAGGTGCCGCTGGCCGAGTGGCCGACCGGCAGCGGAGGGACGACGAGCTTCGACCAGGTCGAGGTGGACGGCACGGGGGAGCGGGTCGACGAGCTCGTGCTGCCGTACCGGGGCGACCGGCTCCGCGGCGACGAGATCAGGCGCCAGGTCGACCGGTGGGTCGAGGCCGGTGTGGTCGAGCCGTCGGTGGCCGAGGCGGTCGGCGCGGTGCTGGCCAACCCCGACTGGCTGCGGCTCGAGGGGCACACCGTGGCGGTCATCGGCGCCGCGTCCGAGATGGGACCGCTGCAGGCGCTGACCCGCTGGGGCGCGCGGGTCGCAGCCGTCGACCTGCCCGAGGCGAACCTGTGGGACCGCGTGGCCGAGACGGCGAGCGCCGGCGCGGGCACCGTGGTAGCGCCGCGCGCAGCCGGCCAGGTGAGCGGCACGCCGGGGGCCGATCTGCTCGCCGACGTACCGGCTCTGTCCCAGTGGCTGGCCGACCAGCCGGGCACGCTCGTCGTCGGCAACTACGTGTACGCCGACGGCGCGACCAACGTCCGCGTCAGCACCGCCGTCGACGAGCTCAGCCGTCGCCTCCTGAGCAGCAGGGACGACGTGGCACTGGCGTTCCTCGCCACGCCGACCGACGTGTTCGCGGTGCCGGGGGAGGCGGTGGCGCAGGCGACGGAGCGGTACGAGACGCGGTCGCGCGCCGCCAAGACGATCGGCCGCCCACTGCGGGCCGCGTCGGGCGGTCGGCTGTTGCGCCGTCCCTACGCGCCCGACACGGCACCGGGCGTCAACGACTCGCTCGTGCCGCAGCAGGGTCCCAACTACGCGCTGGCCAAGCGGCTGCAGCGCTGGCGCGCGACGGTCGCTCGCCACGAGGGCGCGACCGTGTCGATGAACGTCGCCCCGCCGACCCGCACCCGCTCGGTGGTCAAGAACCGCGCCCTCGCCGCGGCGTACGCCGGCGCCCACCGCTTCGGCGTCGAGGTCTTCGACCCCTCGACCTCCAACGTGCTGATGGCCGCGCTGCTCGTCCACGACCTGCACACCGGCGGCGGCCCGCGGCACGAGCACCCCTGGCAGGACGAGGCGTACGCCGCGGCGCACGGCGGGCTGTGGCGCACGGCGTACGCCCCGCGCAGCGCGCTCGGCCTGGCCGCGCTGCTGGGGATGGGCGCCGCGCGGGGATGAGGCCACCGGCCCGGCCCCTGCGCAACGCCCTGCTCGCAGGCTGCTACCTCGGCCTCGGGGCCGCTCGGCTTCGGCCTCTCGGCCTACGCCGCTGACGGCCTGCTCGACCTGCTGGCCGGCGTCCTGCTCCTCCTGCTGGCCGTGTCCGGCCTGCTGCTGGTCGCCGTCGACAGCGCCTACGCGCGCCGCCGTCCTGGAGCGACGACGAGTACGGCGCCGTCCGGCGCGTCCGGCCCCGGCAGCGCACGAGCACCCGCGTGCTGTGGCAGCGGGAGCCGACGGGACGGTGCGGCACCGTCGCGGTGGACAGTCGCACCTGGCCGCCGACTCCCGCGTGATCGCGGCGGTCGTCGGCCGGTGCGTCGCGGAACCCGTCCACCGGCGCCGGCTCGGCACGCCAGAGGGGCTCGCCCAGGTCGCGGCCCTCGGGGCCTCGGGCCCGTCGCGGCCGTGACGGCGGTGGTGCGCGGCTGAGCCCCATGGTGGGATGACGCCGTGAGCCGCGCCGCGGAGGAGACGAACCGGCGGTTGCTGCGGGCCCGCGACCTCATGGACCGCAGCTACGCCGAACCGCTGGACCTGGCCACGCTCGCGCGGGTCGCCCTCGTCTCGGAGTCGCACTTCATCCGCACCTTCCGCGACGCGTTCGGCGAGACGCCGCACCGCTACCTGCAGCGCCGCCGCGTCGAGCGGGCGGCGTGGCTGCTGCGCAGCACCGACCGCAGCGTCACCGACATCTGTCTCGACGTCGGCTTCACCAGCCTCGGGACCTTCTGCCGGGTCTTCCGCGACATCATCGGCGAGACCCCGACGCAGCACCGGCGTCGCGGGCCGCTCGGCCCGGTGCCCAGCTGCTTCGCCCGGGCGTGGATGCGACCGATCGGCTGAGCAGCGGGCGGACGGACGGCAGGCGGGCGGGCAGGCGGGCAGGTGGACGCAGCGATTTCGGAGAAGCGCTCGGGCAGGCAGCGGCCCTAGCGTCGGCGCCATGATGAAACGACTGAACATCTCTGGCATCTACGTCCTCGACCAGGACCAGGCCCTCGACTTCTACGTCGGCAAGCTCGGGCTTGAGGTCGACAGCGACGTCGACCTCGGCTTCATGCGCTGGCTGACGGTGCGGGTGCCCGGCGACCCCGACCACAAGATCCTGCTCGAGCGGCCCGGCCCGCCCTCGATGAACGAGGAGACGGCCGAGCAGGTGCGTGCGATGGTCAGCAAGGGCGCTGCCGGCGGACACCTGTTCTTCGCCGTCGACGACGCGCACGCGACGTACGCCGAGCTGCAGTCGCGCGGCGTCGAGCTCACCGAGGAGCCGACCGATCAGGCGTACGGCATCGACTTCGGGCTGCGCGACCCCTTCGGCAACCACGTGCGGATCGCGCAGCTGAAGGAGGACTGACCGGGCGACCGGCTGACCGGAACGTTCACACGAACGGGTTGCTCCGCCACGGTCCCGTAACAGGCGGGCAACGTCGGCGTCCCTCCTCCTCGCTTGGCTCCTGCTCGACCGGCGACACCGCTGGTCGGGAGACCGGCCGATCCCCTCCGGCCGGTGCGAAGGAGCGACGAATGACGAACACCCAGAAGGCGAGGACCGCGCGCCGCCGGACGGCACGCCGGGCGGTCCCGTCCCTCGCCGCGGCCGCCCTGGCCGCCGGCACGCTGACCGTCGGGACGCTGGCGGCGACGACCGCTCCGGCGGCTGCGTACAACTACGTCCCCGCCGGCGCCGGCGACCGGTGGGGCGTCCACGACGCCGCCAACCCCGGCCTCGACACCGGCAGCGTCCGCGACACCACCGGCGGCGCCCTCCAGGGGTACGGAGGCCTGCGCGTGGAGGTCGAGGGCGGCACCAGCCGGCTCAACGGCATCCTGCTGCGCGGCTTCGGCCTGACCTACGACGGCCGCGAGACCTTCACCTCCACCCGCGGCGTCGAGGTCGACGGCGTCGTGGTCCGCCGCGAGCTGGTCGTGCCGGCGGGGCAGTCCTACGGCCGGTTCCTCGACTCGTTCACCAACACCACCCGCAAGCCGGTCACCGTCCTGGTCGCCTTCGGCGGGCAGGTCGGGTACGACACCGGCGAGAACCAGTCCGAGCTCGGCAGCACCGGCGACGGCGACACCGCGATCACCGCCGCGGACGGCTGGGCGTCGTGGCACACGCCGACGACCGCGGCCGGCGGCCCGAGCCAGAACGGCCCGTCCGCCACCGTCTTCGGCACCCCCGGCGAGGCCGATGCGCTCACCCGGATGGGCACCTTCCTCCACGACCCGTTCGACACCCCGCTGCCGACCGACGGCGACGAAGCGAACCACCCCGGCTTCGTCACCACGCTGACGATCGCGCCGGGCGACACCGCGTCGCTGCTGCGGTACGTCGTCACCGGGATGCCCGAGGGACGTGCCGTGGCCGGCGCGACCCGCCCCGCGGGCAGCGAGGTCGCAAAGGTCGAGGGCCTCGCCGCGACCCTCGCGGGCCTGCCGGCCGTGGCCGGGCTGACCCTCTCCGAGCTGTGCTCGGTCGCCAACTTCGACCCCGCCGCGCTCGGGATCGACGAGGCCGACTGCGCCCAGGCGCCGCAGGTGCCCTTCGCGGGCGGGGCGACGGGGGCCGTGAGCGCGACGACCGCCGCGACCACCTCGTCGTACGACGTCGTGGGCAAGACCATCACCGAGCTCGTCGCGGACCTCGAGGCCGGCCGGACCAGCTCCCAGCAGATCGTGCGCGCCTACCTCGACCGGATCGCGGCGTACGACCAGGGCCCCGTCGGCCTGCACTCGGTCATCACCGTCGCCCCCGACGCGATGGCGCAGGCGCGTGCGGCGGACAAGGCGCGCAAGGCCGGCGACAAGCGGCCGTTCCTCGGCATCCCGGTGCTGGCCAAGGACATCATCGACACCAAGGACATGCCGACCACCGGCGGCTCGCTGGTCTTCGACGGCTACCAGCCGGAGGAGGACGCCTTCCAGGTCGCGAGGATGCGCGAGGCCGGGGCGATCATCCTCGGCAAGGCCAACCTCGCGGAGTTCGCCAACGACGGGCACTACAGCCCCAACGCCTACGGCATGGTCTGGAACGCCTTCGACCCCTCGCGCAGCTCCATCGGCTCCAGCGGTGGCTCCGCCGTCGCGGTCGCCTCGAGCTTCGCGGCCGCCGCCTGGGGCACCCAGACCGGTGACTCGCTGTGGGGCCCGGCCGGCGCCGCCAGCCTCTACTCGCTGCGCGGCACCGACGGCATGCAGTCCAGTGGCGGCACCATGCCGCTGACGCTGATCCAGGACTACGTCGGCTGGATCGCCCAGTCCATCGAGGACCTCGCCATGCTGCTCGACGTCACCGCCGTCGACAACCCCGACGACGTGCTCGACGACGTCGCCAACGGCCACCGGCCGACGGACTGGGGCACGGCGCTCAAGCCCGGAGCGCTGAAGGGGAAGGTCATCGGCGTCCCCGAGACCGCCTTCGACGACCCGTTCGGCACGACCGCGGTGAGCGACGTGCTGGAGGCGCAGTTCGCCAACTTCGAGAAGGCCGGCGCCACGATCAAGGTGGTCCCGGACTTCGACGACGCGCCGGAGCGCGGTGACTACGGCGACCTCGGCTACGAGGGCTGGGCGCAGTGGATCGACGCGCACCCGGACAACCCCTACACGCTGCCCGAGCAGATCACGCACAACCCGCTGCGGGTGCCCTACCAGCGGCGGGCGGGGGAGTACACCGGCACCGGCCGGATGACCTACCAGCAGCAGCGTGACTTCGAGGCCTACCGGGCGACGTACCGCGACAACATCGCCGCCTGGATGGACGAGAACGGCGCCGACGCGATCCTCTACCCGGCTGAGCTGAGCGAGATCCACCTCAACGACTCGATCAACCCCAGCTTCGGCCGCAAGGACCCGCAGTCCTCGGCCGCCGGCGTGCCGACGGTCATCTTCCCGGCCGGCACCACCGAGAACGGGAGCCCGGTCGGCTTCCAGCTCCAGGGCAAGGCATTCCAGGACGCCGAGCTGATGGGCATGGCCTACGCCTTCGACAAGGTCGCGGAGGGCCGGGTGCTGCCGAAGTGGACGCCGCCGCTGCGGTACGACGCCGACGCGGTGCCGCCGCCGGTGACCGACGCCGACCCGCTCCCGCAGCCCACGCCCGCCAAGCTGCGCCTGACCGTGCTCGAGCGCTCGGTCCGCGCGACCCTGCCGGCGAACGGCAAGGCGCGGGTCCGGCTGCCCGTCGGCTGCGCCAGCGTCGGCGCGACCTGCACCGGCCGCGCCGTGGTCACCCTCGGCGGCACGAAGGTCGCCCGGCAGGCCGTCCGCGTGGCACCCGGCGCCCGCCGGACCGTCACGGTGAAGCTGCCCGCCGCCGCCACGAAGAAGCTGCGCCGCGGCAAGACCGTCACGCTCCGCGTGCGCTTCGCCGGCACCGGTCGGACCGCCGGCAGCACGCCGGTCCGGGTGGCGGTGCGCCGCTGATCTGGCCCTGACCCTCCCGTCACGCGGGCGAGCGGCGCCGTCCTCCTGCGGGCGGCGCCGCTCGTGCGCGCAGGGGTGGATGGGGTCGGGGGCGAGGGGCGTCAACGATCGTTCAATTGCGCCGTTGTAGCGGAGTGAGAGCGCTTCCACCCGACGACAACCCAGCAATTGAACGACTGTCGACGCGGGGCTCAGGCCTCCCGCACGCCCTCGACGACGTCCTTGTCGCGGGCGGCGCGGACGCAGGCGGCGACGAGCCGCGGCAGGTCCTCGGGGGGAACGAGGTCGGCCAGCTTCTCCGGGTCGGTGGGGAGGCCGAGCCGGTCGGCGCCCTTGGCGGCCAGCTCGTCGACGTACGGCGCGACGTCGGGCCACACGCCCTGGACCTCACGCAGGAAGATCGCCGCTCCGGCCGGGCCGATGCCGGTGAACTCCTGCAGCGCGTCCTCGAGCGCAGGCACGCCGTCGCACCGCTCGTGCATGCGGCGCAGGTCGCCGGAGAAGTCGTCGAGCACCTTGGCGGCGAGCCCGTGGAGCTGGGTGGAGGTCCGCTCGTCGTAGCGGCGGTAGCCGCTGCGGCCGAAGGCGGCGATGAGCGACCGGCGCTGGGCGTCCCGCGTGCGCTCGGGCGTGGTGCAGCCGGCGTCGAAGAGCTCGCGCGCCGCCGCCACCGCGATGCCCGAGCTGATCCGCGCCGAGAGCAGGAGGCTCAGCACGAGCAGCTGCCACAGCGCCGCCGGCTTGTCGTCGATCCTGATGCCGGCGTCCTCGGCGTACGTCGTGCCGTGCTGCTCGAGCAGGGCGCGGGCGATGTCGCGGTGACTCATCGCCGGTGGGGTACCCGACCGCTCCGGCGTTGAGCCGGTCAGGGGGTGGTCGCCGGGCTCGGCAGGGGAGCGCTCGGCACGGAGGTGGGCGTCGGCGCCTCCGGGGTCGGCTCCAGCGACGGCTCCTCGGTCGGCTCCTCGCTCGGCACCTCCGCGGACGGCTCGTCCGAGGGCGCAGCGTCGTTGCTCGGGCCGGTGCTGCCCGACGGGTCGGTCGGCGGGGGCTGCCGGTCGCCGTCGCGGTCGCCACCGTCGCCCGAGCCCGAGCCGCCGCCGGTGATGCGGCTGATGGTGGTGCCGCCGTCGGAGTCGGAGCCACCGGTGTAGGAGGAGACCGTGCGGCCGGTGAGCGCCTCGAAGACGCTGATCACGATCACGACCAGCAGGAAGAGCCCGCCGGCGACCAGGGCGATCCGCTTCCAGGGCAGGACCGCGAGCCGCTCGCGCCAGGTGGGGGCCGCTGCGTCGGGGGTGTCCGGGTCGAGATCGTCGGCGACGGCGTCGAGCTCGTCGGCGGCCTCGGCGAGCCTGCGCTCGGCCCGCGGCAGCTGGGCGGCGTCCCCGTGCCGTGCGGCACGGCGTACCTCCGTCTGCGCCTGGCCCACCTTGTGCAGCGCGCGCTCCTGGGCCGCCGCGAGCCTGGCCTTCGAGCGCGCCAGGCCCTGGGTGTAGACCGCCGTGCCGACCGTCGCGGCGATGCTGCCAAGCGCGGCGCCGATGAGGGTGCCGGCGGCGCCGAGGGTCGAGAGCAGGACCGCGGTCGTGATCGCGGCCAGCGCGCCCGCGATCGTGCGGACCCAGTCGATGTCGAGCCCGGGGGCGGAGGTGTCGTCGTGAGCCATCCCTGTCGACGGTACCGACGTCCGCACGCACCTCCGCCCCGACCGCGGGTGAGGAGGGTCACGGGCGCGTCGGCTGGGTGAGAGCGCTCTCGGATGTGACCGTGGGACGTCGCCCGTGCCGATGCGCGGGCATGACCATGCCGAACCTGGACCGCGCCGAGGCCCGTCACGTCGCCAGGTGGACACCGATCACAGGAAGCAGAGACGGGCACGGGAGACCCAGGCAGCACGCCCACCACCGCTCCGGCGGCGGCGGGCTCGGGGTGAAGCCGAGCAGCGCTCGGCCGGGCACGGCGCCCGAACCCGACAGGACCACTTCCGCAGGCGATCGCCGAGGAACGACCCTTGAACCACGCCCTCACCGGCGCGCTGCTGCGCGCCCGTCTGCTCTTCGTCGCCCTCACCGCGGCGCTCACCCTGAGCCTCGCGGTCGGCATCAGCCCCCTCTCGCCGACCGCCACCGCGGCCCCGGCCGGCGCCTCCGCCGGCGGGGAGAAGCTGCACGAGCAGAGCACCGCGAAGAAGACCCGCAAGAAGCGGCCCTCCCGCGGCGAGCGCCTCCTGCGCGTCGCCCGCCGCCAGAACGGCGACCCCTACGCCTGGGGCGCCTCCGGCCCGCACCGGTTCGACTGCTCCGGGCTGACCCAGTTCGTCTACCGCGTCGCCCTCGGCGAGCGGCTCCCGCACTCCTCGCGCGCGCAGGTCGGCCGCACCGAGCGGATCAGCCGCGCGGCCGCCCGCCCCGGCGACCTGGTGTTCTTCCACGACCGCGGCGGCGTCTACCACGTCGCGGTGTACGCCGGCGGCAACCGCATCTGGCACGCGCCTGGCACCGGCAAGCGCGTCACCCGCGCGCAGATCTGGACCCGCAGCCACTTCTTCGGACGGGTGCGCTGACCCTCGAGCACGCCTGACGTACCACTGACCGGGACCACCCGGCGTACGCCTCTCCCCGGGCCTCGGATGCTGCATCCGAGGCCCGGGTCGTGCTCGGGGGACGGACGGAGGACGAGATGGTGCCGAGCGGCGGACGGCTGCGGGGG
>NZ_JAANMS010000053.1 GCF_011250565.1 Nocardioides sp. IC4_145
GAAGGCCCTCGTCGGCCTGGCCGCCGCTGCCATCGCCGCGTTCACCGCCGGCGGCATCACCGCAGCCCTCCCCGGCACCCCGACAGGCGCCGACCCATCGGAGGGCACGGCCACCCAAGTGCGGGTGACGGCCGTCGTCGACGGAGACACCCTCCGCGTCGAGGATCTGGCCGGCCGCCCGCTCGGCCGAGTCCGCCTGCTCGGCATCGACGCCCCCGAAGTCGCCCACCCTCCGACGCCCGCCGAGTGCTACGCCGACCAGGCAACCGACATGCTCGAGGACCTCGCGCCGGTCGGCAGCACCGTCCGGCTCGTCACCGACAGTCGACAGCCCGACCGCAACCGATACGACCGTCCGCTGCGCTACGTCGACTACGACGAGGTCGACGTAGCCCACGAGCTCCTTGCCCGCGGCGCCGCAAGCCGCTACGAGACAGCCCAGGATCTCGCCCGGGAAAACTCGTACGCTGCGGCCGCCGACGATGCCCAGGAGGCCGCCAGTGGCCTGTGGGCCATCTGCTGAGGGAGGGGGCCGCACATGGACGAGCAGCTGACGACGGCCGCCAAGACGCTGGCCCGCTGGTGCTACGGCCGCGGCGTCAACGAGCGGATCCTCACCTACGGTGACCAGCTCCTCAGGAAGGCCGTCGACCAGGCGATCGGCCGGCCTGCGCCGGCGCTTCTCGAGCACGCGCTGTGGCAACAGACCGCCATGCTGCTGCGCCAGCGGCGCGACTGGGACCGCGACCACCAGGCCACTCCCCCGCCGGCCGCGGCATGCCTTCCCTGCGCCGTGGCGGCCGAGCAGTGCCCCACCCACGCCGGTCGACGCTGTCGCGCCGGCGGTGGCCAGCTGCACCGCATCGTCGTCGACGAGGGCTACGACACTCATCCGTGCTGCGACTGTCCGAGCTCCACCGGTTCCCCCACCGTCCTCGAGCACACGGCGCAGCTGCTGGGCGCCACGCTGCTGACCCAGCCCGCCTGAACCCGGGGCAACCCGACTTCCAAGGAGTTCGGCCGCGGTGATCGCCCGGACCCTCGCCCCGCACATAGGTGACCAGGAGGACCGGCGCAGCCGGTGCCGGTCCACGGGATCCATGGGAGTTCACATGAGTGACGCCGCTCGCGAGGAAGCCGCGCTCGAGGAAGAGGCACGACAGCGCGCCGCGGAGATCAGGGCCAGCGAGGAGGCAGCCGCCCAGGCCGCTGCCGCCGACACCGGCCCCTCCCCCGACGCCGAGATCGCGCAGGCTCACCGGTCCAGCCGCCAGCACGACCACACCGACACCGCCGCCTACCAGCGGCCCCAGCTCGGCCGCCACTGCGGCCCGCGCCCATAGGGGGCCGCGATGGCCACCGCACTCGCACCGACCACCGGACCCTCGACCGTCCGCTGGGTCGACTGCTCGCACAAGCTGGGTTCGCTGCCCTGCATGAACCACAAGCCACACGAGGGCAACGGCCGCGGTTGCGTGCATCACTCCACGTCCGGCTTCGCCGACGACGAATAGCCCACGTCGGTCGGCCGCGAGACACGCCAGCGAACAGCCTCAGCCGTGCACCAGGTGCAGCCGCGGCCGCTGATGCTGCTCGACGACCGCCTCCAACTGCCGCACCCGCTCGAGCGTCATCGGGTGCCCGAAGCGCCGCAGCAGACCAGCCAGCACGGGCCCGAGACCGCGCGCGAGCACGAACCGGTCGGCCTCGACCTCGACGCGGAGCTCGATCCGCCGGCCTGCTGCCGGCACCAGGTAGGTCAACGCGACGACCGCACCGCCGAGAAGCCCAGTCGCGGCACGCCCCTCGGCGACCGACTGCACCACGCAGATGACCCCCACGACGCCCCGCAGCGTCCAGGCCAGCCGCATGAACGGAAGCCAGGCGAACGCCCGGCCCACGCCTCGGAACGTCGCCACCACCACCCACCACGGCGTCGTCGCCGCAAGCACCGCCAGCTCCAGCCGCGGCCGCAGAGCCTGGTGCCGGCCGACAGCGTGAGCCAGTGCCGCGGCCGCTTCCGCCCTGGTCACGCCGCCCCGGTAGGTCGCGTCGACCAGGCCCGGGCTGACCACCACAGTGCCCCGCCCGATCGCCCCCGCAACCGGGGTGCTTGGACGCTGCACCCGGCGTACGAACACAGCGGCGATGTCGACGCCGCGGCCGGCCAGCTCGGCGAGCACCGGCGCCATCACCCGGAACTCGGTCTCGGTCGCCGGGCGCGAGCTGGTCAGCACCGCGATCGCCGGCTGCTGCAGCTGACCCAACGCGAGCGCGACCAGGACCCCGCCGGCAGCCATGAACACCACCAAGTCAAGTGCCGGCGGGAGCAGGGCGCACACCACCACGGTGAGGACGAAGCTCACCAGCAGTGCCGGCCCCAGCGTCACCAGCCTCAGCACGGTCATCGGGAACCTCATCTCGACCCTCATCCATCCTTCAGCACTAGTGCGGATCTCTTGACTTTGCTCGCGGTGATCGTCCGACACCCGCCGGACGACATAGGCGAATGAGACCAGTTTGTGCCCAGGTGCCGACAGCACCCCGAGTTATCCACAGCCCGCCGCTCGGCGCAGCGGGCCGCGGCCGGAACGTGGGTTCATGGGGCCAGACCGACCTCCAACCGAAAGGAACGCCCGTGGACGCACTCAACGCTGACGGCACCTGGGACCGTCTCGGCTCGATCGCCCAGCTGCTGCACCAAGCCGCTACCCAGGTGTGGACCGACGCCGACGCGGCCGCCGCCGACTCCCCGCTCCACGACCTCGGGCTGGGTGTCTATCTCGCTCACTCCCGGGCCAGCGCCCTACTGCCCGACGACTACGAGCTGCCCGATTACGTCGAGCTGCTCGCTGACCTCGAGGAGCGCACCGCGCTGCAGCTGCTCACCGAAGCTGAGGAGCTGACCCACCCACTGCCCCTGCACCAGCCGGACCTCGTCCACGGCTCGCAGCTGGTCGTCGACCTGTGCGACCTCATTCGGGAAGCCCGCGGCCTTGGCTACTGACCTGCGCCGCGCGTACGCCGACATCGACGAGGAGCTCTTCGACGTCGGCCAGATCCCGATGACCTCGCGCGACGTGCGCAGCGTCGGCGAGATGCTCTTCGACGTCGACTACCTGGCCCGCCAGCTGCTCATGGACGTCGGAGGCGACGACGCCGGCACGCTGCTGCGCAGCTGGCCGACGATGGTCACGGCCGCCGAGGACCTGTGGGCCTCCCTCCCTGGCCGGCGACCAGGCGTCGACGAGCGCGACCGCCCCATCACCAGCCTCTCCGCCCAAGCCGCCACCATCGAGTCCAGCCTGTCCGGCCGGAAAGCCTGGCCAGGTCAAGGCCCGACCAACCCCCGCGTCGACCAGATGACCCAGACCCTCCTCAACGCCGCCGCCCTGGTCCGTCGCTACGGCGCCGAGATCCCGCACGAGCAGACCGAGGCCCACCGCGACCTCGAGGCAGCGCGCACCAGGATCATGCACGGCCTCTACCTGACCGCCCACGCCGCCAACGTCGCCCTGCACGACAACGGCCGCGACCGCGTCACCGACGCCCGCGAATCAGGCCGCCGCGTCCAGCTGGCCCAGCACCACTCCCCCTATGCGGTGGCACCCACCGGGGTCTGGGTCGACCGGATGTCCGCGTGCGAGAACACCGCCCGCAGCTACCTGACCGACCAGTTCCCCCACGCCCTCACCGGCGAGGCCATCCGTCCTGTCGACCCCGGCCGACTGGCCCAGGCGCTGGCCAACTGGGACATCCAGTCCCACCGCGCCCTGGCCCGCCACCTCGCGCCGGCCAACGTCCTGCTCATCACCCGCACACAAGGGCTCATCGCCGGCGCCAGCATGGTCCTCGTCAACGCGGCCGCCACCGCCGGCGTTCTCGAGCCCTCGGAGCGGCTGGTGCCCGCGATCGCCGACGCAGGCCGCTCCTGGAGCAACCTGGCCAGCCGCTGGGGAGACCTGGTTCCCCCGGCCGCCCACCTCGACGAGCCCTTGGCTCGCGCTGCCGCAGAGGTCCGAGCCGCCTATCGCCACATCACGCACGACACCACCACCCTGGCGACACCAGAGGCCATCGCCGCCTGCCCCGAACTCCCCCAGGCCACCATGGCAAGCCTCCGCGCGATCGAGGCCGGCTCCGAGCTCGCGCACGTCGTCGCCGAAAAGGCCGACACCCCCAACCTGACCGGCCCAGCGCGTGCCCTGTCCCGCCGAGCGCACAACGACGTCGAGTCCGGGCTGGCCACCCCGCCGACCGAGGGGGACGTTGTATGGGTCTCCCCCGCCGACATCCTCGCCCGACGCGTCGTCACGGTGCCCCAGCCGGTCGCGGATGCCTTGCGTTCCGTGAGTACGGCAACCGCGTCCGCAGCGTCTGTTGCCGCCACCACGGCGATGCTCGCGCGCTCGAACGACAAGAGCCACCTTCCCCCTCGGCCCAACGAGGCAGACACCGCCCACCAAGGCGGCCACGGCGTCACGACATCTTCGCCGAACCACGGCAAGCCATTCGGGGAGCCCCCGGGTGGCATTGATCGCCCAGCGCCTATCGGACCACTTAGGTGAACGTCAGACGTCACGTGGACTGAGACCACCGAGACCCTCAGCAATCCGAAGGAGACACGAGATGACAACGGCGAAGGAAGCCCTCAGCGTCGGCGGTCACCGACCGCCACCGGCTCCGGAGAGCGAACGCGGTTCTGAGGACACCATGACGAGCATGAGCGAACGCACCACGCCGGCGACCGACGGGGCGGGTCCGACAGAACGCGTCCGGTTCGCCCTCACCCCGGCCACCATGAATATTGATCAAGCGGCCGCCTACATCGGAATCGCAAAGTCGACGCTCTACACGTGGCGCACCCGACGCCCGGGGTTCGGACCACGCGCAGTGAAGGTAGGCAGCGCACTGCGATACCGCCGTTCGGATCTCGATTCGTGGATCGAGGATCATGCCGAGACCCCCGACATCGAAACCGACAACAGCATCGCAAGCGACAATCGGGGCCCTGGGGTCGACCAAGTGACGACGTCCGGACGGCGAAGCTCCATGTCGCGACGGACGCGTCCACGACATCGGTAAAGCACAGACGTCAGTAAGGAACGCCCATGGCTCGCCCCCCGCTGCCCATCGGGACATTCGGGACCATCACGACAAACGAGGTGCGTCCCGGCGTCTACCGCGCAAGAACCCGCTTCCGCGACTTCGACGGCGTCACGCGCGAAGTCAAGGGCACCGGTCGAAGTACCGCCGCAGCAGTGCGGGAACTCAAAGCCAAGATCGCCGATCGAAACGCGCCAACGGGTGACCTCATCGGCCCCGACATGCGGATCAGCAAGGTTGCCGAGATCTGGCTCTCGCTCTATCGCGCCGAACAGCGCTCCGAAGCAACCACCGCGAACGAGTATCAACGCATCATCGACAACGTCATCAATCCAGCCATCGGCAGCATTCGCCTGCGCGAGGCGACAGCTGGGCGCCTGGAGCGGCTCATCAGATCTCAGGACTCCCACAGCCGCCGAAAGAAGACCAAGACGGTCCTCAAGATGATGTTCGACGCTGCAGTCATCGACGATGCGCTTCCCGCCAACCCGGTCTCCTCCACGTCCCGACTCCGGGGCCAGAAGAAGGAGGTCCAAGCGCTCTCCGTGGACGATCTCAATGCGGTCCGCTCCGCTGTCGACGCCTGGATGACCAAGAAGCGGCCAGGTCCGAAGCCGAACCAGGACATGCCAGACATCGTCGACATGCTGCTCGCCACAGGGTGCCGGATCGGGGAAGTACTCGCGCTCCGATGGACAGACATCGACCTGAAGGCCACCCCGCCAACGGTGTCCATCACCGGCACCATCAAGACCGAGACGGGGAAGGGCACCTATCGGAAACACAAGCCGAAGTCGGACGCGTCGAAGCGCACCATCGCGCTACCACCATTTGCCGTCGACGTTCTGATGAGACGGCGAATCGAGCAACAACCCAATCACTACAACGCGGTCTTCGCCACCCGCAACGGCACCTGGCACCAGGTCGGCAACGTCGAGCGGAGGTGGCGCACGATCCGCGAAGACACCGGCTTCGACTGGGTGACGCCACACACCTTCCGCAAGACCGTGGCGACCTTGATCAAC
Organism: Nocardioides sp. IC4_145; assembly: GCF_011250565.1. Lineage (GTDB taxonomy): Bacteria > Actinomycetota > Actinomycetes > Propionibacteriales > Nocardioidaceae > Nocardioides. Next base: position 6,132 of record NZ_JAANMS010000053.1, read on the forward strand.
CGCCTAGTCGACTCCGACACCGCAGCCCGCGTCCTCGGCCACTCCTCAGATGCAATTACCAAGGAGTTCTACATCGAGAAGGACCGGACCACACCCGACGTGACGCACATCCTGCAATCCTTCGCCGGCCGGGCCACAGCGACCGCATCGGACGACTGACTCCAGCTGGTTCGAGCGCCGGCCCGACCTCAGGCTGCACGCCACCTCGGCACCAATCTGGGTCATCAGCGCGAAGGTTTTCGGGACATAAACGCGACATAAGGCGATCTGACTCAAAAAGCTAGCGGCTCCTGATCTGCGTTTCCGCAGGCCAGGAGCCGCTTCTCGGTCGGGCTGACAGGATTTGAACCTGCGACCCCTTGACCCCCAGTCAAGTGCGCTACCAAGCTGCGCCACAGCCCGAGACCCGCTTGAGCGGGCGCGTGAACACTACCGCAGTCTGGACCCGGGACCGGAATCCGGGGTCGTGTGCCCGCGGACGCGGCAGGCCGCGTCGGAGGGCACACGACCCGCCGCCGGCACGGAGGACGGCGAGCGGGCCGGAGCCGTCAGCGCTTGCGCTTCTCCCGCGGCCGCTGCTGCAGCACGATCGGCGTACCGACGAAACCGAACTCCTCGCGCAGCCGGCGCTCGACGTACCGCTCGTAGGACGCCTCGAGCTTGCCGCTGGTGAAGAGGATGAACGTCGGCGGCGCGGTCGTGGCCTGGGTGCCGAAGAGGATCTTCGGCTGCTTGCCGCTGCGCACCGGGTGCGGGTGCTCGGCGACGAGGCGGCCGAGGAAGTTGTTCAGCGCGCCGGTGCCGATGCGGGTCTCCCAGCCCTCGAGCGCCTTGTCCAGCGCGGGGACGAGCCGGTCGACGTGCCAGCCGGTGCGCGCGGTGATGTTGATCCGCGGCGCCCACTGGACCTGCACCAGCTCGCGCTCGATCTCGCGGTCGAGGTAGTAGCGGCGCTCCTCGTCGACGAGGTCCCACTTGTTGAACGCGATGACCAGCGCGCGCCCGGCCTCGCGGACGGTCTGGAGGATGCGGACGTCCTGCTCGGAGATCGACTGCGACCCGTCGAGGACCAGCACGGCGAGCTCGGCGCGGTCGATGGCGGTGCTGGTGCGCAGCGAGGCGTAGTACTCGTGGCCCGACGCCTCCTTGACCCGCTTGCGGATGCCGGCGGTGTCGATGAAGCGCCACTGGCGGCCGCCCAGCTCGACCAGCTCGTCGACCGGGTCGACGGTGGTGCCGGCGACGTTGTCGACGACGACCCGCTCCTCCCCCGCCAGCTTGTTGAGCAGCGAGGACTTGCCGACGTTCGGCTTGCCGACGATGGCGATGCGGCGCGGACCGCCGACCTCCTCCCCGATCGTCTCGGGGGGCGGCTCGGGCAGCGCCGCCAGGATCGCGTCGAGCATGTCACCGGAGCCGCGCCCGTGGAGGGCCGAGACGGGGTACGGCTCGCCGAGCCCGAGGTTCCACAGCCCGTAGGCCTCGGCCTCGGTGCGCGCGTCGTCGACCTTGTTGGCGGCGAGCACGACGGGCCGGCCGGACTTGCGCAGGATCCGCACGACGGCCTCGTCGGCATCGGTGATGCCGACCGTGGCGTCGACCACGAAGAGCACGGCGTCGGCCAGGCTCACCGCGACCTCGGCCTGCGCGGCGATCGCCTGCGCGAGGCCGCGCGCGTCGGGGTCCCAGCCACCGGTGTCGACGACGGTGAACGCGCGACCGGCCCACGTGGCGTCGTACGACACCCGGTCGCGCGTGACGCCCGGGATGTCCTCGACGACCGCCTCGCGGCGTCCGATGATGCGGTTGACCAGCGTCGACTTGCCGACGTTGGGTCGGCCGACGACGGCCAGGACGGGGACGGGTCCGAGGACCTCGCTCATGGTGCTCCTTGCTCGGTGACCCCGGTGGCGGGGTCGGGTTCGACATCGGTGGCTGGCAACGGACCCGGCAGCTCCAGCCCGGTCGACCTGCGTGCGTGGTCCAGCTGGACCAGCATGTGCTCACGTAGGAACAACGAGGCCTGCTCGACCTGTTCCCGGCGACGGGGCCACGGTACGGCGGGGACGGTCCAGGGCTCCCCGAAGCAGATCGCGATCCGGGCTCCGCGCGGCGGCAGCTCCTCCATGTGGGCGCCGGGCGCGCGGGTGCCGAGGAAGGCGACGGGCACGACCGGCGCACCCGAGACCAGGGCGAGGTACGCCGCGCCCCGGTGGAAGCGGCCCAGCTCGCCGTCGCCGCGGCGCCCCTCGGGGAAGATGCCCACCGCGCCGGCCTCGCGCAGCACGCGCAGGCAGACCTTGACGGCGTACGGGTCCGGGTGGAAGCGGTCGAGCGGCACCTGCCCGGAGGCGAGCAGGAAGCGCCCCATCGCGCCGTGGAACATCTCGACCTTGGTCAGCGCGTGCACGGGCCGCGGGGCGAACGCGGCGAGCAGCGGGCCGTCGGCCACGCCGATGTGGTTGGCGGCGAAGATCACCGGTCCGGCGGCGGGGACGACACCCGCGCCGATCACGTCGACGCCGTGGCGGCGTCGGACGAGCCAGCGGGCCAGCGGGCGGGCAGAGTGCAGCAGCAGGCGCGACGGGTGCGGGACCCGGTCGCTGCGCGGCCGCTCGAGGTGGACGGCCGGCGCCGGCCGGGTCACGTCCCGACCCGGTCGACCATGCCGACCACCAGCTCGATCACCTCGTCGAGGGTGTAGCCGGTGGTGTCGACGTGGACGGCGCCGTCGGCCATGACCAGCGGCGCGGTGGCGCGTCCGGAGTCGATCTGGTCGCGCGAGAGCAGCAGCTGCTCGGTGGCCGCGACGTCGACGGCGCCCTGCTCGGCCGCGCGGCGGGAGGCCCGGGCGGCGGCGTCGGCGGTGAGGTAGAGCTTGACCGGTGCGTCGGGGACGACGACCGAGCCGATGTCGCGGCCCTCGACGACGATCCCGGCGGGCTCGACGTCCGCACCGATGATGGAGCGCTGGAGCGCGAGCAGGCGGGCGCGGACCTCGGGGACGGTGCTGACCGGGGAGACCGAGCCGGTGACCTCGTCGGTGCGGATCGCGGCCGCGACGTCGGCGCCGTCGACGGTGATGGTCGGGCCGGTCGGGTCCGTGCCGGACTCGATGACCGGCTCGTCGCAGCGCGCGGCGACCGCCGCGGCGTCGTGGACGTCGACCCCCTGCTCCAGCATCCACCAGGTCATGGCGCGGAACATCGCCCCCGTGTCGAGGTACCGCAGCCCGAGCCGGCTCGCGACACCGCGGCAGGTGCTGGACTTCCCGGAGCCGGAGGTGCCGTCGACAGCGACGACGAGCCTGTCGGGGAACAGGTCGGGACGGTCCGCGGCGGTGCTGGTCACGGACGCGCAGCCTACCGGTGCGTGGTCCAGCCCCGTGATTCCAACGAGCCCAGCAGGTGCTCGGCGCGCGCCTCCTCCACGAGCAGCTCGACCAGACCGGTCGGTCGGCCTGGGTCGTGGTCGATGCGGATGTCCTCGATGTTGACCTCGCTCGCGACCGCGTCGGCCAGCAGCCGGGCCAGCTCGCCCGGGTGGTCGGGCACCGAGACCCAGACCGAGGCCATCGGCCGGGCGGGCCCGCCGTGCTTGGCAGGGATGACGCGGGTGCCCGCGACGCCGTGCTCGAGCACCTCCTCGAGGGCGGCCCGGTCGCCGCGGCCGACGGCCGCGCGGACCCGGTCGAGCTCGGCGCGGACCTCGTCGAGCAGCGCGACCACCGCGTCGGCGTTGGCGCTGACGATCTGGCCGTAGAGGCGCGGGTCGCCCGCGGCCACCCGGGTCACGTCGCGGACGCCCTGGCCGGACAGCGCGAGGTGGTTCTCCGGCCCGTCGGCCAGCCGGCCGGCGACCAGCGCGGAGAGCAGGTGCGGCACGTGCGAGGTGCGCGCCACCGCGCGGTCGTGCTCGGCCGGCGTCAACCAGACGGGTACGCCGCCGGCGAGCCGGACCAGCGCCTCGACCGTCTCGACGGCCACGGGGTCGGAGCCGGCGTGCGGCGTGATCGCCCAGGGGCGGCCGTCGAAGAGCGCGGCGGAGCCGGCGAGCGGACCCGACCGCTCGCTGCCCGCCATCGGGTGGCTGCCGACGTACCGCGCGATCCCGCGGTGGTCGGCGACCGCCGCGAGCGGGACCCCCTTGACGCTGCCGACGTCCGTGACGACCGCGTCGGTGCCCTCGGTGGCGTCGAGCGCGGCCTCGATGACCGCGCCGAGGTGGTCCGGCGGCACCGCGACCACGACGAGCGCGGGCCGGTCCGCGTCGGTGCGCGGGCGGCCGGCGCCGAGGCCCGAGGCGGTGCGGACGTTCTCGGTCGAGGTGTCGGTCAGCAGCACCTCGAGGCCGGCCCGGCGGCAGGCCAGGCCGATCGACGTGCCGAGCAGGCCGGCGCCGACGACCTCGACCGGGCCGGTCAGATCGGGCAGGCCCGGGTGCGCCCGGCCCTGCTCAGGCATCCGGGACGTCGCGGGTGCGGGTCAGGTCGCGGCGCAGGGCGGCGGCGCCGTGCAGGTAGACGTGGGTGATGTCCGCGCGCGGCAGGTCGGTCTCGACGTGCGCCATCATCCGGACCACCCGCGGCATGGAGCGCTCGATCTCGAGCTCCCGCGCGCAGATCAGCGGCACCTCGCCGAAGCCGAGCTGGCGGGCGGCGTACGCCGGGAACTCCGAGACCAGGTCGGAGGTCGCGGTGAAGATCGCCGAGATGAAGTCGTCGACGACCAGGCCGTTGGCCTCCATCACGTCGGTGACCATCTCCGCGACCCGCTCGAGCATGTGGTCGCGGGAGTCCTCCTCGAGCTGGGTCGCTCCCCGGATCGCCCGCACTGCCACGTCGTCCACTCCTCGTCTGCCTGCCGCTGGGACCGGTCAAGGCTAGCGGGCGGCGAACGGCCGCCGAGGCGCGGCTCAGCCCGGCTGGTAGCTGCCGATCGACCAGTGGTTGCCCTCCGGATCGGCGATGCTGCCGCCGCGCCCGCCGTAGGGCTGCTCCACCATCGGCCGCAGCACGGTCGCGCCCGCCGCGACCGCCGCGTCGAACACGGCGTCGGGGTCGTCGGCGACGAGGTACGCCGCGGACGTGCCGACGTTGTCGACGGCCGCGTCGGGGCGCGCCGAGCCGAACATGATCCCGCCACCGCCCGGCCACAGCCACTCGGCGTGGACGACGAGACTCTCGTCGGTCTCGTCGCGGTACGTCGCGTGCTCGACGAAGCCGACGGCGCGCAGCCACGCCGTCATGGCCGGGGCGTCGCGGACGGTCAGGGTGTGCCAGAGGCGGACCGAGGCCGCCGGGCTCTGCATCTCGCTCATGCCCTCACCGTCCCTCCTGCGCTGCGGGCAGGTCTTGGACGAACGGGAGCTCCTCGGCGATCCACGTGCTCGGCGGGCAGCCGGCCAGGTCCCGCCACTCGCGGGCGAGGTGGGCCTGGTCGGCGTAGCCGCAGGCGGCCGCCACCTCCGCCAGGGGACGCCGGCCCAGCAGCGATCGCGACCGCTCGAAGCGGCCCAGCCGGTGCAGCTGCTTGGGGGCCAGCCCGGTCTCCGCACGCACCAGGGTGCCGAGGTGCCGGCGCGAGTACCCGACGTCGTCCGCGGTCGCCGCGACCGGCACGCCCCGGGTCAGCAGGGCGAGCGCCCGACCGACCTCCGGCCGCAGGGCGACAGCGTCCCTGCGCCGGAGCCGGTCGGTGAGCGCGGCGGCCACGAGGGCCGCCCGGCCACCGGCGGGCGTCCCCGCGAGCCGCTCAGGCAGGTGCCGCAGCGCCGGCGCGAGCCGTCCGAGGTCGTCGAGCGTCAGCAGCCGGGCGGCGAGGTCCGCTGCCGGGAGGCCCAGCAGGGCGCGCGCGCCGAGCGGGGTGAGCGCCACCTGGACACCGCGCTGCGTGCCTGAGTGCCGGATGACCGCGGGGGCGGTGTGCAGCCCCGACACGCTCGACCACGCGACGGTGCGGCTGCCCGGGTCACCGGCCCACGCCACGTCCAGCGGCTCGCCGACCGGGAGGACGAAGGTCAGCGCGGTCGACGGCAGGCCGCGGTGGGTCCCCGGACCGGGCAGGGTCACGTCGTACGACACCAGGGAGGCGACGTACGGCTCCAGCGCGGGCGGGACCGGCACGCCGTCCACGGTAGGGCCGCCCGCCGGTCCGTGGTCACATGCTGGCCCCTACATGCTGGCCCCTACATGCTGGCGGAGTCCAGCAGCGCGCCGAGCTCGTCGATGGTGAGCTCGCGCATGCCGCCGGACGGGATGCCGGCGAGCTGGACCGGCCCGATCGCTGTCCGGGTGAGCCGCCGCACGGGGTGGCCGACGTGGTCGAGCAGGCGGCGGACGATCCGGTTGCGGCCCTCGTGGATGACCAGCTCGACGATCGACTTGTCGCGGAACGACTCGACGACCTTCGCCTTCTTCACCGTCACCGGACCGTCCTCGAGCGTGACGCCCTCCAGCAGCGCCTTGATCGTGCGGCGGAACACCTCGCCCTCGACCTCGGCGACGTAGGTCTTGTCCACCTCGTACGACGGGTGCGCCATGCGCTGCGCGAAGTCGCCGTCGTTGGTGAGGAGGATCAGGCCGGAGGTGTCGGTGTCGAGCCGGCCCACGTGGAAGAGCCGCTCGGGGCGGTCGGCGACGAGGTCCTGGAGCGTCCTGCGGCCCTCGGGGTCCGACATCGTGGAGACAACGCCGCGCGGCTTGTTCAGCGCCAGGTAGACGTGGGCCGAGACCGGCGGCAGCCGCCGGCCCTCGACCCGGATCACCGCGGTGCGCGGGTCGACCTTGGTGCCGAGCCGGGTGACGACCTCGCCGTCGACCTCGACGGACCCCTCGAGCATCAGCTCCTCGCAGCGGCGGCGCGAGGCCACGCCGGACTGGGCCAGCAGCTTCTGCAGCCGGATCAAGCCGTCCTCGTCGGTCTGGATCTCCCGGCCGCCGCTCGTGCCGGCGCTCATGCGGGCTCCGTCCCGCCGTCGGGCTCGGTGCCCGGTCCGGTGCCGGGCGCCGGCTGGGGCAGCTCCGGCTCGGGCTCGCCGAGCGGGTCGGGGGCCGGGACCGGCTCAGGGGTGGGGGTGCTCATCGCGGACAGCTCGTCCTCCAGGTCGTCCATGTCGGGCAGGTAGGGCGCCAGCTCGGGCAGGTCGTCGAGCGAGGTGACGCCGATCCGCTCGAGGAAGTACCCGGTGGTGCGGTAGAGGTTCGCGCCGGTCTCGGCGTCCTGGCCGGCCTCCTCGACCAGGCCGCGGCTCAGCAGCGTGCGCATGACCCCGTCGACGTTGACCCCGCGGATCGCGGAGACCCGCGCACGGGAGACCGGCTGCTTGTAGGCGACGACCGCGAGCGTCTCGAGCCCCGCCTGGGTCAGCCGGGCCTGCTGGCCCTCGAGCACGAACCGCTCGACCACCGGGGCGAAGGCCTCGCGGGTGTAGAACCGCCAGCCACCGGCCACGTTGCGCAGCTCGAAGCCGCGGTCCTGCTCGTCGTACTCCCCCGCCAGCGCCGCCAGCGCCGTCGTCACCTCGTCAACCGGCCGGCCCACCGCCGTCGCAAGCGTCGGTGCGTCGAGCGGCTGGTCGGCGACCATGAGCACCGCCTCCAGCGAGGGGCGCAGCGCGGTCAGCGGCACCTCGAGCTCTGCCTGCTCGCTCCGTTGCTGGGCCTGCTGCTGGGCCTGCCGCTGGGCCTGCTCGGTGCTGGTCTCACCCATCGCTGCCTCCCCGGGGCGCGGCCGCTTCCGGCGGCGCGCCCTCGAACTCGTCGCGGACCAGCTCGTCGACGTCCGCGTCGTCGTCGCCGGTCCACCGCACCGTCAGCTCCCCCAGCGGCGTCACCTGGTCGAAGGCGACGGCGCCCTCGCGGAACAGCTCGAGCAGCGACAGGAACCGCGCCACGGTGGTGAGCGTGTCGGGGCTGTCGCCGCAGAGCGTGCGGAAGGTCATCGTGCCGGTACGCCGCAGCCGGTCGACCACCAGGGCCGCCTGCTCGCGGACGCTGACCCGCGGCGCGTGGATGTGCTGCAGGCTGACCTCCGGCGGCCCCGGCTTGGGGGCGAGCGCCCGCGCCGCCAGCGCCGCGAACTGCTTCAGCCCGATGCCGATGAGCACCTCCGGCAGCAGCGTGGCGTACCGCTCCTCCAGCCCGACGGCGCGCGGGTGCCGCAGCGCCTCGCCGGCCAGCCTGGTCTCGAGGACCGCGGCGACCTGCTTGAACGCCTTGTACTGCAGCAGCCGGGCGAAGAGCAGGTCGCGCGCCTCCAGCAGCGCGAGGTCCTCCTCGTCCTCGACGTCGCCCTGCGGCAGCAGCCGGGCGGCCTTGAGGTCGAGCAGGGTCGAGGCGACGAGCAGGAACGACGTCGTCTGCTCGAGGTCCCAGACGCTCCCGCCGGCCTTGACGTGGGCGATGAACTCGTCGGTGACCCGCGACAGCGCCACCTCGGTGACGTCGAGCTTGTGCTTGGCGATGAGGCTCAGCAGCAGGTCGAACGGGCCGTCGAAGTTGTCCAGGTGCAGCTCGAAGCCGGCCGCGGACCCCGGGCCGGTCTCCTCCTGCTCGACGGCCGTCATGCCGGGGTCATCCCTCGGTCAGCCGCCGGACCAGCGCGCTGTCGTCACCGTGCGCCTCGTAGTCGGCGAGCACCAGCGCGACCGCCTCGCGGACCAGCCGGCCGCGGTCGACGGCGAGGCCCTGCCCGCGCCGCAGCGCGAGGCGCGCGTGCTCGATCTCGAGGAGCTCCTCGGAGGTGACGTAGACCGTCATCTTCTCGTCGTGGCGCACCCGGCCGCTGGGCTTCTTCCGTCCGGCCTGCTGCGGCTCCGGCGCCTGGTCCTCGGGGGCCTCCGGCCGGTCGGGCACCGCCCGGACCGCTTGCTGCGGCTTCGGGGCCGGCTCCTGGTCGTCGGGGACGACGGTGGGGCGGAACAGGTCGTCGGCCGAGGGCAGGCTCACGCGTCGGGCCACCGGGCGAGCACCTCCTTGGCGAGCTGGCGGTAGGAGTCGGCGCCGGCCGAGCCCGAGGCGTACGACGTGATCGGCTCGCCGGCGACGGTCGAGTCGGAGAACTTCACGGTCCGGCGGATGACGGTGTGGAACACGGTGTCGCCCCACGCCTGCACCAGGCGCTCCATGACCTCGCGGGAGTGCAGGGTGCGGCCGTCGAACATCGTGCCGAGCACGCCGTCGATCTCCAGGCCGGGGTTGAGCCGCTCGCGGACCTTGTCGATCGTGGTCTTCAGCAGCGCGACGCCGCGCAGCGCGAAGTACTCGCACTCGAGCGGGATGATCACGCCGTGGCTCGCGGTCAGCGCGTTGACGGTCAGCAGGCCCAGCGAGGGCTGGCAGTCGATGAGGACGACGTCGTACTCCGCCAGCGCCGGCGCCAGGACGCGCTGCAGCGTCTGCTCGCGCGCCACCTCGTGGACCAGCTGGACCTCGGCGGCCGACAGGTCGATGTTGGAGGGCAGCAGGTCCATGCCGGGCACGCCGGAGGGGACGACGACGTCGTGCAGGGTGACGTCGCGCTCCATCAGCAGGTTGTAGACCGTCAGGTCCATCTCGTGCGGGTTGAGCCCGAGGCCGACCGAGAGCGAGCCCTGCGGGTCGAAGTCGACGAGCAGCACGCGCCGGCCCTGCTCGACCAGCGACGCGCCGAGGTTGATCGTCGTCGTGGTCTTGCCGACGCCGCCCTTCTGGTTGCACATCGACACCACGCGGGCGTTGCCGTGCTCGGCGACGGGCTTCGGGTCGGGGATGACCGGCATCGGTCGGCCCGTCGGGCCGAGCGCGGGGCCGTCCGTCGGCCGGCCCGCCTTCGTGGCGGCCTGGACGGGGCGTTCGAACGGGAGCGGCTCGGTCACGCGGGCATCGTCCTCCAGTGGGGTCACCGGTCGCGTCGGCGGGGTGGGCGTGCGGACCAGGGGCGGCATCTCGGGTGCTCCCGACCCGGCGTGGAACCCACCATCGCTCATCAGCTGCTCCTCGTTCCCGACCCACGCCGCACGGGCGGGGACGTTTGTCGACATCACGACTTGTGACCGTCCCGCGCACCCTAGGACCGGGTTCCGACGCCCTACAACACGACGGCGGAAACCCCCAGGGTCGGAGCCCGATCTGTGCACGACGTGTGCACTCGGCCCCGCTCCGGGTGCACAGGCCCGACCAGGCCTGTGCACCCACCTGTGGAGAACGATCAGGCCAACAGGTCCTGGTAGTCGGGGTGCTTGTCGATCCAACCGGCGATGAACGAGCACTGCGCGACGACCTTCGACCCGCCCTGGTCCCGCACGTCGTCGAGGGCCGTGCGCGCGAGCGCGGAGCCGACCCCGCGCCCCTCGAACGCCTCGTCGACGACCGTGTGCGTGAAGGTGACCGTCCCGCCGTCCCGGGTGTACTCGGCGTACCCCGCGACCTGTCCGTCGAGCTCGGCCACCCAGCGCTGCTCGCCCTCGTCGTTCCTCACCTGCGGCGTCTCGTCAGTCATGCCTGCCACCGTACGGGGCTCCCCCGCGCGGCCTCGTGCTGCTGAGCGAGCGGCCCGGCGCACGCTGGGCAGCACGAGACCGTCGGGCCGGTACGCCGACCCTCATCCGTGCGGGACGGGGTCAGCCGAGCGCCTCGTCGAGGTTGGTGGCGGCGCTGATCAGCGAGAGGTGGGTGAAGCCCTGCGGGAAGTTGCCGAGCTGCTCGCCGGTGAGGCCGACCTGCTCGCCGTAGAGGCCGAGGTGGTTGGCGTAGGTGAACATCTTCTCCAGCGCCAGCCGGGCGTCGTCGAGCCGGCCGGCGCGGGTGAGCGCCTCGACGTACCAGAACGAGCACATCGAGAACGTCCCCTCGCGCCCGTCGACACCGTCGTCGGTCCGCTCCGGCTCGTAGCGGAAGACGAGCGTGTCGGAGACCAGCCGCTCCTCGACGACCGCCAGCGAGGAGAGGAACCGCGGGTCGTTGGGCGCCACCAGCTTGACCATCGGCATGAGCAGCACGCTCGCGTCGACCGTCGTGGCGCCCTCGTGCGCGACGAACGACCCGAGCTCCTCGTCCCAGCCGTCGTCCATGATCCGGCGGTAGATCTCGTCGCGGACCTCCGCCCACCGCGCCAGCTCGCCGGGCAGCCCGCGCTGGCGGGCGGTGCGCATCATCCGCTCGACCGCGACCCAGCACATCAGCCGCGAGACCGTGTGCTTCTGGGTGTCGCCGCGGACCTCCCACATGCCCGCGTCCTCGCGGTCCCAGTTGTCCATCACCCACGACAGCAACCGGGTGAGGTCCGCCCAGGCGTCGTGGCTGATGCCGGGGCCGTACTTGTTGAACAGGTACACCGAGTCGAACAGCTCGCCGTAGATGTCGAGCTGCAGCTGCCCGGTCGCGGCGTTGCCGACCCGGACCGGCGCGGAGTCGCGGTAGCCGCGCAGGTGGTCCAGCTCGTGCTCGTCGGGGATGTTGCCGTCGATGTCGTAGGCCACCCGCAGCGGCCCCAGCTCGTCGTCGACGTCGGCGTCCTCGCCCATCCGTTCCGAGAGCCACGCCATGAACCGCGCCGCCTCCTCGGTGAACCCCAGCTTCAGCAACGCGTAGAGGCTGAACGCCGCGTCGCGGATCCACACGTAGCGGTAGTCCCAGTTCCGACCACCGCCGATCTCCTCCGGGAGGCTGGTCGTCGGCGCCGCGATGATCGCCCCGGACGGCTCGTGGCTCAGCAGCTTGAGGGTGAGCGCGGAGCGGTTGACCATCTCCCGCCAGCGGCCCACGTACGTCGACTGCGAGAGCCATCCGCGCCAGAACGCCGACGTGCGCTCGAACAGCTCGTCGGTGTCGAGCTCGCCCCCGGGGTGGACCTCGCGGTCCTCGTCGAGCACCTCCAGCACGAACAGCACGTGGTCGCCCGTGCTGACGTCCACCTCCGCGCTCACCGTGCCGTCCTCGACGTCGAGGCCGGTCGTCGCGGACAGGCCCAGGCGCACGTCGTCGCCGGTCAGCAGCAGCCCACCCTCGACCTCGGTGACCTCCACGCCTGCCCGGCCGTAGTCCGGCCGCGCCGTGAGCACCATCCGCAGCCGGGTGGTGCCCCGCACGCCGGCCACGCGACGTACGACCCGTTGGCGGTGGTCCGGGTCGTCGGCGCGCAGCACGGGCATGAAGTCGTGCACCTCGGCCACGCCGTCCTCGGTGTGGAACCGGGTGATGAGGATGTTGGTGTCCGGCAGGTAGAACTGGTGGGTCGTCGTGGTCTCCCCCACCGGCTCCAGCCGCCACGCCCCCGCGTCCGGGTCGAGCAGGCTCCCGAAGACGCTCGGCGAGTCGAAGCGCGGCACGCACAGCCAGTCGATCGTGCCGCGGGTGTCGACCAGGGCGCAGGTGCGCAGGTCGCCGACGAGGCCGTGGTCGGCGATCGGCGGGTACGACGGGCGCGTCTCCCCCGGTGACTCCCCGGGTGCCTCAGCCACCGAGCCGCCAACCGCCGTCGGGGAGGTCCGAGGCCGCGTCCGGCCCCCACGAGCCCTGCTCGTAGGTCTGCAGCTCGGGCGGGTCGTCGAGCAGCGGCTGGCAGACCTGCCAGAGCCGGTCGACCTCGTCGGTGCGGGTGAAGAGCATCTGGTCGCCCCGCATCACGTCCAGCAGCAGCCGCTCGTAGGCCTCGAGCGGCTCGGCGTCGGGGAACTCCGTCTCCAGGTCCAGCCGCATCGTCGCGGCCTGCACGACCATCTGCGCGCCCGGTCGCTTCGCGCGGACGTCGACCTTGACCTCCGGCTCGTCGGTCAGCTCCAGCGCGATCTCGTGCGGGCAGGCGACCTGCTCGAAGAGCGGCTCGTCGGGCTCGCGGAACCGCAGCGTGATCGTGCGGCGCCCCTCGGCGAGCGCCTTCCCGGTGCGCAGGTAGAACGGCACCCCGCGCCAGCGGTCGTTGTCGATGCGTGCCTCGAGCGCCACGAACGTCTCCACCTGGGAGTCGTCGTCGACGTCGTCCTCCTCGCGGTAGCCGGCGTACTGCCCGAAGACCGTGCGCTCCTTGTCGAACGGCTCGAGCGCCGCGAAGACCGCCGCCTTCGCGTCCCGCAGCGCGTCGGCGCTGAAGTCGCGCGGGCGGTCCATCGCCACGAAGCCCAGCAGCTGGCACAGGTGGGTGGAGATCATGTCGCGCAGGCAGCCGGTGCCCTCGTAGAACCCGCCTCGGCCCTCCAGCCCGAGGTCCTCCGGCACGTCGATCTGCACCGACGCCACGTCGCGGGCGCACCAGGCCGCCTCGAGCAGCCGGTTGGCGAACCGCAGCGCGAGGATGTCCTGCACCGCCTCCTTGCCGAGGAAGTGGTCGATGCGGAAGACCGCGTCCTCGGCGACGACGTCCTGCAGCGTCCGGTCGAGCTCGCGGGAGGACTCCAGGTCCAGCCCGAACGGCTTCTCGACCACCAGCCGCGCCCGCTCGGCGATCCCCTCCCGCCCGAGCATCGCGATCATCCCCTGCATCGCCGACGGCGGCACCGAGAGGTAGACCAGGCGGCGCACGTCGTCGCCCCCGCCCTCCCCGGTCAGCCCGCTCTCCGCCTCCCGGACGGCCTCGGCGAGGTCGGACCCGTCGTCGGCCGACGACGTCCGGAACGACACCCGCCCGACGAGGTCGTCCAGAACCCCGTGGTCGACGTCGTCCACCCCGTCCCGCACCGCGTCGCGGACCAGGTCCTGGAACTCCTCCTGCGAGTCCGGCGCGCTCCGCCCGCTGCCGATCACCGCGTACGCCGCGGGCAACCGGCCGGCCGCCGCCAGCTTGTACAGCCCGGGGTAGAGCTTGCGCTTGGCGAGGTCGCCCCGCGCGCCGAAGAGCACGAGGACGTGGGGCGGCAGGTCTGCGTCGGTCACGCCCCCTCGGTGGCCGACCACCCACCCCACCAAACACCCACCGGCCGCGACCACCCGGGGCAGGAAGCCCCGCTCAGCCGCCCAACCGGTGGAAGGCGCGCGTCTGAAGCACCAGCTCGCCCGCCTCGTCGGAGGCGTCGAGGTCGACGACGGCGTCGACGACCCAGTCGTGGTTGCCCTCGGGGTCGTGCAGCGTCTGGCGGACGAGCCACGCCCGTCCCTCCGAGCCGGACTCGTCGGGCGCGGCCGGCCGGACCTCGAGGAGGTCGGGCCCACGGGCGTCGGCGTCGGTGAGCAGGGTGTCGTGCTCGGCGAAGTACTCCTCGATGCCCGCGTCCCACACCGACCGGGTCACGACGACCTCGAGCGGCGGGTCGGCCCGCTCGGCGTCGGCGCGCTCCATCGCCATCAACCCGTCGAGGTCGTCGCGGGCGACCAGCTCGACCCGTCGCCACAGTGCGTTGCGGATCATCACCCGGAACGCCCGGTCCTGCTTGGAGATCGGCCGCGGCGGTGGCGGCGGCGCGTGCTCAGCGACGTCGCGACGCACGTGCTCGGGGTCGCTGAGCGCCTCCCACTCGTCCAGCAGCGAGGAGTCGGTCTGGCGCACGGTCTCCCCCAGCCACTCGACGAGGTCGTCGAGCTCCGGCGTGCGGTGGCTCTCCGGCACGGTCTGCCGCAGCGTCCGGTACGCGTCGGTGAGGTAGCGCAGCACCAGCCCCTCGGACCGGGCCAGCTGGTAGCGGCAGACGAAGTCGGTGAACGTCATCCCCTGCTCGTACATCTCGCGCGCGATCGACTTCGGCGCGAGCGACTCGCTCTGCTCGACGGGCGGCAGCCAGGGGTGTCCCTGGCGGTAGAGCTCGTACGTCGCCTCGAGCAGCTCGCGCAGCGGCTGCGGCCAGGTGACCTCATCCAGGAGGGCCATCCGCTCGTCGTACTCCAGGCCGTCGGCCTTCATCTCCGCCACCGCCTCACCGCGGGCGGCGTGCTGCTGGGCGAAGAGGATCTGCCGCGGCGCCTCGAGCACGGCCTCGACGACCGAAACGATGTCGAGCGTGTGCTCCTCGGCCTCGGGGTCGAGCACGTCCAGCGCGGCGAGCGCGAAGTGGGCCAGGGGCTGGTTCAGCGCGAAGTCCGGCGGCAGGTCGACGGTCAGCACGTAGCGCCGGCCGTGCTCGTCGGGCTCGTCGAGCCGGGTGAGCACGTCGGAGCGGACCAGGCTGCGCGCCAGCCGCAGCGCCCGGCGGCTGAGCCGCAGCTGGCTGCGCCGCTCCTCGTGGTTGTCCTGCATCAGCCGGCGCATGACCGGGAAGGCGTCCTCCTCGCGGGCGAGGACGTTGAGCAGCATCGCGTTGTCGACCTTCATCCGGCTGGTCAACGGCTCGGGCACGCCGGCGACGAGCTTCTCGAAGGTCTGCTCGGTCCACACCACCGCACCCTCGGGTGCCTTCTTCAGCTGCGCCTTCGACTTGCGCTTGGCCCGCTTCTCCTCGCTCATCGCGGCGTTCTTGGCCTCGGCCTTCGCCTTGGCCTTCTCGTTCTCGATGACGTGCTCGGGGGCCTGGACGACGACGTACCCGACGGTGTCGTAGCCCGCGCGGCCCGCGCGCCCGGCGATCTGCAGGAACTCGCGCGACCGCAGCACCCGCTGCCGCGTGCCGTCGTACTTCGCCAGACCGGTGAACAGCACGGTCCGGATCGGCACGTTGATGCCGACCCCGAGCGTGTCGGTGCCGCAGATGACGGTCAGCAGGCCCGCCTGCGCGAGCTGCTCGACCAGGCGGCGGTAGCGCGGCAGCATCCCGGCGTGGTGCACGCCGATCCCCCGCTTGAGCAGCTTCGCCAGCGTCTTGCCGAAGCCCGCGCCGAACCGGAAGCCGGCGAGCCGCTCGGCCAGCGCGTCCTTGTCGGCGGTCTCGATCTTCTTGGCGGCCAGGAGCGAGGTGGCGTGCTCGACCGCGGCCGCCTGCGTGAAGTGGACGACGTACGCCGGCGCCTGCCCGGTCGCGACCAGCTCCTCGAGCATCTCCCCCATCGGGGTCAACGACCAGCTGAAGTGCAGCGGCACGGGCCGCTCGGCCTGGTCGACCAGCGCCGTCTCGCGGCCGTTGCGGCGGGTCAGGTCCTCGGCCAGCCCGCTGACGTCGCCCAGCGTCGCCGACATGAGCAGGAACTGCGCCTGCGGCAGCTCCAGCAGCGGCACCTGCCACGCCCAGCCGCGCTGCGGGTCGGCGTAGTAGTGGAACTCGTCCATGACCACGAGCCCGACGTCGGCACGCGTGCCCTCGCGCAGCGCCAGGTTGGCCAGCACCTCGGCGGTGCAGCAGATGATCGGGGCGTCGGGGTTGACCGACGCGTCACCGGTGAGCATGCCGACGTCGTCGGCGCCGAACACCTCGCACAGCGCGAAGAACTTCTCGCTCACCAGCGCCTTGATCGGCGCGGTGTAGAAGCTGACCCGGTCGGTCGCCAGCGCGGCGGCGTGCGCCCCGACCGCCACCAGGGACTTGCCGGAGCCGGTCGGCGTGGCCAGCACGACGTTGCTGCCGCCGAGCAGCTCGATGACCGCCTCCTCCTGGTGGGGATACATCGAGAGCCCCTGCGACTCGACCCAGCCGGTGAGGGCGTCGTACACCTCGTCGGCGTCGTCGGTCGTTGGTACGGCGAAGCGGGCCATCAGTCGCGGGCCCGGGGGTGGGCGGTCGCGAAGACCTCACGGAGGTTGTCCACGGTGACCAGTGTGTAGACCTGGGTGGTGGTGACCGACGCGTGCCCCAGCAGCTCCTGCACGACGCGCACGTCCGCGCCGCCGTCGAGCAGGTGCGTGGCGAAGGAGTGTCGCAGGGTGTGGGGCGAGACGTCGGCGGTCACGCCCGCCCGTTCGGCGGCCTTGACGAGCACCGCCCAGGCCGACTGCCGCGAGAGCCGGCCGCCGCGCGCGTTGAGGAAGAGCGCGCCGCCGTTGCCGGTCCCCGTCGCCGCGGACGCGAGCTCCGGCCGGCCGCGGACGAGGTAGGCGTCGACCGCCTCCCGCGCGTAGGAGCCGACCGGCACCAGCCGCTCCTTGCTGCCCTTGCCCCGCAGCAGGACCGTCCCGTCGACCGGGTCGAGGTCGTCGACGTCGAGGCCGACGGCCTCCGAGATCCGGGCGCCGGTGCCGTAGAGCACCTCGAGCAGCGCCCGGTCGCGCAGCGCCAGCGCCGTGCCCGGGGCGCCGGCCGCCTCCAGGATCGCCTCGACGTCGGCCAGCGGGAGCGCCTTGGGCAGCCGCTTGGCCGGCGTCGGCGGCTTGACCGCGCTGGCCGGGTCGACCGCGGCCAGCCCGTCGGCGACCGCGAACCTGTGGAACCCCCGCACCGCGACCACCGTGCGCGCGGCCGACGTCGAGCTCAGCGGCGGGTGGTCGGCGTCACCCTCCCGCAGCCGCGCGAGGAAGCCCGACACCGTCGCCTCCGTCACCTCCGCGAGGTCGGTGACGCCGAGGCCGTCGAGGTGCTCGAGATAGCGGCGCAGGTCGCGCCGGTACGACGACAACGTGTTCGCCGCCAGGCCGCGCTCGACCGCGAGGTGGTCGAGGTAGGTGCGGACCGCCCGGGCGGCCGGGCTCGCCTGCTGGTGCTGCTCTCGCTGCTGGGTGCTCAGGCCAGCACCTCGTCCGGCGAGACCGCGTCCATGCCGACGGCCTCGCCGACCGGCTTGCTCGTCAGCCGACCGGCGTGCGTGTTGAGGCCGAGCGCCAGCGACCGGTCGTCCCGGCACGCCTGCTCCCAGCCCTGGCCGGCCAGCGCGACGACGTACGGCAGGGTCGCGTTGGTCAGCGCGTAGGTCGAGGTGTTCGGCACCGCGCCGGGCATGTTGGCGACGCAGTAGAACGTCGAGCCGTGCACCTGGTACGTCGGGTCCGAGTGCGTCGTGGGCCGGGTGTCCTCGAAGCAGCCGCCCTGGTCGACCGCGATGTCCACGAGCACCGACCCGGGCTTCATCGCCGCGACCAGGTCGTTGCTCACCAGCTTCGGCGCCGCGGCGCCCGGGATGAGCACCGCACCGACGACCAGGTCCGCCTCGGCCACCTGCTGCTCGATCGCGAGCTTGGACGACGCCAGCCCGTGCACCCGGTTGTTGTAGCGCCAGAACGACATCCGCAGCTTGTCCAGGTCGGTGTCGAGCAGCGTGACGTCGGCACCCATGCCGAGGGCGATGTTGGCGGCGTTCTGGCCGGCCACGCCGGCGCCGATCACGACCACCTTGGCGTTCGCGACGCCGCCGACGCCGCCGAGCAGCACGCCGCGCCCGCCCTCGGCCTTGAGCAGCGCGTAGGCACCCACCTGCGGCGCGAGGCAGCCGGCGACCTCCGACATCGGGTAGAGCAGCGGCAACCCGCCCGAGGGCAGCTGCACGGTCTCGTAGGCGATCGAGGTCACCCCCCGCGCGACGAGCTCCTCGGTGAGCGGCTTGTCCGCGGCCAGGTGGAGGAACGTGAACAGGGTCAGGCCCTCGCGGAGCCGGTGGTACTCCTCCGCGACCGGCTCCTTGACCTTGAGCACCATCTCCGCGGCGCCCCAGGTGTCGTCGGCGCTCCCGACGATGCTGGCGCCGGCGGCGGAGTACTCCTCGTCGGAGATCGACGACCCGACGCCCGCGCCGGTCTCGACGAGCACCTCGTGCCCGTGCGAGACGAGCTCGTGGACGCCGACGGGGGTGATGGCCACGCGGTACTCGTGGTCCTTGACCTCTCTGGGGACACCGACCTTCACGGGCGTGGTTTCCTGTCTGCCGCGGGTACGCCGCCACCTCGTCGTGACGACGTCTCGACACTACCGCCGCGAGGTGTCACGTGGGTCACGTCGCGCCGTTCCCCACCAGACCCTTCGCCTCGGCCAGCAGCACCGCCTGCACCAGCGGCCCGTCCGCGACCCGGCCGTCGAGCACGGCCGTCCGCAGCTCGGCGAACGGCGCCCAGAACGTCTCCATGTCGGCCTCCTCGTGCTCGAGCACGAACTGCCCGCGGTCCGCGGTGCTCAGCCCCCGGGCGAGGAAGAGGTGCATGACCTCCGCGGAGATCCCCGGCGACGACCAGGTCGTGCCGAGATGCGTCCACTCCTCCGCCTCCAGCAACGCCTCCTCCCGCAGCTCCCGCTGGGCGACGTCGAGCGGCTCCTCCTCCGCCGGACCGTCCAGCAGCCCCGCCGGCAGCTCGACGAACCGGCGACCTGCGGCGTGGCGGTACTGCGACAGGCACAGCACGCGCTCCCCGTCGTCCACCGCCAGCACGATCACCGCCCCCGGGTGCTCCAGCACGAGCCGCCGGAAGGGCTCCTCGCCCTCCGCCCCCTCGCGCCGCACCCGGTCGGCCCGCAACGAGACCACCCAGTCGCCCTCGTAGACGTAGCTGCTCTCCGCCACCGGCCACCGCTCCGCCCGGTCCTCCAGGTTCACCATGCCTGGGACGCTACCCAGCCACGTGACGCAGCGCTGGTCGACACGGGACCCGCGGCCTCCGCTGGTTGAGCAGGGAGGCGCCCCAGCGCCGACCGTGTCGAAACCCGGTGAGGGACGCGGGGCAGCAACCACGGTCACCCGGGCCGCGGACCGGGCCTGCCCGTCCGGCGGGAGCCGCAGGGTCCGACCCCACGCCCGGCGTACCGCGACCCGCGGGATGGCCGGCCCGGCGGGTTTCGAGACAAGCGCCAGCGCGCCTTCCTCAACCAGCCGGGGCGTCAGGCGTCGGCCGGGACCTCGACGGGCGCGTCGACGTCGATGGGGAACCGCAGCTCGCGCTGCCGCTCGATCGCCGCGCCGACCAGGCCCGCGAAGAGCGGGTGCGGCCGGGTGGGGCGGGAGCGGAGCTCGGGGTGGGCC
>NZ_JAANMS010000054.1 GCF_011250565.1 Nocardioides sp. IC4_145
ATCCTGGCCCAAGCCTGGACCAGGATCCTATGGCGCTGCTGGCACGACCACGTGCCCTACAACCCCGACCTACACGGCCGGCTCAACGCCCTCACCCAGGAGGCCGCTTGACATAGGGCTCTCAGGCGTCGAGCGCCTCGACGTCCACCTCGTAGGCGCCCTGGACGATGAACTCCTTGCGCGGCGCGACGTCGGAGCCCATGAGCAGCTCGAAGACGTTGGCGGCCGCGTCGGCGTCGTCGACGGTGATCCGGCGCAGGGTGCGGCGGCGCGGGTCCATGGTGGTCTCGGCCAGCTGGTCGGCGTCCATCTCGCCGAGGCCCTTGTAGCGCTGGACCGGGTCCTTCCACTTGACGTTCTTCTTCTTCAGCTCCGCGAGCTTCCGCTGCAGCTGGTCGTCGGAGTAGGTGTAGACGTACTTGTCCATGCCCTTGCGCGGGTTCGAGATCTCGATCCGGTGCAGCGGCGGCACGGCGGAGTAGACGCGGCCCTCGCGGATGAGCTCGGGCATGTACTTGAAGAACAGCGTCGCCAGCAGGCAGCGGATGTGCGCGCCGTCGGAGTCGGCGTCGGCCATGAAGATGATCCGGCCGTAGCGCCGCGCGTCGAGGTCGAACGTCCGGCCCGAGCCCGCGCCGACGACCTGGATGATCGAGGCGCACTCGGCGTTCTTCAGCATGTCGCCGACCGAGGCCTTCTGGACGTTGAGGATCTTGCCGCGGATCGGCAGCAGCGCCTGGAACTCGGAGTTCCGCGCCAGCTTGGCCGTGCCGAGCGCGGAGTCACCCTCGACGATGAAGAGCTCGGTGCGGTCGTTGTCCGTCGCGCGGCAGTCGGCGAGCTTGGCGGGCAGCGCGGAGGACTCCAGGGCGTTCTTCCGCCGCTGGGTCTCCTTGTGCTGGCGCGCCGCGATGCGGGTCTTCGCCGCGCCGACCACCTTCTCCATGACCAGCTTGGCCTGCGCCTTCTCCTGGCGCTTGGTGGAGGTCAGGAACGACTTCAGCTCGGCGGCGACCACACGGCGTACGACGGTGCGCGCGGCGGGGGTGCCGAGGATCTCCTTGGTCTGGCCCTCGAACTGCGGCTCGGCCAGCCGCACGGTCACGACCGCGGTCATGCCCTCGAGCACGTCGTCCTTGGTCACGTCGTCGTCGTTGACCTTGAGCACCTTCGCGGCCTTCATCGCGTCGTTGAAGGTGCGGGTGACCGCCTGCTCGAAGCCGGCGACGTGGGTGCCGCCCTTGGGCGTGGCGATCACGTTGACGAACGAGCGGACCTCGGTGTCGTAGCCGGTCCCCCAGCGCACCGCGACGTCGACGGCCAGCTCGCGCTCGACCTCCTGCGGGGTCATGTGCCCCTTGTCGTCGAGCAGCGGGACGGTCTCGGTGAAGGTGCCCGAGCCCTGCAGCCGCAGCACGTCGGTGACCGGCTCGTCGTGCGCCAGGAACTCGGTGAACTCGGTGATGCCGCCGTCGTGGCGGAACTTCTCCTCGACCAGCTCGGGTCCGCGCAGGTCGCGGATGACCAGCTCGAGGCCCGGCACGATGAACGACGTCTGCCGGGCGCGCGTGACCAGCTCGTCGTAGACGAAGCCGGCGTCCTTGGTGAAGATCTGCCGGTCCGGCCAGAAGCGGATCCGCGTGCCGCTCCGGCCCTTCGCCACCCGGCCGCCCTTGCGGGTCAGGCCCGACCGGGACTCGAAGTCGGAGCCGGGGTCCTGGTCGGTCGCGAAGACACCGGGGACGCCGCGGCGGAACGAGAGGCCCTGGGCCGCCGGCGAGCGCTCCACGTCGATGTCCATCCGCGTCGACAGCGCGTTGACCACCGAGAGGCCGACGCCGTGCAGGCCGCCGGTGGCGACGTACGACCCGCCGCCGAACTTGCCGCCCGCGTGCAGCTTGGTCGCCACGACCTCGACGCCGGGCAGCCCGGTCTTGGGCTCCTTGTCGGTCGGGATGCCGCGGCCGTCGTCGTGGACCTCCGCGGAGCCGTCGGGGTGCAGCGTGACCTCGACGCGGGCCGCGTGGCCGCCGAGCGCCTCGTCGACGCCGTTGTCGATGATCTCCCACAGGCAGTGCATGAGCCCGCGGGTGTCGGTCGAGCCGATGTACATCCCCGGGCGCTTGCGGACCGCCTCGAGGCCCTCGAGGACCAGGAGGTGCGCTGCGTTGTAGGTGTTGTCGGCGATCGTGGGGCTCCTGCGGTACGGCGGGTCCGGCGTCCCGTGGCCAGCCGTCAGCCGGCTGCGGCGATCCGTCGGTGGGGTGGCTCCGAATCTACCTACGACACGCCGTGACCCCGAGGAGCCACGCCACGTCCGGCCACCACTACGGTGAGCCGCAGCACAGCCGGCACCATCCAGCGAGACCACAGCAGCACCCAGCAGGACGCGGGACGTCACGATGCGGACACGATCCGGCTCGGAGTGAGCGGAACGGGCACCGTGACGGTCCGCACCCCGTCACAATCCGTAGGACCAGTCGTTGTTCCTCCTGAAGGGTGAACGTGATCCGGACCTCCCGGCCCGGCGCATGGAAACCCTGGGATCGGGCAACACTGATCGTGATGAGATCGAGGTGTCAGGCACCACGTGACCGCGGGAATCCTTCGCCCCGCTCACACGTTGAGCCTGGTACCGAGACCGAAGAAATGAGGCCGATGTGACCACTGCCGTTGCCCCCAGCGCACCGCTGACCGCCGCGGACCGCTGTGACCGCTGCGGAGCCCAGGCCTACCTCCGTGTGGAGCTCCAGACGGGCGGAGAGCTGCTCTTCTGCGCCCACCACGCACGCGAGCACGGCGACAAGCTCAAGGAGATCGCGGCGAACGTCGTCGACGAGACCCACAAGCTGACCGGCACCCCTGCAGCCGCTCCCGACGAGCGCTGACCGACCGACACCCAGACCTAGCGACGGCCCCGGACGATGTCCGGGGCCGTCGGCCATTTCCACCCTCGCCCGTTGGTCGGGCCGGGTGGTCCGGACGTGGCGCGCCAGCGCCATCGACTCGGCTGGTCGAGGAGGCGCGCCAGCGCCGTCTCGAGACCTGCCGGACCAGACCACCCACCCGTGACAGGCTGACGCCGTGAGCCTGCTCGAGGTCATCGTCGCCGTCGCGATCGCGATCGGCATCGTCGGCGTGCTCGTCCCCGTCCTTCCCGGCACCCTGCTCGTCCTGGCCGCCGTCCTGGTGTGGACCGTCGACGTCGGCGGCAGCACCGCCTGGATCGTCTTCGCGGTGGCCACCGCCGTCCTCGCGCTGGGCGCGGTGGTCAAGTACGCCGTGCCGGGCCGCCGCCTGCAGGACGCCGGCATCCCGAGCTCCACGCTCGTGGTCGGTGGTGTGCTCGGCTTCGTCGGCTTCTTCGTCGTCCCCGTGGTCGGCCTGCTCCTCGGCTTCGTGCTCGGCGTCTACCTCGCCGAGCAGCGGCGGGTCGGCGCCGGGGCGGCGTGGCCGTCGACGGTGCACGCCCTCAAGGCCGCCGGGCTCAGCATCCTCATCGAGCTGCTCGCCGCGCTCCTCGCCGCAGCCACCTGGGCCGTCGGCGTCGTCGTCACCTGATGGGCGCCCTCCTGGCGCTCGGGGCCGCACTCGCCTACGGCCTCGGCGACTTCGTGGGCGGCTTCGCCTCGCAGCGGGCCACCGCGTGGGCGGTAGCGTTCGCCGCCCAGCTCGCCGGCGCGACCGCCGTCCTGGCCCTGGCCACGTTCGTCGACGGCTCCCCCACCGGCGCCGATCTCGGCTGGGCCGTCCTCGGCGGGATCGGCAACGGGCTCGGCACCGCCTTCCTCTACCGCGGGCTCTCGTCCGGCCGGATGGGTGTCGTCGCCCCGGTCTCCGGCGTCGGCGCCACCCTCGTGCCGGTCGTCGTCGGACTCCTGGCCGGCGAGCGCCCCGGCGTGCTCGTCTGGCTCGGGTTCCTCGCCGCCCTGCCGGCGATCTGGCTGGTCGCCCGGCAGCCGACCGGCGTCACCGTGGACGGTCGCCCGGCCCCGCGGTCCTCCGGACTCGTCGACGGCGTGCTGGCCGGGCTGGGCTTCGGGGCGATGTTCGCCGCGCTCGCGGAGGTCCGCGAGGGCGCCGGACTGCTCCCCCTGGCGGTCAACCAGGCGGTCGCCGGCCTGGCGATCGTGGTGGTGGCGGTCCTCGTGCGCGCTCCGTGGGTGCCGCGCGAGCGCGGCGCCGCGCTCGGGGCGGTCAGCGGGCTGCTCGGCGCCACCGCCACCGGCCTGTTCCTGCTGGCCACCCGCGAGGACCTGCTCGCGGTCGCCGCCGTCCTGACCTCGCTCTACCCCGCCGTGACCGTCCTCCTGGCCGCGCTCGTCCTCCGAGAGACGGTCCACCGCGGCCAGGCCGTCGGCCTCGCGCTCTGCGCCGCCGCCGTCGTGCTGGTCGCCGGCGGCTGACCGCCCACCCGGACGTCATGCGGACGGAGCCAGGGGTCACACCGTCCGCATGACGTCCGCGACCCCTACGCGTCCAGGAACGACCGAGCCCGCGACCTCGGGCGAGGTGCGGGGCTCGGTCGGTTCCGGCGTACGCCGGGGGTCCGGTCAGTCCAGGTAGTCGCGCAGGACCTGCGAGCGCGACGGGTGGCGCAGCTTGGACATCGTCTTGGACTCGATCTGGCGGATCCGCTCGCGGGTCACGCCGTAGACCTTGCCGATCTCGTCGAGGGTCTTGGGCTGGCCGTCGGTGAGGCCGAAGCGCATGCTGACGACGCCCGCCTCGCGCTCGGAGAGCGTGTCGAGGACGGCGTGCAGCTGCTCCTGGAGCAGCGTGAACGACACCGCGTCGGCGGGGACGATCGCCTCGGAGTCCTCGATGAGGTCACCGAACTCGCTGTCGCCGTCCTCGCCGAGGGGGGTGTGCAGCGAGATGGGCTCGCGGCCGTACTTCTGGACCTCGATGACCTTCTCGGGGGTCATGTCGAGCTCCTTGGCCAGCTCCTCCGGGGTGGGCTCGCGGCCCAGGTCCTGGAGCATCTGGCGCTGGACGCGGGCCAGCTTGTTGATGACCTCGACCATGTGCACCGGGATGCGGATGGTGCGGGCCTGGTCGGCCATGGCGCGGGTGATCGCCTGGCGGATCCACCACGTGGCGTACGTCGAGAACTTGTAGCCCTTGGTGTAGTCGAACTTCTCGACCGCACGGATGAGGCCGAGGTTGCCCTCCTGGATCAGGTCGAGGAAGAGCATGCCGCGGCCGGTGTAGCGCTTGGCCAGCGAGACGACGAGACGGAGGTTCGCCTCGAGCAGGTGGTTCTTGGCGCGGCGGCCGTCCTCGGCGATCCACTCGAGCTCCTCGAGGAGCTTCGGGGTGATCTTGCCGCCCTTGGCGAGCTTCTCCTCCGAGAACAGGCCGGCCTCGATCCGCTTGGCGAGTTCGACCTCCATCTCGGCGTTGAGCAGCGGAACCTTGCCGATCTGCTTGAGGTAGTCCTTGACCGGGTCGGCGGTCGCGCCGGCGACCATGACCTGCTGGGCGGGCTCGTCGGTCTCGTCGGCCGAGGACACCACGAACGACGAGGTGGCCGTGGCCTCCTCCTCGTCCGCCTTGATGGTCGGGTCCTGGGCGACGTCCTTCTCGAACTGCTCGTCCGGGACGTCCGGGAGGATCTTCTTGCCGTCGGGGCCGACGACCGGCGCCGCGACGGCGGGCTCCACCGCCTCCGCGGCGGACGTGGCGGCGGACTTCGCGGTCTTGGCCGTCTTCGCCGCCGTCTTCTTCGCGGGAGCCGGTGCCGCGGCCTCCGCAGCCGGGGAGGCAGCGGCCTTCTTGGCCGGCGCCTTCTTGGCCGTCTTGGCGGTGGTCGTCTTGCGGGCCGTCGTCGCGGCCACAGCGCGCTGGGCGCTGGCGCTCACGTCGACGGAGATGCCCAGCGAGCTGAGGTGCGCCAGGAGCGACTTGAGGTGGCGCGGCTCGACGGCCGCGTCCTCGCTCGCCTGACGAACATCCTCGGGGCTCAGGCTGCCCGACGGCTTACCCCGCTCGATGAGGGCCACGACGGCTGGGTGTGAGAGCACCTCGGCAGGGATCTTGCGCGCGGTCGAGGACACGAACACCTCTCGTCAACAACAGACTGGTGAAACTAACGGCGAGGCGACTCTCGGGCGCAACAAAGCCCGCACATGTCAAGAGCCGCGGTTCTCATTCTGCCACGGGGTCGGTGAGGGTGCGGCATCAGCACCCTCTCCGGCCCGGAACTGGGCCCGCTGGTCCAGAGCGCCGCCCCACGTGCCGCCGCCCGCCCGGGCCGCCGTGTGGGCAGGCACACACCTGCTCACCCCGATGGGTGGGAGGCCCGAGCCCGGAGGGCGGGCACCAGGACCAGTCGCTCCGGCGACTTCCCCCGAAGTGCCCAGCCGACTGCCGAACGTCATGGGGTCAGCAGTCCGGCGGCACACCATCAAGGAGCACACGCATGTCTGCAGCCACGCACGACGCCACCTATCCGACCCGCCGCCGGATCAGCACCGAGACGAAGGCCTCGGTCAAGACGACCGAGCTCATCGCCTACGTCGCGGCCGTCATCGGCGTGCTCATCGCCTCCGCGGTGGTCGACGCCTCGGACTTCGGCGCCCAGGAGGCGTGGTTCTACGTCACCCTGCTGACCATCGGCTACATGGTCAGCCGGGGGCTCGCGAAGTCCGGCAGCCGCGACTTCTACGACGACGACCAGGACGGCCGGGCCACCCACCAGGCCTGAGCTCCCTAGCACCCCAAGGACCGCCCTCGACGCACGCGGAGAGGGCGGTCCTGCGTCGTCGGGGTGGTCAGTCCGCCTGGGCCTTGGCGGCGGCCTTCTTCTCCTTCTTGAAGTCGCGCACCTTCTGCAGCGAGTCGCCGTCGACGACGTCGGCGACCGAGCGGTAGCCCTCGAGCGCGTAGTCGCCGACCGCCTGCTCCCAGCCGTCGGGGCGGACGCCGAGCTGCTTGGCGAGCAGCGCCACGAAGATCTGTGCCTTCTGCTTGCCGAAGCCGGGCAGCTCCTGCACGCGCTTGAGCAGGTCCTTGCCCGTGGCCGCCTCGGTCCACAGCCGCTCGGTGCGCCCGTCGTACTTCTCCTCGACCAGCGCGGCGAGGGCCTGCAGGCGGGTGGCCATCGAGCCCGGGAAGCGGTGGATCGCCGGCGGGGTCGAGCACAGCGCCGCGAACTCCTCGGGATCCGCGGCGGCGATGCGCGCCGGCTCGAGGGTCCCGAACCGCTCGAGCACCTTCGCGGGGCCGCGGAAGGCGTGCTCCATCGGGTACTGCTGGTCGAGCATCATCCCGACGAGCAGGGCGAACGGGTCCTCGGTCAGGACGCGGTCGGCCGTGTCGTCCCCGGTGATGTGGATGGCAGGCGTGCTGGACATGGGCCCATCCTGCCGGAGCCGCTCAGGTGGCCGGGCGGGTGCCGGTGACGACGGTGAGCAGCACGACGGCGTCGGTGAGCGCCTCGAGGTCGTGCCGGTCGAGCGGGACGACCAGCAGGTCGCCCTCGGCGCCGTCCCAGGTCTCCGGGCCGGCGTGCAGGCGCACCGACCCACGCAGGACCTGCAGGGTGGCCTCGCCCGGCGACTCGTGCTCGCCGAGCCGTCGCCCGCCGACCAGCGCGATGAGCGTCTGGCGCAGGCGGTGCTCCTGCCCGCCGTACGTCGTGTGGGCGCTGCGGCCGGCGTCCGCGGCCCGCGCCTTGTCCAGGTGCTCCTCGACCAGGCTGCTCAGCGAGGCGGCGTGCACCTCAGTCACCACCCTTGACGGCGAGCACCGGGCACTTGGCGTCCAGCAGGATCCGCTGGGCGTTGCTGCCGAGGATCAGCTTGCCGACCGGGGACCGGCGTCGGAGGCCGATGACGATCAGCTCGGCGTCGTTGGCCTCCGCGATGCTGATCAGGTCCTCCGCCGGCTCGAAGCCACGGATGAGGTGCCGCACCTCGTGCTCGACCTCGGCGCCGGCGAGCCGCGCCTGGACGGCCTCCAGCTCGGCTTCAGCGGCCGCAGCGGCCTCGCGGTCCAGGTCCGGCCCACCGCGGTGGGAGTTCACGACGACCAGCTTCGCGCCGCGCAGCCGCGCCTCGTCGATCGCCGTCGCCAGCGCTGCCTCGCCCTCGGGCTTCGGCACGTAGCCGACCACCACGGTTCCCATGCGGCGCACGGTAGCCGATGGGCGGTGAGCCGCCTGTGGAGAACCAGGAGCGGTCCCGGCCGGTCTCGGGGAGGCTGGGCACGTGCCGCCCGCCAGCGCTCCGGGGATCCCGGTCCCGGTCCCCGCCGACCTCGACCGGCTGCTGCGGCGTGCGGTGCTGGACCACGCTCGGTCCGAGCGCCGGCGGGTCCACCTGCCGCTGGTCCACGTCGGGATGCCCGGCGGCCCCGAACGCGTGCTGGCGGTCCGCGCCGAGGACCGGCTCGACCACGCGCTGCGGGCGGACGCGCTCGCGGCGATGCGCGTGGCCGTCCTGCGGCAGGGCTCGCCCGAGCCGCTCGTGTGGTTGACCCGGACCGGCGCGCTGGACCTCCAGGACGTCGACGCGGCCTGGCTGGCCGCGGCCCGCACGGCGTACGCGGAGGCCGGGGCGCCGCTGGTCATGGTCGTGGCGAACCGTCGTGGCTGGCGCGACCCACGCTCCGGAGCGAGCCGGACCTGGCAGCGGCTCCGCGAGCGGTGAGGCGGGACCCGTCCGTCGGCTCGAGCCTCAGTCCCAGGTGTGGACGGGGTCGTTGCTGTGCATCCGCTCGCGGTACTCCAGCAGCGTGGCCCGCAGGGCGTCGTACCGCTCCTCGTCGCCCCGCTCGTGCATCCGCCGGGCGAACCACTCCGCACCGTTGACGCCGGTGAGGCAGCGCTGCTCGATGATGCCGAGCAGGCGGTCGGACTCCGACGCGTCGACGCCCCACGCCTCGAGCCCCGCCCGCGCCATCGGCAGCAGCCGGCGCAGCACCAGCTCGGTCGCACGGACCTGGCCGACACCGGGCCAGTAGACGTGGGCGTCGATGCCCTGCTGGGCGGCGACGTGGAAGTTCTCCTCCGCGGCACTGAAGGACATCTGCGACCACAGCGGCCGCTCGCTCTCGGCGAGGTGGCGGACCAGGCCGAAGTAGAAGGCGGCGTTGGCCATCGTGTCGGCGACGGTCGGGCCGGCGGCCAGCACGCGGTTCTCCACCCGCAGGTGCGGCACTCCCCCGGCGATGTCGTAGACCGGCCGGTTCCAGCGGTAGATCGTGCCGTTGTGCAGCCGCAGCTCGGCGAGGTTCGGCGTGCCTCCGCCCTCGAGCACGGCGAGCGGGTCCTCCTCGTCGGTGATCGGCAGCAGCGCGGGGAAGTAGCGGACGTTCTCCTCGAACAGGTCGAAGACCGACGTCACCCAGCGTTCGCCGAACCACACCCGCGGCCGCACGCCCTGGGCCTTCAGCTCCTCACCCCGGGTGTCGGTGGCCTGCTCGAAGAGCGGGATGCGGGTCTCGCGCCACAGCTCGCGGCCGAGGAGGTAGGGCGAGTTCGCACCCACCGCGAGCTGCACCGCGGAGATCGCCTGCGAGGCGTTCCAGTACGACGCGAACTGGGCCGGCGAGGTCTGCACGTGGAACTGCGTGCTGGTGCACGCCGCCTCCGGGACGATCGAGTCGGTCGTCGTCACCAGCCGCTCCGGGCCGTCGATGGAGATCGAGATGTCCTCGCCGCGCGCGTCGAGGATCTGCTCGCTGAGCAGCTTGTAGCGCGGGTTGGGGCTGAGGCTGTCCGGGCTCATGTGCTCCCCGGTCAGCGTCGGCAGGATGCCGATCATCACC
Source organism: Nocardioides sp. IC4_145 (assembly GCF_011250565.1). Taxonomy (GTDB): domain Bacteria; phylum Actinomycetota; class Actinomycetes; order Propionibacteriales; family Nocardioidaceae; genus Nocardioides. The sequence continues at coordinate 9,775 of NZ_JAANMS010000054.1, forward strand.
AGGTGGGCGCCGACGCGGGCCGACTTGGTCTCGGCGTCGTTGAGGCTGCGCCGCAGGTTGTCCTCGAAGGTGGTGAGTCCACCCTCGCGCAGCCGCGCCGGCGGCACGTTGATCTCGATGTTGAACTGGCCGAGCTCGGTCTGGAAGTCGGGGTCGGCGATCGCCTCGAGCGCCTCGGCGTTGCGCAGGGCGGGGTCGCCCTGCTCATCGACGAGGTTCAGCTCGACCTCGAGCCCGGTCATCGGGTCGTCGGTGTCGAACCGCGAGTCCCGCAGCATCCGCGCGAAGACGTCCAGGCACCGACGGACCTTCTCCCGGTGCCGCGTGCGGTCCGACCGCGAGAACTCCTGGGCGTCGACCTCCTCACCCATGTCGGCCGGCCTCCGCCGGGATGCGGGCACCCGTCGCTGCGCTGCTCACCACGCCGGAGCAGTACCCACTTAGGCCTGGCGGGTCAGCCGGTCCCGGCGTCGTCCCAGACCGTCGGCGGGACGGCGTTGGTCAGCACCTGGGCGATGTAGCCGGCGAGCCGGTGCCCCGGCGCCACGTCGAGGCAGCGGTCGACCGCGCACCAGGCGAGCGCGCCGTGCCCGGAGAGCCAGGCGGCGAAGGCCAGCAGCGCGGCCGGGTCGGCGAGGAAGGCGTCGGGCGTGCGACGGACGACGTCGGTCCAGAACCGGACGTGCGCGGTCGCGTCGGCACGGCGCATCCGCTCCCACGCCGCGTCACGCACCGGCACGTCCAGCATGCCGACGACCAGGCGGGCGACCTCGGCGTCGGTGGGACCGGTGCCGGCCTCGACGCAGCGGGCGACGAGCGCGGCCGCCCACCGGCTCTCCTCGGCCGGGGACGCCGCGCCGCCCGGCAGCGCGACGACGGCCTCGAGGACGGCGTGCACCGCGGCCGGCGACGCTGCCACGGACGCCTCCAGCTCCTCGCGCGAGTCGAGCGTGACCCGCCCCTCGAGGACCGCCTGCGCGGCGAACGGGTGGGCCGAGACGTCGTACGGCACGCCGTGGGCCGGTACGTCGCCGCGCGGGCCGCTCGCGACGTACCACCTGCCCTCGTGGGCGCGGACCGCGTCGACGACGTCGATCCCGGCCCGGGTGAAGGCGCGGACGACGGCCCGGCTGGTCCAGGCCGCGGCGCGCACGTCGCCGGTGAGGACGACGAGGGCGACGGCCCGCACCCGCTGCCGGCGGCACGGCTCGAGCAGCTGTCGGGCAGCCGCCTCGGCCTCGGGCTCGGTCGTCGGCAGGTCGATGCGCGCGTGGAGGGAGCGGTCGCCACCGAAGGTCAGCAGGACGACCGACTCGCGTGGTCGGAAGCCGAGGACGACGGGCACGGCGGCGAGCAGGTCCTCGGTCGTGCGGGCGGTGAAGGGGGAACGGCCGGTGGCCGGGTGCGATGTGGTCATGGTGCGACGCTCCCCGCGGCCACCGGCCGTGCCGGGGCACCGCCGGTGGGGCTGTGGACGGAGCCGCGCGGGGCGGCGTCTGGGGACGGAGGGTGGGCCGCGGGTAGGTTCCGGCGCATGACCGGCCGGACGGGGCGCTGAATGCGCGCGCAGGCGTCGGTCATGCACCTCGACCTCGATGCGTTCTTCGCCGCGGTCGAGCAGCGGGACAAGCCGTCGCTGCGCGGCAAGCCGGTGGTCGTCGGCGGCGTCGGCGGCCGCGGGGTGGTGGCGACGGCGTCGTACGAGGCCCGCGTCCACGGCGTCCGGTCGGCCATGTCGACGCGCGAGGCACGCTCGCGCTGCCCGCACGCGGCGTTCCTCAGCGGCCGCTTCCACGCCTACCGCGAGGCCTCGCACGCGGTCATGTCGCTGCTCCGCTCGGTGTCGCCCCTGGTCGAGCCGCTGTCGCTGGACGAGGCGTTCGTCGACCTCGAGCGCGCCGGGCTGCCGGACCTGGAGGTCGCGACCGTCACCGCGTTCGCCGAGGAGCTGCGCGGGCGCGTCACCGAGGTGACCCGCGGCCTGACCGCGTCGGTCGGGCTCGGCACCAGCAAGTTCATCGCCAAGGTCGCCAGCGACCTGGACAAGCCGGACGGGCTGGTCGTCGTCGCGCCCGGCACCGAGCAGGAGCTGCTGCGCCCGATGAGCGTCACGGTCATCCCCGGCGTCGGGCCGGCGACCACCGAGCGGCTCCGGCGTGCCGGCATCCACACCGTCGCCGAGCTCGAGGCGGTGAGCCTCGACGAGCTCGTGCGGCTGGTCGGCAAGGCCCACGGCACCGGCCTGTGGTCGCTCGCGCGCGCCCAGGACGACCGGCCGGTCGTGGCCGAGCGGGAGGCGAAGTCGGTCAGCGTCGAGGGCACCTACGACACCGACCTCACCGACCGCCGGCTGATGGAGGGGCTGCTCACCCGCCAGGCCGGCGAGGTGGCCGCGCGGCTGCGCAAGCACGGGCTGTCGGGGCGGACGATCACGATCAAGGTGCGCCTGCACGACTTCACCACGCTCAGCCGCTCGAGCACGCTCGTCTCCCCCACCGACAGCGCCGCCACCGTCGCGCGCACGGCACGGGCGCTGCTGGCCGACCTCGACACCTCGGGCGGCGTCCGGCTGCTCGGCGTCGGCGTCTCCGGGCTGGCCGACTGGGTGCAGGAGGACCTCTTCGGCGAGACCGAGGAGGACGAGGAGGAGCTGCCCGCGGTCGAGGTGCCCCACCACTCCCGGCGCACCTGGTCGCCCGGCATGGACGTCGTGCACGCCGAGATGGGCCGCGGGTGGGTCTGGGGCTCGGGCCGGGGCGTCGTCACCGTCCGCTTCGAGACCGCCGAGACCCCGGCCGGGCCGGTCCGGTCCTACGCCGAGGACGACCCCGCCCTCACCGCGTGGGTGCCGCCCCCGCTGCCGGACGAGCAGGACTGAACCGGACCTCGTCCCCCGGCCGCAGCTGGGCGCAGATCCACAGGTCGGCCGGGTCGACCACCGCCACGACCGGGTAGCCCCCGGTCACCGGGTGGTCGGCCAGGAACACCACCGGCCGCCCGCTCGGCGGCACCTGCACCGCGCCCAGCACCATGCCCTCGCTGGCCAGCTCGCCGGTGCGCACCCGCTCCAGCGGCGGGCCGGCAAGCCGCAGGCCGACCCGGTTCGACGCCTCCTCCACGGTGTACGCCGCGTGGCACATCGCCGCGAGCGGGTCGCCCGCGAACCAGTCGGCGCGCGGGCCGGGGTGCAGGCGCAACGGCCCCGGGCGACCCGGCCGCGGGGTGTCGAGCGGCGCGGGCGGCCCGGCCGGGTCCCCCACCGGCAGCACGACGCCGGCCTCGACGCGGGGCGGGCCGACCCACGCGAGCGTGTCGGTCGAGCGGGAGCCGAGCACCGGCTCGACCGCGATCCCGCCCGCGACCGCGACGTAGGAGCGGACCCCGCGCCACGGCGTACCCACCTCGAGCAGGGCGCCGGCCAGCAGTCGCTCGGGGCGGGCGTGGCCGCGGGGGCGGCCGTCGACGGTCACCGGTCCCTCGGCGCCGGTGACCGCGACCCAGCAGTCCCGGTCGGCGCGGACCGCGAGCCCGCCGAGCGTCACCTCGAGGACCGCCGCACCGGCCGGGTTGCCGACGAGGCGGTTGGCGAGGCCGGCCGCGGGTGCGTCCAGCGCCCCGGCGCGCGGCACGCCGAGGGAGGCCCAGCCGGGCCGGCCCCGGTCCTGGACGGTGGTGAGGTGGCCGGCGGCCAGCACGCGGAGGCTCATGCCGGCACGAACACCACGCGGGTGCCGGGCGGGAGCAGCGCCGGCGGCTCGCGCCGGGCGTCCCAGAGGCCCACGTCGGTGCGGCCGATGATGCGCCACCCGCCCGGCGAGGACGTCGGGTAGACGCCGCACCAGGTGCCGGCGAGGGCCACCGACCCGGCGGGCACCCGCGGCCGCGGCGAGTCCAGGCGCGGGACGGCCAGCTCCTCGGGCAGGCCGGCGAGGTAGGCGAAGCCGGGCGCGAAGCCGCAGAAGGCGGCGACGAAGGTCAGCGAGGCGTGCCGCTCGACCACCTCGGTGGCGGTGACGCCCCAGGCCTCGGCGACCGCGTCGAGGTCCTCACCGTCGTAGGTGACGGGCACCTCGACCAGGTCGCCGACCGGCGGCTCGGCGGTCGGCACCCAGGCCAGCAGGGCGGCGAGCACCGTGGCGCCGTCGACGCCGTCGAGGAGCACCGTCTCCGCCGCCGGGACCACGTCGACGACGGGCAGTCCCTGCTCGCGGACCCACGCCGCCAGCGCGAGCGCCTCCGCCGGCCCGGCCACCTCGACGAGGAGGGCCGACGGGCCGACGGGTCGCGCCCGCACGCTCAACCCCTCTCCCACGGCGCTCGCAGCGTCCAGCCCGCGCCGGTGAGGGCGGCGCGGACGGTCCGTGCGTGGACGACCGCGCCGGGGGTGTCGCCGTGCAGGCACAGCGAGTCGACCTGCGGGGCCAGGCGCAGCGCGGCAGCGGCGATGGCGTCGGCGTCCTCCAGCACGGCCCTGGGCTCGCCGCGCGGCAGCAGGCGGCCGTCGGCGGCGTACCCACGGTCGGGGAAGCCCTCGTGCCACACCCTCCGCCCCGCCGCGGCCGCCAGGTCGAGGAACCGGCCCGGCATCCCGAGCACCGGCAGGTCGCCCGAGCCGGCGAGGACGGCGGCCGCCTGCTCCTCGTCGTCGATGACGCGGTGGTAGAGCGCGCCGTGCGGCTTGACGTAGCGGACGGCGGTGCCGGCCGCCGCCGCGATCGACGAGAGGGTGCCGACCTGGTCGGCGACCTGCTCGCGGAGCACCTCGCCCGGCACGTCGCGGGCGACGCGGCCGAAGTTCTCGCGGTCGTCGTAGGAGACCTGCGCCCCCACCGCCACCCCGCGCTCGGCTGCCTCGGCGCACACCGCGCGCATGATCGCCGCGGTGCCGGCGTGGTAGCCGCACGCGACGTTCGCGCTCGTCACCACCGCGAGCAGGGCGGCGTCGTCGGTGACCTCCTCCCCGAGGTCGGCGTTGAGGTCGACGGCCGTCTCGGTGTCCACGGGCCCGACGCTAGCGTTGCCGACATGCAACCCCCCGCCGTCCCACCCGTCGCCGACCGCCGTCCGACCAGCCGCGAGATCCACGGGCACACCCGCGTCGACGACTACGAGTGGCTGCGGGAGAAGGAGTCCCCCGAGGTCGTCGCCCACCTCGAGGCCGAGAACGCCTACACCCAGGAGCGCACCGCCCACCTCGCCGGCCTGCGCCAGTCGATCTTCGAGGAGATCAAGGCCCGCACCCGCGAGACCGACCTGTCGGTGCCGACGCGCAACCGGGGCCACTGGTACTACGGGCGCACCTTCGCCGGCAAGGAGTACGGCGCCACCTGCCGCGTCCCCGTGAGCGACCCCGACGACTGGACGCCCCCGACGCCCGCGGAGGACTGCGCCCCCGACGAGCCGGCGCTCCCCGGCGAGCAGGTGCTGCTCGACCTCGACGCGCTCGCCGAGGGCCACGAGTTCTTCTCCCTCGGCGGCTCGGCGATCAGCCCGGACGGCAACCTGCTGGCGTACTCCACCGACACCGTCGGCGACGAGCGCTACACCGTCCGCGTCCTGGACCTCGCCACCGGCGGGCTGCTCGACGACGAGATCACCGGCGTCATCGGCGGCGCCACCTGGGACCGCGCCGGCGAGCACCTCTACTACACGACCGTCGACGACTCCTGGCGCGCCGACAAGATCTGGCGCCACCGCCTCGGCACCGCCCAGGCCGAGGACGAGCTGGTCCACCACGAGACCGACGGTCGCTTCTGGGTCGGCGTGGGTCGCACCCGCACCGACCGGTTCATCGTGGTCGCGGCCGGCTCCAAGGTGACCTCGGAGTACCGCTACCTCGACGCCGACCACCCCGAGCTCGGCCTCCAGGTCTTCGCCGAGCGGCTGGAGGGCGTGGAGTACTCCCTCGACCACGCGGTCATCGGCGGCGAGGACCGGTTCCTGGTGCTGCACAACGCGACCGGGCCGGACTTCGAGATCGGCACCGCTCCGATCGCGCCGACCCGAATCGCCGACCTCGACCCGCTGGTCCCCCACGACCCCGAGGTCCGGCTCGAGGACGTCGACGCGTTCGCCGGTCACCTCGTCGTGCACCAGCGCAGCAACGGCCTCACCCAGCTGCGGATCATCGAGCTCGGCGCCGACGGTCCCGGCGACGACTACCTCGTCGAGTTCGACAAGCCGCTCTACACGGTCGGCTCCGGCGGCAACCCCGGCTTCCTCCAGCCGACCGTCCGCATCGGGTGGACCACGATGGCCGTGCCGTCCTCGGTCTACGACTACGACGTGCGCACCCGCGAGCTCACCCTGCTCAAGCAGGCGCCGGTGCTCGGCGGCTACGACCCGGCCGACTACCAGGAGCACCGGCTCTGGGCGACCGCCGAGGACGGCGAGCGGATCCCGATCTCGATCGTGTGCCGCCGCGACGCCCGCGAGGACGAGACGATGGGCAGCGCGCCCCTCCCCACGCTGCTCTACGGGTACGGCGCCTACGAGGCCTCGATGGACCCCTACTTCTCCGTCGCCCGGCTCTCGCTGCTCGACCGCGGCGCCGCGTTCGCCATCGCGCACGTGCGCGGCGGCGGCGAGATGGGCCGGCGCTGGTACGACGACGGCAAGCTGATGCGCAAGCAGAACTCCTTCTCCGACTTCGTCGCCTGCGCCCGCCACCTCGTCGACACCGGCTGGACGACGCCCGGGACGCTCGTCGCGGAGGGCGCCAGCGCCGGTGGGCTGCTCATGGGCGCGGTCGCCAACCAGGCGCCGGAGATGTTCGCCGGGATCGTCGCGGGCGTGCCGTTCGTCGACGCGCTCACCACGATGCTCGACGCCACGCTGCCGCTGACCGTGACCGAGTACGACGAGTGGGGCAACCCCGAGGACGACCCGGCGGTCTACGAGTACATGGCGTCGTACGCGCCGTACGACAACGTCGCCGCCCGCCCCTACCCGCCCATCCTCGCCGAGACCTCGCTCAACGACACCCGGGTGCTCTACGTCGAGCCGGCCAAGTGGGTGGCCCGCATCCGCGCCACCAACCCCGACGCCGACGTCCTGCTGCGCACCGAGATGTCGGCCGGGCACGGTGGCGTCTCGGGCCGCTACAAGGCGTGGCACGACCGCGCGTTCAGCCTGGCGTGGATGCTCGACCGGATGGGTCTCGCCGACCGCTGACCACCCCTCCCGGCCACGCACCGACGGGCGGCCATCCGGGCCGCCCGTCGGCGCCGAACACCTCCCGAGGGGACGGCGTCCTGAGAAGTGGCTGAGAGTCCGGAATCCGCGCAACTCCAGCCGTTTCCCACTCGTCGTCCACGGTGAAGGCACTCGCGACAACCGGGGTCCCGACCAGGGTTTGGTCCGGGAATCGCCGGGACACCGGGTGCGTTGTAGACAGCGTGAGGACCTGTGCCAGGTGCTCACAGTGAGGAGGGGCATCGCATGGCCACACGCACCGCACAGTCCGGGGCTCGCGAGATCGAGGGGCGCGACAGCGTCGGTCTCTACCTGGACGAGATCGCCCGCAACGCCCTGCTCGACGCCGCCGCCGAGGTGGAGCTGTCGAAGACGATCGAGGCCGGCCTGTTCGCCGAGCACCTGCTCGCCGAGGGCCGGATCGGGCGCCGCAAGGGCGGGGCGCCGATGTCGGCCAACCAGGAGGAGCTCGAGTGGCTCGCCGAGGAGGGTCGCAAGGCCGTCGACCAGTTCATCACCGCCAACCTCCGTCTCGTCGTCTCCATCGCCCGCAAGTACGGCCGGGCCCAGATGCCCATGCTCGACCTGATCCAGGAGGGCAACACCGGCCTGATCCGCGCCGTCGAGAAGTTCGACTACACCAAGGGCTACAAGTTCTCCACGTACGCCACCTGGTGGGTGCGCCAGGCGATCACGCGTGGCATCGCCCAGCAGGCCCGCGTCGTCCGGCTGCCCGTCCACGTCGTCGAGGAGCTCAACCAGGTCGGCGGCGCCCGCCGCACCCTGGAGCGCCAGCTCGGCCGCGAGCCCGAGCCGCAGGAGATCGCCGCAGAGCTCGGCATGGACCTCGACCGGGTCCTCGACCTGATGTCGTGGGGCCGCGAGCACGTCAGCCTCGACTCCCCCGTCGACGAGGACGGCGACACCTCGCTCGGTGACCTGATGGCGCAGGAGACCGCGCCCGGCCCGGACCTCACCGTCCTGGACACCGAGTCCCGCGACCGGCTCAACAGCCTGGTCGGCCACCTCGACGACCGCGCCGCCGACATCATCCGCTCGCGCTACGGCCTCACCGACGGCCGCCAGCACAAGCTGGCCGACATCGGCGCCAAGCACGGCATCTCCGCCGAGCGGGTCCGCCAGCTCGAGCGGGAGGCGCTGCAGAAGCTGCGCCGGATCGCCGACCCGGACCTCGCCGCCTGAGCGGGATCCGGCGGACCGCCGGTCAGTACATCGCGTCGAGCTCGCGGGAGGCCTCTCCCGCGAGCTCGCTCGCATTTGCGGGCACCTCGACCTCGCCCGCGACCCGCTGCTGCCACATCTGGAGCGCGACGACCATCGCTGCGGCCTCCTCGGCGCGCTCGCGGGTCACCTCGCCGGACTCGATCGCCGCGGTCACGACCGCGTGGGTGTTGCGGGTGTCCGGCGGCATGAGCAGGAGGTCGGCACCGGCGTTGAGCGCGGTGACCGCAGGCTTCTCCCGACCCATGACCGCGCCCATGCCGAGCGAGTCGGTGATGGTGACGCCCTCGAAGCCGACGGCGTCCCGCAGGAAGTCGTAGACCGGCGCGGACAGGGTCGACGGGACGCCCGGATCGATCGCCTCGACGTCGAGGTGGCCGATCATCACCGCCGGCGCGCCCGCCTCGACCGCCGCCTCGAACGGCGGCAGGTCGGTCGCCGCCAGCTCCTCGACCGTCCGGCCGAGGACCGGGAGGGACTCGTGGCTGTCGGCGGTCACCGAGCCGTGGCCCGGGAAGTGCTTGGTCGTCGACACGACCCCCGCCGCGTTGAAGCCCTCGACGGCCGCCCGGACGGCCCTCGCCGCGAGCTCGGGGTCCGTCGACGGCGAGCGGGTGCCGATCGTGGGGTCGGCGGCGCCGACGGTCACGTCCGCCACCGGGGCGAAGACCCAGGTGAAGCCGAGCTCGCGCAGCTCCAGCCCGGTGGTCTCGGCCGCACGGCGTACGACGTCGCGGCCGGCGGGTCCCTGCGCGACGGCCGGGCCGGCGTGGGCGAACGACGGGAACTCGGTCGCGATCCCCCGCAGGTGGCTGACCACACCGCCCTCCTGGTCGACGCCGAGGAGGGCCGGGAAGTCACGGCCGTCCGCGGCGACCGCCTCGCTGATCGCGGCGTTGAGCGCGCGGACCTGCTCAGCGTCGACGACGTTGCCCGCCGTGACGCACAGGCCCGACAAGTGGAGCTCGCGGACCATCGCGGCGGCCTCGTCCGGGTCGGCGCCCTGGAACCGGCCGACGATGACCTGGCCGGCCAGCTGCGCGGCGTCCCACCCGGCGACGAGCGCCCGGGCCTGCTCGAGCTCGCCGGCGGTCGGCCCCCAACCGGTGGGCGCGTCCGGGTCGGCCGCGGCCGACGTGGAGGTGCCGGCCGACGACGTCGCACCAGGACTCGTCGCGGGTCCCTGGCCCTGGGGGCCGGGGTCGCCGGAGCAGCCGGTCAGCACGAGGACGGCTGCTGCCGCGAGCGCGGGCAGCGCCGTCGTACGACGCCTCACGCGGCCGACCCGATGAGGTCGGCGTGGACCTCCAGCACGCGGCGGCGGAGGTCCTCCAGCGTGCCGGTGTTGTCGATGACGTGCGTCGCGATCGCCAGCCGCTGCTCGCGGCTCGCCTGCGCCCGCACCCGCGCCTTGGCGTCCTCGCGGGTCATGCCGCGCTGGGTGAGCATCCGGTCGACCTGCGTCTCGACCGGCACGTCCACCACGACCACCGCGTCGAAGGTCGGCGCCCGGCCGGACTCGGCGAGCAGCGGGATGTCGTGGACGACGAGGTCCTCGGGCGTCGCCGACGCCTCGAGCTCGACGATCCGCTCGAAGACGAGCGGGTGCACGATCGCCTCGAGCTCCTTGCGCCGCGCCTCGTCGGCGAAGACGATCGCGCCGAGCGCCGGCCGGTCGAGCTCGCCGTCGGCGGTGAGCACCTCGGGCCCGAACGTCTCGACGACCCGCTGCAGCCCCGGCGTGCCCGGCTGGACCACCTCGCGAGCGAGCGCGTCACCGTCGATCAGGACCGCGCCCAGCTCCACCAGGATCGCCGACACCGTGCTCTTGCCCGAGGCGATGCCGCCGGTGAGTCCCACGCGCATGGGCGCCAACGTACGTCACCGGGCCGGTCCGTCCCGAACCGGCCGGAGTCCCTGGCCACCGCCGCCGAGCGGGACCACCATGCCCCCATGACGACCAGCGACGCGACCGCCCCGCCCGACCTCACGGTCACGAGGAGCCAGGCCCTCGGCTGGCGGCTGGAGCGGCACCTGCTGGACCCGGTCGGCTCCGCGCCGGTCGCGGAGGTGGTGCGCCGCCTCGGCGCGGTCCTCGGGATGGACGACGCCCTCGCCGAGCTCGCGGTGCGGACGCGCTCTGCGGGGTCGCGCACCGGCGACCTGCGGCGGGCCCTGGCCGACGGGACGGTGGTCAAGGCGTTCGCGTTCCGGGGGTCGGTGCACTACCTCGCACCCGAGGACGGGGGCGCCTACCTCGCGCTGCGCGCGGCGGGCCGGCAGTGGGAGCTGCCGAGCTGGGTCGAGCACTACGGGCTCGGCCCCGCGGACTGGCCGGACTTCCGGGCCGCCGTGCGGGAGGCGCTGACCGGCGGGCCGCTCACGGTCGTGGAGCTCGGCGAGGTGCTCACCACCCGGCGTGCCTACCGCCACCTGCGTCCCGTCTTCGCCGAGGGCGCCCACACCCTTGTCAAGCCGCTGAGCTGGCAGGGCGACCTCAGCCTCGCCGCTCCACGCGAGGGACGGCTGACCCTCCGGTCCCTCGCGACGAACCCACGGTGGCAGGGGATCCCCGACCTCGGCGAGGCGGGGCCGGCGGCCGTCCGCGCCTACCTGCGCACCTACGGCCCCGCGACGCACGACCACGTCCACTACTGGCTCGGCGAGGGCCTCAGCGCCGGCCGCAAGCGGCTCGCCGGATGGCTCGCCGGCCTGCGCGACGAGCTGGCCACCGTCGACGTCGACGGCAGCACGGCGTACGTCCTGGCCGAGGACGCGGACTCGCTCGCCGCGGCGCAGCCGTCCGAGGCCGTGCGGCTGCTCCCGGGGCACGACCAGTGGGTGATGGGGCCGGGCACCAAGGACACCGCCGTCACCCCATCGGCCGTGCGGGAGGCCGTGACCCGCAAGGCCGGCCTCGTGGTCGTCGGCGGCGTGGTCCGCGGGACCTGGCGCAGGAACGGCGCGGAGGTCGGCATCGACTGGCGGGACGACGTCCCCCTGCGCGAGGCGGCCGTCGAGACGGAGGTCGCCCGGCTGGGCACCCTCCTCGACCGGGACCTGCACTGGTCCCGCGCCTGAGCACCTGCTCCGCCTCGGCCCGGGTGCCGCGGACCGAGGGAAAGGGCCGGCCGTGCCGGTCACTACGCTGCCGCCGGTGACCACCCCGACCGTCCCGAGCAGCACCGACCTCCGACCCGGCGACCGGGTGGCGCTCCTGGTGGGCGGCTCGACGACGTACCTCGACGCGGTCGTCTCGCTGCTGGCGCGTGGGGTGTTCCCGATCCCGCTCGACCCGCGGCTGACCAACCACGAGCGCGACCGGATCCTCGCCGGGCTCGACCCGACCCTGGTCGTCGAGGACGAGGACACGCTGGCCGGCCTGGTCGACCCGGACGCGCGACGCGGGCTGCCGCTGGGGCGACCGATGCACGTGACCAGCGGGACGACCGGCACCCCCAAGGGCGTCTACAGCGGGCTCCTCGACGAGGACTCCGCGCGAGCGCTGGTCGCGGAGGAGCGCGATCTGTGGGGCTTCACCGCCGACGACACGAACCTCGTGCTCAGCCCGCTCTACCACTCCGCTCCCCTGCGCTTCGCGATGGGGACAGCGCTCGCGGGCGGCCGGGTCGTGGTCCCCGGGCCGTTCGACCCCGTGCAGACCACCGATGCGATCGCCACCGAGCGGCCGACGACGATGTTCTGCGTGCCGACCCACCTCCAGCGGCTCTTCGCGCACTGGGACGAGCACGGGTGGCCGGACCTGTCGTGCTTCCGGCTCGTCGCCCACGCGGGTGCGCCGTGCCCGGAGAAGGTGAAGCGACGCCTGGTCGAGGCGTTCCCGGCGGGGTCGACCTGGGAGTTCTACGGCTCGACCGAGGGACAGTTCACCGTCTGCTCCAGCGAGGAGTGGCTGGCGCGCCCCGGCACCGTCGGTCGCGCGCGACCCGGCCGCCGGCTGCGGGTCGCCGAGGACGGCACGATCTGGTGTGCCGTGCCGGAGTTCGCGCGGTTCGTCTACTACGGGGCACCCGAGAAGACCGCGGCCGCGTGGGACGGCGAGGAGTTCACCGTCGGCGACCTCGGGCGGCTCGACGAGGACGGCTACCTCCACCTCGACGGCCGCCGCGAGGACCTGGTCATCAGCGGCGGCGTCAACGTCTACCCGCTCGAGGTCGAGCAGGTGCTGCGCGAGCACCCCGGCGTCGAGGACGTCGCGGTGTACGGCGTGCCCGACGAGCAGTGGGGCCAGCGCGTCTGCGCGGCGGTCGTCGGCACCGCCACCGAGGCCGACCTGGCGGCGTACGTCCGCGAGCGGCTGGCCCCGCCGAAGCGGCCCAAGACCTGGTCGTTCCTCGACGACCTCCCCCGAACGCTGACCGGCAAGGTGCTGCGCGACCAGCTGCCACGCTGAGTCGGGCCGACGGCCGCGCTCAGCAGGCGAACTGCCGCCGGTACTGCTGCGGGCTGACGCCGCGCACGCGGCTGAAGTGGTGGCGCAGGGTCGCAGCGTTGCCGAAGCCGACCTCGGTCGCGATCCACTCGACCGGCTTGTCGGACCGCTCGAGCAGCTGCTCCGCGCGGAGCACCCGCTGGCGGGTGACCCAGGCGTGCGGCGTGGCGCCGGTCTCCGCGCGGAAGCGGCGCGCGAAGGTCCGAGGTGACATCAGCGCCCGCCGCGCGAGCGTCTCGACGTCGAGGTCGTCGCCGAGGTTCTCCACGATCCAGGTGAGCAGCGGGCCGAGGGTCTCGGCGTCGCAGTCCGGCACGGCGTGGGCGATGAACTGCGCCTGTCCGCCGTCGCGGTGCGGCGGCACGACCATCCGCCGCGCGGTCGCCGCGGCGGTCGCCGCCCCGAAGGTCTCGCGCAGCAGGTGCAGCGCGGCATCGAGCCCTGCGGCCGACCCCGCACCGGTGACGACCGGGCCGTCGTGGACGTAGAGCACGTCGGCGTCGACCTTCGCCTCGGGGTAGCACTCGGCCAGGGCGTCGACGTGGCGCCAGTGGGTGGTGCAGCGGCGGCCGTCGAGCAGGCCGGCCTCGCCCAGCACGAACGCGGCGGTGCAGTGCGCGAAGATCGTCGCGCCACGGTCGTACGCGGCGCGCACCACCGCGGCGACCTCCGGTGAGGGGTCGAGGTAGTCACGCTTCGGGCAGACGCAGACCAGGTCGGCCTCCGCGACCACGTCCAGCCCGTGCTCGACGTGCAGGTCGAAGCCGGACGCGCCGCGCACGCGGCCCGGTCGCGGCGTGGCCACCTTGAAGTCGAAGACCGGGTTGTCGTCATCGGGGTGGTAGGGCTCGGCCCACACCTCGCACATCGACCCGAGCCCGAACGGCTCCGCGCCGTCCTGGACGACCACCACCACGTTGCGCACGTGACGAGCATGCCGCAGGACGTGGCAGGAAATCAACGCAGCCTGTCATCACTGCCACTCGTGGCAGGATCGCGAGCGGAGCAGCATTCCTGCCATGACCTTCCTGATCCTGCTCCTGCTGGTCGCGACCGCCCTGGCCGTCGAGACCGTCCGCCGCACCTCCCACGACGGCCCCGGGCCGTCCCGTCCGCCGTCCTCCCGCTTCGACGACCCGCAGTTCCGCTCCCCCGCCCGCGGATGACAGCGACGTCGCTGCCGTCGACGAGCGTCCGAGAAGTGCTCGACAACGCCGAAGGCCCGGCCACCGTGAGGTGGCCGGGCCTTCGTGCGGAGTGCGGGTGCGTCCCCGCGGTTCAGCTGGTCACGAGGTGATCACTGACCGCCGGTGAGCTTCTCGCGGAGCGCCTGCAGCGCCTCGTCCGAGGCGAGCGAGCCGCCGCCGCCGCCGTCGGTGCTGGCGGCCTCGTCGGTGCCACCGCTGGAGTACGAGGTGGCCTCGCCGGCCTCGACCTCGGCCTTGGCGGCCTCCTGCTGCTGCTTGACGTGGGCCTCCCAGCGGGCGTGCGCCTTGGCGTACTGCTCCTCCCAGGTCGCGCGCTGCTCGTCGTAGCCCTCGAGCCACTCGCCGGTCTCCGGGTCGAAGCCCTCGGGGTAGACGTAGTTGCCCTGCTCGTCGTAGGTCGCGGTCATGCCGTACAGCGTCGGGTCGAACTCCTCGACGTCGGCAGCCGTGGCGGTCTCGTTGGCCTGCTTGAGCGACAGCGAGATCCGGCGACGCTCGAGGTCGATGTCGATGATCTTGACCATGACGTCGTCGTTGACCTGGACGACCTGCTCGGGGATCTCCACGTGGCGCTCGGCCAGCTCGGAGATGTGCACCAGGCCCTCGATGCCCTCCTCGACGCGGACGAACGAGCCGAAGGGCACCAGCTTGGTGACCTTGCCCGGCACGATCTGGCCGATCTGGTGGGTGCGGGCGAAGTGCTGCCACGGGTCCTCCTGCGTCGCCTTCAGCGACAGGGAGACACGCTCGCGGTCCATGTCCACGTCGAGGACCTCGACGGTGACCTCGTCGCCCACGGCGACGACCTCGGACGGGTGGTCGATGTGCTTCCAGGACAGCTCGGAGACGTGGACGAGACCGTCGACGCCGCCGAGGTCCACGAACGCACCGAAGTTGACGATCGAGGAGACGACACCCTTGCGGATCTGACCCTTCTGGAGCTGGGTCAGGAAGCCGTGGCGGACCTCGGACTGGGTCTGCTCGAGCCAGGCGCGGCGCGACAGGACCACGTTGTTGCGGTTCTTGTCGAGCTCGATGATCTTGGCCTCGAGGGTCTGGCCGACGTAGGGCTGCAGGTCGCGGACGCGACGCATCTCGACGAGCGAGGCCGGCAGGAAGCCGCGCAGGCCGATGTCCAGGATCAGGCCGCCCTTGACGACCTCGATGACGGTGCCCTCGACGACGCCGTCCTCCTCCTTGACCTGCTCGATGGTGCCCCAGGCGCGCTCGTACTGGGCGCGCTTCTTGGACAGGATCAGGCGGCCTTCCTTGTCCTCCTTCTGGAGGACCAGGGCCTCGACCTCGTCGCCGACCTCGACGACCTCGGAGGGGTCGACGTCGTGCTTGATCGACAGCTCGCGCGAGGGGATGACGCCCTCGGTCTTGTAGCCGATGTCGAGCAGGACCTCGTCGCGGTCCACCTTGACGATGGTGCCGGCGACGATGTCACCGTCGTTGAAGTACTTGATGGTCGCGTCGATCGCGGCGAGGAAGTCCTCTTCGGACCCGATGTCGTTGACCGCCACCTGGGGCGCGTCACCAGCGATATCGAAGTTGGCCGGAAGAGAGGAGAGGGTGCTCGTCATGTAGAGACAGATCCTTGGATGGGCAGAAGTCGTGCGGGCGCGCGCAGGAGGTCGTTTTCACTACCGGTGGTGTCGTGCCCGGGAGCCGCGGAGCGACAGGTGGGGCTGATAGCGAGCGAGGGTCCACTCCGTCCGGGACGCAGGCAGACCTCTGGCGCGACAGCCAGCGTACGCCGCCGCGCGAGGCGGAGCCAACTCCGCCCGACGTCCGGCGCATAGCGGGCACCCCGCCGGGTACGACCCC
>NZ_JAANMS010000055.1 GCF_011250565.1 Nocardioides sp. IC4_145
CCTCCCAGCCCGGACGGCCCGCCCCCTCCTCCAGCCCGCGCGAGCGTCGTGTCTCGCAGCGGATCGGCGCGATCGCCGAGTCCGCGACGCTCAAGGTGGACGCGAAGGCCAAGGCGCTCAAGGCCGAGGGCCGACCGGTGATCGGGTTCGGCGCGGGCGAGCCGGACTTCCCGACGCCGGACTACATCGTCGAGGCCGCGGTCGAGGCGTGCCGCGACCCGCGCAACCACCGCTACACCCCGGCCGGCGGCCTGCCGGAGCTGAAGAAGGCGATCGCCGAGAAGACCCGCCGCGACAGCGGCTACGAGGTCGACCCGGCGCAGGTGCTGGTGACCAACGGCGGCAAGCAGGCGATCTACGAGGCCTTCGCCGCGATGCTCGACCCGGGCGACGAGGTCATCGTGCCCGCGCCGTACTGGACCACCTACCCCGAGTCGATCCAGCTGGCCGGCGGCGTGCCGGTGGAGGTGCTGGCCGACGAGACCCAGGACTACAAGGTCACCGTCGAGCAGCTCGAGGCCGCGCGCACCGAGCGCACCAAGGTGCTGCTGTTCGTCTCCCCCTCCAACCCCACCGGCGCGGTCTACACCGCCGACGAGATCCGCGCGATCGGCGCCTGGGTCGAGGAGCACGGGCTGTGGGTGCTGACCGACGAGATCTACGAGCACCTCGTGTACGACGCCGCCGACGGCACCCGCACCGAGACCGGCTCGCTGCCGGTCCTCTGCCCCGAGCTCGCCGAGCACACCGTCGTCGTCAACGGCGTCGCGAAGACCTACGCGATGACCGGCTGGCGCGTGGGCTGGATCATCGGCCCGAAGGACATCATCAAGGCGGCCGGGAACCTCCAGTCGCACGCGACCTCCAACGTCGCCAACGTCTCCCAGCGCGCCGCGCTCGCCGCGATCGAGGGCGACCTGTCGGCGGTCGACGAGATGAAGCGGGCCTTCGACCGCCGCCGGCAGACCATCGTGTCGATGCTCAACGAGATCGACGGCGTGCTGTGCCCGGTGCCGACCGGTGCGTTCTACGCCTACCCGTCGGTCAAGGGCCTGCTCGGCAAGGACTACGACGGCAAGCGCATCGACAGCTCGGTCGACCTCGCGGAGTACATCCTGGAGAAGGCCGAGGTCGCGGTCGTGCCGGGCGAGGCCTTCGGCTCGCCGGGCTACCTCCGGCTGTCCTACGCGTTGGGCGACGACGACCTGGTCGAGGGCGTCTCGCGGCTTCAGAAGCTCTTCGGTTGACCGCTCCCGCCGAGCGGCCCACCGGTCGCCCGGCCGCCCCGCGCGACGTCCGCGCGCTGCCCAAGGCGCACCTGCACCTGCACTTCACCGGCTCGATGCGGCATGCGACGCTGCTCGAGCTGGCCGAGCGGGACGGGATCCGGCTGCCCGACCAGCTGGTCTCGGAGTGGCCGCCGCAGCTGAGCGCGGCCGACGAGAAGGGCTGGTTCCGCTTCCAACGGCTCTACGACGTGGCCCGGTCGGTGCTGCGGACCGAGGGCGACGTGCGCCGCCTCGTGCGCGAGGCGGCCGAGGACGACGTGGCCGACGGCGGCCGGTGGCTGGAGATCCAGGTCGACCCGAGCGGGTACGCCGCGCGGTTCGGCGGCGTCACGGCCTTCACCGACCTGGTGCTCGACGCCGTCGCGGAGGCCGCCCGTGCCACGGGCCTGGGCATCGCGCTGGTCGTGGCCGCCAACCGCACCCGCCACCCGCTCGACGCGCGGACGCTGGCCCGCCTCGCCGCGCAGTACGCCGGCCGCGGCGTCGTCGGCTTCGGGCTCTCCAACGACGAGCGGCGCGGCCGCACCGAGGACTTCGCCCGGGCGTTCTCCATCGCCGAGCGGGCCGGCCTGGCACTGGTGCCGCACGGCGGCGAGCTGCGCGGCCCCGAGCACGTCCGGGTCTGCCTGGACGAGCTCCACGCCGACCGGCTCGGCCACGGCGTGCGCTCCGCGGAGGACCCCGCCGTGCTCGAGCGGGTCGTGGCCTCCGGCGTCGCGCTGGAGGTGTGCCCGGTCTCCAACGTGGCGCTCGGCGTCTACTCCGACCTCACGTCCGTCCCCCTGCCGGCGCTCCTCGAGGCCGGCGCGACCGTTGCGCTCGGCGCGGACGACCCGCTGCTGTTCGGCTCCCGCCTCGCAGGCCAGTACGCCACGATGCGCGCCGCCCACGACCTGCCCGACGAGACGCTGGCCGAGCTGGCGCGGATGTCGTTCCGGGCCTCCCGCGCGCCCTCGGACGTGGTCGCGGCCGGGCTGGCCGGGATCGACGCCTGGCTGGTCGGGCAGTCCGGGCAGTCCGGGCAGTCCGGGCAGTCCGGGCAGTCCGGGCAGTCCGGGCAGTCCGGGCAGTCCGGGCAGTCCGGGTAGGGCCGACCGGCTAGAGCTCGCAGCCGACGAGGACCGGCTCGTTCACCAACCGGATGCCGTACGCCGCCTGGACACCGTCCCGCACCTCGCGGGCCAGCGCCAGCAGCTCCTCGGTGGTGGCGTCGCCGCGGTTGGTGAGCGCGAGCGCGTGCTTGGTCGACAGCGACACCCGCCCGGCGGCGTACCCCTTGCCGAAGCCGGCGTGGTCGATCAGCCAGGCGGCCGAGGTCTTGACCAGCCCGTCCCCCGCGGGCCAGGCGGGCGCGCCCTCGGGGACCTGCTCGGCCGGGACGATCGGGTTGGTGAAGAACGAGCCGGCGCTCCAGGTGTCGGGGTCGGCGTCGTCGAGGACCATCCCCTTGCCGCGGCGCAGCGCCAGCACGGCCTCGCGGACCTCGCGCAGCGGCGCGCGCTGACCGAGGTCGACGCCGAGCGCGCGGGCCAGCTCGGCGTACTGCACCGGAGCGCCGAGCGTGCCCTGGCGCAGCTGGAAGGTGACCGACAGGACGACGTGCCGGCCGGGGTCGGCCTTGAACCGGGAGTGCCGGTAGGCGAAGTGGCAGTCGGCGTTGGCGAAGGTCCGCACGCCCTTGAGCACGCGGTCCCAGACGCGGACCGACGCGATGGTCTGGGAGACCTCCTGGCCGTAGGCGCCGACGTTCTGCACCGGGGTGGCACCGACCGACCCGGGGATGCCGGAGAGCGCCTCGACGCCGACCCAGCCGCGCTCGGCGGCGACCTCGACGAGGTGGTCCCACGACTCCCCCGCGGCGACCGTGACGAGCACGCCGCCGCAGGACGGGTCGTCGTCCTCGGTGTCGGCGGCGATGCCGGTGGTCGCGATCTTGACGACGCGGCCCGCGAAGCCGTCGTCGGCGACGACGAGGTTGCTGCCGCCGCCCAGGACGAGCACCGGACCGTCGGCGTCGAGCGCGGCGACCAGCTCCTCCTCGGTCGTCGCGACGACGAGCTCGCCGGCCGGGCCGCCGAGCCGGAGCGTGGTGTGGTCGCGCAGCAGGGCGGAGGCCCCGGGAGCGGGCTCAGGCACGGACGACGGCCTTCGGCATCCCGAGCACCTTCTGCCCGCTGCTGGTGACGGTCAGCTTGATCGTGGCCAGGCCGTCCTCGACCGAGGCGACCGTGCCGGCGACCTCGACCTCGACGCCGGTGTCGTCGTCGGGGACGACGACCGGCGCGGTGAACTTCGCGCCGAGCTCGACGACCTCGGCGTCGCCGGTCCAGGTGGCGACGGCCCGGGCGGCCAGCGCGAGGGTGTACATCCCGTGGGCGATGACGCCGGGGAGGCCGACCTCGGTGGCGACCCGGTCGGACCAGTGGATTGGGTTCAGGTCGCCGGACGCGCCGGCGTACCGCACCAGGTCCGAGCGGCGCACGACGTACCGCTGGGTGACGAGCTCGGCGCCGACCTCGAGGTTCGTCCCGGCGCTCATGCCGCGCCCCGGTGGACCAGGGTGGCACTGGTGGCGCACACCAGCGCGCCGTCGACGTCGCGGACCTCGCTGGTCGTGCCGATGACGTCGTTGCCGCCGATCGAGCGGACGCTCGCGACGGTCAGCGCCGCGGTCAGCACGTCGCCGACGCGCAACGGCCGCTCGTAGCGGAACTTCTGGTCGCCGTGGACGATCCGCGCCAGCTCGACGCCCTCGGCCTCGAGGAACGCGTTCATCGCCTCGAAGGCCAGCACGATGGGGAACGTCGGCGGGACCGGCCCGCCGTCCCAGTCGGCGCCGGTCGTGGCAGCGAGCTCGCGGACCTTGGCCTCGGAGACCGTGTAGGGCCGCGTGGGCGGGTACGTCCTGCCCACCAGTGAGGCGTCGACCGGCATGCCGCCGACCCTAACCGGTCGTGGGAACGCCTAGCCGAGCGGGACGAGCGAGACCGCGACCAGCGGCCGGTCCCCCGGCCCGATCTCGCCGACCGGGGCGAGGGCGGGCCCGAGCGTGGTGACCAGGCCGCCCTGGACGCCCGCCTGCGGGGCCGGCAGGACGCGCAGCTCGCAGACCCGTTGCAGGACGGCGGTCGGCCGGCCGCGGTCCACGCAGCGCCCCTCCGTCTCGAGCTCGACCCGCTCGCCGGTCGGTCCGACGACGCGCAGGAAGGCCGTCAGCATCCCGTTCACCTCGAAGTTCGCGACACAGCTGACCAGGAGCCCGACACGTCGACCGGTCCCCGACGGCACGACGCCGGTGCGCCCGCGCGTCGTCACCCGGTGCAGCGCGGTCTCGTGGGGCGAGCCGGCGCACCGCGAGGGCGGCGGGTCGGCGATCCGGCGCCCGCGGGCGAGGACGTACGCCGCCCGCGGACCCAGCGTCTCGCCGGCCACCGTCCCGGGGACCGGCGGGGACGCCGGCGCCGGGCGCGGCTCGACGTCCGCCCGTGTCTCGACGTACGCCGTCCACAGCGAGCCGGAGGGCTGGAGCGGCGTGCCGACCGGGTTGAGGATCGTGTTGGTCGCCAACGCGCCGCGGACGACCCCGGTGCGGCGGTCGCGCAGCACCGTCAGCCGGCAGGCGAGGTGGGCGTTGCCCGGCTGGGCCAGCGTCGGCGCCAGGGCGCACCAGCCCGTGGCCTCCACCCGCCCGACGGTGGGCAGGCGCAGCCGTGCGTACGCCGAGCCGCCGGCGCTCTGCTCGGCCGGCACGGACATCGGGTCGGGGAGCTGCACGCACAGGTAGCCGGTGCCGACCCGTCGGCGCGTCTCGTCGACGACGCGGCCGTCCTGCTCGCTCGTGGCGACGCTGAACAGGCGGGCGTCGAGCTCCGTCGGGACCACCGCGCCACGGGCGCCGGCGTGCTCCCGGCACGCCGCGCTGTCCGCCGGCCGGGGAGAGCGGTCGACCTCGAGGGTGCGGAAGGCGAACGAGCGACCGACGACGTCACCCGACCCGACCGACTGCGGGTCGGCCGCGACCGGGGGTGCGAGCGCGCCCGCGGGCAGCAACAGGGCCAGCAGCAGGGCCGGAACGACGCGGCGTCGACGTGTGACCATGCCCACACAACGACCCGGCCCCGCCCGCGGTTACCGCCGACCGGCCGCACAACGACGAACGACCCGCCCGGAGGTCCGGACGGGTCGTGCGTGGAGTGCGGGGTGCCGCGTGCCTTCAGCGGGTCTCGCGGTGCGCCTGGTGGCAGCGGCAGCGGGGGCAGAACTTCGCCAGCTCGAGCCGGTCGGGGTCGTTGCGGCGGTTCTTCTTCGTGATGTAGTTGCGCTCCTTGCACTCGACACAGGCGAGCGTGATCTTGGGGCGAACGTCGGAGCTCTTGGAGGCCACGGGAAGTCCTTCTGGGTCGGGGTGCTGCAGTGCTGCGCGGTGCTGAACTGCGGATCAGCGGTGGTTCTTCGAGTAGCGGGGGCGGGACTCGAACCCGCGACACCACGATTATGAGCCGTGTGCTCTAACCACCTGAGCTACCCCGCCACCGGGACAGGGCTGCGCCGACCAGGTTACCGGCCGACGCAATCCGCTTCCCAGAGCCCCTTTACGGAATCGAACCGTAGACCTTCTCCTTACCATGGAGACGCTCTGCCGACTGAGCTAAAGGGGCAACGACGGAGAACCATACAGACGACTCCGGGCACCACAAAATCGGGCGTCAGGCGGGGCTCGGAGCGTCGATCCGGGCGAACGGAGCGGCCTGCTCCACCTCGAGCGCGAGCTCCAGGAGGAGCGCCTCGCGACCCGCTCCGGCGCCCAGCATCATCCCCTGCGGCAGGCCGTCCGCGGCGGTCGCGACCGGCAGGGAGACGGCCGGCTCGCCGGTGACGTTCTGCCACGGCGTGAAGGCCACCCAGTCGAGGATCCGGGCCATCGCCTGGTCGTAGCCGGGGGTCGGGTCGAGGTGCCCGACCAGCGGGGTCGTCGTGGCCAGCGTCGGGCTCAGCACGACGTCGTACCGCTCGTGGAAGTCAGCACCGTGCGCCGCCGTCCGGCGCAGCCGCCGGACCGCGCCGGGCAGGCGGTGCAGGTTGCGGGTCGCGAGCCGGTCGAGCCCGCGGGTGAGCGGGTCGCACCGCTCGACGTCCCAGCTGCGGCCGTGCGCGAGCCGGCCGGTGCGGACGATCGCGGTCGCGAGGGTGCCCCAGTAGAGCAGGAAGTCGTCCGCGAACGACGGGGGCGCCGGCGACCCCGCCTCCTCGACGGCGTGGCCGAGCCCCGCGAGCAGGTCGGCGGTGCGCCGCGTGAGCGCCGCGACCTCGGGGCTCGCGGTGCGGCCGGCGTTCTCGGTGACGACCGCGACGCGCAGGCGACGCCGCCCGGGTCGGGTGACGTCGCCGACCGGCGGCAGGTGCAGCGCCCGGTAGACGCGCTCGGCCTCGCGCAGGAAGACGGCGGTGTCGCGCACCGAGCGGGTGACGACGCCGTCGGCGACGATCCGCAACGGCATCGAGCGGTGCATCGCGTCCTGCGCGAGCCGCCCGCGGGTCGGCTTGAGGCCGACGAGGCCGCAGGCGGCGGCCGGGATGCGGATCGAGCCGCCGCCGTCGTTCGCGTGGGCGATGGGGACCGCGCCGGCGGCGACGAGCGCGGCGGACCCGGCCGACGAGGCGCCGGCGGTGCGGTCGGTCGACCAGGGGTTGCGCACGGGTCCCTGGCGGGGGTGCTCGGCGGCCGGGGAGAAGCCGAACTCCGAGAGCCGGGTCTTGCCGAGCGGCACCAGACCGGTGGCGAGGTACATCCGCGCCAGGTCGCCGTCGCGGCGCGCAGGGCGGGACACGAACGCGTCGGCGCCGTGCTGGGTGGGCATCCCGGCGACGTCGACGTTGTCCTTGACGAAGGTCGGGACGCCGGCGAACCACCCGCCGCGGGGGTCGCGGGCCTCGGCGCGCGCCCGGTCGAAGGCCCGGTGCGCGACGGCCCCGAGGGCCGGGTCGACCGCCTCGACGCGCGCGATGGCGGCCTCGACCACCTCGCGGGTGCCGACCGCCCCCGAGCGCAGGGCGTCGACGAGCCCGACGGCGTCGTGGTCGGCGAGGGCGTCGTCGCGGAAGGCGTGGACCCGGGTCACGAGCGACAACCTCCCACACGGGCGCGACCGCGGGCAGGGCTACAGCAGGACCGCCAGGAGCAGTGGCAGGAGGAGGCTCGTCGCCAGCGCCGTCAGGCCCATGGAGAGCCCGGCGAAGGCACCCTCGGTCTCGTCCTCGGCCAACGCGCGGGAGGCCCCGATGCCGTGGGAGACGCCGCCCAGGGCCAGGCCGCGCGCCCGGCGGTCGGTGACCCGGGCGAGGGTCAGCACGGCCGGCCCCGCGACCGCGCCGAGGATGCCGACGCAGATCGCCAGCGCGGCGGTCAGCGACGGGATGCCGCCGGCGGTCTCCGACAGCTGGATCGAGACCGGCGTCGTGGCGGCCTTCGGGCTGAGCGTGCGCACGAGCTCCTCCCCCGCGCCGGTCCACCGCGCCAGCAGCACCACCGAGCAGACCGAGACGACGACGCCCAACGGCACCGCCACCAGCATGGGGACCACGAAGCCCTTCAGCCGCGCCGCCTGCCGGTGCAGCGGCACGGCGAGCGCGACGGTCGCCGCGCCGAGCCAGAACGACAGCACCTGCACGCCGTCGGCGTACGTCGCCGCGTCGACGTCCAGCGCGAGGATCGTGCCGCCGGTCAGGACGATCGCGACCAGCACCGGCTGGGCCAGGGCGTGCCCGCGGCTGGCGTCGCGCACCGACAGCCCGATCCGGTAGCTCACCAGCGTCAGCGCCATCAGGAAGACCGGCGACTCGACCACGTCCCTCACGCCGCGCGCTCCCCGCGCTCGAGCAGCCGGGTCGTCCAGCCGATCGCGACGATGCCCAGCAGCCAGGAGCCGGCCACGGCGAGCACGATCGGCAGGGCTTCGTCGCGGATCGCGCCGAGGTAGGCGACGACCCCCACGCCGGCCGGCACGAACAGCAGCTGGAGGTGCCGCAGCAACCCGTCGGCGGCCCGCACGGCGGGGTCCCGGTCGGTGTCGTGGCCGCGCCGGCGGCGTACCTCCAGGGCGAGGAGGAGCACCACCATCCCCACGACCGGGCCGGGCAGGGGCACGTCGGTCAGGCGGACCAGCACCTCCCCGACGAGCTGGCACACGACCAGCCAGGTGAGTCCGACGACGAGTCCTCCAGGCACCCGCGCATCCTGCCGGTCAGGTGCCCCGGCGGTGACATCCGACCAGGTGCGGGTCGAAGATCCCGATGGCCTCCATGAGCGCGTGCATGGTCGTGGGGCCGACGAAGACGAACCCGCGCCGCTTGAGCTCCTTCGACATCGCCACCGAGCCCGGCGAGGTCGTGGCGACCTCCTCGGTGGTCGCCGGCGCGGGCGGCTCGTCGGGCGCGAAGGACAGCAGCAGCGCCTCGAGGCCCTCCTGCTCGCGGAGGGCGACGGTCGCCTGCGCGTTGGTGATCGCCGCGTCGATCTTGAGCCGGTTGCGCACGATGCCGGCGTCGGCCATCAGCCGGGCGCGGTCCGCGTCGTCGTACGCCGCCACGGCGTCGGCGTCGAAGCCCGCGAAGGCCGTGCGGAACGCCTCGCGCTTGCGCAGGATCGTCGCCCACGACAGGCCGGACTGGAACGCCTCGAGCGTCAGCCGCTCGAGGTACGCCGCCTCGCCGCTGACCCGGCGGCCCCACTCGACGTCGTGGTAGTCCCGCATCAGCCCGGGCCCGCCCGCCCACGGACAGCGCGGGACGCCGTCCTCGCCGACGACCGGGCCGGTCATCCGCGGGCGCGCAGCCGGGCGTTGGGCAGCGGTGGCGCCGGGATCGGCGCGAGCGGCTGGCCCGGCACGACACCGAACCGACCGGGCCGGACGTCCGCGCCGGTCGGCACCACCCGCTGGAGGGCCGCGGGCCGCTCGGCCAGCCCGCCGGCGGCATCGGGATGCGTCTCCGGGCACTCGGTGTCGTCGTCGGCGGCGACCACCTGCGCCTGCCACGCCTCGCGGGCGGCCACGACCTCCTCGTGGGTCGAGCCGAGGAAGTTCCACCACATGACGACCTGCTCGCCGAACGGCGGCCCGCCGATGAGCAGCAGGCGGGCGGGCTCGTCGCCGGCGACGAGGACCAGGCGGTCGCGGCCCGGCGCGACGTACCCGAGCTCGTCCCGGCCCAGCGTCTGGTCGAGGGGCTGGTCGAGCGGCTGGTCGCCGCCCTCCCCGTCGAGGGCGACCGTGCCGGCGTCGACGAGCACGCCGTGCTCGTGCGCGGGGTCGACCTCGAGCTCCACGCGGGCGCCGGGCTGGAGCAGCAGCTCGGCGCCCAGCAGCGGGGTGTGCGTCGCGACCGGCGAGGTGACCCCGAGCAGCGAGCCGAGGAAGACCCGCGCCTCGAGCCCGTCGCGGACCACGGGGTCCGGCGCGTGGTGCACGAAACCGGGGTCGACGTCGCGGGAGCCGGACGGCAGCGCGACCCAGAGCTGGGCACCGTGCAGCACCGTCGTCGTGGCCGGCGAGACCTCGGAGTGGCTGATGCCGCGGCCGGCGGTCATCAGGTTGAGCTCGCCGGGCCGGACCGTCGCGACGTTGCCGGCGCTGTCGCGGTGCTCGACCTCCCCCGTGAACAGCCAGCTGACGGTCTGCAGGCCGATGTGCGGGTGCGGCGCGACCACCATGCCGCCGGTCTCCGCCACGTCGTCGGGACCGTAGTGGTCCAGGAAGCACCACGCGCCGATCAGCGTCCGTTGGCGCTGCGGCAGGGTGCGGCGCACGGTCATCGCGCGCGGCCCGCCGAGCGGCACCTCACGCGGGGTCAGCACCTCGAGGTCGGTCATCCCGCCATGGTGCCCGACGCCACCGACAGCGGCCGCCGGCTCAGATCCGCCGGCCCGCCCAGGACCAGGCGTAGTCGGGGTCCTCGCAGGCCAGGCCACCCTCGCCGAGCTCGAGCGGCGCGAAGGTGTCGACCATGACCGCGGACTCCTCGAACCGCTCGACGCCGAGCGAGGCCTCGATCGCCGACGGCTGGGGGCCGTGCGCGTGCCCGCCCGGGTGGAGGGAGATCGAACCCAGCCCGATGCCCGAGCCCTTGCGCGCCTCGTAGTCCCCGGCGACGTAGAACATGACCTCGTCGCTGTCGACGTTGGAGTGGTAGTAGGGCACCGGCACGGCCAGCGGGTGGTAGTCGACCTTGCGCGGCAGGAAGTTGCACACCACGAACCGGGGCCCCTCGAAGACCTGGTGGACCGGCGGCGGCTGGTGGACCTTGCCGGTGATCGGCATGAAGTCCTCGATGTTGAACGTGTAGGGGTAGAGGCAGCCGTCCCACCCGACCACGTCGAAGGGGTGCGTGTCGTGGACGAGCCGGGTGCCGACGATCCCGGCGGAGGTGCGGTGCTTGACCAGCACCTCGACGTCGGCGCCCTCCACGAGGAGCGGCTCGGTGGGCGCGTGCAGGTCGCGCTCGCAGTACGGCGCGTGCTCGAGCAGCTGCCCGTAGCGCGAGAGGTAGCGCTTGGGCGGCGCGACGTGGCCGTTCGCCTCGATGCAGTAGAGCCGGCTCGGCTCGGCCGGCACCCAGCGGTGGGTCGTCGCGCGCGGGAGCAGGACGTAGTCGCCGGCGCGGTAGGGCACCACGCCGAAGACGGTCTCCACCACGCCGCTGCCCGCCTCGACGAAGACGCACTCGTCGCCGATCGCGTCGCGGTAGTACGCCGACGGCTCCGTGCCGGTCACGACGTAGGAGATCCGGACGTCGGCGTTGCCGAGCACGAGCCGCCGGTCGACGACCGCGTCCGCGCCGGTCCCGAGCTCGTGGAGCCGCAGGTGCCGTGGCGCGAGCGGGTGGTTGGGCGCGGTCCGCTGGTCCGCGGGCTCCCAGACCTCCGACGCCACGATCGCGGACGGGACGCCGCGGTGGTAGAGCAGCGAGGAGTCCGAGCTGAACCCCTCCTCGCCCATCAGCTCCTCGAACCGCAGCCGGCCCTCGGGGTCGCGGTGCTGGGTGTGGCGGGTGCGGGGGACGTCCCCCACCGAGCGGTAGTACGCCATCGCCGCCTCCGGGCGTTCGTTCCGATAACCGGACACTGTCGTCCGCTATACAGGCCGAGGTTATCGTGGCGCTCGTGACGAGGGAACACTTCTGGACCGGGCTCGTCGACGACGCGGCCACGTTCCCGCCCGGCGACGCCGACCTCGCCTCCGCCGTCCAGGCGTACGCCGAGCGGTCGGGCGACGAGGCGGCGCTGGTCGGCGCGTTCGTGGTGCGCGACACCGACCTGCCCGCACTGCCCGCCGGCTTCGCCGGACCGGTCTCGGTGGTGGTGACCGGTGGCGCCGGCCAGCTCGCCGGCCCGGCCGCGCTGTGCGCCAGGCGGGGGTTGTCGCTCGCCGGGATCGACGTGGCCCTGCGCGACCTCGACGACCTGGCCGGCAACGCCCGGCGGGTGGTCGCGGCCGTCGACGCGGCCCGCGCCGAGGGCGTGCTCGAGGAGGAGGTGCCCGTCCACGTCGAGCTGCCGCAGTCGGAGGCGACGTACGCCTGGCTGTCGGCGGCGGACGAGGTCGCGGCCGCCGAGCTCCGGATCAAGCTCCGCACCGGCGGCGTCGAGCCGCACCAGCACCCGCCCGCTCCGCTCCTCGCGTCGTGGATCGACGCCGCGCTGGACCGCGAGACGCCGTTCCGGTGCACCGCCGGGCTGCACCGCGCCCGCCGCCACACCGCCGACGACGGCGCCGAGCGGCACGGCTTCGTCAACGTCCTGGCGGCCACCCGCCGCGCCTTCGACGGCGCGAGCGCCGCGGAGGTCGTCGCCACGCTCGAGGACCGCGCGCTCGAGGCCGACCCCGCCGAGCTCCTGGGCGCCCGCCGGTGGTTCACGTCGTTCGGCTCCTGCAGCATCGACGAGCCGATGGCCGACATCCGCGCACTCGGGGTACATGGCCCGTCGTGAGCACCGGATTCGACCTCGACCACCTTCCCTACGGCGTCTTCTCCGTCGCCGGCGACCGGCGGCGCGTCGGCGTGCGGCACGGCGACACGGTCCTCGACCTCGCCGCCGCGACCGGGCGCCCCGAGCTGGCGACGCCGTCGCTGAACGCCTTCATGGCGCTCGGCCCCGAGGTGTGGCGCCAGACCCGCGAGGAGGCCCGCGCGCTGCTCGAGGGCGGCGCGGAGACGATCCCGCTCGCCGAGGTCGAGCTGCACCTGCCGTTCGAGGTCGCCGACTACGTCGACTTCTACGCCTCCGAGCACCACGCCACGAACGTCGGCCGGATCCTGCGCCCGGACTCCGCGCCGCTCCTCCCGAACTGGAAGCACCTGCCCGTCGGCTACCACGGCCGAGCCGGCACGGTGGTCCCGAGCGGAACGCCGGTCGTCCGGCCGACCGGCCAGCGGCCCGGCCCGGACGGGCCGACCTGGGGGCCGACCCGCCGGCTCGACGTCGAGGCGGAGCTGGGCTTCGTGGTGGGCGCACCGTCCTCGATCGGCGACCCGGTGCCGTACTCCGCGTTCGCCGAGCACGTCTTCGGCGTCGTCGGTCTCAACGACTGGTCCGCGCGCGACGTGCAGGCCTGGGAGTACGTGCCGCTCGGGCCGTTCCTCGGCAAGTCGTTCTCGACGTCGATCTCGCACTGGGTCACCCCGGTCGCGGCCCTCGACGCCGCGTGGTGCGACCTGCCGACGCAGGACCCCGAGCCGCTGCCCTACCTCGGCCCCGGACAGGTCCGCGGTCTCGACATCGAGGTCGAGGTCGAGCTCGATGGCGAGGTGGTCAGCCGGCCGCCGTACCGCACGACGTACTGGTCCCCCGCGCAGATGCTCGCCCACCTCACCTCCAACGGCGCGTCCGTGCGGACCGGCGACCTCTTCGCCTCCGGCACGATCAGCGGGCCCGAGCCGGACCAGCGCGGGTCGTTCCTCGAGCTGTGGGAGGGCGAGCGGTTCCTCGAGGACGGCTCGGACGTCGTCCTGCGCTACTCCGCGCCCGGCGTCGACGGCGGACGGATCACCCTCGGCGACGTGCGTGGGCGGATCGAGCCGGCGCGCGCCGCGCTGGTCTAGGTTGCCGGCATGGGTCTGCTCACCCCGCTCGCCGTGCGGATCGGCGCGATCTCGTGGATGCCCAGGCTGCTGCCCCAGGTCGTCTGGGTCGACAAGCGGCTGCAGTCGGCCAGCCGCGGTCGCGTCAGCATCCTCGACATCGCCGGGCTGCCGAACCTCACCCTGACCGTGCCCGGCCGCAAGTCCGGCGTGCCCCGCAGCACGCCGCTGCTGTGCGTCCCGCACGACGGCGGTTGGCTCGTCGCGGGCTCCTACTTCGGGGACCCGAAGATGCCGATGTGGGTGCGCAACCTGCGCGCCACGGACCCCGAGGGCGACGCGGTCACCGCGGCCATGGGCGGTCGCACGCACACCGTCCGCTGGCGCGAGCTGCAGGGCGCGGACCGCTCGACGGCCTGGCAGGTGATGCTGCGCACCTGGCCGAACTACGCGACGTACGAGGAGCGCACCGACCGGACCATCCCGGTGTTCCACCTGCGTCCGGCCCCGTAGCCCCGGCCTCGTAGCCTCGGTCCCCGTGGCCCACCCCGTCCAGCTCGGACAGCACCCCGACCCCACCCACACGATCGCCCACCTGAGCGACCCGCACCTGCTCGCCGACGGCGCGCGGCAGTACGGCGTGGTCGACCCCGAGGCCGGCCTCCGGACGGCGCTCGACCGGCTGACCCGGCTGCCGCACACCCCTGACGCGCTCGTCTTCACCGGCGACCTCGCCGACGTCGCCGAGCCGGCGGCGTACGTCCGGCTCCGCGAGCTGGTCGAGCCGGCCGCCGAGGCGATGGGCGCGCAGGTGGTGTGGGTGATGGGCAACCACGACGACCGCTCGGCGTACTCCCGCCTGCTCTTCGACGAGGAGTCCGACGCCCCGCAGGACCGGACGTACGACGTGAGCGGGCTGCGCGTGGTCGCGCTCGACACCAGCGTCCCCGGCTACCACCACGGCGAGATCAGCGACGACCAGCTGCACTGGCTCGCGGGCGTCCTGGCCGAGCCGGCCCCGCACGGCACGCTGCTCGCGCTGCACCACCCGCCCATCCCGGTGCCGATGCTCCGCGCGGCCGAGATCATCGAGCTGGCCGACCAGCACCGGCTCGCCGAGGTGGTCGCCGGCACCGACGTCCGGTCGATCCTCGGCGGCCACTTCCACTTCTCGACCTACTCCACCTTCGCCGGAGTCCCGGTCTCGGTGGCCTCGGCGAGCTGCTACACCTCCGACCCGGCGCCGCTGGACCGGTTCGTCTCCGGCGTCGACGGTCACCAGGCGCTGACGATGGTCCACGTGTACGGCGACCGCGTCGTGCAGACCGTCGTCCCGCTCACCGACGCCCCGGAGGTCAGCGGCGTCCAGTCGACCGTCACCGCCCAGCTCGAGGCGCTCACCGGCGAGGAGCGCCGCGAGCTGCTCAGCCGGAAGGACTCCGCGTTCAACCGCGGCGAGCTCGCCGACGAGCTCGGCAGCTGGTAGCCGAGCCCGCCGTCGGGTCCTGGTCGCGCGTCGGTCAGGGCGTGGTCGGGGCGACGTAGTCCGAGGAGTCGCCGGTGATCACGACGTAGAACCGCTTGCGGCTGGTGGTCGTGGTGACCGAGCCGTCGCTGTTGCGGGGGCTGACGACGAACGAGGTGTTGTTCTGGGCCGCGGCCGGCGCGCAGTTGGTGGGGATGCCGGTGGCGCCGGCGAAGCTGCACAGGCTGGCGCTGATCTCGCCGGAGAACTCCGGGTTCGCGTCCGCGCCGGGGGCCCGGCCACTGGTGACGGCGTCGCCGTTCTGGTCGACGGTGTTCTGCAGCGCGACCGTGGCGAGGATGCCGTTGTCGGAGAGGTCCTCGTTCGCGTCGATGTAGACGTTGCCGTTGGCGCGCAGCGAGTTGTCGGGGCTGCCGGCCGGTGCGGTGTTGGCGAGCGTGGGGTACGCCGCCACGACCTCGAAGCCGCCCGACTGCGCGACGATCGCACCGGTCGCGTCGACCAGCAGCCAGCGGCCCGTGCCGTCGGCACCCGCCGGGCCCGCGGGCCCGGCGGGACCGGCGGGGCCGGCCTCGCCGGCGGGCAGCTGGCCGTCCTTGAAGTCCTTCGCCTTCAGCGAGCCGTCGGTGATCTTCGCGCTGCCGATCGAGTCGCGCGCGATGTCCTGTCCGGTGAGCGAGCCGTTGCGGACGTCCGCACCGGTGATGGTCATCGCGGCGTACGACGTGCCGCTGGTCGCGACGACCAGGGCCGCGACCGAGATGTAGAAGGAGGGGGTGGGTCGACGCATGGGGAGCACCTTTTCGTGAGGCAGGCCACACCGGCCCGCGTGCCCTGCGTTCGGAGCGGCGCCCCTCGGCGGATGGGTCCAGCGCCCACGCAGTCCTGCCCACAAATGACTCGACGCCCCGGGCCGCAGGGCCAGGGGCGTCGGTGGCAGGTGAAGGATTCGAACCTTCGAAGGCAAAGCCGACGGATTTACAGTCCGCTCCCATTGGCCGCTCGGGCAACCTGCCGGGGTGTCGTCCGGAGGCGATTGGCTCCCGGTGACGACGAGGAGAAACAATAGCGCAGCGCACCGTCACGCAGAAAACGTCCGGGAGGGACACATGGCCGACTCGTCGTTCGACATCGTCAGCAAGATCGATCGCCAGGAGGTCGACAACGCACTGGGGCAGACCGCGCGCGAGATCGCGACCCGGTTCGACTTCAAGGGCACCGGCGCCAGCATCGAGTGGTCGGGCGAGCAGGTCATCGAGATCAGCGCCTCGGCCGACGACCGCGCCAGCGCGGTGCTCGACGTGTTCAAGGGCAAGCTCGTCAAGCGCGACGTCTCGCTGAAGGTGCTCGACGCCTCCGAGCCGCGCCAGTCCGGGCAGGTCTCGAAGATCACCGTCACGCTCAAGGAGGGCATCACCTCCGAGGACGCCAAGAAGATCTCCAAGCT
Organism: Nocardioides sp. IC4_145; assembly: GCF_011250565.1. GTDB lineage: Bacteria > Actinomycetota > Actinomycetes > Propionibacteriales > Nocardioidaceae > Nocardioides. Next base: position 16,298 of record NZ_JAANMS010000055.1, read on the forward strand.
CATCCGCGACGAGGGCCCCAAGGGCGTCAAGGCGCAGATCCAGGGCGACGAGCTGCGGGTCTCCTCCAAGAAGCGCGACGACCTGCAGGCCGTCATCTCGCTGGTCAAGCAGCAGGACTACGACTTCGCGGTGCAGTTCACCAACTACCGCTGAGCCGCACCCGGGCGCGGCGCCGCCTGCCGTCGTACGACGGCGGGTGGACGCCCGCTCGAGCCGGGTGCACGGCTCGAGCGGACGCCCGGTTCGGGGGTCACCCCGCGACCGCCTCCTCCGCGGGGCGGGCGGGGCGGGAGCCGGCGACGGCGGTGGCGCCGTCGGCCGGGGTCAGCCAGACGGCGGCGCCGGGCTCGAGCCGGAGCGCGCGGGCGTGCGTGCGGGTCATGACGACGGTCGCGAGAGCATCCTGGCCGGCGACGTCGACCGTCACCCGCACCTCGAAGCCGACCCGCAGCGCCCGCGTCACCGTGCCCGGGAGGGACCCGGAGCCGGGGACCGTGGCGACCTCCACGTCGTGCGGTCGCAGGCGCACCCCGCCGAGCGTGGTGACCTCGCCGAGGAAGCCCATGACGAAGTCGTTGGCGGGCTCGTCGTAGAGCTGGTCGGGGCTGCCGACCTGCTCGACCCGGCCCTCGTTGACGACGACGATCTCGTCGGCGACCTCGAGGGCCTCCTCCTGGTCGTGGGTGACGAAGACGGTGGTCACGTGGACCTCGTCGTGGAGGCGGCGCAGCCAGTCGCGCAGCTCCTTGCGGACCTTCGCGTCGAGCGCGCCGAACGGCTCGTCGAGCAGCAGCACGCTCGGCTCGATCGCCAGCGCCCGGGCCAGCGCCATCCGCTGGCGCTGGCCGCCGGACAGCTGCGAGGGCAACCGGTCGGCGAACGCATCGAGGTGCACCAGCTGGAGCAGCTCGTCGACCTTCGCCCTGATCTCCGCCTTCGGCTTCTTGCGGATCTCCAGGCCGAAGGCGACGTTGCGCGCGACCGAGAGGTGCTTGAACGCCGCGTAGTGCTGGAACACGAAGCCGACGTTGCGCTTCTGCACCGGCAGCCGGGTGGCCTCGACGCCCTCGATGACGACCGAGCCGGAGTCGGCGGTCTCGAGGCCGGCGATGATCCGCAGCAGGGTGGTCTTCCCGCCGCCGCTCGGCCCGAGGAGGGCGGTGAGCTGGCCGGTGGGGAGCGTGAGGTTGATGTCCTGGAGGGCGACGAAGTCGCCGTAGCGCTTGTTGACGCCTGACACGTCGATGCTCATGACTGCCTCTCGAAGGCTCGGTGACGGGTCCCGCGTGCGCGCAGCACGAAGACCACGAGGATGGCGAGGACGGAGACGCTGGCGAGGAGGAACGCGACGGCGTACGCCCCCTCCTGGTCGAAGTTGAGGTACTTCTCCTCGACCGCCAGGGTCGCCGTCCGGGTCTCGCCCAGGACGTTGCCCGACACGACCTTGACCGCGCCGAACTCGCCCAGGGAGCGGGCGAGCGTCAGCACGACGCCGTAGATGACCGCCCACTTGATGCTCGGGAGGGTGATCCGCCAGAAGGTCTGCCAGCCGCTCGCGCCGAGGCTCTGGGCGGCCTGCTCCTGCTCGGTGCCGAGCTCGTGCAGCACCGGCACGACCTCGCGGATCACCAGCGGCAGCGAGACGAACGCGGTGGCGAGCACGATGCCAGGCGTCGCGAAGACGACCTGCAGCCCCCATCCCTCGATCGTCGGCCCGAGCCAGCCGTTGCGACCGCCGTAGACCAGCATCAGCGCGAGGCCGACGACGATCGGGGAGACGGAGAGCGGCAGGTCGATGAGCGCGCTCAGCACCCGCTTCCCGGGGAACTGCTTGCGCACGAGCAGCATCGAGATGGTCACGCCGAAGACGGTGTTGACCGCCGTCGCCACGACCGCGGCCACGGCCGAGAGCCGGAGCGCGTGCACCATGTCGGGGTCGGAGAAGACCTCGGTGATCGCCGTGGTGCCGTTCTCGAAGGTGTTGGTCCCCACGAGGACGACCGGCCACGCGACGAGCAGCACGAGGTAGGCGATGACGAAGGCCCGCAGGACGTACGTCGCCGGGCCGGCCGTGACGCGTCGGGTCTCAGCCACGGCGGGCCACCCGTCGCTGGAGCACGTCGAGCGCGACGATCACGAGCAGCGAGATCACCAGCAGCACCGCCGCGATGGACGTGGCAGCCGCGCGGTTGTCGTTCTCGATCGCGCTGAGGATCCGCACCGAGGTGACCTCGGACTCGAACGGCAGGTTGCCCGAGAGCAGCACCAGCGAGCCGTACTCCCCCACGGCCCGGGCGAAGGACAGCGCAGCACCGGCGGCGATCGCCGGGGCCAGGCTCGGCAGCACGACGCGGCGGAAGATCGTGGCGCGGCTCGCGCCCAGCGAGGCTGCGGCCTCCTCCACCTCCAGGTCGAGCTCCTCAAGCACCGGCTGGACCATGCGGACGACGAACGGCAGCGTCACGAAGAGGAACGCCAGGTAGATCGACCACTCCGTGTTGGCCAGGTGGAGACCGAGCGGGCTGTCGTTGCCGTAGAGCGAGACCAGGACGAGGCCTGCCACGATCGTGGGCAGCGCGAACGGGATGTCGATGACCAGCTCGAGCAGTCCCTTGCCGGGGAACCTGTCGCGCACCAGCACCCATGCGATGGCGGTGCCGGTGACGATGTTGGCGAGCGTGACCGCGGCGGCGGCCGTGACGGTGAGCCGGATGGCGGCCGCCGTCTGCTCGTTGGTGATGCTCCGCCAGAACTCGCCCCAGCCTCCCGACGACGCCGTCACCATGACGGCGGTCAGGGGGATCAGGACGAGCAGGCTGAACCAGAGCATGGAGACGCCGAGGCCGATCCCGGACGCCGTGGTGAGGTCGTGGTTGACAAGGCTCGGCCGGGAACGAGCCGGCCGACCCTCGAGCGCGACAGTCATTGCACCCTGTCCTGTCGTCTCGTCGTGGCTACGAGCTGGCCTTGCCGGACTTGGCGATGGCCTCGGTGACGATGCCGAGCGGGTTGCCGTCCTCGCCGTCGCCGAAGAGCTTGTCGGCGACCGCGGACCAGTCGCCCCCGCCGAAGTTGCCCTCGAGGGTCAGCAGGTTCGCCACCGCCGGGAACGGGTCGGCGGGGTCCGGCGCGCCCTCGATGTCGGCGGGCTCGAGACCGACCGCGTCCCAGTCGACGGTGCCGGGCTCGGCGGTGTTGACGGGGCGGAAGCCGGTGAGGGCGAACTGTCGCTGGCCCTCCTCGCTCAGCACGAAGTCGAGCCAGTCCTGGGCGACCGGGGGCGCGTCCTCCAGGATCGCCCCGGCGTTCTCGATGAGCAGGGTGGTCTCGGGGATGACGTACTCGAAGCCCTCGCCGTTCTGCGCGGCCAGGATCGCCTCGTTCTCGTAGGCGAGCAGCACGTCGCCGTTGCCCTGGAGGAAGCTCGTCGTGGCGTCCCGACCGGAGTTGGTCAGCGACACGACGTTCGCGAAGAGCTTGTCGACGAACGCCGTGGCCTCCTCCTCCGTGCCGCCGTTCTCGGTCACGTGGCCCCACGCGGCGAGCGCGTTCCAGCGGGCGGCGCCGGAGGAGGCCGGGTTCGCGGTGACGATTCCCACCCCGGGCTCCACCAGGTCGTCCCAGCCCTGGATGTCCTTCGGGTTGCCCTCGCGGACGCCGAGGACCACCACGGAGGTCGACACGATGCCCTTGTTCTCGCCCTGGTCCCACGCCGGGTCGACCAGGTCGGCCTCGACCAGGCGGTCGACGTCGGTGGCGACCGAGAAGTGGACGTAGTCGGCGTCCAGGCCGTCGGCGACCGCGCGGCTCTGGTCGCCCGAGGGGCCGTACGACGTCTTGAACTCCACGCCGTCGCCCGCCTCGGTGTCCGCGAACTCCTCGGCGATCGCCTTGTTCGCCGCCTCGGGGACCGCGAAGCCCACGATGCTGATCGTCTCGCTGTCGGAACCCTCGGCGTCCCCGCCGCACGCGGAGAGGCCCAAGGCCAGCACCCCCGCGGCGACTCCCGCCACGGCAACCTTGATCTTCATGTCCGTCTCGACTTTCGTCCGTCCCGACCGAAGTCAGGTCCATTGCGTATGTCGATGAGGTTAGGGCACTTAGCCGACAAACGGTGGCAGGGGTGGTGTGTCCGGACTCACTGGTCTGGTCCGCATCCAGGCGCGAGACGACTTCGGATGCGCCCGCGCGGTCTCTATCGTGGAGAGGTCGGATCGTCGCGCCCCGGAACTGGAACGTGTTCCAGTCCTGTTCGTTGAGCCCTACGATCGACTCCACCTACGGACGCACGGCGTCCGAATACACGCAGCAAGCAAGGGAAGTGGGCGCGAGGTGTCCAGCCAGGTACAGAAGCAGGTCAAGCAGCTCGACCGCGTGATCATCCGGTTCGCCGGTGACTCCGGCGACGGCATGCAGCTGACCGGTGACCGGTTCACCCAGGAGTCGGCGGTGTTCGGCAACGACCTGGTCACGCTGCCGAACTTCCCGGCCGAGATCCGGGCCCCTCAGGGCACGCTGCCGGGCGTCTCGTCGTTCCAGGTGCACTTCGCCGACCACGACATCCTCACCGCGGGCGACGCGCCCGACGTGCTGGTCGCGATGAACCCGGCCGCCCTGAAGGCCAACATCGGCGACCTTCCCAAGGGCGCGACGATCATCGTCGACACCCACGACTTCTCGGCGCGCAACCTGACCAAGGCCGGGTACGACGCCAACCCGCTCGACTTCCTGGGTGACGCCGGGTCCGAGCTCGGCGAGTTCGCCGTGCACCCGGTCGACCTGACCGGCATGACCGTCGAGGCGGTCAAGGAGTTCGGCCTGTCCCGCAAGGACGCCGCCCGCGCGAAGAACATGTTCGCCCTCGGCCTGCTGTCGTGGATGTACGGCCGCCCGACCGAGTCGACGACGGCGTTCCTCACCAAGCGCTTCGCGAAGGTCCCGGCCATCCGCGACGCCAACATCACGGCGTTCAAGGCCGGCTGGAACTTCGGCGAGACCACCGAGGCCTTCGCGGTCTCCTACGAGATCAAGCCGGCGCCGGTCTCCCCGGGCACCTACCGCAACATCTCCGGCAACCTCGCGCTGGCCTACGGCCTGGTCGCGGCGGGCGTGCAGTCGGGCCTGCCGGTCTTCCTCGGGTCCTACCCGATCACCCCGGCCTCCGACATCCTCCACGAGCTCAGCAAGCACAAGGCCTTCGGCGTCACGACGTTCCAGGCCGAGGACGAGATCGCCGGCGTCGGCGCGGCGATCGGCGCCTCCTTCGCCGGCCACCTCGGCGTGACGACCACCTCCGGCCCCGGCATCGCGCTGAAGTCCGAGGCGATCGGCCTCGCGGTGATGACCGAGCTGCCGCTGCTCGTCGTCGACGTGCAGCGCGGCGGGCCCTCGACCGGCCTGCCGACCAAGACCGAGCAGGCGGACCTGCTGCAGGCGATGTTCGGCCGCAACGGCGAGGCGCCGGTCCCGATCGTCGCCCCCCAGTCCCCCGGCGACTGCTTCGACGCCGCCATCGAGGCCGCCCGGATCGCGATCACCTACCGCACGCCGGTGATGCTGCTCTCCGACGGCTACCTCGCCAACGGCTCCGAGCCGTGGCGCATCCCCGAGACCGCCGACCTCCCGGTCATCGAGCCGAACTTCGCCACCGAGCGCAACCACGTCCTCAAGCCCGAGAAGGTGCTCGAGGACGGCACGGTCCAGCCCGAGGAGAAGGACTTCTGGCCCTACCTCCGCGACGAGGAGACGCTGGCCCGCCCCTGGGCGGTGCCCGGCACCCCCGGCCTCGAGCACCGCATCGGCGGGCTCGAGAAGGGCGAGGGCCACGGCAACATCTCCTACGACCCCGGCAACCACGACTTCATGGTCCGCACCCGGCAGGCCAAGGTGGACCGGATCGCCGAGTCCCTGCCGCCGCTCGAGGTCGACGACCCCTCGGGCCGCGCCAAGGTGCTCGTGCTCGGCTGGGGCTCGACCTACGGCCCGATCGGCGCCGGCGTACGCCGGGTCCGTCGCGCCGGCTACGACGTCGCGCAGGTCCACCTGCGCCACCTCAACCCGTTCCCGAAGGACCTCGGGGACATCCTCAAGCGCTACGACAAGGTGCTCGTGCCCGAGATGAACCTCGGCCAGCTCTCGATGCTGCTGCGCGCGAAGTACCTCGTCGACGCCATCGGCTACAACCACGTCCGCGGCCTGCCGCTGAAGGCGGCCGAGCTGGCCGAGGCGATCGGCAACCTCGTGGCCGACGCCGAGGGGATCACCGTGGACCTGACCACCTCGACCGTGGAGGAGATCTCCTGATGACCGCCCTGTCCGGCACCGACCTCCCCACCCCGGGCCTGCGCTCGGGCACCGAGCTGGTGCCCCCGCTGCCCGAGGGCTCCGCGCCCCAGACCGGCAAGGACTTCTCCTCCGACCAGGAGGTCCGCTGGTGCCCCGGCTGCGGCGACTACGCCGTGCTCAAGGCCGTCCAGGGCTTCCTGCCCGACCTCGGACTGCGGCGGGAGAACATCGTGTTCGTCTCGGGCATCGGCTGCTCCAGCCGGTTCCCGTACTACCTCGACACCTACGGCATGCACTCGATCCACGGCCGCGCGCCGTCGATCGCGACCGGCATCGCCACCGCCCGCGAGGACCTCTCGGTCTGGGTCGTCACCGGTGACGGCGACGCGCTGTCCATCGGCGGCAACCACCTGATCCACGCGCTGCGCCGCAACGTCAACATGACGATCCTGCTGTTCAACAACCGGATCTACGGCCTCACCAAGGGGCAGTACTCCCCCACCTCCGAGCCGGGCAAGATCACCAAGTCCACCCCGATGGGCTCGGTCGACCACCCGTTCAACCCGGTCTCGCTCGCGCTCGGCGCCGAGGCGTCGTTCGTCGCCCGGACGATCGACTCCGACCGCAAGCACCTCACCTCGGTGCTCTCCGCGGCGGCCGCCCACCGCGGCACGTCGCTGGTGGAGATCTACCAGAACTGCCCGATCTTCAACGACGGTGCGTTCGACGCGATCAAGGGCCAGGGCGACTACAAGGACGGCAAGGCCGACGCGATCATCCCGCTCGTCCACGGCGAGCAGGTCCGCTTCGGCGCCCCCGGCGAGGACGGCCGCGGCTCCAAGGTCGTCGTCCGCGACCCCGCCAACGGCGCGGTCCGCGTCGCGCTGGCCTCCGAGGTCGACGAGTCCGCCGTGCTCGTGCACGACGCGCACGACCCGGACCCGTCCACGGCGTTCGCGATCAGCCGGCTGACCGCGGCCGACTACCTGCACCAGGCGCCGATCGGCATCTTCCGGGCCGTCGAGCGTCCGACGTACGACGACCAGACCCGCACCCAGCTCGACACCGCCCGCAAGGACGCCCCCGCCGAGGCCACCGACCGGCTCGCCGCGCTCATCAGCTCCGGCGACACCTGGACGGTCGTCTGACCGAGCACGGTCCGGCAGCGCGAACAGCACGAAGGGTCCCCGCCCGAGAGCGGGGACCCTTCGTGCTTCGGCGTGCCGCCGGGAACGGCGGCGGGCCAGGGCGGACGGTCAGAGGCGGACGATGCAGAGGCTGCGCGAGAACGAGGTCTTGTACTTCTTGCTCGAGGGCGCCTTGACCTTGTAGCAGACCTTCTGCTGGCCGCGAGCGGGGCCGAAGACGCGGACGCGGAACTTGCTGTCCCCGTCGGTCTTGAACGTCGTGAAGGTCTTCCAGTTCTTCGTGCCGCCGGGCTTGCGCATCATCACGAGCTTCGAGTTCTCGTAGGTCCCGGTCTCGACGCCGCCGGTGATGAAGAACTTGTTGGGCTTCGGCTCCTTGCCCACGACCGAGATCTCCCGCTTGACCTTGTCGGCCGCGGTCGCCGGGGTCGCGAGGGCCAGCGGGGTGGCGGCCATGACGACCAGGGCGATCAGGCTGGCGACGAGGCGGTGCATGCGCATGGGGGTGGTTCCTCCAGGGGGTCGGGGACGTGACCGTCCATCTGCCCCCACGACGCTCCGGGCAAACCCCGCCCCGTATCCTTCCGTGGTGTCCGACGCGCGCCGTGGCCTCCTCCTCGGCCTGGCCGCCTACGTGATGTGGGGCGGCTTCCCGCTGTACTTCCCGCTCCTCGAGCCGGCCGGCGCCGTCGAGGTGCTCGCGCACCGGATCCTGTGGTCGGCGCTCACCATGGGCGTGCTCGTGGTGCTCCTCGGCCGGGTCCCGCACCTCCGCGCGCTGCTGCGCTCGCCGCGCACGATGCTGCTGCTCACCGCCGCGGCGATCACGATCAGCGTCAACTGGGGCACCTACATCTACGGCGTCACCAACGACCGCGTCGTGGAGTCCTCGCTCGGCTACTTCATCAACCCGCTGGTCACCGTGCTGCTCGGCGTCCTGGTGCTCGGCGAGCGGCTCCGCCCGGCCCAGTGGGCCGCGGTCGGCGTCGCCGCCACCGCCGTGGTCGTGCTGACCCTCGACTACGGCCACCCGCCGTACGTCGCGCTCGTGCTGGCCTTCTCCTTCGCCGCCTACGGACTGACCAAGAAGACCGCGAACGTCGGCGCGGTCGAGAGCCTCGCCGTCGAGACCGCCGTCGTCGCGCCGCTCGCCGCGGTGTACGTCGCGGTGCTGGTCGCCACCGGAGCGTCCGGCTTCGGGCAGCACGGCTGGGGGCACGCGCTGCTGCTGGTCAGCAGCGGCATCGTGACCGCGATCCCGCTGATCGCCTTCGGCGCCGCCGCGACCCGGATCCCGCTGGTGACCCTCGGCCTCCTGCAGTACCTCACGCCGGTCCTGCAGTTCGCCCTCGGCGTGCTGTGGTTCCACGAGGAGATGCCACCCGCCCGCTGGGCCGGCTTCGCGCTGGTCTGGGTCGCGCTCGTCATCTTCACCCTCGAGGCCAACAACCACCGCCGCCGCCAGCTCCGCCTCCTCGCCACCACCAGCACCGCCGCCTGAGGCACCCCGGCTGGGTGAGGAAGGCGCGCTGGCGCCTGTCTCGAAACCTGCCGGCCCCCGCTGGTCGAGCAGCGAGCGTCGACGAGACCCCGTGAGCCGACCGCGGCCTCGGGGATGCGTGTCCGCCTGCGGCGGGCATGGCGGTGGCTCCCGCGTCGCTCTGCGGGCGTTCCGAGGGTCGGGGTACGCCGGGTGTGGGGTCGGAGCCTGCGGCTCCCGCCGGACGGGCAGGCCCGGTCGTCGTCCGCCTCCGGCCCCGACCCGCGCGGCGTACCGGGTCCGCGGCCGTCCTCCGGCGCGGCGGCGGCCGGGAAGGGATCACCAGCGTTCACCTGCTCGTCACCGCTCGCTCCCCGCGACCTCCCCGGGTCTCCACCGGCCGTCC
>NZ_JAANMS010000056.1 GCF_011250565.1 Nocardioides sp. IC4_145
ACACGCACAACAAGACCACCGCGATCTCTCGCTGCCCTGAAGGCTGACCATCGCACCGGGGCCGGAAGCCCGACCAGACCGGCCTTGCTCCCCGCCGCTCCCTGGCGACAGAGAAAACATTAGACGGCCATCGCGTGAACCACCAAATCGGGCCGTCACCCGCCTCCGAGGAGCCTGCTCAGCCGCCGTCGGAGGAGGGCAGCGCAGCGTCGTGCTCGATGCCCATGAGCCCGAAGACGCGGGCCGCCAGGGTGCCCGGGGCGGCGACGAGGGTCAGCAGACCGCCGGCCCGCAGGGCCGCGCCCTGGGCCGCGACGAGCGCGCCGATGCCGGCGCTGGGGAGGAAGTCGACCCCGTCGACGTCCACCCAGACGACGTCTCCCCGGTGCGCGGCGACGAAGTCGGCCAGCCGCTCCTGGAGCACGTGGACGATGTCCTCGTCGACGCTCCCGGCCACGCACAGCACGTCGCCGCGCGCGTCGAAGGTGAGGCTGCGTCCGTCCACGGGTCGAAGACTAGGGATCCAGGGGCGTCCGCGCACCCACTGTCCGCGGGCGGGAGCCGGATCAGGCGGTGTCGCGCTCGGCACCGAGCTCGTGCCGGACCGGGAGGCGGGGGACCCCGCTGAGGCGGACGGTGTGCCGCACGTGGCCGGCGTGGCGGCCCAGCGCCGCCCACAGCGCCGCGTGAGCCGACCACGGGAGCGGCTCGTCGCCGTCGTACCAGCTGAGGCCGAAGGAGACCCAGACCGGCGTCCAGTCGCGGGCGCAGTCCCACGCCCCGCGGCGCGCCTCGACCAGTCGACGGCGTACCTGGAAGGCCAGCCGCGGCCCGTCCGCGACGATCGGCGCCGTGGCCACCGGCCACACCCACAGGTCGAGCGCCATCAGGTCCAGCTCGAGCTCAGCGAGCACGGCCGGGTCGACCAGCACGGTCGCCACGTTCTCGTGGGGGCGCCTCATGCGGGGACGCTAACCGCGGCGCCGGCTCCCCGTCATCCACCCCGGCAGGTGGGGCCGGTGGCGACGGCGGGGAGCGCGGAGGCTTGCACGCACGCATCGCTCGGCGGCGGGGTACCGACGCCGCATGACCAACTACCCCCGCCTCGCCATCGTCACCGGTGCCGACTCCGGCATCGGCCGCGCCACCGCCGAGCTCCTCGCCACGGAGGGGTACGACGTCGGGCTGACCTGCCACGAGGACGTCGAGGGCGCTCGCTCGACCGCCGCGTCGATCGAGCAGCGCGGCCAGCGCGCGTTCGTGGAGCCGTTCGACGCCGCCTCGCCCGACGCGGGCGAGGTCGTGGACCGCCTCGTCGAGCAGCTCGGTGGTCTCGGCGTGCTGGTCAACGTGGCCGGCACCGGCCACAGCAGCCGCGTCCTCGACACCGACCTCGAGACCTGGCGGCACGTGCTGGCGACCGACCTCGACGGGCCGTTCCTCACCTGCCGCGCCGCCGCGCGGCACATCATCGCCGGTGGTCACCCCGGACGGATCGTCAACGTGACGAGCGTCCACGAGCACCTGCCGCGGCTCGGCGCGGCGGCCTACTGCGCCGCCAAGGCCGGCCTCGGTGCGCTCACCGAGGTCCTCGCGCTCGAGCTCGGCGAGCACGGCATCACCGTGAACGCGGTCGCGCCGGGCGAGATCTCGACCGAGATGACCGGCATGGACACCCAGGACGCCTACCACGAGGAGCGGCCCGGCAACCCGCTCGGCCGGCCGGGCCACGTGCAGGAGGTGGCGTCGGTGATCGCGTTCCTGGCCTCGCCGCGGGCGGCGTACGTGACGGGCAGCAGCTACGTCGTGGACGGCGGGCTCTCGCTCATGGCCGCCCACGGCCACGACCAGGCGGGCGCCGGCTGGCGGGAGCTGTAGGCGCGGCTCTGGTCGCCGGTCAGGCGCCGCGCTCGCGCGGCAGGCGGATGACGAAGCTCTGGTCCTCCACCTGATACGACGCCTCGCCGCCGTGCGCCTCGGCGAGCGCGCGCACGATGTAGAGACCGAGGCCGGTGCCGCCGGTGGTCGTGCCGAAGCGCTCGAAGAGGCGGCCCCGGACGTCGGCCGGCACCCCCGACCCGGAGTCGTGGACCGCGATCGCCACGAAGTCGCCGTCCGCCCGGGCGGAGACCGCGACCGGCGGGAGGCCGTGGGTAAGCGCGTTCGCGACCAGGTTGTCGACCATCTGGGCCAGGCGGCCCGGGTCGGCCTGGACGACCAGCCCGTCCTCGACGTCGAGCACGACCTCGGCCTGCGGGTGGCTGCCGCGCGCGGACGTGACCACGGCGCGCAGCTGGTCGGCCAGCGGCAGCGGCTTCGGGTCGAGCCCCAGGCTGCGGGCGTCGGCGCGGGAGGCGGTGAGCAGGTCGTCGAGGAGCCGCCGCAGCTGGTCGGCGGTGCGCCGCATCCCCTCGGCGAAGTCGCCGCGCTCCTGCGCGGTCAGGTCCTCGTGGTGCCGGGCGAGGGTCTCGGCGGTGGCCGCCAGGACTCCGATCGGCGAGCGCAGCTCGTGAGCGGTGACCGCCAGGAACTCCGCCTGCTCGGCGGCCGAGCGCCGCAGCCGCTCGTTGGCCTGCTGCTGCAGCTCGAGGATCCGGCGGCGCTCGGTGGAGTCGCGGGTGACCTTGGCGAAGCCGACCAGCACGCCGTCGGCGTCGTGGACCGCCGTGATCGTCACGTGTGCCCAGAACCGGCTGCCGTCCTTGCGGACCCGCCAGCCCTCCTCCTCGTAGCGCCCCTCACGGCGGGCGATCGCCAGCTCGTGTTCGGGGTGCCGCTCGGCCTGCTTGTCCGGCGGGTAGAAGGTGCGGAAGCTGCGGCCGACGATGTCCTCGGCGCTGTAGCCCTTGAGGCGCTGCGCGCCGGCGTTCCAGCTCGCGACGTGCCCGTCGGGGTCGAGCATGAAGATCGCGTAGTCCTGGACCGCCTCGACGAGCAGGCGGAAGCGCTGCTCGGTCTCGTGCAGCTCGGCCTCGGCGGCCCGCTGCTCAGTGACGTCCTGGGCCTGCAGCAGGAAGTAGAGCGGGCGGTCCTGGGCGTCGAGGACCGCGGAGAGCGTCGCGTTGAACCGGCGGGCCGGCTCGTCGGCCAGCCCGTGCTCGAGCTGCGCGGCGCTGCCGCCGTCGCGGAGGTTCTGCAGCGCCTCGAGCACCGGCTCGGGGTCCGCGGCGAGGTCGGCGTACGCCGTGCCGATGAGCGCGTCGGCGTCGTCACCGAGCAGGCCGACCAGGTGTCGGTTGACCCGCACGATCCGGCCGTCGAGGGTCATCGTCGCCATGCCGATGGCCGCGTCGTCGAAGATCTCGCGGAAGCGCTCGAGGTGCTCGGCCAGCACCGGGTCGAGCTCGAGGTCGGGGCGCGGCCGGCCGGTGTCCCTGCCTCCGGTCGCCCCTTCCCCGGTCGGTCCGCCCAGGTGGTGCCCCGGGTCGCCCGCAGCGGCGGCGGCCGGGTCGCCCGCACCGGCGGGGGTGCCGAGGGCCACGAGCCGGTCAACGAGCTGCTCGATGGGCACGGACTTCTCGACGAACGCCGAGGCACCGAGCCGGCGCGTGTGGTCGGCCAGACCGGCCTGGTCGAAGCCGCTGAACATCACGACCCGCGTGGTCGGAGAGGCGTCGAGGACCAGCGGGAGGGCTGCCAGCCCGTCGCGGCCGGGCATCGAGACGTCGAGGAGCATCAGTGCCGGGCGGTGCGCGCGGGCCAGCTCGACCGCGTCGTACCCGTCCGCGCCCTCGCCCACGACCTCGAGCCGGCCGGACAGACGCAGCTGGGTCTTCACCAGGAGGCGGACCTCGGGCGCGTCGTCCACCACGACGATGGTCGGGCTGGCGGGCATGGGCGGAACCTACTGCACCGTGGCCGGTCGGGCACCGTCCAGGCGCCCGACCGTCCCTCCGCGCCACGGGCGCGACACATCCGACACCGACGACCGGGGTACCGGGCGGTTCCCCTCGAGGAAGGAGCGGCCTGTGCGTGGACTCATCGGACTGCTGGTGGTCGTGTGGCTGGTCATCGGCGCGGCCGCGGCCTGGCAGCGCGGCTACTTCGGCGACGACCAGGAGGTCAGCTGCAGCACCTTCGGCGACACCGCCCTGACCGTCGTCGCCGGACCGCTCAACTACGCCGGCGTCAACCCGAAGGTGGACTGCGAGCTCCCGGAGGCGCCCCGACCCTCCGAGTGACCGGAAGCGCCCGGGCCGGGTACCGCGTCCCTGACGGAGGGACCGTCGGGCGGTGCCCGCCATCATCGTGTGTCGGAGGTGGAGCCCGTGGCGGAGGCCGAGCGGCCACCGGAGCACCTGTTCCGGTTCGTGGCCGAGACGACGACGGACGGCCTGTGCTTCGTCGACGCCACCGGCGCGATCACGTTCGTCAACGACGCGCTCGCCGAGGCGGTCGGGCGGTCGGGTGACGAGCTGCTCGGGACCCCCGTGCGCCGGTTGTTCGTGGCCCGACCCGGCGACGACGCGACGTACGACGGCGCCCGGACGTGGGAGAACGCCGAGGCCGTCCTCGCGCGCGCCGGCGACCGGGACGGGCTGCCGGCACTGGTCTCGGCCGTCCCGCTGCCGGAGGAGCTCGGCGAGCCGTGGCGCTGGCTCGTGCGGGTCACGCCGTACGCCGGGCGGCGGGGGCTGCTGGAGCAGCTGCGGGCCCGCGAGCGGGCGCTCGCCGACGCGCAGGAGATCGCCCGGGTCGGCAGCTGGACCTGGGACCCGCGGGTCGAGGTCGCCGACTGGTCGGAGGAGATGTACCGGATCACCGGCCGGGACCCCGAGACCTGGCGCCCCACGCTGGCGGCGTTCCTCGAGGTGGTCCACCCCGAGGACCGCGAGGAGGTCGCGTCGGCCCTGGAGGCCGTCGTGGAGGGCGAGGAGTCGTTCGCGTTCGATGCCCGCGTCGTGCGGCCCGACGGCGAGGTCCGCTGGGTGCGCGGCCTGGGTCGCGCGCAGGTCACCGCCTCCGGTGCGCGGGTGCTCAGCGGCACGGGGCAGGACATCCACGCGCTCAAGCAGGCCGACGCCGAGGCCGCCGAGGCGACCCGACGGCTGCGGTTGCTCCAGGAGATGGCCTTCGCCGCGAACCGGGCGACGACCCTCGCGGAGGCCATCGCGATCGCGGCGCGCGCGCTGCCGGCCGGCAGCAGCGGGTGGGAGCCGCTCGCCGTGCACGTCCTCGACGGCGAGGGCCTGGTGCCGCTCACCGATGCCGACGGTCCGGTCCGCACGGACCCCGACCTCGTCGAGCGGGCCCGCCGGTCGGCCGCCATCGAGGCGGCCACCGTCCCGGGCGACCCACCCACCCACAGCCTGGTGGCGCTCCCGGTCACCGCCGGCGGGCGGGTCGTCTGCGTGATCAGCCTCCTGGCCGACGAGGTACCGCCGGACGAGACGTCGTACGCCCTGCTGGACCAGGTGGTCATCCAGCTCGGCCTCGTCGCCGAGCGCGAGCAGCACGCCGCCGACCTGGCGGAGGCGCGCGACGCGGCGATGGAGGCGTCGCGGCTGAAGTCGGAGTTCCTGGCCACGATGAGCCACGAGATCCGGACGCCGATGAACGGCGTCATCGGCCTGACCGACCTGCTCGGCCGCACACCGCTGGACGACCAGCAGCAGCGTCTCGTCGACGGCCTGCGCGACGCCGGCCAGACGCTCATGGCGATCATCAACGACATCCTCGACCTGTCGAAGATCGAGGCCGGCAAGCTGGAGCTGGAGACCGCGGACTTCGACGTCCGGTCGGTCCTGCACCAGACCGCCGGGGTGTGCAGCGGCCCGGCCCACGACAAGGGCCTCGAGCTCGTGGTGGCGTGCGCGCCGGACGTGCCGCGCGTCCTGCGCGGCGACGCCGTGCGCCTCGGACAGGTGGTCTCCAACCTCGCGTCCAACGCCGTGAAGTTCACCGACCGCGGCGAGGTGGTCGTCGAGGCCGGGCTGGCCGCGCAGTCGGCGCACGACGTGGTGCTGCGGGTCGCGGTGCGCGACACCGGGGTCGGCATCGACCCCGTCGGGCGGGCCCGGCTCTTCGACGCCTTCACCCAGGCCGACCCGTCGACGACCCGGCGGCACGGCGGCACCGGCCTGGGCCTGGCCATCAGCCAGCAGCTGGTCCACGCCCTGGGCGGCGAGATCACCGTCGACAGCACGCCGGGCCGCGGCAGCACCTTCAGCTTCACCGCACGGTTCGCCCGCGGCGCCGAGGACGGGCCGGCCGCTGCCGTCGACGTGGCCGCGGCGCGGGCGGCGGACCCCGCGTCGCTGGCAGGACGCCGGGTGCTGGTCGTCGACGACAACGCGACCAACAGGTTCGTGCTCACCGAGCAGCTGAGGTCGTGGGACGTCGAGTCGGTCGCGGTCCCGACGGCCGCGGAGGCGCTCCTGGTGCTGCGGGCCGCGACCCGCCAGGGCCGGGCGTACGACGTCGCCGTGCTCGACCTGCTCATGCCGGACGAGGACGGGCTCGACCTGGCCCGCCGGCTCCGCGCCGACACGACGCTCGTGCAGCCCCGGCTGCTGCTGCTCAGCTCCGACTCGGCGGTCGGCGCCGGCGAGGCGCGCGCCGCGGGCATCGAGGCGACGCTCGCCAAGCCGGTGCGCCACGACGACCTGCGCGACGTGCTGCTGTCCCTGCTCGCCCCGGCCGAGGGGACGGGCGGGCGGCCCGCACAGCGGCCGGCCGACGAGCTCGGCCTGCGGGTGCTTGTGGTCGAGGACAACCCGGTCAACCAGCTGGTGGCCACGGGCATCCTCGAGAGCCGCGGCTACGCGGTCGACGTCGCCTCCGACGGGCTCGAGGCCGTCGAGCGGCTGCGCGGGCGGCACGGGTACGCCGCCGTGCTCATGGACTGCCGGATGCCGCGGATGGACGGCTTCGAGGCGACCCGCACCCACCGCCGGCACGAGCCGGCCGGTCAGCGCGTGCCGATCATCGCGATGACCGCCTCGGCCCTCGAGGGCGAGCGCGAGCGCTGCCTGGCCGCGGGCATGGACGACTTCCTCACCAAGCCGGTCGACCCCGGCGACCTCGACGCCGTGCTCCACCGCTGGACCGGTCCGCAGGCGGCGCCGCCGGGCGGTCCCGCGGGTCGCAGCGGACCCACCGCTGCGGCTCTCGCCGGCACCGGCAGCTCCGACGGCGCTGGCGACCCCGAGTCCGCCAGGGACCGGAGCGCCCCGCCCGACCCGGCG
This sequence comes from Nocardioides sp. IC4_145, assembly GCF_011250565.1. GTDB lineage: Bacteria > Actinomycetota > Actinomycetes > Propionibacteriales > Nocardioidaceae > Nocardioides. The sequence continues at coordinate 7,188 of NZ_JAANMS010000056.1, forward strand.
GAGTTGGCCGGCCGGTCCCGCCCCACCGGTCCGGTGCTCGACCCGGCGCGGGTGCGGATGCTCGACGAGCTGCGCAAGGACGGCGTCAGCTTCTTCGTCCGGACCGCCACCTCGTTCGTGGGGCGCATCGACGAGCAGGTCGCCGCCATCCACGACGCGGTCCGGACCGGGGACGCGAACCGCACGTTCACCTCCACCCACCTGGTCAAGGGCAGCGCCCTCAACCTCGGCCTCTCCCGGGTGGCCGAGGTCGCCCAGCGGATGGAGGACCACGCCGAGGCGGGCACGACCGCCGGCATGACCGGGTTGCTGGCCGACCTGGACCGCGAGGTCGCGGCGGCCGTGTCCGCGCTCCGCGACGCGGTCGAGCGGTAGTGCCGGCGCCGCTGCCCGGTCCCGTCCCCGCGCTGCTGCCCCGGTTCGAGGTGGTCGCGCGGCGGCGGCCCGTCGAGATGGTCCGACCATTCCCGGCCGGGGTCGGCGCGCTCGGCCCGTACGTCGCCGTGGAGGGCGAGCCGGGCGCTCTGCTCGTGCTCGCGGGAGCCGGGGTCCGCGTGACCGGGTCGTACGACGACTCCGCCCGGCTGGAGGTCACCACCGGGCGGCGGACGACCCGGCACCGGTCGCGACGGCACGGCCGGGCGGCAGCACCCGTCGAGCGGCTCTGCCTGGCGCTGACCGGCACCCACGTCACGCTGCTGACCCGCGAGGCCGGCGGCTGGGTCGCCCGCTGCCGGGTCGACCTCGCCGACCGGCGCGCCCCGCGCGTGGACACCCACGACGAGGGCTGGCTGGCCACGCTCACGGCCGACGGCGGGACGCTCGGTGGCTTCGGGCAGCTCGGCCTGCGCGACCTGCGCGTGGTCACCGCGGCCGACGGCACGGCGTACCGCCCCGACGGGCTGGTGCACCTGACCGCCACCTCGGCGGGGCCGGGCTTCTTCGACACCGCCCACACCTCGGTGTGGTCGCTCGACCCGGCGACGCTCGCGCTCACGCACACCGCCGACCTCTTCTTCCGCCGGCCCGACCGGTCGGGCGCGTTCGGCGACCACGCCACCCACCTCGTGCGCAACGGCGGCGCGTGGCTGGTCGCGACGAGCACCTGGGGCGACTTCGACCGGCGCCGCCGGACGCGCGTCACGCTGGCCCGCAGCGACGCCGACCTGCTGCACGGCCGGCACGTCCTCGACACCGCTGAGCTGCCGCTGCCGACCGGCGGGCTGCGCTCGGCGGCGGTGTGGGACCCGCACCTCGTCCGCACCGACGAGGGGTGGCTGGTCGGGTTCGTCAACGCGCGCAGGTACTTCGACTTCCACCCCGCGCTCGCCGGCGGACCCGACCTCGACCGGCTCGGGATGCTCGGCGCTGACACCTCGCCGCGCGAGTGCGAGGGCACGACGCTGCTGCGGGTCGCCGGCGCCTGGCACGTGCTCGCCAGCGACAAGCACGCGCGCTCGTGGCCGGTGCACGACCTGGCGATGCGGGCGACCGGGCGGCTCGACGCGCCGTACCCCTCGAACATCCCGTGGCCCACGCTCGTCCCGCTCGACGAGCACGAGGGCGGCGGGTGGCTGGCCGTCACCTTCGACGGCACGCGGGCGGGCGGGCCGCTCGCCGGCTACGGCACCCACGGCGACGTCGTGCTGATGCGCGCCGGCTGAGCGCGGGCGGTCAGTCCGTGACGCGCAGCAGCGGGCGGACGGCGGCGCGGGCGCTGTGGATGCGCGACTTCACCGTCCCGAGCGGGACGTCGAGCAGCCGGGCGATCTCCGCGTAGTCCAGCTGCTGCACGTCGCGCAGCACCAGCGGCTCCACCAGCTCGGGCCGCTCCGCGCCGACGACCTCGAGCGCCTCCAGCAGGTCGAGCCGGCTGCCGGCGATCACGCTGGTCGTGCGCGGGTCGGCGGCGACGGGGAGCTCGTCGGTGGGCCGCTCGGCGGCGCGCCGCTTGAGGGTGCGGTACGTCGAGCGGGCGCTGTTGGACGCGACCGCGTGCAGCCAGGTGGTGAACCGGCTGCGTCCGCCGAAGGACCCGATCCGCGTCGCAACGAGCAGCAGCGCGTCCTGCGCGGCCTCCTCGGCGTCCTCGGGGAAGAGCAGCATCCGCCCGCAGATCCGGCGCACCCGCGGCTGGACGGCGGCGAGCAGCTCCTCGAGCGCGTCCCGGTCGCCGGCGGCCGCGCGCAGCGCGAGCGCGTCCAGCTCGTCGGGGGTGGGCTCCTCCACGGTCTGGGACGATACGACCCATGCCCCTCCCCGAGCACCTCGGCCGCCTCCGGCGCGTCGACCGGCTCGGGGTCGGCGGGTTCGCGACGGTCTGGCTCTACCACGACGCCGAGCTCGACTCCGACGTCGCGGTCAAGGCGCTCGCGGAGAACTGGGCGCAACGGCTCGACGTCCGCGAGCGCTTCCTCGAGGAGGCGCGGATCCTGCGCCGCGCCGACAGCGACCATGTCGTGCGGGTGCACGACATCGGCGAGGCCGACGGGACGCCGTACTTCGTGATGACGTACGCCGACCTCGGCTCGCTCGCCACGCTGCTTGAGCCCGGTCGGCCGCTGCCGCCCGGCCGGGTGGTCGACCTGGTCGCGCAGGCCGCCGACGGGCTGGCCGTGCTGCACGACCTCGGCGTGGTGCACCGCGACGTCAAGCCGCAGAACCTGCTGCTCCGCAGCGGCGGCAGCGCCGGCGAACGGCTGCTCGTCGCCGACCTCGGGGTCGCCAAGGCGATGCTCCACGCGAGCGGGCTGACCCAGGTGGTCGGGACGCCGGCGTACATGGCGCCCGAGCAGGCCCTCGGCACCGGCGTCGACCGGCGGGCGGACGTGCACGCGCTGGCGGCGGTCGCCTACCAGCTGCTGACCGGCGAGCTGGCGCGCACCGGGTCGGTCAGCTCGCTCGTGTCCGCGGGGCTCCCGGCCGCGCCGTCCACGCTCACCGACCTGCCGCCCGCCGTCGACGAGGTGCTGCTCGGCGCGCTCGACCCCGACCCGGACCGGCGCCCCGACGACGTCGGCGCGCTCGTCGCCGGCCTCCGTCGGGCGCTCACGGACGGCGCGACCGTGGCGCTGCCGGCCCGCCCACCCGCCGCGCCGGAACGGCCGGCTGTGGACGAGCGCCCGGCGGGGGCACCCGTGGTGACCGCCCTGCTCGCCGTGCTGGTGCTCCTGGGGACCTTCGCCGCGGCGTACGCCCTGGTGCGCGCGCTCGGTTGAGACGCCCTAGGCTGGGTGTGACCCACGCCACCCCTGTGGGTCGCCCACCCGCCGCACCACCCCCGCGGCCGCACAGAGAGCAGGCGCACCCATGTCCGCTACCCGTCCACCCCAGCACGCTCCCGCCGTCGACGTCCTCGACCTCGGCGCCGAGCACGAGCAGGTCGTCTTCTGCAACGACCCCGCCACCGGTCTCCGCGCGATCGTCGCGATCCACTCGACCGCCCTCGGCCCCGCCCTCGGCGGCACCCGGTTCCACCCCTACGCCACGACCGCCGACGCGGTCCGCGACGTCCTCGACCTCTCGCGCGGCATGACCTACAAGGCCGCGCTCGCCGGGCTCGACCTCGGCGGCGGCAAGGCCGTGATCATCGGCGACCCGTCGACGCTGAAGTCCGAGGCGCTGCTGCGCGCCTACGGGCGGTTCGTCCAGTCGCTGGCCGGGCGCTACTACACCGCCTGCGACGTCGGCACCTACAGCGTCGACATGGACCACGTCGCGCGCGAGTGCTCCTTCGTCACCGGCCGGACCGTCGCCCACGGTGGCGCGGGCGACAGCTCGGTGCTCACGGCGTACGGCGTGTTCCAGGGCATGCGCGCGGCCGCCGAGCACGCCTGGGGCAGCACGTCGCTGGCCGGCCGGACCGTCGGCGTGGCCGGGGTCGGCAAGGTCGGACGGCACCTGGTGCGGCGCCTGGTCGAGGAGGGCGCCCGTGTCGTCGTCACCGACGTGCACGCGCCGGCTGTCGAGCAGGTCCTCGCCGAGCACGCCGCCTCCGGCGCGGTCCGCGCGGTCGCCACGACCGAGCAGCTGGTGGCCGAGCCGCTCGACGTCTACGCACCCTGCGCCCTCGGACGCGCGCTGACCGACGAGGTCGTCGACGTGCTGACGGCACAGGTCGTCTGCGGCGCCGCCAACAACCAGCTCGCCCACCCCGGCGTCGAGAAGGCGCTGCTCGATCGGGGGATCGTCTACGCGCCCGACTACTGCGTCAACGCCGGCGGCCTGGTGCAGGTCGCCGACGAGCTCGAGGGGTTCTCCTTCGAGCGCGCGCAGCAACGAGCTGCCGGCATCTACGACACCACGCTGGCGGTCCTGCGGACCGCAGCCGCCGAGGGCGTCTCACCCGCCGTCGCCGCCGACCGGCTCGCGGAGCGTCGCATCCGCGAGGTCGGCCGCCTGCGAGGGATCTGGCTGGGTCGCTGACCCTGCCGGCTCCCTCGACCGGAGAGACGACGACCCGGTCGTCCGGATCCCTCGGCCGAGGGATCCGGCGGCCGGGTCACTCGTCAGTCGCGCTGCGGCTCCACGACGTCAGCCCACTTCTCGAGGATCTCCGGATCCACCTCGGGCTCTTGGTGGTCGGTCTCACCACCGTGCAGCTCCTGCGCCAGCTTCCCGAAGTCCGTCTCGTGAGTCCGGTACTTCAGGTCGCGGGCGACCTTCGTCTGCTTAGCCTTCGCTCGGCCGCGCCCCATAGGGTCAGCCCCCTCGCAACTTGGCCGGGGCACAGTGGCACCCGGGCTGTCCTCAGAAATTCTCCGTGGCGCCAACGCTACCTGTTCGATGGTTGTTCCCGCACGTCCGGGGTCGAACTCGCGTCCGCGCGTCTCGTGGGGGCGGGGCCGGGCGGGTCCGGGGGTCGGTTCCGGGCGTCGGTTCATCAAGGCATGCAGGCGAACCAGCACTCCCCCGGGTCAACTCACCGTGGGAAGCGTCGGTCCACCGACATACCTGGGGGAACCGCCGCCGCGAGCCGATCAAGGCGCAGGGCGACGGGGCTACCAGCCCGGGTGCTGGCCGGTGAGCCGGACGGAGCCGCCGGGGGCGTCGCCGGCCTCGCGGACCTCGCCGGCGGGCCAGGCGCGGATGTCGTGCTCGGCGAGGACGCGGACGGCCTCGTCGACGTCGTCGGGCGGGAGGAGGGCGACCATGCCGACGCCGCAGTTGAGGGTGGCCTCGAGGTCCTCCTGCGAGACGTCGCCGACCCGGCGGACCAGGTCGAAGACCGGCTGCGGGGTCCACGTGCCGCGGTCGAGGGTGGCGGCCAGCTCCACCGGCATGACCCGCTCGAGGTTCGCGGCCAGCCCGCCGCCGGTGATGTGGGACATCGCGTGGACTCCGGTGCGGTCGGCGAGCTCGAGGCAGGCCTGGGCGTAGATGCGCGTGGGGGTGAGCAGCTCCTCGCCGAGCGACCGGCCGAGCTCGGGCACGTTGCGGTCCAGCGACCAGGCGGCGCCGCCCTCGCTGGTCGCGCCGAGGAGCACGTGGCGGACGAGGGAGTAGCCGTTGGAGTGCAGGCCGCTGGCGGCCATGGCGAGGACGACGTCCCCGGGACGGACCCGGCCCGGCCCGAGCAGCCGGTCGGCCTCGACGACGCCGGTGGTCGCGCCCGCGACGTCGTACTCGTCCGGGCCGAGGAGACCCGGGTGCTCGGCGGTCTCGCCGCCCACGAGCGCGCAGCCGGCGACCTGGCAGGCCTCGGCGATGCCCTTGACGATCGCGGCGACCCGCTCCGGCACGACCCGGCCGGTCGCGATGTAGTCGGTCATGAAGAGCGGCTCGGCCCCGCAGACGACGAGGTCGTCGACGACCATGCCGACGAGGTCGAAGCCGATGGTGTCGTGGACGTCCATCGCCTGCGCGATCGCGACCTTGGTGCCGACGCCGTCGGTGGAGGTGGCCAGGAGGGGACGCTCGTACTTCGTCAGGGCGCTCGCGTCGAAGAGGCCGGCGAAGCCGCCGAGCCCGCCGATCACCTCGGGGCGGGTCGCGCGGGCGACGTACCCCTTCATCAGCTCGATGGCGGTGTCGGCCGCCTCGATGTCGACGCCGGCACGGGCGTAGGCGTTCTGGCCGTTGGTCACCGGCTGGTCCTTCACGGGTTGTTGAGCACGGGCAGCGCGCGGCCCATGGTGGGGGACTTCAGGGTCGCCTCGAGCAGGTGCTTGCCGAGCAGCGACTCGTCGGGCAGCTCGACGGGGTACTCCCCCGTGAAGCACGCCTGGCACAGCGACTGCGCCGGTTGGCCAGTGGCCTCGACCATGCCCTCGAGCGAGATGTAGCCCAGGCTGTCGGCGCCCACGCTGGCGGCGATCTCGTCGACGTCGAGGCCGTTGGCGATCAGCTCGGCGCGGGTGGCGAAGTCGATGCCGTAGAAGCACGGCCACTTCACCGGCGGGCTGGAGATCCGCACGTGCACCTCGAGCGCGCCGGCCTCGCGGAGCATCCGCACCTGGGCGCGCTGGGTGTTGCCGCGCACGATCGAGTCGTCGACGACGACGACCTTCTTGCCACGGATCATGTGCTCGAGCGCGTTGAGCTTGAGCCGGATGCCGAGCTGGCGCAGGGTCTGGCTGGGCTGGATGAAGGTGCGGCCGACGTAGGCGTTCTTGACGAAGCCCTGGCCGAACGGGATGCCGCTCTCCTGCGCGTAGCCGGACGCGGCGGGCGTGCCCGACTCCGGCACCGGCATCACGAGGTCGGCCTCGACGGGGAACTCCCGGGCCAGCCGGCGGCCCATCTCGACGCGCGCCTCGTGGACGTTGCGGCCGCTGATGGTGGCGTCGGGGCGGGCGAGGTAGACGTACTCGAAGACGCAACCCTTGCGCTCCGGCTCGGCGAACCTGTGGGAGCGCAGGCCCTGGTCGTCGATGACGAGCATCTCGCCGGGCTCGACCTCGCGGACGACGCTGGCGCCGATCGTCGCGAGCGCGGCGTCCTCGGAGGCCACGACCCAGCCGCGGTCGAGCCGGCCCAGGACGAGCGGGCGGATGCCCTGCGGGTCGCGGGCGGCGTACAGCGTGTTCTCGTTCATCCAGACGAAGCAGAAGGCGCCGCGCAGGTGCGGCAGCACCTCGAGCGCGCGCTGCTCCAGCGAGCTGTCCGGGTGGTGCGCGAGGAGGGCGGTGACGAGGCTGGTGTCGTTGGTCGCCTCGCCCGCGGGGCGGGTGTGGAGCTCCAGCTCGTCGTCCGGGCCGGGCAGGTCGGCGACCATGCCGCGCACCTCGTGGGTGTTGATCAGGTTGCCGTTGTGGCCCAGCGCGACCGAGCCGTCGGCGGTGGGACGGAACGTCGGCTGGGCGTTCTCCCAGGTGCTCGCCCCGGTCGTCGAGTAGCGCGCGTGGCCGATCGCGACGTGACCCTTCAGGGACTCCAGGGTGGTCTCGTCGAAGACCTGCGAGACGAGGCCCATGTCCTTGTAGACGAGGATCTGCCGGCCGTTGCTGACCGCGATGCCGGCGGACTCCTGGCCGCGGTGCTGGAGCGCGTAGAGGCCGAAGTACGTCAGCTTGGCGACGTCCTCCCCCGGCGCCCAGACCCCGAAGACCCCGCAGGCGTCCTGCGGTCCGGCCTCCTGCGGGTCCAACGCGGTGGTGAGCCGGCCGTCGCCGCCCCTGCGCGAGCTGCCACTGCTGCTGAGGTAGGGCACGCCCCGATCGTAGCGGCGGGGCCGGGTCGGCCCCGATTCGCGAGCCGGCCGCGGACGGGGGAGCGCTGCGGTGTGGTCGTGGGCCGGCCCCCGACGGGTCGTGTGCCCGAGGACGCGGACGGGCGCGCCCTGGGACACACGACCCCGAGGCCGGGTCGACGACGGCGGGCCGGTCCATACCGGTTCCGCGGACAGGGCTGGCGGCCGCTGCGTATCGTGGGCGGCACCCCCGTTCTTCGCCCCCACCTGGAGCACGATGTCCTCGCGCCCGCCTGCGCCTGCGCCGCCCCGTCCGGGGCCGTCGGGGCTCTCGTCGGAGGCGCAGGAGTCGCTCCAGCTGATCGCCGAGGGGATCACCGCCGTCGCCGGCTTCGGCGTGGCCGCCATCGGGCTGGTCCGCGACGGCCACCTCGAGATGGCCGCGGTCGCCGGCAGCCCGCAGGCCCGTGAGGAGCTGATCGGGCGGCGCACGCCGCTGCACCTGCTCGTCAACGAGCTCGAGGTCGCCGACGACTGGGGGCTGCTGAAGTTCGTGCCGCACGAGCGACTCCAGTCCGAGGTCGAGACGTGGGCCTGGGTGCCCGAGGTCGACCCGCTCGACGTCCCGGATGCCTGGCACCCGCTCGACATGCTCACCGCGCCGCTGCTCGACGCCGACGGCGCCATGCGCGGACTGGTGTCGATCGACCTGCCCGACGACGGCCGACGGCCCGGCCCGGAGCGCCGGCGGCTGCTGGAGCGGTACGCCGCGCAGGCGTCGCGGGCGGTGCTCCGCGAGCTGGAGCGCGAGGAGCTCGAGGAGCAGGTCCGGCTGGCCGACACCGCGCGCCAGGTCGTGCGCCGGGCCTCGCGGCAGCGGTCGCTCGCGCGGATCCTCGAGGAGTCCAGCGAGGCGCTCGTCGAGGGCTTCCGGGCGCTCGGCATGTGGATCCAGACGTTCGACGAGGACGGCCTCGGCACCGGGGCGATCCACGCCATCGACGGCACGGCGGTCGAGCTGCCCGAGGCCATCATCCGGGTCGCGGAGCGCTCGGCGCGCGAGGCCTGGGCGGCGCAGGTGACCGTCGTGGTCGCGCGCGGCCGGCTCGGCGACGGGCTCCGCGACCACGAGCGCGCCCAGATCGTCGACTTCCTCGACAGCCTGGACATCGGCTCGATCCTCTTCGTGCCGATCGGCGTCGGCCCCGAGACGCTCGGTAACCTGGTGCTCACCCGGCCGCACGGCGGCGCGCCGTGGAACCAGACCGAGGCCACCGCCGCGCTCGACATCGGACGCGACCTCGGCACCGCGATCCTCAACGTCCGCGCCTTCGAGCGCGAGCACCGGCTGGTCAAGGAGCTGCAGGCGCTCGACCAGTACAAGGGGCAGCTGATCGCGACCGTCGCGCACGAGCTGAAGAACCCGCTCACCTCCATCGTCGGCTACCTCGAGATGCTCGAGGCCGAGGACGTCAACGCCGGCGTGCAGCAGGCGCTGTCCGCGATGGACCGCGGCGCCCGTCGCATGGTCCGCGTCATCGACGACCTCCTGCTGCTCTCGAAGGTCGGCGACCCCAGCAACCCGGTCATTCCCCGGCCCGTCGACCTCTCGACCGTCGCCCGCGACGTCGTCGACCTGACGAGCCTGGCCGCCAGCAAGCGCGACCTGACCGTCCACGTCGAGGCGCCGGCGTGCCCCGTCCTGGCCCACGGCGACCCCGACGAGCTCGACCGCCTGCTGTCGAACCTGGTCAGCAATGCCGTGAAGTACACCGAGCCGGGCCGCACCGTCACCGTCGCGCTTGCCCGGGAGGGCGACGAGGTGGTCGTCGAGTGCCGCGACGAGGGGTTCGGGATCAGCGAGGCCGACCAGGAGAAGCTGTTCACCGAGTTCTTCCGGTCCACCAACCCGGTCGCCGTCGCGCAGCCGGGCACCGGGCTCGGCCTGGCCATCGTCGCGCGCATCGTCGAGCGGCACGGCGGGCAGATCGAGCTCGACTCCGCCCTCGGTCGCGGCAGCACGTTCCGCGTGCGGCTCCCCGCCGCCGACCCGGCGCCATGAGGCTCGTGCCGTGAACCCGGGCACGTCCCGCCGCGCGCTCGTCGTCGGCGGGCTGCTGGCCGCGGCGACCGCCGCTGCTGCCCGTCCCGTCGCGGGCGCCGCGCGGTCGGCGCTCACGATCGCGCCCGAGGTGACGGTCGACCTCCGCCGCAGCAACCAGGGCCTGGTCGCGACGATCGAGCCGACCGCCACCGCGCTGGCACCGCTGCCGCTGGTGGTCTACCACCACGGCCTCGGGCGGGACACCGACGCGATCCTCCACCGCCGGAGCACCGCGGCGATCCGCGAGCACCTCGTCGCGGCGGCTGCGAGCGGCTACCGGGTGGTGGTCTCGGACTTCGGCGGCTACCTGTGGGGCAACGAGCGCAACCACCGGCACATCGACGCCGTCATCGCCGCGCACCGCCGCAGGGGCGGCGCTGCGGGGCCGGTCGCGCTGATCGGCTCCTCGATGGGCGGCGCCGCCGTGCTGTCGTACGCCGGCACGCACCGCCGCGACGTGGCGTGCGTCGTCGCGCTCCAGCCGGCGCTCAACCTCGCGGCGCTGAGGCGGCGCGGCGTACCGGTCGACGCGGCGTTCCCGGGTGGCTACTCCAACGCCCGCCACGGAGCCCGGTCCAGCCCGACCGTCATCGCCCGCGACCGGCGCTCGCGCTACCGCGGGATGCCGATCCGGATCTGGGCCGGGTCGCTGGACCACATCGCGACGCCGGCGCTGGTGCGCCGGTTCGAGGCGCTGGTGCGCCGCGGGCGGGACCCACGGGTGCAGACCACGATCCTGCCGGGGCTGCGCCACGGCGACGCGCTCATCGGGGCGGTGCCGACCGACGAGGTGCTGGCGTTCCTGCACGCCGCCCTGCCGCCGGCTCCCCTGGCCGCCGCACCGGAGGAGCCGGAGGGGCCGGAGGACCCGGACGGGGCTCAGCGCATCGCGCGGGCGCCCTTCTCGATCGCCTCGCGGATCCGCACGTAGGTGCCGCAGCGGCACACGTTGCGGATCCGGTCGAGGTCGGCCTCGGTGATGTCGCGGCCCTCGCGGCGTACCTTCTTCACCAGCGCGACGGCCGCCATGATCTGGCCGGGCTGGCAGTAGCCGCACTGGGCGACGTCGAGCTCGAGCCAGGCCTCCTGCATCGGGTGGAGGTCCTCGCCCTTCGCGCCGACGGTGGCCGGGAGCCCCTCGATGGTGGTGACCTTGTCGTTCTTCCGCAGGTCGCCGACCTTGACCGAGCAGGGGTTGAACGCCTTGCCGTTGAGGTGGCTGGTGCACGCCTTGCAGACGTTGATGCCGCAGCCGTACTTGGGGCCGGTGACGCCGAGGAGGTCGCGGAGGACCCAGAGCACGCGGACGTCGTCGTTGACGTTCACGGTGACGGGCTTGCCGTTGAGGATGAAGGTCTGCTTGGGCACGGCGCGCTCCTCAGTAGGTCTTCTTCAGGCCGTCGGTCGGCGACGGCGGAAGGGAGGGGACGAAGGACTTGGGCTTGAACCGCAGCTGCCCGTGATTGATCGGGAAGCGGGTCGGCAGGGTGCCGGTGGCGCGGGCGTAGGCGCACGCCACCGCGGCCGCGGACGACCCGACCGCGGCCTCGCCGACGCCGCCGGGAGTGTCCGAGCCGGGGTCGACGATGTGGACCTCGACGCCCTCGGGCGGGACGTTCCACTGCCGCGTGTAGAAGTAGTTGTCCCAGCTGGCCTCGAGGAAGCGTCCGTCGCGCAGGTGGTTGCTGGCGCTCAGCGTCATCGCCAGGCCGTCCATGAACCCGCCCTGCATCTGCGCCTCGACGCCGCGCGGGTTGATGACCAGGCCGCAGTCGACGGCGATGACGGCCTTGGTGACGCGCGGGCCGGTGTAGGTCTCCCTGCCCAGGTCGCGGCCGACCGTCTGCGGACGGCAGTCGATCTCGACGAGCACGGCGGTGGCGCCCTTGTACTCCTTGTGCAGCGCGACGCCCTGGGCCATGCCCTTCGGCATCTTCCGGCCCCAGCTGCCCTCCTTCTTCACCTTCTCCAGCACCGCGCGGACCCGCTTGTTCTTCACGTGGTCCAGACGGAACTGCATCGGGTCCTTGCCGGCCTTCTTCGCCATCAGGTCGATGGTCAGCTCGGCGGCGACGCAGGTGTCCGGGGAGTAGATGTTGCGCATGGAGCCGGTCGAGAACTTGTCCTCGAACTCCAGCGGCTCGTTGAGCAGCTGGGTGACGACGCCGAAGTTGTAGGGCAGCTCCTGGGTGAGGGTGAAGATCGTCTCCGCGAACCCGAGGCCGCCCAGGCCGGTCGGCAGCTCGTCGGCGAGCGAGGTGATCATCTCGCCCAGCCCGTGGCTGAAGTCGGTGGTGACGCTGGTGTGGCGCTGCTCGAAGCTGAGCACCTGCCCGGCCAGCATCGTCGCGCGCACCCGCGAGGTCGCCATCGGGTGCAGGCGGCCCTGCCGCGGCTCGTCGACGCGGTGCCACGTGAGCTTGACCGGCACGCCCATCGCCCGGGAGATCGTGGCGGCCTCGATCGCGTGGTCACCGAAGAGCTTGTGGCCGAAGGAGCCGCCGCCGGTGACGACGTTGACCTTCACCTGGTCCGGGCGCAGCCCGGTCGCCGCCGCGATGTTGCCCTGCGCGACGATCGGCGCCTTGAGGCCCGCCCAGACCTCCGCACGGTCCTTGCGGACGTCGGCGATGGCGGCGTACGGCTCGAGCGCGGCGCTGGAGCGGAACATGAACTCGAAGCGGGTGTCGACCTGCTGCGCGAGCACCGGCACCTGCGGGACCACCATCGGCAGCTCCTGGGCCTTCAGCTTGGCCAGGATCGTCTGGTCGGACTCGCCGCTGACCGTGCCGCGGTTCCAGTCGACCTCGAGCTCGCGGATCGCGTCGATGCACTGGCCGAAGGTCCGGGCGCGCACCGCGACGCCGGTGTCGACCATCGCGACGTGGGTGACGCCGGGCATCTTCAGCACCCGCGCCCTGTTGCGCACCCGCTTCGGCGAGCCCTGGTGCTCCGGAGGTCGGCAGACCATCGTCGGCAGGGCGCCGGGGACGTCGAGGTCGGTGGTGAACTTCTTCCTGCCGGTCACCGCCTCGCGGGCGTCGGTGCGGTTCCGCGGCTTGCCGATGACCTGGTAGTCCGGCTTGGACTTCAGCAGCACCTCGACCGCCTCGACGACCTGGCTGGCCGCGGACGTCGCGAGGTCGCCGTACGTCACGGTGTTGCCGAGCGTGTCGCTGATGATGCCGCCGGTCGTGGTCAGCCGGTCGACGGTCGTGCCGAGCTGGATCGCCGCGGCGTCGAGCAGGCGACGCCGGGCGACCGCGGCGGCCACGCGGATCGGGGTGAACGTCGAGAACGTCGTGTTGGAGCCGCCGGTGAGCTGGTTGAACAGCAGCTCGGGGCGGGCGGGGGCCAGCGTGACCTTCACCTTCTCGACCGGCAGGTCGAGCTCCTCGGCGAGGATCATCGCGGTCGAGGTGACGATGCCCTGGCCGACCTCCATCCGCGGCAGCGCGAACGACGCCGTGCCGTCCTTGTTGATGGTGACCGTGACCAGGTTCGCCGTCGGCAGGGCCGCGTCGGTCTGCAGGTCCTCGAGGTCGTAGATCTCCGGCACCTGGGGCAGCGACGGGATCGCCGCCGTCGCCGCGGTGCGGCTCAGACCGAGGTCGGCGGCGACGACCAGCGTCGTGCCGGCCATCACCCAGCCGAGGAAGCCGCGGCGGCCGAGCCCGCCCTCGGGAGCCTCTGGCTGTTCGTGCTGGGTCGCCTGGGGGTCGTGCTCCAGTGCGGTCATCCGCCACCTCCGAGATCGGCCGGCGCCACGTCCCCGTTTGACAGATGGCGCCGATCTGTCCAACCGTCTCACGGTGACGGCTGCCACACCATGCCTTCGTCGCCCACGATCGGACGGATGGGCCTGTGCAGGATGCACAGCCGCGATCGGCACCTCGGACCTGCGGGAGCGCCACCTCGGACCTGCGGGAGCGCCACCTCGGACCTGTGGGAGCGCCACCTCGGACCTGCGGGAGCGCCACCTCGGACCTGCGGGAGCGCCACCTCGGACCTGCGGGAGCGCCACCTCGGCGGGGTCCGGGGTCAGTCGGGGAGGCCCGCGCGGTGGGCGCGGAGGGCGAGGGCCAGCTCGACGGGCGGCACGGCGTCGACGAGGTCGCGGGCGAGCAGCGTGGAGACCCGGCGGAGCCGGTTGAGGACCGTGTTGCGGTGGCAGTGCACCCGGGCGGCGGTGGTGGTGGCCGAGCCGCCGGAGGCGACCCAGGCCTCGAGGGTGTCGAGGAGCGCCTCGGACTCGGCGGCCGGCAGCGCCAGCAGCGGACCGAGCCAGACCGCGACGAGGCGGCCCGCGACCTCGGGGGCGGTGAGGAGCAGCGCCTCGGGCAGCCGTTCGTCGAAGGTCGCCACGCCGGGCTCGCCGCCGAGCGTGCGCAACGCGACCGAGGCCTGCCGGAAGCCGGTGCCCACGCCGGCGAGGCCCGCCACGACGGCCGAGGCGCCGACCGGCCCACCCGCAGGTCCGAGCACCGCGGCGACCCGGCCGGGAGCCTCGGCCGGGCCCCCGCCGAGCAGCACCAGCCCGACCACGCCGCCGGTGCGGCGTACCCAGCAGGAGCGCAGCGGCGCGACCAGCGACGACAGCCGGTCGGGGTCGACCCCGGTGGCGGTGACGACGACCCACCGTCCGTCGACGGGCACGTCGAGGACGCGCGCGGCCTCGTGGGCGAGGCGCGGGTCCTGGGCGCGGCCGGCGAGCAGGCCCTCCCACAGCTCGGCGCGCTGCTGCTCGTCGGCGCGGACGGCGGCGATCTGGGCGGCGTGGTACGCCGCGGCGACCTGCGCGGACGTCTCGTCGACGACCTCCCACAGCCGCGTGCCGACCTCGCGCACCTCCGCGCCGGGCAGCTCCTCGCCGACCTGGTCGACGACGTCCTCCCAGATCAGCCGGCCGCCGAGCCGGAACGAGCGCAGCACGTCGTCGAGCGGCAGGCCCTGCTCGGAGCGGCGGCGGCCGGTGGCCCGGGCGGCGTCGTACGCCGGGTCGTCGCCCGGGTCGGGCGTCTCGCCGTCCGCGCCGACGAGCAGCTCCAGCACCCGGTCGACGTTGTCGTGGCAGGAACGCCACAGGTCCGCGGGCGGCACGAGCCCGGAGGTCCGGTAGCCCGGGTTGGACGCCTCGATGGTGGCGACGAGGCGGTCGGTCAGCGCCTCCACCCGCGCCCGCCGGTGCTCGGCGAGGACGGCGCGGGTGGCGGGGGTCACCCCTCCAGGGTGCCCAGCCGGGCCAGCAGCAACGTCTCGGCGAGCACGACCCGCTCGAACTCCGCGAGGTGCAACCCCTCGTTGGCGCCGTGCGCGCGGGTGTCGGGGTCCTCGACGCCGGTCACCAGCACGCTCGCCTGCGGGAACGCCTCGAGGAACTCCGCGATGAACGGGATCGACCCGCCGACGCCCATGTCGACCGGCGCAGTGCCGTCCCAGGCCTCGGTGAACGCCTCGCGCGCGGCGTCGTACGCCGGACCGGTCGCGTCGATCTGGGTGGCCTCGCCGGTGTCGACGACGGTGAAGGTGAGCTCGGCACCCCACGGGACGTTCGCCTCGAGGTGCTCGCGGAGCCGCTCGACGGCGTTCTGCGTGGTGTCGCCGGGGGCGATGCGCAGGCTGATCTTGGCGCGCGCGGCCGGGACGAGCGTGTTGCTGGCGCCCTCGACCTTCGGGGCGTCGAGGCCGGTGATGGAGAGCGCCGGCTTGGTCCACAGCCGGGCGACGGTCGAGCCGCTGCCGATCCACTGGACGCCGGGGAGGGCGCCGGACTCGGCGCGCAGCCGCTCCTCGGGATACTCCACGTCGGCCGCCGGACCGCTGTGCAGGCCCGCGACGGCGACGTTGCCCTCGTCGTCGTGGAGGCTGGCGATGACGCGGGAGAGCGCGATGAGCGAGTCGGGGACGAGGCCGCCCCACATGCCGGAGTGGACGGCGTGGGTGAGCGTGCGAACCTCGATGTCGGCGCGGACCAGGCCGCGCAGGCTGGTGGTCAGCGCGGGCTCGCCGATGTCCCAGTTGCCGGAGTCGGCGATGACGATGACGTCGGAGCGCAGCCGCTCCTGGTGCTCGCGCAGCAGCGCGGGCAGCGACTCGGAGCCGACCTCCTCCTCGCCCTCGATGAACATCGTGACGCTCACCGGCAGGTCGTCGCCGAAGACCCGCAGCGCGCCCAGGTGGGCGGCGATGCCGGCCTTGTCGTCGGCCGCGCCGCGAGCGTAGAGCCGGCCGTCGCGCTCCGTCGGCTCGAACGGCGCGGAGTCCCAGTCGGCATGGTCGTTCTCGGGCTGCACGTCGTGGTGGGCGTAGAGCAGCACGGTCGGCGCGCCCTCGGGCCCGGCCTTGTGCGCGATGACGGCCGGCGCGCCGCCGTCGGCGCTGACGATGTCGACGGTCCCGAAGCCCTCGGCGCGGAACAGCTCGGCCACCGCCTCGGCGCTGCGCTGCACCTCCGCCGCGCGGGCGGGGTCGGCGCTCACGGACTCGATCCGGATGAGGTCCTCGAGGTCCTTCCGCAGGGCCGGCAGGACCTCGGTGACCTTCGCGCGCAGCTCGTCGGTGGTGGGGCGGTTCGTCATGGTGCCCAACGCTAGGTCAGCCGACCGAGCGGTGCAGCGGCAGGTACGGCGACAGGTCGGCCCGCTCGCCGCTCGCGCGGACCCGGCCCGCCTGCTCGGCCTCGTGCCAGGTCAGCTCGCCGGTCGCGAGCGCGATGATCGTCGCGGCGTCGGTCTCGACCACCGCCGGCGGGGTGCCGCGGGTGTGGCGGACGCCGGGGACGACCTGGACCGCGGCGTACGGCGGCACGCGGACCTCCACGGAGTGGCCGGGCGCGCGGGTCTCCAGCAGCGCCAGGTAGTGCTTCACGAGCAGCCGCAGGTCGCCCTTCTCCCCCGTGCCGGCCTCGTCCGCACGCACCCGGTCCAGGGCGGCGGAGACGTCGGCGGGGTCGGCGGGGCGGAGGCGTGCGGGCACGGGCCGAGGATAGGTTCCGCCGCCGACGGTCCGGCCCGTGCCTGTGCCTTGGCCGGGGGCGCGAGGATGGCGGCGTGCCGGAGGGAGACAGCGTCTACAAGCTGGCGCGGCGGCTGGACCGGCCGCTCCGCGGGCGGACGATCACGCGCAGCGACCTCCGCCTGCCCCGGCTGGCCACGCGGGACCTGTCGGGGCGGGTCGTGCTGGAGCACGCGACGCACGGCAAGCACCTGCTCACCCGGTTCAGCGGCGGGGCCACCCTGCACACCCACCTGCTGATGGACGGCTCCTGGTCGGTCACCGGCCCCGGCAAGCAGCTGCCCCGCCGGCTGATGCCGGACGTGCGGATCGTCCTCGCCACCGACGCCGGCCACACGGCGTACGGCATCAAGCTGCACGAGGTCGAGCTCGTCGAGACCGCGCGCGAGCACGAGGTCATCGGCCACCTCGGACCGGACCCGCTGCGCGAGGACTGGGACGCCGAGGAAGCGGTACGTCGCCTGCGCGCCGAGCCGGACGTCGCGCTCGTCTCCGCGCTGCTCGACCAGCGCAAGGTGGCCGGGTGGGGGAACCTGTGGGCCAACGAGCTGGCGTACCTGGTCGGGCGCAGCCCCTGGACCCCGATCGGCGAGGTCGACGTCGAGCGGCTGGTCGCGCTCGGCGCTCGAGCGCTGGTGCACTCGGCGACGGTGGAGGGCGCCTACCAGGTGACGACCGGCATCGGCCGCAAGGGCGAGTCGCACTGGGTGACCGGACGTGCCGGGCGGCCGTGCCTGCGGTGCGGCACCGAGGTGCAGGTCGTCGCGGAGCTGCCGAACGACCCCGCGAACCGGCGCACCTGGTGGTGCCCGCACTGCCAGCCGGGCCCGGGACCCGAGGCGCGGGTGCCCACGTCGGTCGCGCGGCGGTAGGCGGGCTACAGGAGGACCACCGGGTCGGCCGCGGCGTCGCGCAGCAGGCCGAGGACGGCCGACGCGGTGCGGGACCCGTCGAGGTCCCGCGGTCCCGGCACGAGCACCGGGTCGTCGAGCAGCAGCCGGCCCAACCCCAGGGCCGTCCGGGCGCCCAGTCCTGTGGTGACGAGCAGGTCGGCGCCGCCGAGGTCGCGGGCGCGGCCGGCCACGAGCTGGTCGTCGTGCGGCTCGGTCGCGAGATCGGCCTGCAACGTCCACGCCGACACCCGGCTGCGGCGTACCTCCGCCGCTGTCGCCTCGGCGGCCGCGGCGTCCGCGTCCACGACCAGGACGCTGGCGCCGGACCGGCCGAGCCGCAGGCACACCTCGTGCCCGGCGCCCACCCCACCGCCCACGACGACGCCCAGCTTCCACCGCAGCAGCACCCGCCCAGGCTAGAGGGGCGATCCGAAGCCGCGCCGCTGGCCGAGCGCGGCGCTGCGAGGCCTGCCCACCTCACCGGGGCCGGCGCCTCCACCCAGAAGTGGGTAGGAGCTGCCACGACCCTTGTGGAGCGTCGCGGCGCAGGCCTAGGTTGACCGCCTCGCGTGCCGCCGGCGCGCCCGTCTCTCGGGAGACCCCTGTGAGCAGAATCCGCACCACCCGGCCTGTGGCCGGCACCCTCGCCGGCCTTGCCGGCGCGGCCGTCCTCGCCGCCGCC
>NZ_JAANMS010000057.1 GCF_011250565.1 Nocardioides sp. IC4_145
AGCCCGCCGCCTCCGCCGCCGGGCTCCTGACCCTCGCTGAGACGCACGCCCCCGACCGGTCCGCCGGTCGGGGGCGTGGTGCGTTCGTACGCCGGGTGGTCGCTGCGGCCTGCCCGCCGCCGCCGCCGCTGTAGTCCGTGACGTTCGGCAGGTGGATCGGCCGGATGTCCCTGCCGAACGTCACGGACTACCGATCCGAGGGGTCCGGTCCTGTGGAGAACAGCCAGCCGGCCGAGGTCATCGCCGGCGCGCGCTTCTCAACCAGCCGGTCGGGCGCGGGACGCGCCGGACTAGGAGTGGGAGACGCGGGCGCGGGTGCGCACGCCGTCGACCACGAGGGTCACGAGGCCCTCGTCGCGGGCGATCTTCGTCAGGCGGGCGACGCGTCCGCGACCGTCCTTGCCGACCGGGATCGGCACGCAGTCGACGCCCTGCTCGCACCACTCGCCGACGCCGCGGGAGAACAACCGGGGGACCGGCCGGCTGCCCGAGGCGAACCCGGCGACCTCGACGCCGTACCAGGTGCACGGGTAGGTGTAGCCCTGGGACTCCGTCGTGCACGCACCCGGGGTCCGCACGAGGCGCACGACGCGGGCCTGGGAGGTGGCGCAGTCGCGCTGGACCGGGCTGGTGGCCGTGCCGCTGGCGGACTCCGCGACGGTGCGCACGCGCACGCAGACCCGCTTGCCGCCCTGGCCGGTGTCGATGGTGAAACGCCGGTCGCCGAGCGTCTGCCAGCCCTGGCCGCGGTTGTACTCGGTGCTCAGCACGACGTCGCCGCCCGGCTCGGGGGCCTCGCGGATGCGGAAGCCCACCGACCGGTAGCCGCTGCGCGCCCGGACGCTCGGCGCCTTCGGCGCCGGGAGGGTGGCGGCGGTCGCGCTGGGGCTGTTGCTGGTGCTCGCCGAGGCGGTCTCGTCGGCTCCGTCGCCGGTCGCCGCGGTCGTGGGGTCTCCCGCGACCGGCTGGTCGTCCTCGTCGCCGGTGGAGGCGTCGATCGCGAACGCCGCGACGGCGACCGCGGCCACCAGGCCGGCGGCGGCAGCGACGGCGACGCCGCCGCGTCGACGCCGCTCGCGGTGCTCGGGTGCGCCCGCCGGGCCGTCCGGCCCGTCGCCACCGGACCCGCCGGACCCACCACCCGAGCCGTCGCCCGGACCAGGCACGTACGGCGCGGCGACGGCCGCCGGGGTGACCAGCTCGCGCACGACCGTGCTGCCGGCCTGCGGACCCTCGTGGTCGTCGTGCTCCGTCCGCGCGGCGGAGGTGGCGGCCGCAGCAGCGGCACCGGCGGCGGCCGCTCCGCCCACCGTCCCGGCAGCGGCACCCCCAGCGCCTGCGGCACCCCCAGCGCCTGCGGTACTACCAGCGCCGAGGACCGGCTTGACCGCGGTGCGGTCGTCCTCGGGGTCGACCGCGGAGGCCGGGCCGCCGGGACCACCGAGCCCAGCCGCCTCGACGGGGTCGTCCACGCCGGTCGCGGGACCAGGGACGGGCAGCCGGCCGGAGTCGATGTCGCGGATGATCGCCAGCAGTGCCTGCCGCAGCTCAGCGGCCGAGCGGACCCGCTGCTCGGGGTCCTTGTGCAGGGTGTGGGCCAACAGCTCGTCGATGCGGTCGTCGACGGGGTGGCCGGTCGCCAGCTGCGGGATCGGCGAGTTGACGTGGCTGTTGATCATCTGGAAGTCGGTGCCGGCGTACGGCGCGTCGCCGGTCAGCACCGCCCACAGCAGGCAGCCCATCGAGTAGACGTCGCCCCGCTCGTCGGCGGCGTGGCCGAAGTGCCGCTCGGGTGCCATGTACGCCGGGCTGCCGACGAGCGTGCCGGCGCGGGTCAGGCCCTCCTGGTCGGCGGCGTTGCCGTCGAGCGCGATGCCGAAGTCGGCGAGGTAGGGGATGAGCCCCTCGGGCCGGTTCCACAGCAGCACGTTGCCGGGCTTGACGTCGCGGTGGATGACGCCGGCGGCATGGGCGTCGGCGAGGGCCTCGCAGGTCTGCGCGACCAGCGACAGCGCGGCGCGGCGGTCCAGGGGGCCGTGCGCCTGCAGCCAGGTCCGCAGGTCGCCGTCGGGGAAGAGCTCGGTGACGAAGTAGACGGTGTCGTCGGTCTCGCCGTACTCGTGGATCCCTACGATGTTGCGGGACCGGATCCGTGCCAGCACCGACGCCTCGCGGGCGAAGCGGGCGTGGAAGTCCTCCCGGTCGGGGAGGGACGGCAGCACGATCTTGAGCGCGACGGAGCGGTTGAGGACCTTGTCGACGGCCTCGTAGACCACGCCCATGCCGCCGTGCCCGATCCGACGCACGATGCGGTAGCGACCGTCGTACTCGTCGTCGACCTTCGGGTATCCCATGCCTGCCCTCGCCCGGGCTCCGGTGGCCCGCCGCGGGGAGTTTACCGGGCGCGGTCGGTGCCCAAACCCCGGTCGGGCGCGGGGCCGGACCGGGGTGCGTACGTCGTCGTCCGCTCGACCACCGGACGGCCGATCCCGGCGCCGATCTCCTTGAGCTCGGCGACCGTCTTGGCCGACCCGTGCTCGGAGCCGGCCATCCGCGAGATGGTCTCCTCCATCAGCGTGCCGCCGAGGTCGTTGGCGCCGGCGCGGAGCATCGCGCGGGTGCCTTCGACGCCGAGCTTGACCCAGGAGGTCTGGATGTTGCGGATGCGGCCGTGCAGCAGGATCCGGGCCATCGCGTGGACCGCGAGGTTGTCGCGCAACGTGGGCCCGGGGCGGGCCACCCCGGCGAGGTAGATCGGCGCCGAGGTGTGCACGAACGGCAGCGGCACGAACTCGGTGAAGCCGGTCCCCCCGGCCGCGAGGGACTCGTCCTGGATCCGCGACAGCACCCGCAGGTGGCCGACCCAGTGCCGCGGGTTGTCGACGTGGCCGTACATCATCGTCGAGGTCGTGGGGATGCCGACGCGGTGCGCGGTGGAGACGACCTCGATCCACGTCCGGGTCGGCAGCTTGCCCTTGGTCAGCACCCAGCGGACCTCGTCGTCGAGGATCTCCGCGGCCGTGCCGGGCAGCGACCCGAGGCCGGCCTCGCGGGCCTTGATGAGGAAGTCCTCGATCGACAGCCCGGTCCGCGCGGTGCCGTTGACGACCTCCATCGGGCTGAACGCGTGGACGTGCATCTCGGGCACGCGCTGCTTGACGGCGGTGACGAGGTCGAAGTACGCCGTGGCCGGCAGCTCGGGGTCGATCCCGCCCTGCATGCACACCTCGGTCGCGCCGAGCTCCCAGGCCTCCTGGGCGCGGTCGGCGACCTGGTCCAGCGAGAGCGAGAACGCGTCGGCGTCGGTGCGCCGCTGGGCGAACGCGCAGAAGCGGCAGCCGACGTAGCAGACGTTGGTGAAGTTGATGTTCCGGTTGACCACGTAGGTCACCTCGTCGCCGACGGCCTCGCGGCGCAGGTCGTCGGCGAGCCGGCAGACCTGGTCGAGCAGCGGGCCCTCGGCGGTCATCAGCGTCAGGGCGTGCTCGTCGGAGAGGTTCCCCGGGTCGGCCTCGGCCGCGGCGAGCGCCTCGCGGCCCTCGCTGTGCAGCACGGCCGGCGCGCCGTCGACCAGGGCGGTGCCCGCCGCGGCGTCGCGGACGGAGTCCCAGTCGCCGTACACCTCGGTGAAGTCCGAGCGCCGGTCCTCGGTGCGCCCCTCGGTGTCGACGGCCGCGTGCAGGTCGGTGCGGCCGGCGCCGGTCTGCAACGACGCGAAGCCGCCGTCGGGCTCCTGCCACGGCCGCCCCACGGGACGTACGCCGGGGCGCGCGAGGCCGGCGCGCGGCCCGCTGGTCTCGGCGAGGGCGGCGACGTGGCCGGCGACCCGCGGGTCGAGCCAGGGGGCGCCGGACTCCAGCGACGCGCGGACGTGCTCGGGGTGGATCGTCAGCCGCGCGGCCAGCTCGAAGCCGCACTCCGCGCTCAGGGCGCGCAGCCGCTCCAGCGAGGGCCAGGGCCGCTCGGGGTTGACGTGGTCGGGGGTGAGCGGGGAGACGCCGCCCCAGTCGTCGACGCCGGCCTCGAGCAGCGCCCGGCACTCGGCCAGGTCGACGAGGTTCGGCGGCGCCTGCACCCGCGCCCTGGGGCCGAGCACGATGCGGGTGACGGCGATGGCGGCGCGGTACTCCTCGAGGTCGAGGTCGTCGGCGTGCCGCATCGCGGTGTCCGGCTTGGCGCGGAAGTTCTGGACGATGACCTCCTGCACCGCGCCGTAGGCCTTCATCGTGGCGCGCAGCGCGAAGATCGTGTCCGCGCGCTCCGCGAGCGTCTCGCCGATGCCGACGAGCAGCCCCGTGGTGAACGGGATCGAGAGCCGGCCGGCGTCCTCGAGCACCCGCAGCCGCACGGCCGGGTCCTTGTCCGGGGAGCCGAAGTGCGCCAGGCCCTTGGTCTCGTGCAGCCGGGTCGAGGTGGTCTCGAGCATCATCCCCATCGAGGGGGAGACGGGCTTGAGCCGGTTCATCTCCTCCCACGACATGACGCCGGGGTTGAGGTGCGGCAGCAGGCCGGTCTCCTCGAGCACCTGCACGGCCAGCGCCCGGACGTAGGCCAGCGTCGAGTCGTAGCCCTGCTCGTCGAGCCAGGCCCGCGCCTCGGGCCAGCGGTCCTCGGGCCGGTCCCCGAGGGTGAAGAGCGCCTCCAGGCAGCCCAGCTCGGCACCCTGGCGGGCGATGTCGAGGACCTCGTCGGGGGAGAGGTACGGCGCCCGGCCCTCGCGGGCGGCCTGCCCGGGGGTCTCCACGAACGTGCAGTAGTGGCAGCGGTCGCGGCAGAGCCGGGTGACCGGGATGAACACCTTGGGCGAGTACGTCACCACGCCGGGCCGGCCCGCAGCCACGAGGCCCGCGTCGCGGACCTTCGCCGCGGCCGCGCACAGCCGGTCGAGCTCGGGTCCCGTCGCCGCCAGGAGGGCGGTCGCCTCGGCGGGGTCGAGCGCCGCACCCCGCTCGGCGCGCGCTAGCGCACGGCGTACCTGCTGGGGGGTGGGGCGGGGTCCCGCGGTCTCGGCGTCCATCGCCGTGCAGGCTATCCGGCCGCGGTGCGGACCACGGGGGGATGCTCGAGCTGTGGCGCGGTCGAGCGCAGGTGGCCCGCCGCCCAGGCGCGGTGCACGACGACGGCGGCGACGAGCGCGCCGAGGACGCCGAGGGCCAGGTCACCGAGGGTGTCGGCGTAGGCGTGCTGGCGCTCGGAGTGGCGGCTGAGGAACGCGGCGTACTCCGCCAGCTCCCAGGCGATCGCCGCGGTGCCGGCGAAGGCCAGGGCCCGCTCGAGCACCGCGCCGAGGCCCGCGCTGCGGTGCATCGTCAGCAGCAGCACCGCGACGGTGAGCAGCCCGAGGTTGGCGAAGTGCATCCAGTCGTCGAACCAGACGATGCGGTCGTAGAGGTCCATCCGGTTGCCGAGGGTGTCGCTGAAGCAGGTGATGGTGACGAGCAGGTCGGCGAGCCAGGGGAACGACGCCCGCTCGCGCCAGGAGAAGAACCAGACGGCCGGGATGGCGAAGGCGAGGAGCGGGTAGCCGATCGCGCGGGCCTCGGCGCCCTTGCCCTCGAGGCCGCTGGCCTCGGGGTTGGCCAGGGCCAGGCCGAGCAGGAGCACGAGCAGCGCCTTGGCGGCCACGTCGAGGGTGCGGACGACGCCGGGCGTCTCGTAGCGCACCACGGTCATCACGTCGCTGCTCACCACAGCACGCTACCGCCGCCCGGCCTGCTGGCCGGGCGGCGGGTGCTCGCGCGTGTCCCGCGGTGTGATCCGGGGCTCAGATCCCCAGGCTGCGGCCGATGATCTCCTTCTGGATCTCCGTCGTGCCGCCGTAGATGGTCTGGATGCGGCTGTCGACGTACGCCTTGGAGATCGGGTACTCGTTCATATAGCCGTACCCGCCGTGCAGCTGGACGCCCTGGTCGGCGAACTTCTTCTGCAGCTCGGTGGTCCAGTACTTCGCCATCGACGCCAACGCGGTGTCGACCTTGCCCTCGTTGAGCTTCAGGACGCAGTCGTTGACGAAGAGCCGGGCGATGTGGGCCTCGGTCGCCATCTCGGCGAGCAGGAACCGGTTGTGCTGGAACTTGCCGATCGGCTTGCCGAACGCCTCGCGCTGCGCGGCGTACTCCAGGCACAGGTCGAGGATGTGCTCGATCGCGGCGATGGCGATCGCGGCGATCGAGACCCGCTCCTGGGGCAGGTTGACCATGAGCGAGATGAAGCCGGAGCCCTCCTCGCCCAGAAGGTTCTCCTTGGGCACCACGACGTTGTCGAAGAACAGCTCGGCGGTGTCCTGGGCCTTGAGACCCATCTTGTCGAGGTTGCGGCCGCGCTCGAAGCCCTCCATGCCGCGCTCGACGACGAGCAGGCTGATGCCCTGGTGGCCGGCGTCGGGGTTGGTGCGGGCGACGACGATGACGACGTCGCTCATGATGCCGTTGCTGATGAAGGTCTTCGACCCGTTGAGGACGTAGTGGTCGCCCTTGTCGACGGCCGTGGTCTTGATGCCCTGCAGGTCCGAGCCGGCGCCCGGCTCGGTCATCGCTATCGACGAGATCAGCTCGCCGCTGACCAGGCCCGGGAGCCAGCGACGCTTCTGCTCGTCGGTGCCGAGCTGGCTGATGTAGGGGACGATGATGTCGGTGTGGACGGGGAAGCCCAGCCCGCTCGCGCCGACCCGGGAGATCTCCTCGGCGACGATCATGTTGTAGCGGAAGTCCTTGATCTCCGGACCGCCGTACTCCTCCTCGACGTCGAAGCAGAGCAGCCCCGCCTCGCCCGCCTTCAGCCACACCTCGCGGCTGACCTGCCCGTCCTTCTCCCACTGGTCGTGGTGGGGGACGACCTCCCTCTCGAGGAACGAGCGCACGGTGGCGCGGAAGTCCTCGTGCTCCTGCTCGTAGATCGACGGGCGCTCCGGCATGTGGTTCCTCCGACGGGTGAGGGTGGTCGACGGGTACGTCGCGTTGTCAGCGCAACTGTGACAGCAGAACTGTCATCGAGCAAGGTAGGGTGCTGGTCGTGTCCCTCTCCTCAACCTCGACGGCGTCGCTGACCGTCGACGAGCTCGCGGCCGCCGTCGGGCTGACGGTCCGCACCACGCGGTACTACGCCAGCCTCGGCCTGCTGCCGCCGCCGGAGCGCCGCGGGCGGGTGGCGTACTACGGCGACGAGCACCGCGCGCGGCTCGAGCTGGTCCGCGCGCTGCAGGACCACGGCTTCACCCTGCAGGCGATCGAGCGGGTGCTGGCCGGGCTGCCGGCCTCGGCGACCGTCGAGGACCTCGCGCTGCAGCGGGCGATGCTGACGTCGTGGTCCTCCCAGCCCCGCGAGCGGCTGACCCGCAAGCAGCTGGAGGAGGTGGCCGGCCGCCGCCTCCTCGACCGCGACCTCGAGCTGCTGGTCACGCTCGGCTCGGTCGAGCGGGACGGGTCGAGGTACGTCGCCCTGCCGAACCTCCCGGTCGGCGTCGAGCTGCTCGACGTCGACATCCCCGCAGGCAGCATGGAGGCCGCGAGCGAGGCGATCGACCGGCACATGGACGCCCTGGCCGAGGAGCTCACCGAGATCCTGCGCGAGCAGGTGCTGCGTCCCTACCGCCGGGAGGCACAGACCGCCGAGGACGCCGAGCGGCTCGAGCAGACCGTCTCCCGCCTGCGCCGGCTCACCCTCGAAGCCGTCGTCACCGGTTTCCAGCGGGCTGCCAACGCCGTCATCGCGCGCTCGCTCGCCCGGGACTGACCTGCGGGCCGAGGGCGGCCCGAAGTTTCATCGGCCAGCCGATGAAACTGTCGGTGGGCCGATAAAACTTCAGCGTCCCACCGTCACGTTCATCGGCCAGCCGATGAACCTCACGACCGCCCGACCACCGGCGTCAGGCGAGGGTCAGGAGACCCACTCCTTGAGCTGGGCGATGGTGGCGGCGGGGTCGGGGCTGACCGGGGTGACCTGGAGGTTGGTGACGCCGGCCTCGGCGAAGGCGGCGATCCGCTCCTTGACGTAGGACTCCGGCCCGACGAAGTTGCCGGCCTCGAGCCACTCGCGCGGCACGAGCGCCTCGGCCTCCTTCTTCTTGCCGTCGAGGTAGAGGTCCTGGATCTGCTTGGCCTCGGCCTCGTAGCCGTACTGGCAGGCGAGGTCGTTGTAGAAGTTCTTGCCGCGGGCGCCCATGCCGCCGACGTAGAGGGCGTAGATCGGGCGGGCGAAGTCGAGGAGTGCCTTGGTGTCCTCGCCCTCGCCGATCGCGACCATGCCGCCGGCGGTGACCTCGAGCGGGCCGAGGTCGGCGGAGCGCTTGGCGGTGCCCTTCGCGAGCGCGGCGCCCCACACGTCGTTCGCCTTCTCCGGCAGGAAGAGGTGGGGGATCCAGCCGTCGGCGACCTCGGCGGTCATCGCGACGTTGGCGTCGCCGAGCGAGGCGACCCACAGCGGGACGGCCGGGCGCTCGGGGCGGGTGAGCAGCTTCAGCGGCTTGCCGAGGCCGAGGCCCTGGTCGGCCGGCAGCGGCAGGGTGAAGACCTTGCCCTCGTGCTGCAACGGCTCGCGGCGCAGGCCCTGGCGCAGGATCTTGATGACCTCGCGGGTGCGGCCCAGCGGCTTGTCGTACGGCAGGCCGTGGAAGCCCTCGATCACCTGCGGACCGGACGCGCCCAGCCCGATGACCGCGCGGCCGCCGGAGACGTTGTCGAGGCCGGCCGCGGTCTGCAGCAGGGCGCCGGGGGTGCGCGAGAAGACGTTGAGGATCGCCGCGCCGATCTCCAGGGTCTCGGTCTTCGCGGCGAGGTAGCCCATCAGCGTGGGGGAGTCGAAGCCGTACGCCTCGGCCACCCACACCGTGTCGAGGCCGGCCTTCTCGAGCGCGACGACCTGGTCGGCGGCCTGGCGCGGGTTCCCGTCGTACATCAGCGGCATCGAGAGCTTCATGCCGCTCACCCTGACACCGGTGCTGTCACCGTCACAAGGTGGGGGTGCTCACGGGGTCAGCGGGTCAGGGCAGGTCGAGCATGTGCAGCGCGCGGCCGAGCGCTCCGGCCAGGGACGCGGCGTACTCCGTCGTCAGGTGGTCGGTGTCGCGGTAGGTCAGCGTGCCGCCGACCACCACCGGGCAGAGGTCCTGGTAGCACAGCCACGGCGTCGGGTCGACGACCTCCGCGCCGGCCAGCCGCGCGGACGTCACCGCCACGTCGCCGAGCCGGCGGGAGCGCTCGACCGGTTGGAAGGTGCAGTCGCCGAGGCTGGGGGAGCCGGTGGTCAGGCAGGTGCCGGGGTCGTACGACGACTTGGGCACGTCCCGGAGCAGCACCACCCGGTCCGCGGCCCGGCGGAGGTCGGCGAACAGGTCGTCGTACCCCTGGGCGAGCAGCGGGGTGACCCGGTCGATCGCCTCGTAGCGGCGGTCCCCGTCGTAGACCCCGTTGACCGGCGGGGAGGACGTGACGACGACCAGGTCGGGCTCCAGCGACGCGACCTGCTCGCCGACCCAGTCGTGGAAGCCGGTGCACTCGGTGAACGGGCGGTCCTCGTCGACCGGCGCGGGGACGACGTGGGCGGCGGTGCACTGCGGCTTGACGAGGTAGTACGCCGTCCAGCCGCCCTCCTCGGCGATCCGGTCGAAGGCGGGGATCCAGGCGCGGGCGTGCGAGTCGCCGGTGACCACGACCGTGCGGTCGGCGTCGGTGTCGCCGCGTGGGCAGAGCCGGCGCACGTCGGTGCTGTAGTCGCAGGCGCCGACGTCGGCGACCGACGCGCGCAGGTCGAGCAGGTCGGGGTCGAGGTCGCTCGGCACGGCCCGCCGTTCGCGGGCGGCGTCGACCGAGGCGCGCACGAGCGCGACCGTGCCCTCGGGATCGTCGTGGGTGAGTCCGTCGGCGGTGATCGCCGGGTTGTCGCCGGCGTCCGCGCGCTCGCCGGTCCACCACCACGTGCCCGCGCAGGCGGCGGCGACCAGCGCGAGGCTCGCCGGGTAGAGCACGATCGCGCGGGGCACCCCCAGGGCGAGCGCGGGCCGGCCCTCCCGGAAGGGCCGCTCGACGTAGGCGTAGGTGACGGCCGACAGCACGAACGTCACGAGCACGGCCGCCGCGGCCTCCCACGCCTCGAGCGACCGGCCGAGCAGGCCGGCGGGCAGCACGAGCGCCGGCCAGTGCCACAGGTAGAGCGAGTAGGACCAGTCGCCGACCACGCGCACGGGCCGCCAGGCGAGCACGACGTCGGTCAGCGGGCGGGCCGGGCCGGCGCCGGCCAGCAGGACGAGCGCGGTGCCGACGACGGGCAGCGCGGCGGCGTACCCCGGGAAGGCCGTGCCTTCGTCGAGCACGACGCAGGCCACGGCCACCAGGGCGAGGCCGAGGGCGGCCAGCAGCGTCGCCGGGACGCGGCCCAGCCTGCAGAGCGCGGTCGCTGGCACGAGCGCGACGAGTGCGCCGAGCCCGAGCTCCCAGGCCCGGGTCAGGGTGGAGAAGTACGCCGCCCCCGGCTGCTCCGCGGTGTGGAGCAGCGACCAGGCGAACGACGCGCCGGTCACCACGAGCAGCGTCGCGAGCACCGCCCCGCGCGGCAGCCCGCTCGACCCACGGCGCACCAGCCGCACGACGGCGAGCACCAGCAGGAGCAGCAGCGGCCACGCGACGTAGAACTGCTCCTCGACGGCCAGGGACCAGTAGTGCTGCAGCGGCGAGACGCCCAGGTCGGAGGCGAAGTAGTCGACGTCCTGGCGCGCGAAGTGGACGTTGGCCGCGAAGAACGCCGACCACAGCGCGTCCTCCACGACCTGGCGGGCGTCGAGCAGGCTGAACCACGCCAGCGCGGTCAGCACGGTCACCGCCGTCACGACCGTCGCCGCCGGCAGGATCCGTCGGGCGCGCCGCGACCAGAACCCCAGCAGCGAGAACCGGCCGTCGCGCTCGACCTCGCGGTAGAGCAGCCCGGCGATGAGGTAGCCGGAGATCACGAAGAAGACGTCGACGCCGACGTACCCGCCCGGCAGCCAGGCGACCCCGGCGTGGCTGACGATGACGACCAGGACCGCGAGTGCTCGCAGCCCCTGGATGTCCCCGCGCAGCACTCGCGCCATCAGCCTGCCCCCGTCACGTCGCCCGGCAGGGTACCAACGGGCGGGACCCCGCCCGGGTCACGCGAGGCCCGGTGGGACGATCGTGGCCCGCACCATCCGCGAGCAGAGGGAGCAGCAGCGTGACGTCGTACCGCATCGCCGTGATCGGGGGCACCGGCCCGCAGGGCAAGGGCCTGGGCTACCGGTTCGCCCGCGGCGGCCACACGGTCGTGCTCGGCTCGCGCGCCGCGGAGAAGGCCGAGGCCACCGCCGCCGAGGTCACCGAGCGGCTCGTCGGCGTCGAGGGTGCCGGCACGGTCACCGGCGCCGCGAACGCCGCGGCGTGCGCCGACGCGGACCTGGTGCTGCTCGCCGTGCCGTACGACGGCCACGACGAGCTGGTCGCCTCCCTGCCGCTGGCCGGCAAGGTCGTCATCTCCTGCGTCAACCCGCTCGCCTTCGACAAGCGCGGCGCGCACGGGCTGGTCATCGACGGCGGCGAGGGGTCCGCGGCCGAGTCCGCGCAGCGGCTCCAGCCCGAGGCCACCGTCGTCGGCGCCTTCCACCACGTCTCGGCCGTGACGCTGTGGGGCGAGGACGACTTCCTCGCCGGCGAGGACATCCTCGTCGTCGGCGACAAGAGCGACGCCAAGGAGCCGGTCATGGAGCTGGCGGCCTCCGTCACCGGCCGCCCCGGCATCGACGCCGGCAAGCTCCGCCTGGCCCGCCAGCTCGAGCCCCTCACCGCGGTCCTGATCTCCATCAACCGCAAGTACAAGACCCACTCGGGCATCCGCATCCACGGCGTCTGACGGGCGCCGGCCCGTCGATCGACGACCAGAAGCTCCCTGCCTGGCGCATCGGCGCAGGTCGGCCGACCGCCCGCTCGACTTCTGGTTGTCCGTCGGCGAGCCCCCCGCCAGGTCAGGAGCGGCCGTTCCAGGACTCCCAGAGGGCGGCGTAGGAACCGCCGGCGGCGACGAGGTCGTCGTGGGAGCCGAGCTCGGCGATGCGGCCGTCCTCGACGACGGCGACGCGGTCGGCGTCGTGGGCGGAGAAGAGACGGTGGGCGATCGCGATGACGGTGCGGCCCTCGAGGACCGCGGCGAGCGATCGTTCGAGGTGGCGGGCGGCGCGGGGGTCGATGAGCGAGGTCGCCTCGTCGAGCACCAGCGTGTGCGGGTCGGCCAGCACGAGCCGCGCGAGGGCGACCTGCTGGGCCTGGGCGTCGGTGAGGGTGCGGCCCCCGGAGCCGACGACGGTGTCGAGGCCGTCGGGCAGGGCGTCGACCCACTCGAGGGCGTCGACGGCGTCGAGGGCGGCGCGGACGTCGTCCTCGGTGGCGCCGGGCTTGGCGGCGAGGGCGAGGTTCTCGCGGAGCGTGCCGACGAAGACGTGGTGCTCCTGCGTCACCAGCGCGACGTGGCCGCGCAGGTCGTCCAGCGGCAGCTCGGTGAGGCCGACGCCGCCGACGGTGACCGAGCCGGTGCGCGGCGGGTGGATGCCCGCGAGCAACCGCCCGAGGGTGGACTTGCCGGCGCCGGAGGGGCCGACCATGGCGATCCGCTCGCCGACGCCGACCTGGAGGTCGACGCCGTGGAGGACGTCGCGCCCGGCGGCGTACGAGAACCGGACGTCCTCGGCGGCGAGCTCCTCGCCGTCCGGCACCCGATCGGTCGCAGTGCGGTCGTCAGGCACGTCGGCGACGCCGAGCAGGCGGGCGAGCGAGGCCGCGCCCATCTGCAGCTCGTCGAGGATCGACACGATGCGGTCGACGGGGTCGATGAGCATCTGGACGTAGAGGGTGGCGGCGGTGACGTCGCCGAGGGAGACCTCGCCGCGCAGGTAGAGCCAGCCGCCGAGCAGCAGCGTGCCGACGGTCGGCAGCAGGTAGCTGATCTCCATGCTCGGGAAGAACACCGTCCGCAGCCGCAGCGTGTAGCGCTCCGCCGCGAACGAGTCGGCGATGTCGTCGTCGATCGCGCGGACGCGCTCCTCGCCGATCCCGAGCGCCTCGACGGTGCGGGCGCCGTGGACGGTCTCGGTGAGGGTGGCGTTGATCTGGGAGTACGTCGCGGACTCGCGCAGGTAGCCGTCCTTGGCGCGGGCGAGGTACCACCGCAGGCCGACCACGAGCGGCGGGACGCCGAGCAGGCACGGCAGGATGACCCACCAGCCGACACTCACCGCGGCGAGGAAGGTGACCGCCGCGGTGATGACGGCGATCGTCCACTCCGGCAGCGCCATCCGCACCGACCAGCCGAGCTGGTCCACGTCGCGGCTGGTGCGGGTCAGCAAGTCGCCGGAGCCCGCCTCCTCGACGGTGCCGAGCGGCAGCGCGAGCGCGTTGCCGACGAAGTCCTCGCGCAGGTCGGCGAGAACCTTCTCGGCGAGCACCTGGCTGATGTAGCGGGCGTAGCGGGTCAGCACGGCCTGCAGCACCACGAAGCCGGCCAGCAGCAGCATGATCCGGTCGACGTGGTCGGTGGTCGTGCCCTGCTCCACGGCTTCGACGAGGTCGCCGAGCAGGCGGGGCGCGGCGAGCGCGGCGACGGCGGCGAGCACGTGCAGCAGCAGCGCGCCCCAGACCATCCGCGGGTGCTTGCGGACCAGGCGGCCGGCGTACCGCCGCACCGAGCGGGTGTCGGCGACGGGCAGGGCGGTGGTGCTCATCGGGCCGCCTCCACGGTCTCGGCGGTCGGGTCGGCGAGCGGCTCGGGGTCGGTCTCGCGGGTGACGACGCGGCGGTACGACGCGTCGCCGGCCAGCAGGTCGACGTGGCGGCCGGTGGCGACCACGACGCCGTCGCGGACGAGGGCGACCTCGTCGACGGCGTCGAGCAGCAGCGGGCTGGACGTCGTGACGACCGTGGTCCGACCGGCGCGGTGCTCGCGCAGCCGGGCGGCGATCCGCGCCTCGGTGTGGGCGTCGACGGCCGAGGTCGGCTCGACCAGCACGAGCACCTCCGGCTCGGCGACGAGCGCCCGGGCCAGGACGAGCCGTTGGCGCTGCCCGCCGGAGAAGCTGCGGCCGCGCTCGGCGACGAGGGTGTCCAACCCGTCGGGGAGCGCCGCGAGGATGTCGTCGGCGGAGGCGGTGCGCAGGGCGCGGTCGACCGAGCGGCCGTCGCCGGAGACGTCGAGCCGGTCGCCGAGGCGGCCGGAGAACAGCATGGAGCCGGTGTCGGAGACGACCACCCGGCGGCGTACCTCCGCGCGGGTGAGACCGGACAGCGGCACGCCACCGAGGAGCACCTGGTCGTCCACCTCGGGCGCGCACAGGCCGAGCCGGTCGGCCAGCCCGGCGGTCTCGTGCGGCTGCTCGCTGACGAGCGCGACCATCGAGCCGGGCCGCACGCGCAGGCCGCTGCGCAGGTCGACCAGCTCCGAGCCGACCGGCGGGGAGGGGAGCGGCTCGGCGGGGTCGAGGTGGTCGGGGGTGAGCGCCAGCACGCGGACGACGCGGCCGGCGGCGACGCGGGCGCGGATGAACTTGTTGGCGTACTCCGTGGCGGTCCGCAGCGGGATCATCAGGAACGCGGAGTAGCCGTAGAAGGCGACCAGCTCGCCGGGCGTGATCGTGCCCTGCACGGCGTACCGCGCGCCCAGCCAGACGACCAGCACGACGAACACGCCGGGCAGGAACACCTGCAGCGCGTCGAGCACCGACTGCAGCTTCGCGACCTGGACGCCGGCGCGGCGGGTGGTCTGCGACTCGCGGCGGTAGCGGTCGTGGAAGACCTGCTCGCCGCCGATCCCGCGCAGCACGCGCAGGCCGGAGACGATGTCGGTCGCGGTGTTGGAGAGGTGGCTCATCAGCTCCCGCTGGCGGTGCGCGCGCCGCTGGAGGGGCCGGAGCAGCGGCCCGACGAGCAGCATCAGCGCGGGGACGCCGATGAGCACGACCAGCCCCAGCGTCGTCGAGGTCTGCAGCAGGATCACGGCCACGAGCACGAACGACACGACCGCGCCGGCGAACCGGGCGGAGACGTCCATGACCTGGCCGAGGTGCGACAGGTCGGTCGTGCCGATGGCGACGACCTCGCCGCCGGAGACCTTGCGCGGCAGCGTGCCGCCCAGGTGCACGGCCTGCCGGCCGACGAGCTGGACGGTGCGGTAGGCCGCGACCAGCCAGTTCGTGACCGCGAAGCGGTGCCGCATGATCCCGCTCGCCGCCTGCAGCAGGCCGACGGCCAGGAGCAGCCCGGCGAGCCACCCGAGGGTGCGGCCGTCGCGGTCGGCGACGCCCTCGTCGATCGCCCGCCCGATGATCGCCGGCATCACCGCCTGGCTGCCCATCCACACGATCCCGAAGGCAGCCCCGGCGGCCAGCGTGCGCCACTGCCCGCGCGCCATCCACCACAGGAACCTCCCCGGTGAGCGGGCGTCGGCGGTGCCGGGGTTCGCGAGGGGGAGGTGGATCACCGGACAACGTTAAGGACGTGGTCCGAAAGGCGACGAATCCTTTTCCGTCCGCGCTCGCTCAGGTGTCACCGAGACCACACGAGGCGACCGCGAAGTCGATCGCCGCGGCCGCCCCGGCCGGGCCCATCCGCAGCACCAGCTCGCCCGGCTCACGGTCCAGGACCACCCGCAGCCGCAGCGCCGTCGCGCCCCCGGACTCCAGGAAGGCGTGGGTGTCGCACCGGGTCGGCTTGAGCGGCAGCCGCACCTCCTGCCGCGGCCCGTCGCCGCGCACCCGCAGCCGCGGCGACCACGCCGACGAGCCGTCGACGGGGGACAGGATCGGCGTCGCGCCGACCGTCTCGACGACCAGCTCCCGGTCGGCGGCGCCCGTCGGGACCGCCACGAGCGTGAGGGCCGCGGTGTCCCCGACCTGCACGGGTACGTCGCCGGGCGCGACGACCTCGTCGGACCACCGCAGCCGCGCCACCTCCGCCACGGCGAGCTCGAGGCAGCGGGCGCGGACGAACCGCCCCACCACGTCGGTCGGGTCCTCGACCGCGACCGGCTCGGTCCGGCCGTCGTGCCGCAACACGACCTCGCCGGTGACCGGCTCGTCCCGCGCGGCGCAGGCGGGCCGGTCGGGGAGGACGAGCGTGTACCCGCGCTCGGCCTGCGCCGGTGCCGGTCGCAGCCGCTGCGCGACCAGCGGCGCCCGCAGCCGCGGGTCGCGGTAGGTGATCCGCGTCGGCGTCACCGTCCGGGTCGTGTCGTTGTCGAGCCACACCTGGATCCGCCCGAGCGCCGCGTCCCGGGAGGACTGCCGCAGGTCGGCGAGCAGGCGGCCGGTCGGCGGCGGCTCAGGCGGCGGCGGCAGCGGGGTGAGCGTGCGGATGGACGGGGACGGGCCGGCCGTCGTCGCGTCGGGGCCGTCGGCTGCGGAGCAGGCCGGCAGCGCCGCGAGGAGGGCCAGCGCCAGGACTGCCGCCCGGCGCGGTCGCACGCGCCCGCGTCCGGTCCGCTCCATGCCGGTCATTGTGGGGCGGGGCGGCCCCGGGCGGAAGCGCCCGCGGCTCAGCCGGCGAGGTCCTCCACCAGCTCCGCGCCGGGGAGCTCGGCGACCAGGCGGCCGGGCAGCAGCAGCTTGGAACGGCGCACGCCCGAGCCGATGACGGCCACGTCGATCTCCGCGACGCGGGCGTCGACGAGCAGCCGCCAGCCGGCCGGTAGCCCGACCGGGGTGATGCCGCCGTGCTCCATGCCGGACTCCTCGACGGCCCGGTCCATCGGCAGGAACGACGCCTTGCGCACGTCGAGCAGCCGCTTGACCCGGTTGTTGACGTCGGCGCGGGTGTCGGCGCGGACCACGCAGGCGGCGACCTTCTCGTCCCCGCCGCGGCGGCCGGCGACCAGCACGCAGTTGGCGGACGCGGTCAGCGGCAGGTCGAAGGCCTCGGTCAGCGCCGCGGTGTCGGCGAGCGACGGGTCGATCTCGGTCACGGCGACGTCGCCGGCGTGCGGCCAGCCGGCCAGGGCGGCAGCCACGGGCGGCGCCAGGAGGTCGGGGTGCTCGGTCGCGGGCAGGGACATCAGGGTCCCGAGGGACGGGAGGGGCATGTCGTGATCCTGACACCGGGTGTTCACGTCGTCCCCGCTGCCCGGCCACCCGCGGCGCGGACGCTGGTCGCGTGATCGCTCCCGTTCCCGCCCCGAGCACCGGCTCGAACCACGGACTGCTCACCGGCTCGCCGCAGGTCATCGGCCACCGCGGCGCGTCGGGCCACCGCCCCGAGAACACCCTCGCCGCCTACCGCCTCGCCGTCCGGATGGGCGCCGACGCCATCGAGCCCGACCTCGTCCCCACCCGCGACGGCGTCCTCGTCGCCCGGCACGAGAACGAGATCTCCCGCACCACCGACGTCGCCGACCACCCCGAGCTCGCCGATCGCCGGCGCACCAAGGTCGTCGGCGGCCGCGAGGTCACCGGCTGGTTCACCGAGGACCTCACCCTCGCCGAGCTCCGCACGCTCCGCGCCGTCGAGCGCCACCCGGCGATGCGGCCGGGCAACACCCGGTACGACGGGCTGTGGGCCGTGCCCACGCTCGACGAGATCTGCGCGCTGGTGCACCACGAGTCCCGGCGGTCCGGTCGCCGGATCCGGCTGTGCGCGGAGATCAAGGAGGCGTCGTACTTCGCCTCGATCGGGCTGCCGGTCGAGGAGACCCTGCTCGAGGTGCTCGCCCGCCACCGCCTCGACGGGCCGGGCGGCCGCTCGCAGCTGCAGTCCTTCGAGGAGGACGCGCTGCGCCGGCTCGCCGAGCAGACCGACGTGCCGCTGGTGCAGCTCGTCGACGAGGGCGAGCGCCCGGACGTCGCGCGCGTGGCGACGTACGCCTCGGTCCTCGGCGTGCACAAGAGCCTCGCGACCCCCGACCTGGTGGCCGAGGCGCACGCCTCCGGGCTGGCCGTCCACGCCTGGACGCTGCGCGCCGAGCTGGTGCCGGACCCGCACGCCGAGGTCCGCGACCTGCTCGACGCCGGCGTGGACGGCCTGTTCAGCGACCAGCCGGACATCACCGTCGCCGCGCGCGCGGAGTGGCTGGCCGCCCAGGAGCGGACCGGCTAGGAGTCCTGGCGGTGGTCGTGGTCGTCGCGGACGGCCCGGCGGCGCGGCGCGAGGGTCGTCACCAGCAGGCCGACGACGCCTGCCAGCACCCACGGCACCGGCAGCAGCCAGCGGACGTCCTCGCCCTGGACGGCGTCGGACTCCACGACGGCCCAGATGCCGACCAGGCCGAGGAACGCGATCCCCATGACGAGGTGACCGACGTCGACGGGGTGCCGGCCCTGCTCCCAGCTGCGCTTCATCGTGCGTCTCCTCCGGTGTGGACCTCGACCTGCCCGACGCCCAGGTGGGCGTCGAGGGTGAGGGTGGGGTTGTCGGTGCCCGGCGCGTCGTAGGCGTAGGAGTTCTCGATGCCGAGGCCGCCCTGGTCCGACCCGAAGATCCGGGCGTTGCCGACGCCGACGCTCGCCTCGGCCTCGACGTCCAGGCCCGCGGGGACCAGGACCTCGATCCGGCCGATGCCGTTCTCGACCAGCACGGTGCGCCCGTCGAGGTCGTCGAGGTCCGCGACGTCGGTCAGGTCGAGGACCAGCTCGCCGGTGCCGGACTGGTAGGTCGACGCCACGCCGGCCGCGTCCGCGGGCCGGTAGGTGCTCTGCCCGCCGCCGACAGACTCGGTGAGGACGGTGGTAGCGGTGCCGAGGGCAGCGACGAGGCCGACCGCGACCAGCCCGCCGGGGCGGCCCCAGAAGGCGCCGAGCAGGAGCATCACGCCGCAGACCGCGACGACGAGCGCGGAGTACGCCGAGTCGGCGACCGGCATCCCGCCGAGGTCGAGGAGGCCGAGCACGCCGATGCCCAGCGCCGAGAGCGCCATGGTGAACCAGAACAGTCGGGGCCCGCGGCGGCGCGGGTCGCTCGGCGGCGCGGGCGGCGCGGGCGGGCCCCAGGTCGTGCCGGGCGTGCCCGGGGGCGCGGCGTACGGCGCGGTGTAGGGCGCGGTGTACGGCGCCGGGTGGGGCGCGGCGTACGTGCCGGTGCTCGGGTCGGCGGGAGCAGCGGTCGGGCCAGCGACCGGACCAGCGGCCGGACCGGCGACCGGACCGGCGGCCGCCGCGCGGCGCTTGCTGCGGTCCGAGCGGTCGAGGAGGAGCAGCGCCACGAGCGCCACGACGGCCAGCGGCCACGGGAAGCTGAAGATGCCCCAGGAGTCGCCGAGCATCGACAGGAGCGCGACGATGCCGACGATCGTGAGGGCGACGGTGCGGTTGCGGTCGTCGAGGTGGAACGGCGCCTCGACGGCGTCGTCCTGGGGGACGAGCAGCCAGACCGCGCCGTACACGATGAGCCCGGCGCCGCCGAAGAACACCAGCACCACGAACGCCACCCGCAGGATCACCGGGTCCACGTCGAGGTGGCGGGCGAGGCCGCCGGCGACGCCGGCGACCTTCCGGTCGGTGCTGCTGCGGCGCAGTCGGCCGAGGTCGCGCACCTCCTCCTTGGACGTGCGCGGGCCGGTGCCGTGCTGGGGGCCGGGCCCGGGCTCCGGGCCGGGCTCGGGAGGTGCTTCGGGCGGGGTGGTGGTCATGGCAGCAAGCCTGGCCTCCCGGAGGCGTCGGGACCATCGGGGGAACCCCTGGTCCGCGCCCGACCGGGCTCCCCCGGATCCTGGTCCCCGACCCGGGCCCCGGTTCAGGGTCGGGTCGGGGTCCGACCCCGTGGTGGACGTCCGCGCCGGGTGCGACGATGGAACGGAGATGACCACCGAGACGACCACGACGCACGCCCCGCCCCGGGACGACGTGCGGCGGGCCTACCGCGACACCACCGAGCCGGTGGTCGGGGGCGTGGCCGCGGGCCTCGCCGTCCACCTCGGGCTGCCGGTCGTGTGGGTGCGGGTGGCGTTCGTGGTGGCGACCGCGCTCGGCGGGCTCGGCGTCGCCTTCTACGGCGGGCTGTGGCTGGTGCTGCCCGCGCAGCCGTACGTCGAGGACGAGGCGCCCGGGCTCGCCAGTGCCCGCCGGCGGGGCCGCCGCCCCGGGCGGGTGCGCCGCCTGGGCGACGTCGGCCCGGCGGTGGCCGTGGTGGCGCTCGGCCTCGGCGCGGTGCTGATGCTCGAGGCGGCGTTCGGCCGGGGCGCGACCCTGTGGCCGGTGGCGCTCGGCATCGCGGGGCTGGCGCTGCTGTGGCGGCAGGCCGACGAGGTCCAGCGCGAGCGCTGGCTGGACCACACCGGGCGGCTCGACCCGGTCCAGATGGTCTTCGGCGGCGGCGGCTGGGCGGCGTACCTCCGTGTCGTCCTCGGCGTCCTGCTCGTGGTCTCGGCGTTCTTCGTGTTCGGGTTCGACAGCGGCTCGCTGCAGGACGTCCGTGGCGCGGTCGTCGCCGGCGGGCTGGGCGTGATCGGGGTCGGCCTCGTCGCCGGGCCGTGGGTCTTCCGGCTCGTCGGGGACCTGGCCGCCGAGCGTGCGGAGCGGGTGCGGACCCAGGAGCGCGCCGACGTCGCCGCGCACCTGCACGACTCGGTTCTGCAGACGCTCGCGCTCATCCAGAAGAACGCCGGCGACGCGGCCACCGTCGCGCGCCTCGCCCGCTCCCAGGAGCGCGACCTGCGGGCCTGGCTCTACGCCGGCGAGTCGACCGACGAGCGCACGGTCGCCAGCGCGCTCCGGGGTGTGGCCGCCGAGGTCGAGGACGCCCACGGCGTCTCGGTCGAGGTGGTGACGGTGGGGGACTGCGCGTTCGCCGAGCCGCTGCGGGCGGTGGTCGCCGCCACCCGGGAGGCGGTCACCAACGCTGCCAAGCACGCAGGCACCGGTCAGGTCGACGTGTACGCCGAGGTGACGCCCGCCGCGGTCGACGTCTTCGTGCGCGACCGCGGGCGCGGGTTCGACCCGGCCGCGACCCCGGCGGACCGGTACGGCGTGCGCCACAGCATCATCGACCGGATGGAGCGTCACGGCGGGACCGCCGAGGTCCGCACCGGCGTCGGCGAGGGCACCGAGGTGCGGCTGCACCTGCCCCGGCAGGAGGAGAGCGATGAGTGAGCAGGCACCCACCACGACCCCGGTCACCGTGGTGGTCGTCGACGACCACGCGATGTTCCGTCGCGGGGTGATCGCGGAGCTCGAGGCCGCCGGCGGGGTGGCCGTCGAGGTGCTGGGCCAGGCCGCCGACGTCGACGAGGCGGTGGCCGCCGTGGCGGCGTACCGACCCGACGTCGTGCTCCTCGACGTCCACCTCCCCGGCGGCGGCGGGGTCGAGGTGATGCGGCGCGCGACCGCGGCGGGCTCCTCGCCCGGCACGCGCTACCTCGCGCTGTCGGTCAGCGACGCCGCCGAGGACGTGATCGGGACGATCCGCGGCGGCGCCCGCGGCTACGTCACCAAGACGATCACCGGCCCGGAGCTGGTCTCCGCGATCGGCCGGGTGGCCGAGGGCGACGCGGTGTTCTCCCCGCGACTGGCGGGCTTCGTGCTGGACGCGTTCTCGGGCTCGATCGAGGTGGCCGCCGTCGACGAGGACCTCGACCGGCTGACCGAGCGGGAGCGGGAGGTGATGCGGCTGATCGCGCGCGGCTACGCGTACAAGGAGGTGGCCAAGGAGCTGTTCATCTCCATCAAGACCGTCGAGACCCACATGTCCAGCGTGCTGCGCAAGCTCCAGCTGTCGTCCCGGCACGAGCTGACCCGGTGGGCGTCCGACCGCCGGCTGCTCTGACCTGCGGTTTCGCGCCTCTGGACGACGGGTAACAGGCCCCGCACCGACTACCCGACAGGGGCACCCATGACCGCGGACACCGCCGCTTCCGAGCAGCTCGAGGAGACCGAGCTCAAGCGGACCATCACCGGCCGGCTCCTCTTCTTCTACGTCCTCGGCGACGTGCTGGGCTCCGGCATCTACGTGCTGGTCGGCGCGGTCGCGGCCGCGGTCGGTGGGGCGTTCTGGATCGCGTTCGCGATCGGCATCAGCGTCGCGACGCTGACCGGCCTGGCCTATGCCGAGCTGGTGACGAAGTATCCGCGCGCGGCGGGCGCGTCGCTCTACGTCAACAAGGCCTTCCACAACCCCGCGCTGACGTTCCTCGTCACCATCGCGATGCTCTCGGCGAGCTTCGCGGCCGCCGGCTCCCTGGCCACCGGCTTCTCCGGCTACTTCGCCGAGCTGTGGGAGGGGCCGCCCGCGCTGCTGATCGGCCTGCTGTTCATCGTCGGCCTGACGGTCGTGAACTTCATCGGCATCACCGAGTCGGTCCTCGCCAACCTGGTGATGACGGTCGTCGAGATCGTCGGCCTGGCGATCGTGATCGTCGTCGGGGTCGTCGTGGTCGCGAAGGGCGACGCCGACTTCGGCGTGCTCGGCGAGTTCTCGCCCGCGGAGGACCAGGGCACCATCCTCGCGATCGTCTCCGGCGTGGCGCTCGGGTTCTTCGCGATGACCGGCTTCGAGAACGCCGCGAACATCGCCGAGGAGTGCACCGAGCCCCGCCGTACCTTCCCCAAGGCGCTCATCGGCGGCATGGTTGGCGCCGGCCTCATCTACGTCGCGGTCTCGGTCGCCTCCGCGCTCTCGCTGCCGATCCCGGAGCTGGCGGAGTCCGACGCGCCGCTGCTCGACGTCGTCGAGTCCGGCGTCCTGCCGTTGCCGGCCGGCGTCATCACCATCGTCTTCGCCCTCATCGCGATGACGGCGATCACCAACACGACATTGGTCGCGGTCGTCACGCAGTCCCGCATCCTCTACGGCATGGCGAACGAGGACGTCGTCCCCGGTGTCTTCGCCAAGCTGCACTCCGGGCGCAAGAGCCCGTGGGTCGGCCTGGTGTTCTCCGCGCTGGTCGTCTCGGGGCTCCTCGTGGCCGGCGCGATCCTCAACGAGACCGGCATCGGCGTCGACCTGATCACCCGGCTCGCGGCCGTGACCGTCGTGCTGCTGCTGTTCGTCTACGCGATGGTCATCGTCTCCGCGCTGCGCCTGCGCGGGCAGGACGAGTCCGACGCGACGTACCGCGCGAACACCCCGCTCCTCCTCCTCGGCATCGTCGGCAACCTCGGGCTGCTGGCGTACGTCGTCCACGACGACCCCGCCTCGCTCATCTGGTGCGGCGCGCTGCTCGCCCTCGGCGTGGTGCTGTTCGTGCTGGAGCTGACCTTCGGCAAGGACGACCGGCCCGAGGGCTACGACCGGGGTGACCTGAGTCTCAAGGTCTGACGCGCCGCCCGGTCCGCCGGCGATGCGTCGGCGGGCCGGGCGCTAGCCTGCGCAGCATGGAGACCGTGCGGCTGATCCTGCTGTTCCTGCACATCCTGGGCTTCGCCGCCCTCCTCGGAGGCCTGCTCGCCCAGGCACGCTTGCCCGAGAAGGCCGTCAACGCCGCCATGCGCGACGGCTCCGGCACCG
Organism: Nocardioides sp. IC4_145; assembly: GCF_011250565.1. Lineage (GTDB taxonomy): Bacteria > Actinomycetota > Actinomycetes > Propionibacteriales > Nocardioidaceae > Nocardioides. The sequence goes on from NZ_JAANMS010000057.1 coordinate 23,412, forward strand.
CCTTCGTCGCCGGGCTCGCGCTCGTCGGCGTCATCGAGGCCGGTGACCTCGGCGACCTCGATCACGTGAAGGTCGCCGTCAAGCTCCTCATCGGCCTGGTCATCCTCGGCCTGGTCATGGCCAACGTCCGCAAGGAGCGCATCACCCAGGGCCTCTGGACCCTCCTGCTCCTCCTTACCGTCGTCAACATCGGCGTCGCCGTCTTCTGGGCCCCCGCGCACGCCTGATCCCGGGCTCTCCCGCTCAGCGGCGGCGCCCTCGGCCGGCCCGCCGCGTTGTAACGGACCGTTCGCTGCTGTGTAGGCGTGCTGCAGCGTGCCTACACAGTCTGTAACTGTGCGTTACATGTGCCGCCTCGGCCTCACGCCGCCGCCCAGCGACGCCGCGGGACGACGTACGGCGCCAGGTCGCTGATGTCGCTGCCGAACCGGGCCTCGGTGTACGCCACCTCCCGCTCGAGCCGGGTCAGGGCCGCCGTGGTCCCCGGCCCGATGACGTCGGCCCAGACCAGGCGGCTCATCCCGAGCTGGTACGAGCAGAACCAGTCCTGGCGGACCTTCTCGTCCCAGACGACCTGCTCCGCGGAGCGACCGTCACCGAAGCCACGGTGGTACTTCATCCGGCCGTCGAACTCGAACAGGTGCCGACCGATCCGCAGGTCGGCGAAGGCGGTCCGCCCGTCCCGCGACAGCCCGAACTGCGTCTGCGGCCGGCCTCGTCCCAACCGCAGCACGAGCAGGCGGGCGAGCGACTCGCCCAGCGACTCCGCGCCGCCGTCGCCGAGGTCGATGGCCTGGCGGACGCGGTTGATGTTCGGCCAGCAGTTCATCCGCTCGGTCACGGCCGTCAGCTCGCCCCGCGTCACGCCCGCGTGCAGCGCAGCGTCCACGGCCGCCACCCCCGTCGGGAGGTCGTGCTCGCGCCCCAGGTCGACCGCGGTGCGGGCGAGCCCGAGGACCGGTACGCCGTCGACGACCGTCGGCAGGTCCGCCCCACCGTACGGCGCCAGGTGGTGCTTCACCCCGCGGCTGGACCGGCACCGCTGCGGTCTGCTCCGTGCCGTCACCGGCACCGGGACGGTCAGGTGGGTGACCGGCTCTGCCGGCAGCGGCACCGCCAGGCCCCACACGACCGCGGCGCTGTCGTGGCTGCGGACGTGCTCGAGCCGCGTGCACGCCGTGACCGCGTCGTCGTGCAGCCGCTGGCGGGCGCTCCGCGTCGCCAGCGACGCCACGTGGTCGGCCGTCGCGTATACCCCTCGCCAGACGGCCACCCATACGCCGACCCGCACCAGCCGGTCGACCTCGCGGGCGGACATGCCCGCGGCGAGGGCTTGCTGGCGGGCCACCAGGTGCGGCGGCTGCTCGAGCCGGGCGCTGATCTCGGGGTGCATGCGACCACGCTGCTCGGCCGGCCACCCGGCGTACCGCCCCTCGCTCGATGCGTGTGGACGACATCTCCCGCCCGCGCCGGTGTGCGCGACTCACGGGCCGGGGCGGCCGCGGCCGAGCATGAAACGGACCGTTCGCCACGGTGTAGGCACGTTGCAACGTGCCTACACAGCACCGAACTGTGCGTTACAAGCCCGCGCCAGGCCGAGCGTCCCCGGCGGAACGTAGGCTGGCACCAGCATGAGCACCCCCTCCCTCCTGTCTCTTATCCACCTCTCCGAG
>NZ_JAANMS010000058.1 GCF_011250565.1 Nocardioides sp. IC4_145
TGGGTAAGGCCCCCAGCAGAACACTGGGTTGATAGGCCGGAGGTGTACAGCAGTAATGCCTAGCCGACCGGTACTAATAGGCCGAGGGCTTGTCCCACAACCACTCAACCAAGACAACAACCACACATAGGGTGTTGCAAGCAGAGTGCTCGCGTCCACGAATCCAGCATCACGCCAGACTTGATCTGTGCCGTGAACCCCACCCACGGGTGGAGTGTTCCGCACGGGTCGTGAGAGTTACGGCGGCCATAGCGAAAGGGAAACACCCGGTCCCATCCCGAACCCGGAAGTTAAGCCTTTCAGCGCCGATGGTACTGCAACCGCGAGGTTGTGGGAGAGTAGGACGCCGCCGGACATACCATTAGCAAGCGGGGCCATACCTTCGGGTATGGCCCCGCTTCGCATTTCCCACCGGCCCGCGCAGCTCAGCCGGACAGGCCGTCGCCGAGGACCCGGTCGACCCGGTGCACCATCGCGAGGTCGAAGGTGCTCTGCAGGGCGCGGGTCGCGAGCTGGCGGAGGTCGTCGAGGGCCTGCTCGACGTCCGGCCACGCGACCGCCGGCTTGCCCGCGTCGACGAATGGCTGCCAGACGCGGTCGACGAAGAGCTCGACGTACAGCTTGGCGACGCCGTCCGCGTGCCGGCGCAGCCGCTCGAGCAGGTCCAGCGCGCCCGGGGCGTCGAGCCCCAGCAGGCGCATGGCTTCCTCGCCGGCGACGAGCAGGGCCGGCGCGACGACCTCGACCCGCGGCTCACACGCGGGGCCGTCCGGCGCCTCGCGGACCAGGCCGAGCCGCAGCGCGGTGCCGAGCACCTCGGCCGCGTCGCCGGCGTCGAGCCGGAACCGGTCGACCAGCTCGGCCAACGTCGTGACCTCCGCCTCGGGCGGGGTGAACATGCCGCGAGCGTGCTCGGTGAAAGCCAGCAGCTGTCCGTCGGCCGTGGTGTCGCTGTCGAGCATCCGGGCGATGCCCTCGAGCTTGAGCCCGGCCGCCCGCAGCTGCTGCACCAACCGGACGCGCTCGACGTGCTCGGCGCCGTAGTAGCCGGTCCGCCCGTGGAGCTCGGGGGGCGGGAGCAGGCGCCGCGACTGATAGTTGCGCAGCGACCGGACCGAGACCCCGGTGCGCCGGGCGAGCTCCTCGACCACGAACAGCTCGTCGGCGCCGCCGAGGGTGCCGTCCGGCGAGCCGTCCTCCGGCTCGGGGGACGTGTGCTCGACCACCCCGCGATGCTAACCCTTGCTACCGTTGCATCGAACGATGTTACATAGATGCATGCTTGCATCCTCCCGCTTCGTGGACGTCCTCGCCTCGGGCCCGGTGGCCGTCGAGGACCGTCCCGCCGGCGCGGCCGCGCTCGACGAGGTCGCCCTCGCGTCCGGCCTGGCGCTGCTGATGACGATCGCGCTCGGCGCGATCGTGCTGGCCCACCGCTCCGGTCGGCTGCCGGCCCTGACCCGGCTCATGGCCTGGATGGACCGGTCGCGGTTCTTCGGCACCCTGGCGCCGTGGGCGCAGGTGCCGCTGATGGTCGCGATGGTCTCGCTCATCACGGCGCTGCTGGGGATGTACTGGGACATCTCGCTGCACATCGGCCTGGGTCGCGACGAGGGCCCGCTGGCCAACCCGGCGCACTACCCGATCCTCTTCGGCCTCTTCGGCATCTCCGCCGCCGGCGTCCTGGCGTGCGCGCTGCCGCGCCAGGACGAGGTCGGCCCGTCCGGCGTGAAGCTGGCCCCGGGGTGGCACGCGCCGGCCGGCGGCGTGCTGCTGACCGGCGCGGGGACCTACGCGCTGCTCGGCTTCCCGCTGGACGACGTGTGGCACCGGATCTTCGGGCAGGACGTCACCCTGTGGGGGCCGACCCACCTGATGCTCATCGGCGGCGCCGGGCTGTCGCTCGTCGCGATGGCAGTCCTCTTCGAGGAGGGCCGGGCCGCCACGGAGCAGAGCGGCCGGCGGACCAGCCCGGTGGCGACGTACGTGCTCAAGGCCTGCCTGGTCGGCGGGCTGCTGATCGGGATGAGCGTCTTCCAGGCGGAGTTCGACTTCGGCGTCCCGCAGTTCCGGCTGGTGCTGCAGCCGTTCCTCATCGCGGTCGCCGCGGCGTTCAGCCTCGTGGTCGCCCGGCTGTGGATCGGTCGGGGCGCCGCGATCGCGGCGGTGCTGTTCTACCTGGTGGTCCGCGGCGGCGTCAGCGTGGTCGTCGGGCCGGTGCTCGGTGAGCTGTGGGCGGCGGTCCCGCTCTACCTCGTCGAGGCGCTCATCGTCGAGCTCGTCGCGCTGCGGCTGGCCTCCCGCCCGTTGGCGCTCGGCGTGACGGCCGGCGTGCTCATCGGCACGGTCGGGTACGCCGCCGAGCACGCCTGGACGCAGGTGGCCTTCCGGCTCCCGTGGACCTCGGACGTCGTCGTGGAGGGCGTGCTCATGGCGACCGTGGCCGGTGCGGCCGCGGGTCTGCTCGGCGGGCTGCTGGTGCGTGGCCTGCGTCGCGACCTGCCCGACGCGATCCGGCCGCGGCTGCTCTTCGGCCTGGCCCTCGCGGCGATCGCGGCGTGCGCGGCCAACGGCGTGGTGGCGACCCAGCCCGACGACCTCCGCGGCACGGTCGCCGTGTCGGAGGCCGGCGGCGGCGAGGTCGACCTGGAGGTGCGGTTCGACCGCGAGCCGCTCGAGGGCGAGCCCGCGTGGCTGACCGTCACGGGCTGGCAGGGCGGCGCCGGCAGCGAGGGGCTGGTCGTCGACCACCTGGCGGAGGGGGAGGAAGGCGTCTGGCGCACCACCCGGCCCGTCCCGGCGGACGGCACGTGGAAGACGATGGTCCGGCTGCACGACGGACGTGACCTCACCGCGATGCCGGTCTTCCTGCCGGAGGACAGCGCGCTCGGCGAGCCGGAGATCCCGGTGGAGGACGGCACCCGGCCGTTCGACGAGGAGAAGCTGCTCCTGCAGCGCGAGCTGTCCGACGACGTACCGGGCTGGCTGTGGCTCGCCGCCGGGTCGGTCGTCCTGCTCTGCTCGCTGGCGCTGGTGCTCGGCCTCGGCTGGGGGGTGAGCCGGTTCGCCCGGGCCACGCGGCCCGGCGTCGGAGCCGGGCGCGGGCCGAAGGTGCCGGCGTGAGCTGGCCGAGCGCCCCGGTCGTCGAGCACATGGGCGCCCTGCACGGCGCGGAGGGGTTCCTCGTCCTGCTGCTCGCGCTCGGTCCGCTGGCGGTGGCGTTCGTGACGGTCTTCTACCTGCGCTGGCGCGGAGAGCAGGAGACGTGAGCGGTGCCGCGCGCGCCCCGGGTTTGGCGGCGCGCCCGGCGGTTCACCGGGAGGCCATGACCGGCCTCGAGCAGGACCCGTGCACCCGGGTGCACCTGTGGCACGACCTGAGCGCGGTGGCCGACGCCCGCCGGGCCCTGGTGCACGACCTGGAGGACGCGGGCCGGGACCGGCGATCGATCGAGGACGCGGTGCTGGTCTTCTCCGAGCTGGCCGCGAACGCCGTCGAGCACGGCTCGCCGCAGGGGTGTGGCCACGTCGAGGCGACCTGGTGCGTCTACCCGGACGGGGCTCGGATCACCGTCGCCGGCGACGTCGACGAGGTGGTGGGCGAGAAGGTCCGGGACCGGTTCCGGCCGGTCGCGGCCGACCAGTACGCGCCGCGCGGACGGGGTCTCGCGATCGTCGACCACGTCTGCGACCGGTGGGGCGTCGACGTCGACGACGGCACCGTGCGGGTCACCGCCCAGCTCGCCTTCGAGCCACCCGCCGAGGACTGACCGGGCGCCGCCGTGCCCGAGGGCCACACCGTCCACCGCAACGCCCGCGACCTTGCGCCGCTGGTCGGTGCCCCCCTGCGGGTGAGCTCGCCGCAGGGGCGGTTCGCCGAGGAGGCGGCGCAGGTGGACGGGGCGCCGCTCGGCTCGGTGGAGGCCTGGGGCAAGCACCTGCTGCTCGGCCTCGGGGACGCCCGCTACGTCCACGTGCACCTCGGCATGCGCGGCACCTGGCTGCCGCGCCCTCCGGGTGAGCCGCCGATCAGGTCGGCCCGGCTGCGAGTCGAGGGCGCGGCGGGCACGTGGGAGCTCGTCGCGCCCTCGACTTGCGAGCTGCTCGCCCCGCCTGCTGCGGCCGCTGTCGTCGCTCGGCTCGGCCCGGACCCGCTGCGTCCGGACGCCGACCGGGAGGCTGCGCTCGCTGCGCTGGGCCGCGGCACGACGGCGATCGGCGCGCTGCTGCTCGACCAGTCGGTCGTGGCCGGGGTCGGGAACGTCTTCCGCGCCGAGGCGCTGCACGCCGTGGGCGTCCACCCGCGCACGCCCGGGCGGTCGGTCGAGCGGTCGACGCTCGAGCGGCTCTGGGACGTGCTCGTCGCGATGATGGGCCGGGCGGTGGAGGACGGTCGGATCGTCACCGTCGACGCCCAGGACCGGTCGGCCGTGCCGGAGGCCGAGGCGCGCCGGGTCTACAAGCAGGCGCACTGCCGCGACTGCGGCGCGGACGTGGTCGTCGAGCAGGTCGGCGGGCGGACGTCGTACGCCTGCCCGGTGGAGCAGCCGGCGCCCTGACGTGGCGTGAGCCGGGCGCCTCAGGGTGTGGGCGGTGCGAGCCGCTCGGGCGCGGTCGGACGCCACTGCAGCAGCGCCAGGGTCGCGTCGTCCTCGAGGCGGGCGTCCTGGTGCTCGAGCAGCGACCGGACCAGGCGCCGCACGGTCTCGGGGGCGGGCAGGCCGGCGGCGAGGTTGCGGGTGACGAGGTCGACCAGACGGTCGGCACCGAAGTACTCGCCGTCCGCCGAGCGGGCCTCGACGACACCGTCGGTGTGCAGCAGCACCAGGTCGTCGGGCTGGAGCATCTCGGAGCCGACCACGAAGTCCTGGCTCCCGGTGATCGCCTCGTTGAGACCGAAGGGCAGCGCGTGCGGGGTCTCGAGCACCCGCACCAGGCGGCCCTCGCGCAGCAGCAGCGGATCGGGGTGCCCGGCGTTGACCCACCGCAGCTCGCCGGTGGCGGTGTCGAGCTCGGCCAGGAGCCCCGTGCTGAACCCGCCCTCGCGGGCGCCCTGCGCCACGGCGTCGTCGACGAACCGGGCGGTCGTGAGCAGGTCGGCACCCAGCCGGCGCTGGTTGCGGTAGGCGGAGACGGTCAGCACGGCCAGCTGCGCCGAGTCGAGCCCGTGCCCCATGCCGTCGAAGACCGCCACCCGGGCGACGCCCTCGTCGACGGCGTAGTCGAGGGAGTCGCCCGCGACCTGGTACGCCGGCTCCAGGCCACCGGCGACCACGACGCTCCGGTCGGAGAACGTCAGCGGCGGGAGCAGCCCCCACTGCATCTCTGCCGCCAGTCCCATCGGCCGGGTGCGGCGCAGCCGGACGAGCGTGTCGCCGTACATCGTCTTGGACATGATCAGCTCGGAGGCGACCGACGCGAAGCGGCGCAGCCGCAGGCGCAGCGCACCCTCCTCGGCGTCGAGCGCTGCGGGGTCGTCCACCGTCACGGCCAGCACGCCGAGCCGCTCGGTGCCGTCCAGCAGCGGTTGCCAGACCCGGACACCGCGGGCCGGGGGCTCGAGCTCCTGGAGGACGACCTCGATCTGCTGGAACGCCCGGCCCCCGAGCGTCCCGTCCACGCGGAGCGCGTCCGGCTCGGCGTGGCGCGGCGACGTGCCGTCCGGCTGCGGCCGGTCGGGCAGCGGCACCAGCACGCCCTGTTGCAGGTCGGCGAGGTGGACGCGCACGTCGGTCACGCCGAGGGCGGCGCCGTGCGCGGCCAACAGCTCCGGGAGGTCGTGGGCGCCGGCGAGGTGGGCGGCCTGGAGCAGGTCGTCGAGGGCGCGCTCCCCACTGCTGTACGGCATGGCGATGATCGTAGGTGGGCGCCGCGCAGCCTCCTCGGGGTGAGCGGTGTGAGGTGCGTCGGGGCGATACCGGCGCCGGGTGCGGGTACCGGAGACCCATGACCAACGACCCCGCAGCCGACAACGCAGCCATCGGGACCGACCCCTCGGTCGACGCCACCCAGGACGCCAGCGACAACGAGAGCTACCACGGCTACAGCGTCGACGACGAGACCCAGCCGCAGAGCTCGGGCGACAGCCTGGTGCAGGAGAACACCGACATCGGCGAGCCCCTCGACGAGGGCTACAGCCCGCCGGAGAAGTACTCCGTCGCGCAGGGGTACGGCAACACCCCCCTCGAGGAGGCGATGGGCGAGACCTTCGACCAGCGTCTCGAGCAGGAGGTCCCCGAGCCCGACCCCTACGAGCAGGCCGAGGCCGAGGCCGCCCGCGGTGAGCTGAACGAGGACATCCGTGAGGGGGCGCAGGTCGGCGACGAGCGCGCCGGCCGCCTGGTCGAGCCCGACGAGGGCGCCCGCACGGACGTCGAGGCGGACCTGGTGGCCGAGGACGTCGGCATCGATGGTGCCGGCGCCGGGGCCGAGGAGGCCGCGGTGCACGTCGTCGACGACGACCAGCTCTGAGGCGTCCATCCGCGGGTCACCCCTGGTGATGGTCGTCACCCGCGCCTAGTCTTCCCCGCACCCCGGCACCACGGCCGGGGAGCGAGGAGGACGTCGTGCCGGACCGGGAAGTCTTCACCCACGTGGTGGTCGGGGCCGGCAGCGCCGGCGCCGTGGTCGCCGCCCGGCTCACCGAGGACCCCGCGGTCTCGGTGCTGCTGCTCGAGGCGGGCGGCCCGGCCGACGCCGACGAGGTCGCCATCCCGGCGGCCTTCGCCAACCTGTTCAAGACCCGGTGGGACTGGAGCTACCAGACCACTGAGCAGAAGCAGCTCGAGAGCCGCCGGGCCTACTGGCCGCGGATGAAAGCCCTCGGCGGCTGCTCGTCGATGAACGCGATGATCTACATCCGCGGCAACCGGGCCGACTACGACGCCTGGCGCGACGCCCACGGCGCGACCGGGTGGGGGTACGACGACGTGCTGCCCTACTTCGTCCGGTCCGAGGGCAACACCCGGCTCGGCGGGCCCTTCCACGGCCAGGACGGCCCGCTGCACGTCGAGGACCGGCGCTACACCCACCCGCTGACGACCGCCTGGGTCGAGTCGGCGGTGTCGGCCGGCTTCAAGCCGACCGATGACTTCAACGGCGCCGAGCAGGAGGGCGTCGGCCTCTACCAGGTGACCTGCCGCAGGGGCCGGCGCTGGTCCACGGCGAAGGCCTACCTCGAGCCCGCGGCCGACCGACCCAACCTGACGATCCGCACCGGCGCGCTCGCCGAGCGGGTCGTCGTCGAGGGCGGCCGGGCCGTCGGCGTCGCCTACGCCCACGGCGGCGGCACCCGCACGGCGTACGTCCACGGCGAGGTGGTGCTCGCGGGCGGCGCGATCAACTCGCCCCAGCTGCTCATGCTCTCCGGCATCGGCCCCGGCGCGCACCTCCGCGAGGTCGGCGTCGACGTGGTCGTCGACCTGCCGACCGTCGGGCAGAACCTGCACGACCACCCGGCCGTTCCGCTGGTCTTCCGCACCCGCGGGACGACCGACCTGATGGACCACAACAACCTGGTGCAGTTCGCCCGCGCGAAGGCGACCGGCACCGGCCCACTGACGTCGAACGTCGGCGAGGGTGGCGGCTTCTGGCGCACCCGCGACGACCTGGCGGCACCGGACCTGCAGGTGCACGTGGCGCCGACCGGCTTCTACGACAACGGGCTGCACGAGGCCACCGCCCGACGGGTGACCGTCGCGCCGACGCTCGTGGACGTCGCCAGCCGCGGCACCCTGCGGCTGCGCTCGACCGACCCCCGCTGGCACCCGGAGATCGACCCCGGCTACTTCGACGACCAGGCCGACCTGGACGCGATGACCGCGGGCGTGCGCCGGATGCTCGAGACCGTCGCGACCGGCCCGCTCGCCGAGCTGGTCGCCGGCCCGGGGCTGCCGACGATGGAGGCCTGGGGCGACGACCCGACCGACGCGCAGGTCGTCGAGCACCTGCGCGCCTACACCCAGACGCTCTACCACCCGGTCGGCACCTGTGCGATGGGCGACGACGAGCGCTCGGTGGTCGACCCCGAGCTGCGCGTGCGCGGGGTGGACGGGCTGCGGGTCGCCGACGCCAGCGTCATGCCGGTGGTGACGCGCGGCAACACCAACGCCCCGACGATCATGATCGGCGAGCGCGCCGCCGACCTCCTGCGTGGAAAGGCCCTGTGAGATGACCACTGCCCCGGCCCCGAGTACGACCGACCGGACCTTCGAGTCGATCAACCCCGCCACCGGCGACGTGGTCGGCACCCACCCCGTGCACGACGAGTCCGACGTGGGAGCCGCGGTCGAGCGTGCCCGGGCGACGGCGGAGTGGTGGGCCGGCCTCGGCTTCGACGGTCGCAAGGAGGTGCTCACCCAGTGGCGCGGCGTCATCACCCGCCGCCTCGCCCAGCTGTGCGACGTCGTGCACCAGGAGACCGGCAAGCCGCACGGCGACGCCCAGCTGGAGTGCGCGCTCGCCATCGACCACCTCGCCTGGGCCGGGTCGCACGCCGAGAAGGTGCTGGGCCGCAAGCGCGTGTCTCCCGGGCTGCTGCTGGCCAACCAGGCGGCGTCGGTGGAGTACCTCCCGCTCGGCGTCGTCGGGGTCATCGGTCCCTGGAACTACCCCGTCTTCACGCCGATGGGCTCGATCGCCTACGCGCTGGCCGCCGGCAACGCCGTCGTCTTCAAGCCCAGTGAGCTGACCCCCGGCGTCGGCACGTGGCTCGCCGACAGCCTGCGCGAGGTGGTCGGCGACCACGACCTGCTGCAGGTCGTGACGGGGTACGGCGACACGGGTGCGGCGCTGTGCCGGGCCGGGGTCGACAAGGTGGCCTTCACCGGGTCGACCGCGACCGGCAAGCGGGTGATGGCGGCGTGCGCCGAGACGCTGACGCCGGTGGTCATCGAGGCCGGCGGCAAGGACGCGCTGCTCGTCGACGAGGACGCCGACCTCGAGGCCGCCGCGGACGCGGCCGCGTGGGGAGCCTTCGCCAACGCGGGGCAGACCTGCGCCGGGGTCGAGCGGGTCTACGTCCACGAGCGGGTGCACGACCGGTTCGTCGACCTGCTGGCCGAGCGCGCGCGGGCGGTCCACGCCGGGGTCGACGTCGACGCGAAGATCGGCCCGATGACGATGCCCGGCCAGCTCGACGTCGTACGCCGTCACGTCGCCGACGCGCTTGCCCGCGGCGGGCGGGCTGTGGTCGGCGGCAACGAGGCGGTGGGGGACCGGTTCGTGCAGCCGACCGTGCTGGTCGACGTGCCCGAGGACAGCGAGGCGGTGACCGAGGAGACCTTCGGGCCGACCGTCACGGTGCGCAGGGTGCGTGACATGGACGAGGCGGTCGAGCTGACCAATGCCGGCAAGTACGGCCTCGGGTCGGCGATCTTCACCGCCAAGCGCGGCGACGACCTGGCCCGCCGGCTGCGGACGGGGATGACGTCGATCAACTCGGTGATCTCGTTCGCGGGCGTGCCGACGCTGCCGTTCGGCGGGGTCGGTGACTCCGGCTTCGGGCGGATCCACGGGCCGGACGGGCTGCGGGAGTTCACCTACGCCAAGGCGGTCACCCGCACGCGGTTCAAGGCGCCGCTGAACCTCACGACGTTCGACCGCACGCTCGACCAGGACACGATGGTCGCGACGCTGCTCCTCGCGCTGCACGGGCGCGCCTCGCAGCTGCCCAAGCTGCCGCGACGTCCGCTCGAGACGATCCGCGGGCGGCGTCGGGGCGGGAGGGGCTAGGAGGCGACGAGGTCGTCCCAGCCGCGGGCGAGGTAGTCGACGAACGCCGGACCGACAGCCTCCTCGCGCAGCACCTCACGGGTCACCGGCCGCTCGCGGACGCGGAAGTCGGGGTCGGCCAGGGCGCGGGCGGCGAAGTCGTGGTGGAGGATCGCGCCGGTGCCGACGCTGACCAGGTCGGCCCCCTGCTCGAGGCACCAGCGGGCGTCGGCGGTGGAGACGACCGCGCCGGCGACGCCGAGCCGGGTGCCGCCGCGCGGCAGGTCGGTGAAGTGCTCGATGAGCAGCCCGTCGCCGCCGTACCGGGGCTTCATGGACACGTCCCACAGCGACATGTCGAGGTGGTCGAGCAGGCCGGACGTCAACACCTGGCGGGCGGTCTCGCGACCCTCCTCGAGGCTGATCCCGCTGCCCTCGGGGGTGAGCCGCAGACCGAGCTGGAAGTCCGGCCCGGTGGCGGCGCGGATGCCCTCGAGGATCTCGCGGACGATGCGGAAGCGGTCGTCGAAGGAGCCGCCGTAGCCGTCGGTGCGGTGGTTGTGCCGCGCGTCGAGGAACTGCCCGACGAGGTAGCCGTGCGCGCCGTGGACCTGCACGCCGTCGAAGCCGGCCCGCTCGGCGCGGACCGCCGCGGCGACGAAGTCCGCGACGACCTGCTCCACCTCCCCGGTGGTCAGCGCGACCGCGTCCTTGTCCGGCTCGTCCCAGGGGCACTGGTTGGGCCGGCCGGTCAGGGCCGGGTCGGCGCGGCGACCGCCGTGGTGCAGCTGCACGGCCGAGACGGTGCCGGTCGCGCGCAGGGCGTCGGCGAGCCGGGTCAACCCCGGGAGGTGGTCGTCGGAGGCGATGCCGAGCTGGCCGCCCCAAGCCTGTCCCGCTGGTGAGACGTACGCCGCCGCGGTGATGACCAGGCCGAAGCCGCCGCGGCCCCGCGCCTCGAGCCAGCGGTGCTCGTCGTCGGAGAGCGTGCCGTCCGCGTGGCTCTGGGTGTTGGTGAGCGGCGCCAGCGCGAACCGGTTGGACCAGGCGGGGCCGTGGGCGAAGGTGACGGCGTCGGCGAGCGTCCGGGCCGGGCCGGGAGCGGGTGTGGTCACCGACCCATCCTGCCGACGCCCCCGTGACGGCTGACCGGGAGGTGCGGCTCGGGTACGTTCGAGCGCGATGAGCGACTCACGCCGCGGCCTCCGCGCCGTCCCCTCGACCCTCGCGCGCGGCCGCGACCGCGTGACCGGGGTGTTCCAGCACCGCTACCCCACGGTCGCGGTCACCGGGATGACGGGCGTCGGCAAGACCGAGCTGGTCGACCACCTGGCCGGTCGCCCGCGGCGCGACGACCCGTCCGAGGCGGGCTCGGCCGTCATGGAGCGGCGGGTCCGCCGCGACCGGCGGCTGCGGGGGTTCCGGTTCCGCGTGGTGCCGGGCGAGAACGCCGCCACCCGGCTCGGGGCGCTGGACGAGGTCTTCCACGACGACCCGGTCGACGGCGTGCTGCACGTCGTCGCCAACGGCCACGCCACCGGCCGCCGCCCGGCCGGCACCACCGGCGCGGTCGAGGTGGACCGCGAGGAGCAGCTGGCCCGGGAGCTGGAGGACTGGACGGTCACCGCGCACCGGATCGCGTCGATGGCGGTCCGCCGCCCGCGGCCGACCTGGCTGGTGGTCGTGGTGACCAAGGTCGACCTCTTCCTCGACGCGCCCGGTGGCATCGACGAGGTGGTCCGGTCCTACTCGCCGGGCAGCGGCACGCCGTTCGGGGACCGGCTCGACGAGCTGCGCGCCCTCGCCGGCGCGGCCAAGCTCTCGATCGACGTGCTCCCCGCGTGCAGCCGGCTCGACCCCGGCAGCCCGCTGTCCCCGAAGCAGCGCGATGCCTATCTCGCCGCCCTCGAGGCGCGGATGGGCCAGCTGGCCGGGCACGTCTGAGCCGTCGACGCGGGGGGGCCTCGGCGCGTCCCCCCAAGGTACGCGCCGAGGAAGCCCGGGTCAGGGGGTGACGACCGCCCGGCCGTGCACCTCGCCGCGCTGCTGCCGCGTCCACGCCTCGCCGACGTGCTCCAGCGCGAAGGCCTCGTGGGGCACGGCGAGCCGGCCGGCGGCCGCGTGCTCCTCGATCGCGGCCATCGCCGCGTGGCGCTCGACGGCGGTGAGGTCGTTGTTGGTGTAGCCGAGGACGCGTCGGGCGCCGCTGCGCAGGTGCGCCGAGGAGAACGTCGCGGTGTCGCCGGCGCTGCCGCCGAGGTTGACCAGGCGGCCGTGCGGCGCGAGGCAGAGCAGCGCCGCCGACGCCGGCACGCCGCACAGGGGGTCGAGCACGAGGTCGACCTCGCCGACGACGTCCCGCATCCGGGCGGCCAGCGTCGCGACGTCGTCGTCGCGCTCGAGCGGCACGAAGCCGTCGGCGCCGAGGTCGGCCGCCCGCTCGGCAGCGGTCGGCTCGAGCGCCGCGCCGAACACGGCGCCCGCGCCGGCGATCCGGGCGGCCTGGAGCGCGACGGTCCCGACCACGCCGCTGGAGCCGAGCACGAGCACGCGCTCGCCCGTGGACAGGCCACCGGTCAGCGTCAATGCCGTCCATGCCGCGATGGCGGACAGCCCGAGCGCCGCGAGGTGCACGTCGTCGACCGAGCCGGCGAGCGGCACGAGGTCGGCGTCGGCGACGACGGCCCGCTCGGCCATCGCCCCGTCGCCGGGCGCCATGCCTGCGGTCGTCGGGAACCACACGCGGGTGCCGGTGGCGTGCTCGGCGGAGGACAGCACGGTGCCGACGCCCTGGACGCCGGGGACGTACGGCGTCGCCGGCTGCCCGAAGTACGACGTGCCGCTCGCGCAGAGCAGGTCGAGCGGCGTGATCGGTGCCGCGGTCACGGCGACCAGCGCCTGGCCGTCGCCGGGGACCGGCTCGTCCTGCTCGACCGGTCGCGGCGGCTCGCCGCAGGTGTGGAGGGCGGCGGCGCGCATCAGGACTCCCGGTCCGCAGCGGGGTCGACGTAGACCGCGTGGCGCTCGACGTCGGCGAAGACGTCCGCGGCGACGCGGTTGCCGCGGACCTCCTCGGCGATGTGGCCGAGCAGGCCGGCGCAGCGCGCGAGCAGGACGACGCCGCGCAGCAGCTCGACCGGGATGCCGACGTCGGCCAGCGCCGCCCCGCACGCGCCGGCGCCGTTGAGCGGCAGCGCCTTGCCGGTGACCTCCTCGGCGACCCGGCCGACGGCCTCGAACAGCGCGAGGTGGGGGCCGAGCTGGCCCTCCTCGCGGGCGATGCCGAACAGCGCCGGGATGCGCGGGTCGCCCTCCTTGTGCAGGTGGTGGCCCAGCCCGGGGACGAACCGGCCGGCGGCCCGCTGGCGACGGACCGCGTCGGCGGCGAGCTCGTCCCAGCCCTCGGGCGTCGTCGGCACCTCGTCGACCCCGGCGAGCGCGTCGGCCAGGAACCGCCCGGTGTCCTCGCTGACGCCGAGGAACCGCGACCCGCCGCCGAGCAGGCCCGACGCCAGCGCGCCCTGGATCGACTCGGGTGCGCTGAGGAACGTCATCCGCGCCGAGATCGCGGTGGGGGTGAAGCCGTGGTCGGCGAGCGCGACCAGCACGGCCTCGAACACGCGCGCCTGCTGCGGCGTCGGCTCCCGGAGAGTGATCAGCCGGTAGGCGAGGTGCCCGAAGCTGACCTTGCCGATGAGGTCGGCCGAGAGGTCCTGGCCGAGCAGCGAGATGGTGTGCAGGTCGGAGACGCCCAGCGAGGTGGGGTACGTCGGGTGGTCGCTCATCGGGTCTCTCCTCAGGCGGACGGGGCGGGCGGCTCGGCCGGAGCGGCGTCGGGGTGCGGGTGCGGGTGCGGCCCGAACCCGAGCCAGCGTCGGACCTCCTCGCCGTGGCTGTCCAGCGCCGGCGGCGGCAGCTCGTAGCGGGCAGGCGTCGCGCTGAACCGGATCGGGTTGCGGACCGTCGGCACGCCCCCGACCTCCACGACCGGCTCGAGGCCGAGCGACTCCGCGAGCTCGACGCCGCCGCGGACGTCGTTGATCGGGCCGCACGGCACGCCCGCGGCGCTGAGCTCGGTGAACCACTCCTGCGCCGAGCGGGTGGCGAGCCGCTCGAGCAGCAGCGGCCGGAGCTCCTCGCGGTTGTCGTTGCGCAGACCGACGGTGCGGAAGCGCTCGTCGTCGGCCAGCTCCGGCACGCCCATCGCCCGCACCAGCTTGCGGAACTGTCCGTCGTTGCCCGCGGCGACCACGAGGTCGCCGTCGCCCGTGGCGAGGGGTTCGTAGGGGAAGAGGCTGAGGTGGGCGTTGCCCATCCGTCCCGGGACGACCCCGCCGGCGACGTACGCCGAGGTCTGGTTGACCAGAGAGGACATCGCGGTCGCGAGGAGGTTGGTCTCGACGTGCTGGCCCTCGCCGGTCGCGTCGCGGTGGCGCAGGGCGGCGAGGATCCCGATCACCGAGTGCAGGCCGGTCATCACGTCGAAGACCGAGATGCCGGCGCGGAACGGCTCGCCGTCGGGGTCGCCGGTCAGGCTCATCAGGCCCGACATCGCCTGGACGAGCAGGTCGTAGCCCGGCAGGTGGGCGCCGCCGGTGGAGCCGAACCCGCTGATCGAGCAGTAGACGCTGCCGGGGTTGCGGGCGGCCACGTCGTCGTACCCGAGACCGAACCGGTCGAGGCCGCCGGGCTTGAAGTTGTGGATGAACACGTCGGCGCGCCGGGAGAGCTCGTGGGCGACCTCGACGTCGTCGGCGTCCTTGAGGTCCAGCACGACCGAGCGCTTGCCGCGGTTGATCGCCAGGTAGTAGGTGCCGTCGTCGCCGCGGCGCGGGGGCACCCAGTGCCGGGTGTCGTCGCCGGCCGGGCTCTCGACCTTCACGACCTCGGCGCCGAGGTCGGCGAGCAGCATCGTGGCGTACGGGCCGGCCAGGACGCGGGAGAAGTCGGCCACCAGGACGCCGGCGAGGGGGCCGTCCGTCCGGACCTCGGGCGGGGACGCGGGGTCGATGCTCACTGCGAGGCTCCATCCGTATCGCGGACAACTGTCCGTCACAGTGCCCGATCCGCCGCGGCGCGGTCAAGCGGGGCCTTCGGCCTAGACCTCCGCCTGCGCGCGGACGCCGAGCGTGCCCGAATCCCTTGACTTGTGACCGCTGTTACGGTCAGGCTCACCCAAAACGGACAGATGTCCGTCAGTTCGGACCACCGGAGGTCGAGATGTCCGTGCCCGCCACTCCCGCGACCGACTTCGCCGGCGCGCCCGCCGTCGTGCTGCGCGGCGGGACCGTGCTCACGATGGACGACCGACGGACGGTCCTGACCGGCGCCGACGTGCTCGTCGTGGGCCAGCGGATCGAGGCCGTCGGGCCCGCGCTGGAGGTGCCCGAGGGCACCGTCGAGGTCGACGCCACCGGCGGCATCGTCATGCCCGGCATGGTCGACACCCACCGCCACATGTGGCAGACCGCCGTGCGCGGCTACGGCGCGGACTGGACGCTGACGCAGTACTTCGTGTGGAACTACCTGGAGCACGGCCGGAAGTTCCGCCCGCAGGACATCTACGCCGGCAACCTGCTCAGCGGCCTCGAGGCCCTCGAGGCGGGCGTGACCACCAGTGTCGACTGGTCCCACAACCTCCACACCGTGGAGCACGCCGACGCGGCGGTCGACGCGTTGGAGGAGGTCCCGGGACGCTTCGTCTTCGCCTACGGCAACATCCAGGCCGGCCCGTGGGAGTGGTCGGCGACCCCGGAGTTCCGCGACTTCGTCGAGCGCCGGATGAAGCGGACCGACATGCTCGGCTTCCAGATGGCCTTCGACGTCACCGGCGACCCGGAGTTCCCCGAGAAGGCCGCCTTCGAGGTCGCCCGTGACCTCGGCGTCCCGGTCACCACCCACGCCGGCGTGTGGGGCGCGACCAACGACAACGGCATCCGGCTGATGCACGAGCACGGCTTCATGACGCCCGAGACCGTCTACGTCCACGCTGCGACGCTGAGCGACGACTCCTACCAGCGCATCGCCGCCACCGGCGGGCACGCCTCGGTCGCCGCGGAGAGCGAGGCCAGCTGCGGACAGGGCTACCCGTCGAGCTGGTCGCTGCGCCGCCACGGCATCCCGATCTCGCTCTCGATGGACACCAGCGTGTGGATGAGCGCCGACATCTTCTCCGCGATGCGCTCCACGCTGAGCGCCGACCGGACCCGCGAGCACCACGAGGCGCACGCCGGCAACGAGACCGTCACCCACCTCGCCGTGCGCGCCGCGGACGTCGTGGAGTGGGCGACCCGCGGCGGTGCCCGCGCGCTCGGCCTCGACGACGTCACCGGCAGCATCGAGGTCGGCAAGAAGGCCGACGTCGTGCTGGTCAAGAACGACGACTCCCCGGTGATGTTCCCCGTGCTCAACCCCTACGGCCACGTCGTCATGCAGGCCCAGCGCGGCGACGTCCACACCGTGCTCGTCGACGGCAAGGTCGTCAAGCACGCCCACAAGCTCGTCGCCGCCGACCTGGTCCGGGCTCGCCGGGTCGTCGAGGACACCGTGTCCTACCTCCAGGACACCCTCGGTGCCGAGGAGTGGGCGGCCGGCATGAGCCCGGACATCCCCGAGTCCAAGGTGCTCGACAACCCCTACACCTACACCGAGTACGCCGACGCCTCGACGCACACGCGCTGAGCGATGCGACCCGGGGAGGACTCAGGCGCCGACCTGCGGGCGGGCCTGCCACAGGGCCCAGTCGGCGGCGACGTCGCTCGCGGTCTGCATCAGCCAGGGGAGGTACTCCCCGGTGAGGGTCTCCACGCTGGTCTCGGCCGCGTGCACGGTGACGTTCATGGCCGCGCGGACCACGCCGTCGCCGTCGCGCACCGGCACCGCGATCGAGCGGATGCCGCGGGCGAGCTCCTCGTCGGCCAGCGCCCAGCCGCGGGCGCGGACCGTGCGGAGCTCGGCCTCGAGGTCGTCCGCGTCGTAGGCCGGCGCGGGCAGCCCCGACCGGGTCGGTTCGGCCAGGGCCGCGGCGCGGGCGTCGGGGTCCAGCGCGGCCAGCAGGACCTTGCCCTGCGAGGTCGGCACGGCCGGGAACCGGGTGCCGATGTCGACGCGGAGCGCGATGATCTTCGGCACGGCCACGCGAGCGACGTACACCACGTCGGAGCCGTCGAGCTGGGTCATCGAGGAGGACTCCCCGGTGCGCGCGACGAGCGCCTCCAGGTGCGGCCGCGCCATGTCCCACAGCCCCAGCGAGGCGGCGTACGCCGCACCCAGGCGCAGGACGCGCGGGGTCAGGGCGAAGCGCCCCTCGCGCGTCCGGACGTAGCCCAGCTCCTCGAGCGTGAGCAGCAGCCGTCGGGCCGTCGGTCGTGCCAGGCCGGTCGCGGCGGCGACGTCGGCGAGGCCCATCTCCGGGCGCTGGGCGTCGAAGCAGGTGAGCACGTCGAGCCCGCGCGCGAGCGCCTCGACGAAGTCGGGTCCGGTGCCACGTCCAGCCATGGACCGATGCTCGCACAGCGGACGCTCGATGGACACCGATCGCGGCAATGGAGCCGCGATGCGGACAGATGTACGGACAATCCCTCCGGAAGGACCCGCTGATGGCGAAGCTGGTGGCGATCCTCGCCACGACCCACCACCCCTTCTTCTACAAGACCAGCCAGCTGCCGGCCGACGAGGCGCCGCCGTTCGCGGCGGACTGGGTGCGCAAGGTCGAGGCCTACCGCGAGACGCTCACGCGTGCGCAGCCCGACGTGCTGGTGATGGTCGGCTCCGACCACTTCCACCAGCTCTGGCTGGACAACATGCCGCAGTTCCTGGTCGGCAAGGCGCCGTACTACGACGGCAACTGGGAGAACGAGATCCGCGAGTTCGGCATGCCGAAGCTGTTCTTCAAGGGCCACGAGGAGCTCTCGGCGTACATGCTGCGCGAGGGCATCGACCGCGGCTTCGACCTCGCCTTCTCCCACGAGCTGCGGGTCGACCACTCGATCACCTGCCCGATCTTCACGGTCCGCCCGCAGAACGACCTGCCGATCGTGCCGATCTACACCAACATCTTCGCCCCGCCGCTGCCCCGCCCCGAGCGCTTCGTGCAGCTGGGGAAGACGATCCGCGAGATCATCGACGCCTGGCCCAGCGAGATGCGCGTCGCGGTCATCGGCACCGGCCACCTCTCCCTCGAGCTCGGCGGCCCGCGCCAGTTCGGCCCGCACGGGCCGGACCCGGAGTTCGACGCCAAGGCCGTGGAGTGGATCAGGGACGGCGACATCGACGGCGTGCTGTCGAACGTCACCCTCGACAGCCTCCACGCCCCGGGCAACGCCACCCACGGCTTCATGGACTTCATGCTGATGATGGGGATCGCCGGCTACGCCAGGGCCGACTACGCCGACAACCTCAACCTGTTCCACACGATGGAGGCCTACTTCACCTGGTACCCCGACCCGAGCCTGGTGTCGGGACCGCCGCTCACCTCGAAGGGGGCGCTGCTCCGATGAGCAAGTACCTCGTCAACAAGTTCCTCTTCACCGTCGACCGCGACACCACGCTCACCGAGCGCTACCGCGAGGACCCCGCCGGCACCGTCGCCTGGTGGGAGGCGGAGGAGGCCAACAAGATCCTCAACTCCATCGACGCGGAGAGGTCCACCTGGCTGTCCTTCGCCGAGGAGGAGCGCCAGGCCCTGGCGACGCACGACCACGTGGCGCTCTTCGAGATGGGCGCCCACCCGTTCCTCACCCTGACCCTGTGGATCGCGATGTTCGAGCGGGACTGGGACGAGCCGCTCGGCATGCAGCTGGACTACGCGGCGAAGCTCGCGCACGTCAGGCAGCCTTACCCCGACATCAGCTGCTGACCTGCGACGGAGGCGCGCACGGGCGGCGAGGAGCGGTCTAGGCATTCGGCGACGCGGAGGGGTCCTTGTCGGCCAGAATCAGGGCGTGGGGTCCCCCCGCCCCACGCTCCCTGCTCGTCCGAGGAGACCCCATGTCGTCCGAGCGTCCTCGACCGAGGCGGGCCGTCGACGCCGGCGCCGGACGACCGGCTCGGCTCGTCGCCCTCATCTGCCTCGCCGGGCTCGCCCTGACGGTGTCCGCCGCGCTGGCCGCTGCCCACGCCGACCGCGGGACGGAGGAGCGGCTGCTCGAGGTGCAGACCGAGCAGGCGGCGTCGGTCCTGGCCGCGGCGATCGCCGCGATCGAGGCGCCGCTGCAGTCCGCCCTGGACGTCGAGCGCGGTGCCGGCGGCGGTGAGCGCGGCCGCGCGGCCGTCGCCGAGCTGCTCGACCAGGACGTCGCCGACGACGCGACGTACGTCTCGGCCTCCTTGTGGCGCGCCGACGGAGGAGCGCCGACCCGGGTCCTGGCCCTCGGCGGCCCGCCGGCGCTGCGTCCGGGCGACCCCGCGATGCGTGACTTCCTCGAGCGGGCGCTGGGCGCCGACACCACCGTCGTACGACGTGTCGACGCCGCGGGCGGCTCCCGGATCGCCTACGCGCTCGCCGACCCGGCGTCGGGCACGGTGGTCCACGTCGAGCGGGCGATCCCCGCCGACCGGCGCTCGCCGGTGGACCGCGACTCGGCGTACGCCCGGCTGTCGTACGCCATCTACCTCGGCCGCACCACCCGCACCCGCGACATGGCCACGACGAACGTCGACCCGGCCACGCTTCCGCTCGACGGCGACGTCACCTCACGTGTCACCATCCCGTTCGGCGACACCGCGCTGACGCTGGTGACCACGCCGCGGACCCACCTCGGCAGCGCGCTGAGCGCCCGCCTGCCGTGGCTGCTGCTGGTCGGCGGCCTCCTGCTCACCGGGCTCGCCGGCCTGGTCGCCACGAAGCTGACCCGCGCCCGCGCCACGGCCGAGGCCGACACCGCGACCATCCGCGCCCTCTACGAGCGCGTCGACACCGTCTTCGGCGAGCAGCGCGAGCTCTTCGTGGCGCTCCAGCGCGCGCTCCTGCCGCCGGCCGACCCGCACATCCCGCAGCTGGAGGTGGCGGCGGAGTACGTCGCGGGCGCCATCGGCATCGACATCGGCGGCGACTGGTACAGCGTGCTGCGGCTCGACGACGACCGGTTCGCGTTCGTCGTCGGCGACGTCTCCGGTCGGGGCGTCGAGGCGGTCGCGGAGATGGCCCGCGCCCGGTTCACGCTGCGTGCCTACCTCGTCGACGGGGACTCCCCGGCCACGGCGCTGGCGAAGTGCGCCGGCCAGTTCGACGTCGTCGCCGACGGCCACATCATCACCGCGCTGGTGGCCGTGGGGAACCACCGCAGCGGCACGGTCACCGTCGCCGACGCCGGCCACCCACCGCCGCTCATGGCCGCCGCCGACGGCGTCGACTACGTGTCCGTGCCGGTCGGCCCGCCGCTCGGCCTCGGCGCGACCGTCTACGACGAGACGACCTTCGTGCTGCCGGTCGGAGCGACGCTGCTGTGCTACACCGACGGCCTCGTCGAGCGCCGGGGCGAGGACATCGACACCGGTCTCGGCCGGCTCGTCCGCACCGTCGCCGACCTCGGCGAGCAGCCGCTGCCGCGGCTGCTCGGCCGGGTCCTCGACGAGATGCGCGACGACGGCGCACCCGACGACACCGCGGTCCTCGCGCTGCGTCGGACGACGACGGACGACGTGGCCGAGCGTGCCGCAGGTCGGGACCCCGGACCGGCGTGCGCCGCACCCGTGCCGACGCCCTGACGCGCTGACCCTCCGAGGGCGGATCCGGGCGGACGTCAGGGTCGTGCGCGGCGGCCCGGGAACTCGACCCCCTTCGTCCGCTGCGCCTCCATGACCACCACGTCGCCGTGGGTGCCGTAGCCGAGCAGCGGCTCGTCGTACTGGGTGCCGTTGAAGGTGACCAGCAGCCACCGGGTGCGGCCGCGCTCGGCGACCGGGATCACCATCGGCCAGGGGATGTTGGTCGGGTGCGGCGCGTCGAGCACGCCGAGCTGCTCCATCTCGAGGTCGTAGACGGGGTACTGCCCGCGGATCTCCGCCGGCGAGGCGTCGCCGTTGCTGGCGAGGACGTACCACCGGCCGCCGAAGCGCTGCAGCACCGTCCCCTCGGTCTCGACCTTCGAGGGGTCCGCCCCGACCAGCGACAGCTCGGTGAAGTCGCCCCCGCGGGGGCTGCGCGCGAGCGCGGGGTAGAAGTCGAAGAACCGGCGGGCGTTGACGAACCCGACGTACCAACGGGCCCCGATCCGCACCACGTGCGGGTCCCACTGCCCGACCGCGGCCGACGGCAGGTCACCGGTGGGCAGCCGCAGCTGCCGCGTGCGCAGCACGTGGACGCCGCTGAGGACATCGACCGAGGAGCGCGGCGTCGCGTAGTCGATCTCGACGCTGTCGTTCGCGAAGTCCCCCCAGGTGCTGGTCGTGACGATCCAGCGCCGGTTCGCGTCGTCGCGCACGAGGTGGCCGGCGTGGTCACCGAGCACGACGTCATTGCCGTCGCGCTGGAAGAAGAGGTTGGCGACCTGCTCGAGCCGGTAGGTCTCGAGGTCGAGCGTCCACACGCCCCAGTGCGCGGTCTCGAAGAAGCCCAGCCCGGCCTGGGTGAAGGTCAGGTAGGCCTTGCCGCGGTCGATGTACGGCGTGCCGTCGGCGTGGGTGACCAGGTGCGGGTCGCGCAGCCCGAGCTGCCCGAAGTAGCCGGCACGGACCCGGTCGAGCACGACCGTGCCGGAGCCGGACTCGGCGCCGAAGGAGTTGTGCCAGGTGCGCAGCGCCGCCGGCTCGCGCAGGTCGAGCCGCTCGTCGAGGGTCGCCTTGACGAGCGGGTCCGGCCCCGACCCGGTGTCGGCGAACGCCACGACCGTGGTGCTGGTGAGCGCGAACCCCAGCTCGAACGGCGCTGCCAGGTCGGCCTCCGCCGTGCCGAGGGTCTCGGTCGTCCCGTCGAGGGTCAGGTCGATGCCGACGGTCCCCGTGGCGCGGTCGTACCACGCGAGCAGGTGGTCCCGCGCGCCGCGCGCCAGGCCGGCCAGCACCCGGTCGCGCGTGCCGTCGCCGGAGAAGGACGCGACGTCGACCAGCACCGCGGCGTACGGCGCCTCCTGGCGGGTGCGCGACCGGAGCAGGGTCGAGTGCGCGCCGGCCCCACCTCCGATCCGGAGCTCGCCGCCGCCACTGCGGACCGCGCCGGCGGTGCCGCGGGGCGCGAGCACGGCGTACTCCTTGGCCCTGCCCGCCGCGGCGAAGCTGTCGCGGAGGGTGACGAAACGGTCGGCGAGCAGGTCGACCCGGCGCTGCCGGTCGACCACCTCGAAGTCGAGGTCGAACGGGCTGACCCGGCTGCGGGCCGGTGCCGCTGCGGCGAGGTCCGGACCGGCGGCCAGCACGGCGAGGCCGCCGAGGCCGGTCGCGCCGAGCAGGGCACGGCGGCCGAGCGCCGGCGGGGGAGTGGTGGGGGTGGCGGGCGTGGCGGGGCTGAGGGTCATGCGAAGGCCTCCGAGAGCGGCGGGACGTGACGCCCCTCACTCTCCGCCCGCCTGCCCGCCGGCACAAGGGCAGCGGCCGGCTGAGGCGCGGCCACCAGCGGGTCGTCGCCCGGTCGTCGGTGGGTCCTCGGCTTGAGATGCTTCTTTATCCTGGCCGTCGTGAACGCCAGGCGTCTGTTCGCGCCGTGGGTGCTGGCGGCGGCCGTGGCTGTTGCCGCCTGCGGCGGTCACTCGACGCCGAAGGACTCCGAGCGCCCGCTCTCGGACGACGGCGACGAAGTGACGGAGCGTGCGCCCGTCGCACGCACGGCGGAGCAGCTGGTGCCCCGCGCGGGGGCGTGGTTCGGCGCCTCGATCGACTGGTCGCGGGACACGATTGCTGGATATGCGAGTCGGCTCGGTCACCCCCCGGCCGTCGCCGTCACCTTCTACGAGCTGCCGATGAGCGCGCAGGAGCGCAGGTGGCTCGACGAAGCGGTCGCGCAGGCTCGCGAGACCGGCACCATGCTGCTGGTGACCCTCGAGCCCCGGTCGGGACTGGACTCCGTCACGCCGTCGGTGGCGGAGGACCTGGCTGCTCTGCTGCGCTCGTACAACGAGGGCGGCACACCGATCTTCCTGCGCTTCGCGCACGAGATGAACGGCTCCTGGTACCCGTGGGGCCAGCAGCCACGGTCCTACGTCGCAGCGTTCCGCCGCGTGGCGGAGGCGGTGCACCGAGCCGCTCCGGGCACCGCCATGGTCTGGGCGCCGAACTACGGAGGTGGCTACCCGTTCTCCGGCGGCGAGTTCGAGGTACGCCCGGGGACAGCGGACGCGGAGGCCCTCGACACCGACGGGGACGGCCGGGTCACGCAGGCCGACGATCCGTACGCGCCGTACTGGCCGGGACGCCGGCACGTCGACTGGGTCGGCATGTCGGTCTACCACTGGGGCGCGGTCTACCCCTGGGGCGAGAACGAGGTCCCGGAGGCGGGGAAGTTCAGCGACCTCCTGCGCGGGACCTACGTCGGCGCGGCCGGCGACGAGCGGGACGTGCCCGACTTCTACGCCGTCTACGGCGAGGGTCAGAGGCTGCCGGTCGCCGTCACCGAGACCGGCGCGCTGTTCGCGCCCGGTCGGGGTGGTGCCGACGAGCTGGCGATCAAGCAAGCCTGGTGGCGTCAGGTCTTCGCCGCTGACCACGATGAGGACCTGCCCTGGGTCAAGATGATCAACTGGTTCGAGTGGCGCAAGGACGAGCCGGAAGTCGGCGGGGTCGTCGACTGGACGGTCACGCGGGGTGCCGTCGGCGAGCGGTTCCGCACCGAGCTGCCCGCGTGGTTGCGGTTCGCCGAGGACCCCAGCGCGCCTTGATGCCGCGGCCGGACCGAGACCCTGCCGACGTCGGGCGCTGCCGCTGCGGTCCTAGTCGCCCGTCACGCCGTCGATCGCTTCGCGCAGGAGGTCCGCGTGCCCGTTGTGGCGCGCGTACTCCTCGACCATGTGGCTCAGGAGCCAGCGCATCGAGACCGGCTCCTCGGGGTCGGCGCCGACCGTCGCCAGGCCCTCGTTGCTCG
The DNA here is from genome assembly GCF_011250565.1 of Nocardioides sp. IC4_145. Taxonomy (GTDB): domain Bacteria; phylum Actinomycetota; class Actinomycetes; order Propionibacteriales; family Nocardioidaceae; genus Nocardioides. The sequence continues at coordinate 23,722 of NZ_JAANMS010000058.1, forward strand.
CCGCTGCCTCGGCGACGACACGGTCCGAGACGGCGACCGCCTCGTCGAACCAGGCCCACAGCTGTTCGGAGGTGACGTCCCGCGCGTGCTTCCACGCCCAGTCCGGGTCCTGGAGGTCCGCTACCTGGAGCCATCCCGGCATGCTGACGCCGCCGGCGAAGCTCAGGTTGAACCAGCCGGCCTCGACCATGGTGAGGTGCAGCACCAGCCCCGCCAGCGTCATCTGGGTGGGTTCCATCGACCGCTGGAGCTGCTCGTCGGTCAAGCCCGAGCACTTCCATCGCAACGTGTCCCGGTGGTAGTTCAGCAGGCCGTGCAGGGTCTCCAGCTCTGACCCGTCGATCGGTGCTTCACGACGCGAGTCCCTGTCCATGGGTCCTCCTCGGGCAACGGTGTGCTCACCCTAACGACGCGCGCAGGGGCCAGGCGTCGTCCGACCGCGACAGGACCCGGGTGCGGATCCGTCGCCGGAGCACGCCGCGGGCCACCCTGGTCCCCAACGCCGAAGGGCCCCACCGGAGTCCGGCGGGGCCCTTCTTCGCAGGTGAGAGCCCTGCGGTGCTCGTGGGCAGGGGCGGGGTCGAACCGCCGACCTTCCACTTTTCAGGCGGACGCTCGTACCAACTGAGCTACCTGCCCGAGCGACGGACACCTTACATGCCGCCGGGACGGCCGACGAATCCGTCCGACGGCGGCGGGACGGGTCGATGAAGTGGTCCGTACCGTCGTGTGACTGGCGTCACCGCGACAGTGAAATGACGTTGGCGAGACATGCGCGTGCTCCCCGCAGGCCGGATCGCCCTGCCCTCAGCCCTTGTCGTCCTGCTCCTCGCTGCGTGCGGCTCGCAGCTCGACCCGGGCGCGGTCGCGCAGGTGGGCGGCGGGGCGGAGGGCGGGGCGACGTCGTCCGGACTGCTCGCGGGCGACCCGGGCGCGGCGGACGGCGGCGCGGCCGGCCTCGGCGGGTCGGGCGCTCCGGGTCTGGGCGGCGGCGCTGGCTCGGTGTCGGGCAGCCCGGTCGCGGCGGGCGGC
>NZ_JAANMS010000059.1 GCF_011250565.1 Nocardioides sp. IC4_145
GGCGGGCTCGTCGGGAGGGCCGGCGGCCGGCCGGCGCAGGGGGAGTCGCACGTCAGACGCCCGAGACGCCCTCGCCGCCGCCGGCGGCCTGCTCCTCGATGCTCTCGTGCTCGAGCAGGTGCAGCACCGGGACGCCGATCTTGCGGCGGGCCTGCGAGGTCCAGTCGACGTGGAAGAACTCGGCGACGACGTGCGGACGCGTCAGGATGATCGCCTCGCGCCCGTCGACGGCCTTCACCTTCTCGGCCAGCGCGTGGATCGGCGGGTCGGTCGTGACCTCGCCGACCGCCGTGGCCCCGGCACCGTGCAGCGCGTCGAGGGTGCGGTCCAGGTCGCTGCGCGTGCGCTCCTCGCTGTCGTGCCGGACCGCCTCGAGGTCGACCTCGGACATCGCCATCGCGGGCGACGCGAGCAGCTCCCCGCCGGACAGCGAGCCCATCGCGGCCTCGATCCGCGCCGCGGCGTCCTCCATCGGCAGGAGCACGTGGTAGGTGACCGGCTCCTCGAGGCCCTCGTGCAACGAGCGGACCTGGGCGGCGTCGGCGGGCGTGAGCGCCTGCTCGACGAGGAGCACTACGTCGTAGTCGGCCATGCTCGCAGCCTAGTCGTGCGCGGGCGCGGCGCTCAGCACCTCGGCGAGGTCGTAGCGCACCGGCTCGTCGAGCTGGTCGTAGCCGCACGAGGTCGGGTCGCGGTCGGGCCGCCAGCGCTTGAAGTGCGCGGTGTGCCGGAAGCGCCGGCCCTCCATGTGGTCGTACTTCACCTCCAGCACCCGCTCGGGCCGCAGCGGCGTGAACGACAGGTCCTTGCCGACGCTCCACCGGCTCTGCGTGCCGGGCACCCGGTCCGGGTTGGCGATGAGGTCGCTCCACGCGCCCCACGGGTGCTCCTCGGGCGGGCAGACGAGGGGCTGCAGCTCCTCGACCAGCTCCGCGCGGCGCTTCTCGGTGAAGCTCGCGCTCACCCCGATGTGCTGCAGCGAGCCGTCGGCGTCGTACAGCCCCAGCAGCAGGCTGCCCAGCAACCGCCGCTCCGGCGTGCTCGTCTTGTGCTCGCGGTAGCCGGCGACCACGACGTCCGCGGTCCGCTCGTGCTTGACCTTCAGCATCGTCCGGCCGTTCTGGACGTACGACGCGTCGAGCGGCTTCGCGACCACGCCGTCGAGCCCCGCGCCCTCGAACTGCGTGAACCATCCCTCCGCCTCCACCGGGTCGGTGGTGGCCCGCGTCAGGTGGCACGGCCCGCGCCCGCCGACCAGGTGCGCAAGCGCCTCCTCCAGCGCGGCCCGGCGCTCCGCGAACGGCCGCTCGGCGTACGACTCCTCGCCCAGCGCCAGCAGGTCGAACGCCACGAACCCCGCCGGGGTCGTCTCGCTCAGCATCGTCACCCGCGAGGCGGCCGGGTGGATCCGCTCCTGGAGCACCTCGAACTCCAGCCGGTCACCCACAGCCACGAACAGCTCCCCGTCGAGCACGCACCGCTCCGGCAGCTGCTCCTTGACCGCCTCGACGACCTCCGGGAAGTACCGCGTCAGCGGCTTGGTGTTGCGGCTGGTCAGCTCCACCTCGTCCCCGTCGCGGAACACGATGCAGCGGAACCCGTCCCACTTCGGCTCGTACAGCAGCCCGCTCCCGTGCTTCGCCGGGTCGGGCACGCCCGCCACCGACTTGGCGAGCATCGGCTGGACGGGCGGCATCACGGGCAGGTCCACGTCCCCGAACCTAGCCATCCGACGAGCGAAGCGCCCGGACGTCATGCGGACGGAGCAGCCGTCGGCTCCGTCCGCATGACGTCCGCGCGTCTTCTCGCTCTAGGCTGGACCGGTCCACAGGACATTCCCCGGTTGGTCTGCCGGCAGGGCCCGCCTGACTTTGAATCAGGACTAGCGACGTAGGTTCGACTCCTACCCGGGGAGCGTGACGAACAACCTGACGGTCATCGTGCTCGCGGCAGGTGGCGGCACGCGGATGCGATCCAAGACTCCCAAGGTGCTGCACCCGGTGTGCGGGCGGAGCATGGTCGGCCACGTGCTGCACGCGGTGCGGGCCATCGAGCCGCGCCGGGTGGTCGCGGTGGTCGGACACCAGCGCGAGCTGGTCGCGCCGCACGTGCAGGAGCTGCTGCCGGACGCGGTGCTCGCGGTGCAGGAGGACCAGCTCGGCACCGGGCACGCGGTGCGCGTCGCGGTCGAGGCGGCCGGCGGGCTGGAGCGCGGCACGGTGCTCGTGGCGTACGGCGACACCCCGCTGCTGGAGGGCGAGTCGCTGCGGGCGTTCGTGGCCGAGCACGAGGCGGCCGAGCGAGCGGTGAGCATCCTCAGCGGGATCGTGCCGACGCCGTTCGGCTACGGGCGGGTCGTCCGCGACGGCGACGGTGACGTGGTCGCGATCGTGGAGGAGAAGGACGCGACGCCCGAGCAGCGGGAGATCCGCGAGATCAACTCGGGGATCCTGGCGTTCGACGCGGCGTTCCTCGCCGAGGCGCTGCCGCGGATCGGCAACGACAACGCCAAGGGCGAGTACTACCTGACCGACACCGTGCAGCTCGCGCGCGACGCCGGCCTGACGGTCGGCGCGCACCCGCTCGAGGACGTCCTGCAGACCGAGGGCGCCAACGACCGCGCGCAGCTGGCCGAGCTCGGCCGCGAGATGAACCGTCGCATCGTGACCCGTTGGATGCGCCAGGGCGTGACCGTCATGGATCCGGCGACGACGTGGATCGACGCCGAGGTCGAGCTGGCCCAGGACGTCACGATCCTGCCCGGCACCCAGCTGCTCGGCGCGACCGTCGTCGGCGAGGACGCCGTGGTCGGCCCGGAGACCACGCTCGAGGACTGCGAGGTCGGCGCGGGCGCTCGGGTCGTGCGCACCCACGGGCAGCTCGCGGTCGTGGGTCCGGACGCGAACGTCGGCCCGTTCGCCTACCTGCGACCCGGCACCAGGCTCGGGAAGGGCGGCAAGATCGGCACCTTCGTCGAGACCAAGAACGCCGACCTCGCGGCGGGCGCGAAGGTCCCGCACCTGTCGTACGTCGGCGACGCCACGATCGGCGAGGGCACCAACATCGGGGCGGGCACGATCTTCGCCAACTACGACGGGGTCGCCAAGCACCGCACGACCGTCGGCCGGCACGCCCGGACCGGCTCGAACAACACCTTCGTCGCGCCGGTGACCATCGGCGACGGGGCGGGCACCGGCGCGGGGACCGTCGTGCGCCGTGACGTCCCCGCGGGCGCCCTGGCCGTCAGCGCCGGGCCACAGCGCGACCTCGAGGGCTGGACGCTGCGCAAGCGGCCGGGGACCGCCCAGGCGGCCGCCGCGGAGGCGGCAGGAGATCCCGCTCACAAAACGTCCGCCGCGGGCATGGACGGAGTTGGGGAGACCTCCTCGGGAGAGGCAGAATCCTGAGGCACGCACCTCCGGCGACTCAGGGAGCTCCACCATGACCGGAATGAAGAAGACCACCGAGAAGAACCTCATGGTCTTCAGTGGTCGGGCCCACCCCGAGCTGGCCGAGGAGGTGGCCGGCATCCTCGGCACCGACCTGGTGCCGACGTCGGCGTACGAGTTCGCGAACTCCGAGATCTACGTCCGCTACGAGGAGTCCGTCCGCGGCTGCGACGCCTTCGTGCTCCAGAGCCACACCGCTCCGATCAACGAGTGGATCATGGAGCACCTGATCATGGTCGACGCGCTCAAGCGCGCGAGCGCGAAGCGGATCACCGTGGTCATGCCGTTCTACGGCTACGCCCGCCAGGACAAGAAGCACCGCGGGCGCGAGCCGATCTCCGCGCGGCTGATGGCCGACCTGTTCAAGACCGCCGGCGCCGACCGGCTGATCTCGGTCGACCTGCACGCCGACCAGATCCAGGGCTACTTCGACGGCCCCGTCGACCACCTGATGGCGCTGCCGATCCTGACCCAGTACGTCAAGGAGAAGTACGGCGACCAGGAGCTGTGCGTCGTCTCCCCGGACGCCGGCCGGATCAAGGTCGCGGAGCGCTGGTCGGCCAAGCTCGGCGGCGCCCCGCTGGCGTTCATCCACAAGACCCGCCGCACCGACCGGCCGAACGAGACCGTCGCCAACCGCGTCGTCGGCGAGGTCGCCGGCAAGATGTGCGTGCTGACCGACGACATGATCGACACCGGCGGCACGATCGTGAAGGCCGCCGAGGCGCTCATGAAGGACGGCGCCGCGGGCGTGATCATCGCCGCGACGCACGCGATCCTCTCCGACCCCGCCGTCGACCGGCTCAAGAACAGCCCGGCCGTCGAGGTGATCGTGACCAACACGCTGCCGATCGCGCCGGACCGGGAGTTCGACAAGCTGACGATCCTCTCGATCGCCCCGCTGGTGGCCCGCGCCATCCGCGAGGTCTTCGAGGACGGCTCGGTGACCTCGATGTTCGACGGCCACGCCTGAGCCCACCCGCGCCACCGGCGGAGATGGCCACCCCGGTGGCCCCCGATTGGCCTCGCGGCACCCGCGTCCCTAGACTGCTGCGGTTGCCTCGGCGAGGGAGTGTCCGGCCGCACCGGCTGTGGACGGCTCCGTGATCGACAGGGCTGGTCGTGCCTCCGGGTGTGCCGCGCCGTCGAGCCGAGGCCCCGAGACGCACGAACCAGACCCACGTACGAGGAGGGCCACGATGGCCAGCGAGAAGATCACCGCCGAGAAGCGGACCGAGTTCGGCAAGGGCGCCGCCCGCCGCATCCGCCGCGAGCACAAGGTGCCCGCGGTCATCTACGGCCACGGCAACGACCCGATCCACGTCACCCTGCCGGGCCACGCCACCATGCTCGCGCTCAAGCACGGCGGCGCGAACGCGCTGCTCGAGCTCGACATCGAGGGCGACACCCAGCTCGCGCTGACCAAGCAGGTCCAGATCGACCCGATCAAGCGCCACCTCGAGCACGTCGACTTCGTCGCCGTCGTCCGGGGCGAGAAGGTCACCGTCGACGTCCCCGTCGTCGTGACCGGCGAGGCCGCCAAGGAGACGCTCGTCGTCACCGAGAACGCCACCGTCTCCCTCGAGGCCGAGGCCACGAACATCCCCGAGTCCATCGAGGTCTCGGTCGAGGGCCTCGAGGCGGGCACCCAGATCCTCGCCTCGCAGCTCGACCTGCCCTCCGGCTCGACGCTGCTGGTCGACGGCGAGACCCTGGTCGTCAACGTGACCGAGCAGGTCTCCGCCGAGGCCCTCGAGGCCGAGCTGGCCGACGCCGAGGCCGACGCCGGCATCGAGCGCGACGAGTCCGAGGCGACCGACGGCGACGCCTCCGCCGCCGGTGCCGAGGCCGACGCGGCCGGCGACGCGCAGGCCGCCGACTCCGAGTAAGACACCCCCGAGCAGGGCACGACGTACGACGTGCGCCTGTTCGGAACCAGGAAGGGCCGGGACCCCGTGACCGACACCGCTACCCCCGTGTGGCTCGTCGTCGGTCTCGGGAATCCCGGCCCGACCTATGCCGGTCACCGGCACAACATCGGCTACCTCGTCGCCGACGAGCTGGCCACGCGGATGGGCTCCGCCTTCCGCGCCCACAAGTCCGGCCGCGCCGACGTCGTGGAAGGGCGCCTCGGCGCCCCCGGCTCGGACCAGGCGCGGGTCGTCCTGGCCCGCCCGCGGTCGTACATGAACGAGGTCGGCGGCCCGGTCAAGGCGCTCGCCACCTTCTACAAGGTGCCGCCCGAGCGCGTGGTCGCGATCCACGACGAGCTCGACATCCCCTTCGACACGATGCGTGCCAAGCTCGGCGGCGGCGACAACGGCCACAACGGGCTGAAGTCGATCCGCTCCTCCCTCGGCACCGGCGACTTCCACCGGGTCCGCGTCGGCATCGGCCGCCCTCCGGGCCGGCAGGAGGTCGCGGACTTCGTGCTCTCGAACTACTCCTCGGCCGAGCGCAAGGTGCTGCCCTTCCAGGTCGACACCGCCGCGGACGCCGTCGAGTGCCTGGTGCTCGAGGGGCTCGAGCGGACGCAGCAGAAGTTCAACTCGTGATCCACGCCGTCCTCGTCGACGCCGACGGTGTGCTGCAGGTCAACCCGCCCGGCTGGCTGGAGAAGCTGCGGGCGCTCGTTCCCGCGGGGTCGGGGGAGAAGTTCACCGACCACCTCTTCGAGGCCGAGCAGGCAGCCATGACCGGTCACCGGTCCTTCCGCGACGTCGTCGCCGAGGTGCTCGACTACTGGGGCGTGGCCGACCGCGCTGACGACCTGGTCGAGCACTACCACCACATCGAGGTCGTCACCGACACCGCTGAGGTCGTCCGGGACCTGCGGGAGGCGGGCGTCCCTGTCCACCTCGCGACGAACCAGCACGACCTGCGCACGGCGTACATGCGGGAGGAGCTGGGGTACGGCGACCTCCTCGACTCCACCTTCTCCTCCTGCGAGCTCGGCGTCACCAAGGACGACCCGGCCTTCTTCCGCCGGATCGTCGAGCAGCTCGGCCTGGAGCCCGGCCAGGTGCTGCTCGTCGACGACAAGGACCGCTTCGTCGACGCCGCACAGGACGCCGGCCTCCGGGGTGTCGTCTGGACCGTCGACGACGGCCCGGAGGCCCTGCGCTCCCGCCTGCGCGAGCACGGACTCCCGCTCTGACCGCCGGCCGCGAGGGGAGACCGGGCACTCAGACGGCGACGGCGTGCGAGCTCGGCGGCCGCCACTGGAGAGCGTGCGCCATGCCGACCGCGGCGAGCTGCGAGGAGACCTCGAGCTTGGCAAGGATGGACTTCACCTGGGTGCGCACGGTGGCCTCGGAGACGACGCTGGTCACGGCGATCTCCCGCACGGTGTGGCCCTGCATCAGGTGGTCGAGCACCTCCCGCTCGCGGTTCGTCAGCGACCGCAGCCGCTCGGCGAGCACCTCGAGCTCGCGACGCTGCTCGAACCACAACCGGATGAGCCGGTCGCGCTCGGCGTGGTCGATGACGGGGAGGCCCTGGCTGACCCGGCGCACCACGGAGAGGATCTCGTTCAGCGGCCGGCTCTTGCTGACCACCTGCCGGGCGCCGTGGCGCAGGCAGCCGCCCCAGCGGGCCCGGTCGACGCACGCGGTCACCACGACGACCTGGGCCCCGGCGGCCAGCAGCGGAGAGATCATCCGCGCGCCGTCGCCGGACGGTCCGAGGTCGAGGTCGAGCAGGACGATGCGCGGGTGCATCCGCACAGCAGCGGCCAGGACGGCCGCGGCCGACGTCCCCGACGCCCGCTCCTCGGCGCGGTGGGCGTCGTACCCCTCGACCGAGAGCGCGAGCTCCAGCGACTCGGCGAAGAGGGTGTGGTCGTCGATGATCAGGACACGCGTTTCTTTCCGGGCAGGGAGTCGAGACATGGGCTTCCTCGGTGGTTCGCAGGGGTGGCACAGGGGTCGGAAGCATGTGCCGACCCGGTCGCCCCGCGACGCCCGGGCCCCGAGAGGCGCCTCCGGAACGGAGTCTCGGCCGACCGGGTCGAGCGGGGGTGAGAGCCGGCGCCTCTTACCCCACCTGGGGTACGTGGCCGGGGCCTCGATCGGGGACCCAGCCGAAGTGCGCCCGCAGCTCCCGGTTCCAGCGGTTCGCCGGGAGCGTCGGGTCGATGAGGGCCATGCCCACGCAGTACTTGCTGAGGGACAGGGGCCGGACCCCCGTCCGGCGCAGCTCCTGGTCCACCGGCGACCCGCCGCCGAGGGTCTTGGACTCCACGACGACGAGTCCGTCGACGGGGCCGATTTCGCGGCCGTCGGGGTCACGGAAGTGCAGCTCGACGTCGCAGGTCGTGCGGCTGCCGTGCGCTGGGTCGACCAGCGTGCAGCGTCGGTACGTGGTCGTGATGACGGGCTGGAGCCCCGCAGGGCTGATGGATGCGCCGACGCTGCCCTCCGCGAGCGCGCGGGCGGCCGCGTCGAGCTCGTTGCGGGACGCGAAGGGGTAGGGGTGCCGCTCCTTGCGTGTCTCGCCGCGGGCGCCGACGCTCTTGAACTCCAGCAGGCACTCCCCCGAGTCGAGGTAGGCGCGGGTGCGCACCTTGACGCGACGCCGCCGGCCGTGGGCGTGCTGACGGTAGGCGCTGAGGTCCGGGGTGTCGAAGTAGACCGACTCGTAGCGGAAGGTGCGCAGCGTGCCGATCTGCAGGACGTGGAGGTCGTCGCGCAGCTGGTCGAGCACGGTCGAGAACACGTCCAGCGGCACGACGTACTTGCGGTCCACGCGCGTCTGCAGCTCCGCCGCCGCGAGCACCTCGTCGAGACCCATCGGGCGCAGCCTCGACACCGCGTCCGCCACGGCGTCGCCGGTCGCGGTCGTGGTCACGGGCGCTCGGGGCGCAGGGCGGCCCCGTTCCGGCTGACCAGGTCGACGATCTCCGTGCGGGCCACGGGCGAGCCCAGGGACGGGACCGGCAGGTCGCGGCTCGACGGGACGTCCGCACCGGACGCCGCGTGGACGCCCTGGGCGGGGCGGGTGCGGTAGCGCACGTCCACGATCGTGAGGTCCCGCACGAAGTCGACCTCCTGCACGATCAGGTGCTGCACGTCGGCGCCGAGCCGGGCCTCGACGTGCACCCGCAGGAGCGACTCGTCGGGGAACGCGGCGTCGAGCGTGAGCAGCATGCGGCGCGAGCGGGCGTAGAGCCGCGGGTGGTCGGCGACGTACACGACCGCGACCAGGAGCCCGATGAGCAGCGGCACGAGGTACGCCGGTCCGGCGGCGACGCCCGCCAGGAGGCCCAGGACGAGCGCCACGAAGTAGTAGGCGATCTCCTCCTGGGTGATCGAGTCGGACCGCAGCCGGATGATCGAGAGGATGCCGAAGAGGCCGAGGCCGAGACCCGCGCCGACGGACGCGGACGCGAGCATCGCCGTGGCGCTGAGCACCCCGACGTTGAGGGCGACGTAGGCGAGGAGCAGGTCCCGACGCTGGTGGCGCCGGAAGTACAGCGCGACCACGAGGGTGATCGCGACCAGGTCGCAGGCGATCGGCAGGGCGTGGGTGGACAGGATCATCGCTCCTCCTGGTGGGCGACTCGCGGGGCGGCGGGCTGGTCGGTCTGGTCGGGCTGGTCGGGCTGGTCGGGAGGCGGGTTGCCCGCCTGCCGGAGCAGGAGCGTCCACGCGGTGGCCGAGGCGGACGGCGCGTCCGCGGTGGCGGCCAGGCCGCCGACCGGGCCGGCGCCGACCGGCCCGCCCGAGTCGGCGAGCACGCTGCAGGTGCGGCCGGCGTTGGCCGAGCAGGCCGCCTGCCGGGGGACCACCCCCTCCGGGAGCGTGAACGAGGTGGTCGCCGAGGACTTGTCGGCCCAGTACGACAGCACCCAGTCGCCCTCCGCGGCCTCGAGGGCCGGCGTCGTGTGCGTGCTGCGCAGGACCGTCTCCGCGGCACCGGCGATCGTCGGGGCGAGCAGGTCCCCGCGGTAGGCCGCGGCGGTCAGGGTGTACTTCGCCGCCGCGTCCATCGCGAACCGCACGGTGCGGCCCGCGTCGGTGGGGCCGGCGGTCCGGGTCCACACCAGCGTCCGCATCGTGCCGGAGGTGACGCCGTCCGCCAGCGTCCAGCCGCTGACGCCCGAGGGCGAGCCGACGACCCGGGCAGGATCGTTGATGCTGAGCAGCAGGACCAGCTGGTCGCCGGCGGTCACGCCGGCCGGCACGGCGACGTTCGGGGTCGAGACGTTGCCCTGGTTGACGGTGCTCCCGACGTGGCTGATCGGCTGTGCCGCGACAGGGGTGACGTCGCGCGTCGCGGTGGCGGTCCCGCCGCTGTCGTCGGTCACCGTGAGCGACACCGTCACCGCGCCGCCGGCGGCGTACGTCCGCTCGAGCACGGGTCCGTCGCTGGTCGCCGTCCTGCCGTCCCCGAGGTCCCAGGTGTAGGTGGCGATCGTCCCGTCGGGGTCCGTCGCGGCGGACGCGTCGAAGCGGCAGGCCAGGAAGGTGCAGTCGGCCGTGAAGGACGCGGTCGGCAGGGCGTTGCGACGGGTGGCGGTGACGGCGACGACCACCGCGGTGCGGGCGCCCTCGTCGTCGGTCACCGTGAGCGTCACGTCCCGCGTGCCGGTCGCGGTGAACTCGTGGCTCGCGGTCGCGCCGCTCCCCGTGCCGCCGTCGCCGAAGTCCCACGACCAGTCGCTGACCACCCCGTCGGCGTCGGTCGACGCCGTGGCGTCGAAGGAGCAGGTCAGGCTGTCGCAGCCGTGGGTGAAGGTCGCGACCGGAGGCTGGTTGGCCTCGGCGGTCCGCAGGACGACCGACCACGTCGTCGCGGTGGCGCTCGCAGCGTCCGCCGTCGCGACCAGGCCCCCGTACCGGCCGGTGGGCACGGCGCCGGCGGAGTCGGCGAGCACGCTGCAGACCCGGCCGGTGCCGGTGGCGCACAGCGCCTGCCGCGCGGTGACCGACGCCGGGAGGGTGAAAGCGGTCGTGGCGGACGATTTGTCGGCCCAGTACGACACCACCCATGCCCCGGCTGGTGCGTCGACCGTCGGCGTGCGGTGGTCGGCGCGCAGCACCTGCTCGGCGAAGGAGGCGTGCACGACCGTGCCGGCGCGGGCGCCGGTGTACGCCGCGAGCGTCAGCGTGTACTTCGCCGCCGCGTCGAGCCCCAGGGTCACCCGCCGGCCCGAGTCGCCCGCGGCCGCGAGCTTGGTGTAGGTCCGGGTCTCCATGGTCCCCGAGCGGGTCGTCCCCAGCAGCGTCCAGCCGGTGATGCCGGCTGGTGCGGCGACCGTGCGGCCGGCAGCGTTCAGGCTGAGCACCAGCACGAGCCGGTCGCCGGCGGCGACGCCGGTCGGGCCGACCACGTTGGGGGTGCTGCTGTTGCCCTGGGCGGCCGTGGTGCCGACGTGGGCGACCGTGCTGGCCGCAGGCGCCGCGACGACGACCCGGGCGGCGGACGTCGTGGCGGTCGCGCCCTCGTCGTCGGTCACCGTGAGGGTGGTGGTGTAGGTGCCCGGCGCCGCGTAGCTGTGCTGCGGGGTGGTCCCCGTGGCGGTCGTGCCGTCCCCGAAGTCCCAGGACAGCTCGGCCAGCTCGCCGTCGGCGTCGGCCGAGCCGGTGCCGTCGAAGACGCAGTCGAGGTGGTCGCACTCGGCCGTGAACGCCGCGGTGGGCACCTGGTTGGGCTTGACCACGGTCACCTGGCGCGTGACCGAGGAGGTGAGTCCGCCGTCGTCGGTCACCGTCAGGGTGACGTCGTACGTGCCGCTCTCGAGGTAGTCCTTCTGCGGGGTGGGCCCGCCGCCCTCCTCGCCGTCACCGAAGGTCCACTCGTAGGACTCCACGACCCCGTCCTGGTCGGTGGTGTCGCCCGCGTCGAAGGAGCACGAGACGCCCGTGCAGTCGGCCGTGAAGGCCACGGTCGGCGCGGCGTTGGGCAGCACCGAGGCCAGGAAGACCGCGCGCCCGCGCCAGTCGGTGGTCGCGTCCGCGACGGTGGCGGTTCCGGTCGGCGCCCCACCCGCGAAGCCGGTGCGCAGCAGCTGGCCGGTGCTGCTGACGACGTACAGGTCGTCGCCGTCGAGGAACATCCCGCGCGCGGTGCCCCAGGTGATCCCGCCGGTGGCGGCGACGGTGTTCTCGATCCCGCCGACGATGCCGCTGTCGGGGGAGAACCAGCGCCAGGCGAGCGTGCTCTGGCCGCTGCGGCTGTAGTAGACCCGGCCGTCGGCGTAGAAGATGCCGGTGACGCCGCCGAGCTGGCCGTACCAGGTCGGCAGCACGCCCGCGTAGGTCTGGCCGGCCGGCCCGCTCCCGGTCGCGACGCCGCTCCACAACGGGTCGAGGTAGGGGTCGACCTTCGTGGCGGGCCCGAAGGTGGTCCCGTCGAAGGACCGGCGGTGGAGGTAGCCGTCCGTCGAGCCGTGGAAGAGCGTGCGGCCCACCATGAACGCACCCCGGACGGCGGTCCAGTCGAGGTCGGGGGTGGTGGGCACGTCGCTGCGGGAGGCGACCGTCGCGCCGTCGAAGGAGACGACGCTCGCGACGCCCGCGCTCGACGGTGCCGCGGTGCCGATGATCTCGACCGCGTTCACCAGCGGGTCGCCGACCACGTGGGTGAAGTCGATGTCGATGCTGCCGTCGCTGACGACGTCGAAGGCCTTCATCGTGCCCTTGTTGACGCCGGGGTCGACGTTGAGGTCGTGGGCGGTCAGCCGCGCGACGCCGTCGATGCCCACGGTGAACCGGCGCGTGGTCGTCGTCCGGCTGGCGAGGTAGAGCCGCACCTGGGTGGGCGTCCCGGCCGCCACCGGGAAGGTCCACCGCATCTCGTTGCCCCCGAGGGGGTCGCTGCGCTCGGAGGTCCAGACGCCCAGCGGGGTGGAGGCGGGTACGCCGACCAGGGCCGACGCCGCGAGGGCGCTCCGCGTCGTGACGGTGCTGCCGGTGTTGCGGAAGGGGCTCGAGCTCGCGGTGTCCGCGGTCCAGTCGGGCCCGCCGTCGACCGAGGCGATCGCCGGGCCGCCGGCGTTGACCCGGTGCAGCACGTTGGTGGCGCTCAGCGGCCCGCCGACGTACACGTTCCCGGGCAGGCTGCCCGTGCTCCTCGACGCCGTGTCGTAGCCCTCGGCGTACGGGAAGAACGCGATCCGCGGGCGCTGGTAACGGCGGTTCCCGATCCAGTCGGTGTCGCTGACGACCCACAGGCCGGTGTCGGTCTCGACGACCTCGTAGGCCGCCTCGCCGCGCGGGTTGCGCCCGGGGTTCCACCGCAGCGGCACCCCGGACTGCGGGTCCAGCGCGGACAACCCGGGCCGCGGGACCGCGCCCTGGGCGGCCCGGTCCGAGCCGCCCGGGTTGTTCATCCACCGGTTGTGCCCGCCGACGTAGACGGCTGCCCGCGTGACCTCGACGCCCCAGAGGGTGTCGCCGCCCGAGGCGGCGGCCCAGGTCGCGGTGAGCGCCGTGCCGACGGCGTACGTCTCGAACCGCGCGGCCTGGTCGCACAGCGTGCCGGCCACCGCCCCGCCCGTCGTGGCGATGACGAAGTAGGAGCCGTCCGGGGACATCTCCACGTCGCGCATGTAGCTGTCGAACGCCCGCGGGGAGCAGATCGGGGAGTAGAGCGTGGTGTGCCAGTCGGTCGCGACCCGCGCGGTGGGCCCGGTGAGGTCGAGCATCACCACCTGGTTGCGCGTCAGCCCGTCGACGGTGCGGAAGTTGCCGACCACGACCATCCGGTCGCCGGCCGGGGTCACCCCGGACTCCCGCGGACCGACCGGCGCCTGGGCGCCCGACCCCGTGTTGTTGTGGTGCCCGGCGACGGTCATCGTCAGGAACGGGTCGTACGCGCCCGTCGTGGCGTCCAGGGTGACCATCTGCCCGCGTTCGATGCCGCCGAGCCGGGTGAAGAAGCCGCCGACGAACAGGCGCCCGCCCGGCAGCAGGTCGATCGTCTGGATGCTGCCGTTGGTGCTGGGCGCGCGGAAGGACGGCACGGCCAGGCCGGTGCGCACGTCGAGCAGCTGCAGGTGGTTGGGGCCCTTGCCGTTGATCCTCGTGAAGTCGCCGGCGACGTAGACCGTGCCCGGCGTCGGGCCGGGCAGCAGCTGCTGCACGGCGCCGTCCACGGTGGGGTTGAACGTGGTGCTCACCTGGCCGGTCGCGGCGTCGAAGGCGACGAGGTTCTGCCGCTGGTGGGGCGTGCCGTTCATCGGGTCGGCCACCTGGGTGAAGAAGCCACCGGCCACCATCACGTCGCCGACCTGGACGATCTTGTGCACCCGGCCGTCGAGCACCCACGGCGTGCGCTTGCTCGGCACGTCGCCGGGCATGCGCTCGGCGCTCGGGGTCGCGACGGTTGCGGCGGAGGCGCTCACGACCGCCGACGCGGCTCCTGCCGGGGCCGTGCCCGCGGCGGGCTGGGTGCTGACGCCGGCGGCTGCGAGCAGCAGCCCGGCGAGCACGGTCGAGATCCATCGGACGAGCACGGCATCGCTCCTGGGGTCGGTGGCGCGGGGCGAGGGACGGCCCGCTCCTGGGGTCATGTCAGTGCAGCGCCCGGCGCGCGGCGGCCCGGACGGCCGAGCTTGCCCAGATTCGGGGAGGGCCCGGGGCGGTCCCGGCGCCGACGGGCTCGCCCGGTCGGGTGACCGCCGACCCCAAGCGCAGGACGCCGGGTCCTCGACCTGGGGCCGTCGGAGCGTCGCCGACGCCGAGGAAGCCGGCGACCAGGACGGCGGCGGCGGTCAGGAGACTCGTGGGCCTGCCTCGGGGCGGTGGCGGACGGTCCGGCCCACGAGACCGGTGCGGCGTGTCCGCCAGCGGCCGTCGACGACTGTCTCCCACGTCGCGGGGACGCCCGTCCGCGGGACCGCCCGCGACGGGGCGGTCCCGCGGTGGACCTCGTCCGCAGGACGCGGATCCACTGCGATGCCCAATTTGGGGCATGTGGTCGGCGGTCGCCTCGGGATGCCGGAAACGCGGTGCGATGTTCGCCGGAGCCCGTGATCCCGCGCACCGCCGTGCGGTCCGAACACCCTGGAGACATCCGTGACCAAGCTCATCGACCACGCGACCCGAGGGCGCCGTTCCCTCGTCTCGGCCGTCATCGCCCTGGCCGTGGGAGTGCTCTCCGTGCTCACCGCCGTCGCGGTGGCGCCTCCTGCGCACGCCGCGGGCGAGCTGAGCGCAGTCGCCTCCGCCAGCACCGCGGGCAACCGGACGACCCACCGGGTGCAGGTCCCGGGGTCCGTGCAGCCGGGGGACGCCCTCGTGCTCTTCCTGACCTGGAACACCAACGGTGCACCGACCGGGCCGGGAGCGGGGTGGACCGAGATCGAGGCGCGCGACGGCAACGGGATGGCCGGCCGCGCGTGGACCAGGACCGCGACCGGCGCGGACGCCGGTGCCACGGTGACGGTCACGACGGCGACCGCCGCCAAGTCGGTCATGTCGGTCGCGGCGTACCGCGGGTCGAACGGCGGCGCCGAGGTGACCGCCTCGGAGGTCGGCGGCTCGAACACCTCCGGCGCCAGCCACACGACGCCGGCGGTCGCCGTCGGGGAAGCGGGTTCGTGGCTGGTGAGCGCCTGGGCGGAGAAGTCCGGCGTCGACCAGACCTGGACGCTCCCGACCGGCACGACCCAGCGCACCACGGCCGCCGCCTCGAGCACGGGCAAGGTCAGCATGGTCGTCGGCGACTCGGCCGCAGCAGTCCCGGTCGGCACCGCCGCCGGACGCACCGCGACCACCAGCGCCTCGGCGACGCGGTCGGTGATGTTCTCCGTCGTCGTCACCCCCCGCGGCGACGACCCCGAGCCGAACCGGGCGCCGACGGCCTCCTTCAGCTCCACCTGCGCCGCCCTGGCCTGCGACTTCGACGCGACCGCGTCGGCCGACCCCGACGGGGACGCCCTCACCTACGCCTGGACCTTCGGCGACGGCACCACCGGCACGGGCGCCACCCCGTCCCACACCTTCCCGGCCGCGGGCAGCAGGACGGTCACGCTGACCGTCAGCGACGGGACCGAGCAGGCGCAGGCCACCCGCACCGTCGTCGTCGAGGCCGCGGCGGACGCCGCCGACCTGAGCGCCGTCGACTCGGCGAGCACCGCGGGCAACCGCAGCAACCACCGGGTGCAGGTGCCGGCCAGCACGCGTCCCGGCGACGCACTCGTCCTGGTCCTGACATGGAACACCACGGCCGCCCCGACCGGCCCCGGGGCCGCCTGGACCGAGATCGAGTCGCGGAACGGCAACAGCATCGCGGGCAGGGTGTGGACCAAGACCGCGACGAGCGCCGATGCCGGATCCACGGTGACCGTGACCACCGCGAGCGCGGCGAAGTCGGTCATGTCGGTGGCGGCGTACCGGAGCTCCGGCGGCCTCGCCGAGGTGACCGCCTCCGAGATCGGCGGCTCGAACCTGACCGGCACCAGCCACACCACCCCGGCGGTCACGGTGGCCGACTCGGGCTCCTGGCTGGTCAGCGCCTGGGCGGAGGAGTCCAGCGTCGACCAGACCTGGACGCTCCCGGCGAGCACGACGCGGCGCACCTCCGGCGCGTACACCGGAACCGGCAAGGTCAGCATGGTCCTCGGTGACTCCGACGGCCCGGTCGCGCTCGGCACCGCCGCCGGTCGGACCGCGACGACCAGCGCGTCGGCCGGCCGCTCGATGCTGTTCTCGGTGGTCGTCACCCCCCGGGGCGACGACACCGGCGAGACGAACGAGCCGCCGACGGCGTCGTTCACCTTCTCCTGCGTGCTCCTGGCCTGTGAGTTCGACGCGGCTGCGTCCGCCGACCCCAACGGCGACACGGTGACCTACGCCTGGACCTTCGGTGACGGTGGCACCGCCACCGGGGTGGCGCCCTCGCGCACCTACGCCACCGCCGGCAGCCGGACGGTCACCCTGACCGTCAGCGACGGCACCCTCCAGGCCCAGACCACGCGCACCGTCGTCGTCGAGGCCGCGGCGCCCGACGAGGGGCTGAGCCTCGTCGGATCGGCCACGACGTCCGGCAACCGCAGCAGCCACCAGGTGACGGTCCCGGCCACCGTCCAGGTGGGAGACGCCCTGGTGCTGTTCCTCACCTGGAACACCACCGGCACGCCGACCGGACCGGGGACCGGCTGGACCCAGCTCGGGGCCCGCTCCGGCACCGGCATCGCCGGTCGCGTCTGGACCAGGGTCGCGACCACCATCGACGCCGGGCGCACGCTGACCGTCACGACGCCCACCCTGGCCAAGTCCGCCATGTCGCTGGTCGCCTACCGCAGCACGGGCGGCACCGCCCGGGTCACCGCCTCGGCGATCGGCGGGTCCAACACCAGCGGCACCAGCCACACCACGCCCGCGACCACCGTCCTCGACGAGGGATCGTGGCTGGTGAGCGCCTGGAGCGAGAAGTCGAGCGTCGACCAGACCTGGACCCTGCCCACGGGCACGGCCCGCCGCACCGGGGGCGCCTTCACCGGCACCGGCAAGATCAGCATGGTCGTGGGTGACTCCGACGGAGCCGTCCCGGTCGGCACCGTCGCGGGCCGGACGGCGACCACGAGCGCCACGGCGAGCCAGTCGATGTTGTCCTCGGTCGTGGTCTCCCCGGAGGCGGCCCCGCCGAACCAGTCGCCGTCGGCCTCGTTCACGGTCTCCTGCCTCTCGCGCGCCTGTTCCTTCGACGCCACGGCGTCCGCGGACCCGGACGGCGACCCGCTCACCTACGCCTGGGACTTCGGCGACGGATCGACCGGCACCGGTGCGACCCCGACGCACACCTACGCCACCGACGGCAACCGGACGGTCCGGCTGACCGTCTCCGACGGCACCGACGAGGCCGAGGCGACCCGTGCGCTGTCGGCGTTCGCCACGCCGAACGGCACGCAGGCGGCGCCCGGCCACAACCGCCTCGTGCCGGACCGCCCTCGGGCCAACACCCCGGTGATCAACAACGGTGAGATCTGGGACATCGAGGTCGTGCCGAGCCTGAACCGGGTCTTCATCGCCGGCACGTTCACCTCGCTGGCCAACAGCGTCTCGCCGACCACGACGATCAACCAGGCGCAGATCGCCAGCTACAACTACCAGACCGGCCTGATCGACACGTCGTTCCGGCCGCAGGTCAGCGGCTCGGTCAACGCCGTCGAGGCGTCCCCCGACGGCACCAAGCTGTTCATCGGCGGCTCGTTCAACACCGTCGGCGGCGTCACCAAGCAGAAGGTGGCGAGCCTCGACCTCACCACCGGCGCCCCGCTGAGCACGTTCGGCTTCACCAACGTCACCAACAACCAGGTCCAGTCGCTCGCGGTCACGAACAACACCGTGTACGTCGGCGGGCGCTACACCCGCATCAACGGTGTGCTGCGCACCGGCCTGGCCGCGGTCGACGCGAACACCGGCGCGGTGGACCTGACCTTCGACAACAGCCTGTCCGGCGGCATCGGCGTCAACGGTGCCCTGGGCGTGCCGCAGCTGCGACTCACCCACGACAGCAGCAAGCTGCTCGTCGTCCACACCGGTCGGCAGATCGCCAACCAGGACCGGTACGGCATGGGCATCATCGACACCTCCACCAAGCAGCTGCTGCCCTGGCGCAGCACGCTGTGGGACGACAACCTGGCCCGGGTCGGCGGCGTCACCCGCATCTACGCCGGTGACATCGCGCCCGACGACTCCTACTTCGTGGTGGGCAGCGGGTCCGGCGGGGACGCCCCGCCGCTCAGCGACACCGCCATCGCCTTCCCGCTGACCGCGGCGTCGCTCCAGGACTCCGACGTGCAGCCGCTGTGGATCTCCCGCGCGTTCGACAGCATCTACTCGATCGCGGTCACCGAGCAGGCGGTCTACCTCGGCGGACACTTCCAGTTCATCGAGTCCCCGAGCGCCGACGACCCGTGGCCGGGGCTCGACAACGTCGGCTACGGCACCGGTCAGGGCCTCGCCGGATACGGCTTGGGCGACCAGGTCGTGCGGCGCGACCACATCGCGGCGATCTCCCCGGCGACGGGCAAGGCGATCGAGTGGAACCCGACCGGCGGCTCCAACTCCTTCGAGGGCAACAAGGCGATGGAGGCCACGGCGCGTGGGCTCTTCATCGGCGGTGACGGCATGTTCCAGGGCGGGGTGCGCACCGGCCGCGTCGCGTTCTACGACTTCAGCACCGTGACGTTCCCGCCGGCCTCCCCGGACACGACGATCGAGACCCCGATCGAGGGTCGTGTCGTCACGAACAACACGCCGTTCGAGGTGACCGGCACCGCCCGGGTGGCCAGCGGCAGCGTGGGTCGCGTCCAGGTGCAGATCCGGGACCGCGACAGCGGGCAGTACCTCACCGCCGGGAACACCTGGACGTCGACGGCGACCTGGGTGGACGCCACGCTGGGGGCGGGCACGACGAACCGCACCTGGACGCTCGGCAACCGCGTCGTGACGACCAACCGCAACCTGCTGGTCTCGGCCCGTGCGGCCACCGCGGCGACCGGCGGCACCGTCGACGGCACGCCGGCGACCAAGAAGATCGAGTCGTTCAGCGTCGATGACCAGACGCCGACGACGAACATCACCGGACCCAGCGGCGTGCAGACCTCGACGACCTTCACCGTGACCGGCACGGCGGTCGACGACAAGGGCGTCAACTCGCTGACCTTCTGGTTCCGCGACGAGCAGCAGCGCTACCTCCAGGCCGACGGCAGCGTGAGCGCCATCTACAACACCTTCCGCGGCACGCCGGACGTCATCGGCGCCACCAACGCCACCTGGTCCTACGAGGTGACGCTGCCGCACGAGGGCGTCTGGCGCGGGAGTGCGACCGCCGTCGACACCACCGGCCAGGCAGACCTCCGCAGCGCCACCCGCGACTGGACCGTCGACTCCAACGCCGTCGCCCCGACGGTGACGATCCAGCAGCCGGCGGCGATGACACCGCCGTTCGCCGCGAACCCCGTGACGGTGGAGCCGGGGGGCAGGTTGACCTTCTCCGGGACCGCGGCGGACGACGAGGGCCTGAAGAACGTGGAGATCACCCTCCGCAACACCAGCACCGGCGAGCGCCTGGCCGCCGACGGCACCTGGGGCACGAGCGTCAGCGCAGGCAACCACCGCATCTCCCCGGTGGACATCAGCGGGAGCAGCTACAGCTGGAGCTGGACGACGCCGTTCAACCTGTCGCCGGGCAGCTACTCGTTCACCGTGCGGGCCACCGACGACAAGGACCTCACGACGTCCTCGACCAACCAGGGCAGGCTCACGGTGAACGCCCAGGTCGCGGGCGACCTCCCGCCGGACACCACGATGTCGTTCACGGCGCCGACCGACGAGTCGCTCGCGGTCAGCCTCTCCGGCACCGCGACCGACGACAAGGGCGTGGCGAGCGTGCGGGTGACCGTGCAGGACCGCGACACCGGTCGCTACCTGCAGCCCAACGGCACGATGTCCTCGACCGTGAACGCGCTGCCGGCGACCCTGACGGCCCCGGGGGCGGTCACGACCGGCTGGTCGCTGGCGCTCACCCTGCCGACGGGCGGCAACTGGACCTTCACCGCGGTCTCGGTCGACTCCGCCGGTCAGCAGGACTCGTCGACGGCGGGCGCGACCGCGTCGTACGCCGCCTACCCGAACGACGGCCCGCCGTCGCTCAGCGAGACCCTCGGCCAGCCGCGCGACGGTGCGACGTTCAGCGACGGGAAGATCGTCGTGACCGGACGCGCGGAGGACACTCCCGACGCAAGCGCGGGCATCGCGCGGGTGGAGGTCGGGATCGTCAACGCCTCCGGTCAGTGGATGAGCTCGCAAGGGACGTTCACCAGCACGACGGCGAGCTACCGCACGGCGTTCCTCAACAGCCCGGGCAGCGTGGGATCCAACTACTCGTTCACCACGCCGGTCATCCCGGCCGGCACGTACAGCGTCCGCGTGCGACCGGTCGACGTGCACAACCAGGTCGGCACCGAGCGGATCGCGAGCGGCATCGTCGTCACCCAGCCGGCGAACACCCCGCCGGTCGCGAGCTTCTCGTACACGTGCAACCAGAATGTCTGCACCTTCGACGGCCGCGGGTCGACCGACGAGAACACCTCGTCGCTGACCTACTCCTGGAGCTTCGGCACCCAGGGGACCGCGACCGGCCCGCTGCCGACGAAGACCTTCACCGCGCCGGGCACCTTCCCGGTCACGCTGACGGTCCGCGACGAGTGGGGAGCCACCCACACCTCCACCGCCCAGAACGTGACGATCGTCGAGCCGGCGGGCAACGCCGCTCCGGCCCCGACGTTCGTCCAGAGCTGTCAGGGCCTCACCTGCTCGGTGAGCAGCCAGGGCACCGCCGACCCGAACAGCGGTGACGTCATCAGCTACCTGTGGAACTGGGGCGACGGCACGCCGACCAGCACCGGCGCCTCGCCGGGCGCGCACGTGTACGCCGCGCCCGGGAACTACACGATCACGCTGACGACCACCGACGGCTGGGGCAAGGCAGCCTCGACCACCCGGACCGTCTCGCTCAGCGAGCCGACGGGCAACCGGTCGCCGGTGGCCGACTTCTCCGTCAGCTGTGCGTCCTTCACGGTCTGCCAGGTCAACAGCGCCGCCAGCTCCGACCCCGACGGCGACGTCCTGAAGTACTCCTGGGCCTGGGGCGACGACACCGCCCCGAGCACGACCGCGAACCCGGCGCACACCTACGCCCAGCCGGGGACCTACTCGATCGTCCTGACGGTCAGCGACCCCTGGGGCAAGACCGCCACGGCGACCCGACAGGCGACCATCACCGAGCCTGCCGGCAACGGCGCGCCGACCGCGGTGATCGCCTCGGCCACGTGCACCACCTTCACCACCTGCTCGATGAGCGCCACGGGGAGCAGTGACCCGGACACGGCCGGCGGTGACGGCATCCGGAACTACGTGTGGAGCTGGGGCGACGGGACCCCGGACACCACGGGCACGTCGGCGACCCAGTCGCACGTGTTCCCGGTCGCCGGCACCTACACCGTCCGGCTGACGGTGCTGGACAAGTGGGGACGCGCCAGCCAGGCCGTCACCCGCGAGGTCACCACCCAGGCCGAGCCGGCCGGCAACGCTCCGCCCACGGTCGTGATGGCCACCCCGACCTGCAACGGGAAGGTCTGCTCGGTCAGCGCGACCGGCACCACCGACTCGGACGGCGGCATCCGCAGCTACACCTGGAAGTGGGGGGACGGCACCCCGGACACCGTGAGCACGCAGGCCGCCTCGTCGCACACCTACGCGGCGGCGGGCGCGGTGACCATCACCCTGGTCGTGACCGACAACTGGGGCCGCACGACGACGGTGACGAGGCAGGTCACCGTTCCCTGATCCGCACGGGCAGGTCGACGACGGGGGTCGCGGGTGCACGCGACCCCCGCCGTCGCACGTGAGCCAGGTCACGCGCACGGTGCAGCGTGTCGAGGGGGTGGTGCGGACCGGGGACCACTAGTGCGTACGGTCGTCGCCCGTGATCTCGCATACCCCCACGGGCATCTCCCGTCGCAACGCCCTCCGCCTCCTCGGCGTCGGCGCCGCAGGGACCGCGGGCGGCGCCGCCGCGCTCGGCCCGGGCGCGCTCGCGCCCGCCGTCGCTGCGCCGCGCACGCTGCGCCACCTCGGGCCGAAGTCGGTCATCTCGACCGGGACCACCCTCATCGGGATGAGCGCCCCGCGCGGCGTCTGGGACGCGCGCGTCCGCGCCGTCGGCGCGGGCCTCGGCGCCCGGCGCATCTTCGCCGACCTCGGCTCCGGCGCCGACAGCCAGCTGCGGCTCGTCGAGCAGGCGCACGCCGCCGGCATGCTCCCGGTCGTCTCCTACAAGGTCGGCGGCGACGTCGCCGGCGCGGTCGGCGGCCGCTTCGACGCGGTCGCCGAGAAGGCCGCGGCCCGGCTCGCCTCCTTCGACCGGCCGACGGCGGTCACCTTCTGGCACGAGCCGTACGGCGACATGACCGGAGCGCAGTACGCCGCCGCGAGCCGCCGGCTGCTCCCGGCCTTCCGGCGCGGCAAGCTGCGGACCGGCCCGATCCTCAACGGCTGGCTGCTCGACAACAAGGTCGCCGACTTCGCGGCGTACTGCCCCGACGACCTCTTCGGGCTGTGGGACTGGTTCGGCATCGACACCTACGAGTCCGGCACCATGGCGGCCCCCGGCGACCGCAAGCCCGCGGGCCGCATCCCGGCCCTGCGCTCCTACCTCGCCTCCCGCGGCCGCGCCTCGATGCCGATCGGCGTCGGCGAGTACAACGGCTACAGCGCCCGGTCGCTGCGCGACGTGGGCGAGCAGCTCTTCCGCACCCCCGACGTCTGGTTCGGCTGCGTGTGGAACTCCACCGGCGGCAAGGGCTGGGAGCTCACCGGCGGCCGGCTCGACGCGTTCCGCGCGACCCTGGCCGACCCGCGGCGCACCCGCACCGCCCGCGTCCGCGGCTGACGCACCCCGCGCGCCGCGGGCGGGTCAGCCCACCCGCGGCGCCGGCGGTGCCGACGCTCGTCGTCGGCGACCCCGGCCGACCTCGAGGAGGACGGCCAGGACCAGCAGCACCACGACCGCGGCGAACACCGGCTCGCCCTGGCCGTGGGTGAGCGCGGCGGACGGCGCCACGACCGCCGCCCCCGCGCCGGCGGCCGCCGCGGCGAGGACCCCGAGGGCCGCCGCCCGGGCCGCCCAGCCCACCGCCACGCAGGCCAGCCCCCACGGGACCCCGTGCACGAGGGCGAACGCGCCGAGGGAGGTGCGGTCCGCAAGCCCGGCATCCAGCGCGGCCAGGCCGGCGGGCACCCCGCCCAGCACGACCAGGCCGACGACCACCCGTGGCGCCCGGGCCGCCCGGGGCGTCGACCGAGGCCACTCTGACGCGACGACCAGCTGCGCCACCGCCGCCACCGCGGCCACGGCACCCCCGGCGGCCACCAGCAGGGCCAGCTGCTCCAAGCGCGGCGGGTCGCCGGCGTACCCGCCGCCCATGCCGAAGGCCGGCTCCCAGTGCCGGTGCGCCCAGGCGCCCAGCCCCGCGACCTGGGCCGCGCAGACCCCGGTGACACCACCCGCCGCGGCGACCGCCGCGCGGTGCAGCGCCGGCGTCGCCACGGTCACCACGGCAGCAACCGTGCCCATCGCCAGGACGAGCACCGTCCAGGCGGGGTAGATCGTCAGCCCCGACCAGTCGCGCAGCACCGCCGCCGGCCCCGGGGCGAGCAACGACCACCCGGCGGTCGCCAGGCCCACCAGCTGGGTGAGGCCGAGCAGTCGCCGGGTGGTCGCCGTGCCCGACACGGGTCCGCCTGTGTCCGGTCCGGTGCGGTCAGCGGGGGGCGATGGCGGCGGATCGGTTGGAGGGGGGGCTGGTGCCGATGGCGTTGATGGCGACGACTTCGAAGCGGTAGGTGCCGGCGGTGAGGGTGAACTCGCGTTGGCGGACGCCGGGTCCGAGGACGCGGGAGGTGGTGCGGCCCAGGACGGTGGCGTCGGGGGCGGTGGAGCTCATGCGGAGGGCGGTGACTTGGTAGCCGGTGATGGCGGAGCCGCCGGTGG
>NZ_JAANMS010000005.1 GCF_011250565.1 Nocardioides sp. IC4_145
CCCCCGCGCCTACCTCACCCCCTTCGTCGTCCGCGTCGTCGCCCGCGCCCACGAGACCGGCGACGCCCTCCACGCTCGCGGCCTCGGCGACTGACCTTCGTCGCTGGTCGAGCAGCGAGCGTCGACGAGACCCCGGCAGCCGAACCCCCGGCCTGGGGGCCGTGGGCGGTCGCGGTGGACGCAGCTGGAGGAGGTACGCCGTGGGTTCCGCGCCGTCGCCGGCTGCCGGGTCACCGCCTCGGCTGCTGTTCTCGGCTGGTTGAGGAGGGCCGGCAGGCCCGTCTCGAAATCCGCCGAGAAGCTGCTCAGATCAGTGTCCGAATGCTGGTCTGACCTGGGGAAACGACGGCCGCACTGTCGGTGGTCGCTGCTTGAGTGGACCCATGGCCGAGGACTCCCGACACAGCGCGCACCCGGTGTGCCGCGCGGTCGCGAAGTCCCGGAAGAAGACCACCTCCACCTGCGGTGAGCAGCTGTGGAAGATGTCTGACGCCGAGGTCACCGAGACGCTCCTGGAGGTCACCCGTCTGCGGGCGCAGGTCGAGGCCCTCGAGCTCAAGCTCGCAGCAGAAGCCGACCGCCGAGCGGTCGGGGACAAGACCGGCGCGACCGACACGGCGTCCTGGTGGGGCCACGAGACCCGGCAGGACCGACCCGCAGCCAAGCGCCGGATGCGGCTGGCGGAGTCCCTCGACCGCCACGCACCCACCGCGGCTGCGCTCGCCGAGGGCGCGATCAGCGTCGACCACGCGAAGGTGATCACCGAGTGCGTCGACCGGCTCCCGGACGACCTGCCCGACCCGACCATCCCCGAGCGCGCCGAGAAGCACCTCCTGAACGAGGCACTCGACCTCGACCCCAAGGCGCTGGCGATCCTGGCTAAGCACGTGCTCACCGTCGTCGCACCCGAGATCGGCGAAGAACGCGACGCCCGAGCCTTGGAACGCGAAGAGCGCGAAGCACGCGCCACCGCCTGGCTCACGATGTGCCCGGACGGGAAGGGCAGCTACCGGGGCAAGTTCTCCATCCCCACCCTGCACGGCGAGATGCTCAAGAAGGCGCTGCTCGCGTTCGCCGCCCCCAAAGCACCAAGCCAGCAAGAAGGCCGACGAGGACGCACCGGAGGTCGTCGAACGGCGCCCGTCACCGGAACGGATGGGCGACGCGTTCTGCGAGCTCATCGGACGCCTCCCGGCCGACAAGCTCCCCCAGCTCGGCGGGCTCAATGCCTCCATCGTGGTGCTGATCGACTACACCAGCCTCAAGAGCGACACCGGCCGCGCGACGCTCGAGGACGGACAACCGATCTCGGCCTCACTGGCTCGACGCATGGCGTGCGAGGCCGGACTCATCCCCGCCGTCCTCGGCAGCTCCTCCGAGCTCCTGGACCTTGGCCGGACCGCCCGACTGTTCTCCGGGGCACAACGCCGCGGGCTCGCGATCACCCAACGGGTCTGCACCGCAGTCGGGTGCGACTGGCCGGCCCACCTCTGCCACGCCCACCACGACGACAGCTGGCTCCACGGCGGCAAGACCGACATGAAGAACGCACGCCTGCTCTGCCCGAGGCACCACGCCCGCATCCACGACCCCAGGTTCGAGACCACCATCCACCCCGACAACCAGGTCACCTTCCACATGCGGACTTAGACCGCGACACCGCTGGTCGAGCAGGGAGGCGCCCCAGCGCCGACCGATGACGAGACCCCGTGAGAGACCCACGGCCGCAACCACCCGCCGACCCCTGCTTCACCACCACCACAACGGTGGACCCCCGCGGGCCGTGAGCCGGGAAGCAGCCGCGCCGAAGCATCTCGACCACGACGGCGCGCAACGACCTCTTTCTACGACCTCCCTGACAACGCTCCACCCGCCGGCCGGATGACCAACCCGACGCCCTGCGCACCCCACCGGGTTTCGACACGGCTCGCTGGCGCTCACCTGCTCAACCAGCAGGAAGGGTTTCGACACGGCTCGCTGGCGCTCACCTGCTCAACCAGCAGGAAGGGTTTCGACACGGCTCGCTGGCGCTCGCCTGCTCAACCAGCAGGAGGGGTTTCGACACGGCTCGCCGGCGCTCGCCTGCTCAACCAGCAGGAGGGGTTTCGACACGGCTCGCCGGCGCTCGCCTGCTCAACCAGCAGGAGGGGGTTTCGCCACGGCTCGCCGGCGCCCGCCCGCTCAACCAGCGGAGGGGGTCTCGTCCTCGCCGACGCTCCCCAGGGCTCGCTGCTCGACCTGGGGCCGGCGCGGGTGCATGGGACCCGGGGGTGGGCGGGCACCGGGCGGAGGACCTGGACGGCGCGAGAGAGGGACGACGTGCGAGCAGCGGTGTACGACCGGTTCGGTGGGGCCGACGTGATCGAGGTGCGGGAGGTCGACGACCCGCCGGTGGGGCCGGACACGGTGCTGGTCCGGGCGCGCGCGACGAGCGTGAACCCGGTGGACTGGAAGGTGCGCGAGGGCTACCTGCA
Organism: Nocardioides sp. IC4_145; assembly: GCF_011250565.1. Classification (GTDB taxonomy): domain Bacteria; phylum Actinomycetota; class Actinomycetes; order Propionibacteriales; family Nocardioidaceae; genus Nocardioides. The sequence continues at coordinate 2,475 of NZ_JAANMS010000005.1, forward strand.
GGGCGCCTACCCGCACCACCTGCCGATCATCCCCGGCTGGGACGTCGCCGGCGTGGTCGAGGCGGTCGGGCCGGCGGTGCGGACGGGGCTGCGGCCGGGCGACGAGGTGTACGGCTACGTCCGCCGCGACGACCTGTGCTTCGGCACGTCCGCGGAGCTCGTGCCGGCCCCCGAGCGCACGGTGACCCGCAAACCCGCGAACCTGTCGTTCGAGGAGGCCGCGGCGATCCCGCTGGCCGGCCTGACGGCGTACCAGCTGGTCGTCGAGGCGCTCCAGGTCGACGAGGGCGAGCGGGTGCTCGTGCACGCAGCCGCCGGCGGTGTCGGCCAGTTCGCGGTGCAGATCGCCAAGGCGCGCGGCGCGGTGGTCGTCGGCACGGCGCGAGCCGACAAGCACGACTTCCTGCGCGGGCTCGGCGTCGACGAGCCGATCGACTACACGCAGGGTCCGGTCAGCGAGCAGCTTAGCGCGAAGGTCGATGCCGTCGTCGACCTCATCGGCGGCGACGCGCTCGAGGACGCACCCGACCAGGTGCACGACACCGCTCGGGTCGCGTCGGTCGTCGACGCGGACACGGTGCTGGGGCTCGGCGGGCGGTACGTGTTCGTCCGACCCGAGCGCGCCCACCTCGACGAGCTCCGCGCGCTCGCCGAGGACGGCAGGCTGAAGGTCGACCTCGCAGCGACGTACCCGCTCGAGCAGGTCGGCGACGCCCACCGCGCCAACGAGGACGGCCGCACCCGCGGCAAGATCGCCGTCACCATCTGACGCAGGCGGCCGGCGGCGCGGTCACCAGACGTCCCCGTCGCGCCAGTCGCACGCGATCGGTGCATCGAGGTCCAGCGCCGGCGCTCCGAGCAGCACGAAGACCGCGCCGTCGTCGTCCGGGGTCCGCCGCGGACCCGTCGGCCCCAGCACCGAGGTCGGCCCGCGCCACGGCACCCAGCCGCGGGCGGCGTACAGCGGGACGCCGTCGTCCGAGGCTGACAGCGCGAGGACGTCGTACGCCGGCGCGAACGCCTCCAGCGCGGCCATCACCGCGGCCGCGTGGCCCCGACGTCGGTGGTCGGGGTGGGTGGCGACGGCCTCGACGTACCCGCAGCGCAGCGAGCGGGCGCCCGAGCCCGACTGCTCCCCCGGCTCGACCAGCAGTCGCCGCTGCACCAGCGACCCGTGCGCGACGAGCACCCCGTCGACGCGGACCAGCGCGTGCATGCCGCCCAGCGCGTGCGACCAGTCGGTGTCCGTGAACCCGCCGGACGGCCCGAAGGCGACGTCCATCAGCGCCCGCGCCTCGGCCAGGTCGGCCGGGTCGAGCTGCGCCGTGTGCGCGACGCTCACCACCCGGGCGGCCTGCGGTGCGCCCACGGCGTCGCCTCCTCGACCTGCGCGGCGACGGACAGCAGCAGCTCCTCCCCGGCCGGCCGCGCCGCGAGCATCACGCCGACCGGCAGCCCCTCGGGCGTCCAGTGCAGCGGGAGCGACACCGCTGGCATCCCGGTGACGTTCCAGGCCGACGTCCACGGCGTGAACCGCTTCTGCGCCTCGAAGTCCCCCTCCGGATCGGCGTCGTCGCGGATCGCGCCGACCGGCAGCGGCGGAGCGGCGACGGTCGGCGTCAGCACCAGGTCGTACGCCGCCAGGGACTCCAACGCCTGCGCGGCGAACCGCCGCATCGCCCCGATCGCAAGGCCCAGCTCGGGCCCGGTGACGGCGTGCCCCCGCTCGGACAGCCAGCGGGTGAGCGGCCGCAGCTGGTGCTCGCGACCCTCCGGCGCCGCCGACATCGCGGTCAGCACGGCCCAGCAGGTCTCGAAGACGGGCACCGCCTCGCGCGGCAGCGGCACCGCGACGTCCTCGACCTCGTGCCCGAGCGACTCGAGCAGCCGCGACGCGTCCTCCCACGCCTGCGCCACCTCCGGGTGCACCGACGTGTCGGCGATGACCGGCTCGACGAACCGCGCCACCCGCAGCCGCCCCGGCGGCCGGTCGCAAGCGGCGAGGAACGTCCCGGTCGGCTCCGGCGCCCACGACGGGTCGCCCGGGCGGCGGCCGGCCAGCACGTCGAGCATCGCCGCGGCGTCGCGGACCGTCCGGGCGATCGGCCCGGCGGTGGCCAGGCCGATGGGGTCGCCGTACATCGGTGCGCCCGAGATCCGCCCCCGCGTCGGCTTGAGCCCCACCAGCCCGCAGCAGGACGCAGGGATCCGGATCGACCCGCCGCCGTCGGAGCCCTGCGCGAGCGGCACCAGCCCGGCGGCGACCGCCGCGGCCGCGCCACCGGAGGACCCGCCCGCCATGCGCGACCGGTCCCACGGGGTCACGGCGGCGGGCCGGCCCTCGGGCTCGGTGTAGCAGGGCGAGCCGAACTCCGGCGTGCTCGTCTTGCCCAGGCTCACCAGCCCCGCCGCCTCCAGCGACCGCACGACGCCGTCGGAGACGTCCGGCACGAAGTCGTCGTACGCCGCCGAGCCGAACGTCGTCCGCACGCCCTCGGTGAGGTTGAGGTCCTTGATCGCCGTCGGGACGCCGGAGAGCGGCCCGACGGCCGAAGCGGCCGAGTCCGAGCGCGACCGCGCCTGCTCCGGGGTGAGCGTGACGAACGCGCCGACGTCGTCCAGACGCTCGGCGCGCTCGAGGTAGTGGTCCACCAGCTCTCGGCTCGAGACCTCCCCACGCCGGACGAGGGCCCCCTGCTCGAGGGCGGTCAGGTCGTGGAGGTCGGCCATGCGGCCGACGCTAGTACGTCAGGCGGCGGTCGAGGGGGCGGCCTCGTAGGCCACCAGTGCCTCGAGCGCGCCGCGCAGCTTGCCGAGCACCTCGTCGTCGTTGAGGACGTCGACCTCGATGCCCGGCTGGGAGACGGTGAGGTCCTCGAGCACGACCGCGCCGGCGACGTTCGCGGAGCGGTTGGCGTCGGCGTGGGCCCAGCGGCCGCCGTACGGCGTGGGCGTCGTGCCGACGACGGCGAACGGCTTGGCGACCAGCGCGCCGGCGCCGTACGGGCGGGAGAGCCAGTCGATGGCGTTGTTGAGGACGGCCGGCATCGTGCCGTTGTACTCCGGGGTCACGACGAGCACGCGGTCGGCGGCGGCGACCTGGCGGCGGACGTGGGTGGCGGCCTCGGGGGCGGTCTCGCCGTCGACGTCCTCGTTGTAGAACGGCAGGTGCTCCAGGCCGTCGACGATGTCGAGGACGACGCCCTCGGGCGCCTCGGCGGCGAGCAGCTCGGCGATCTTGCGGTTGAGCGAGTCGGCGCGGAGGCTGCCGACGAGCACGGCGACGCGGGTCTGGGACATGTGGCTCTCCTGAGGTCGGGTTCGGACGAACACGAGCCTAAACGGACCACGGTCCGGTTCTATTCCCGGCCCGCTCCGGCGATCCGGTCCCTACAGTGGCGGGCACCATGTCCGACCCCCTGTCCGACCCCCTGTCCGGCCCCCTGTCCGGCCCCGATCTGCTGCCGCTCCTCGGCGGCCCGCCGACCGAGCGCCGCGACGCCGCCCGCAACCGGGAGGCGCTGCTCGTCGCTGCGGACGAGCTGGTCGATGTCTGCGGGGTGGACCACGTGACGATGGAGGCGGTGGCCGCGCGGGCCGGGGTCGGCAAGGGCACGGTCTTCCGCCGGTTCGAGTCCCGCGAGGGGCTGATGGCCGCGCTGCTGGACCGCTCGGAGACGGTCTGGCAGGCCGCGGTCATCTCCGGCCCTCCCCCGCTCGGCCCCGGCGCCGACCCGATGGAGCGGCTGCTCGCCTTCGGCCGCTCGCGCCTGGAGACCACGCTGCGGCACGCCGAGCTCATCCGGGCCGCGGGCCGCGCCGGCTCGAGGTCGTACGCCGCGTGGTCGTTCACCGCGATGCACGTGCGGTACCTGCTCGGCGAGCTCGACGTGCGCGGCGACCTGCCGGTGCTCGCCACCGCGCTGCTCGCGCCGCTCGAGGTGCCGGTGCTCGAGCAGCAGGTGCGGGTCGAGGGCTTCCCGGTCGACCGCGTCCTCGCCGGCTGGGAGGACCTGGCCCGCCGGGTGGTCAGACCCCCTGACGCCTGAGGCCGAACGTCAGCCCGTCGACCAGCGCGCCCCACGACGCCTCGATGACGTTCGCGCCGACGCCGACCGTCACCCACGACGACTCGCCGTCGGAGGTCTCGATGAGGACCCGGGTGATGGCGTCGGTGCCGTGGCCCTGGTCGAGGATGCGCACCTTGTAGTCGATCAGCTCGAACTTGGCGACCTCCGGGAACGCCTGCCCGATCGCGGCGCGCAGCGCCTGGTCGAGCGCGTTGACCGGGCCGTTGCCCTCGCCGGTGACGACGTACCGCACACCCTCGGCGCGCAGCTTGACCGTCGCCTCCGACAGCGCCTCCTCGGTCGGCTTGGAGTCGGTGATCACCCGCCACGACTCGACCTCGAAGTAGGACGGGCGCGCGCCCTCGACCTCCTCGAGGAGCAGCAGCTCGAAGGACGCGTCGGCCGCCTCGAAGGTGTAGCCGCGCGACTCCAGCACCTTGACCCGGTCGGTGATCCGCGTGATCAGGTCCTTGCCCTCGGGCGTGCCGGCGTCGAGGTCGAAGCCGAGCTCGCGCCCCTTGAGCTCGATCGACGCGCGGCCGGCCATGTCGGAGACCAGCAGCCGCATGTCGTTGCCGACCCCGACGGGGTCCATGTGCTGGTAGAGGTTCGGGTCGACCTTGATCGCGCTGGCGTGCAGGCCGGCCTTGTGGGCGAACGCCGACGTGCCGACGTACGGCTGGCGCGACGCGGGTGGCACGTTGGTGACCTCGGCGATCGCGTGCGCGATCCGGGTGGCGTCCCGCAGCAGGCCGGGCGGCAGCACCTGCCGGTCCAGCTTGAGCTCGAGGTTGGCGACGACGGTGACCAGGTCGGCGTTGCCGGTGCGCTCGCCGTAGCCGTTGATGCACCCCTGCACGTGCGTCGCGCCGGCCTCGACCGCCGCGATCGTGTTGGCGACCGCGCAGCCGGTGTCGTTGTGGCAGTGGATGCCGACCCGCACGCCGGTCGTCTCGACGACGTCGTGGACCACGTCGGAGACCCAGGTCGGCAGCATCCCGCCGTTGGTGTCGCACAGCGCGACGACCTCGGCGCCCGCGTCGTACGCCGTCCGCAGCACCTCGAGCGCATAGGCACGGTTCGCGCGGTAGCCGTCGAAGAAGTGCTCCGCGTCGAGGAACACCTGCTGCCCCTCGGCGCGCAGGTGGCTCACGGTGTCGCGGACCATCGCGAGGTTCTCCTCCAGCGTGGTCCGCAGCGCCAGCTCGACGTGCCGGTCGTGCGACTTGGCCACCAGCGTCACCACACCGGCGCCGCTGTCGCGCAGCGCGGCGACCAGCGGGTCGTCGGCCGCCTTCACCCCCGGCCGCCGGGTGGCGCCGAACGCTGCGAGCCGGGCGTGCTTGAGGTCGAGCTCGTGGGCGGCGCGGCGGAAGAACTCGGTGTCCTTGGGGTTCGCGCCCGGCCAGCCGCCCTCGATGTAGCCCACCCCGAGCTCGTCGAGCTGGTGCGCGATCGACAGCTTGTCGGCGACGGAGAGGTTGAGCCCCTCCTGCTGGGCGCCGTCGCGCAGCGTCGTGTCGTAGACGTGGAACGAGCCGTGGAGGTCCATCGGTCTGTCTCTTCCTGCGGGGCTGCTGGGCTGGTGCTGCTGGTGTGCGGGCACAAAAAAACCTCTCGGGGTGCGAGAGGTCGGCGCGTCGAGGGGCTCGACGCGCTAGGGAATGATGATCCGGGGGTGCTGCACGAGGCCATCGTGCCACGCCCGTCCGCTGACCGGGACGGTCATCTCAGCACCCGGGCCGCGGGCCCTCCGCCTCAGCGGCTGCCGAGCATCCCGCCGTCCGGCAGCGAGACGCCCTCGAACGGCCGGCCGTCGTCGGGCGCCCAGGAGGTGCCGGAGGCCTGCACGAGAGCACCGAGCCCGCAGCCGAGGACCGCGACGAGCACCAGGGCGCCGACCCAGCCACGGACGCCGCGGGCGGCGGGGTCGACGACCCGCGACACCGGGCCGCGGACGCGGGAGCCGCCGGGGCCGAGCCAGAGCGCGGCGGCCAGCAGCGTGCCGCACACGAACAGGGTGGCCGGCACCGACGCCGCGACGGCGTAGCAGAGCAGCGCGCCCGCGACGGCCAGCCCGAGGCTCCACAGGAGGAGCACGATCGTGCCCGGGACCGAGCGGACGAGGTCCCAGGGCGCGCCGAGGAGCACCTGCACGCCGTCGTACCACTTGCGTCCGCGCAGCCGGCGCCGGTCGCCGGCCCGGCTGGCGGCCAGCGAGCCGCTGCGCAGCAGCCAGACGAGGAGGAGGGTGAGGACCGTCGCCACCCAGGGGTACGCCGCGAAGCCGGCGCCGACGGCCAGCGCGCCGCCGACGAGCAGCGTGCCGCGACGCAGCCGCTCCCCGAAAGAGGGTCGCGGGACGACGTACTCCGCGACGTCCCAGTCGTGCACGGTCGGCTCGTCCCCGGCGACGCGGGCGTCGTGGTCGACGAGCGTCTCGAACGGACGCGTGTGGGTGCTGTCGGCGTCGGGCCGGTCGAGCATCACCGGCAGCGTCTCGACCATCGGCTCCAGGACCGGCTCGAGCGCCGGCTCCGGCTCGGGCAGCGGCGGCGGCACGCGGCGGCCGCGGCCGACCTGTGGGCGCAGCCACGCGAGCAGCTGGTCGAGCGTGGGCCGTCGCTCGGGCTCGGGGTCGAGCGCGGCCTCGACGACCGCGGCGAGGTCGTCCGGCAGCCCGGAGACGTCGTGCTCGCCGCGCCGCACGCGGTCCATCACGGCCATCGACGGGCCGCGGCCGAACGGCGGACGGCCGGTGCCGGCGTACGCGACCGTCGCCGCCCAGGAGTGGACGTCAGAGGCGGTCGTGGCGTCGTCGCCGTACAGGATCTCGGGCGCGAGGTAGCCGGGCGTGCCGAGCAGCCAGCCGGTGTGGGTGAGCTTGGGGTCGTCGGCGACGCGGGCGAGCCCGAAGTCGATGAGGATCGGCGTGCGGCCCTCCATCAGCACGTTCGAGGGCTTGACGTCGCGGTGGAGCACCCCGGCGGCGTGCACCGAGGCCAGGCCCTCGGCCAGCGAGGCGGCGAACCACACGAGGTCGGCGCCGGTGACCGGGCCCTCCTCGACGACGTGGTCGTGGAGCGACAGCCCGGGGACGTAGCGCGTGGCGACGAACGGCACGACCGCCCACGGGTCGGCGTCGACGATCTCGGCGACCCAGCGGGACCGCACCCGCGAGAGCGAGCTGACCTCGCGTGCCAGCCGCTGCCGGGCCTCGTCGTCGCCGACGATGTGCGGGCGCAGCACCTTGAGCGCGACGCGGTCGCCCTGCGGGCCGCGGGCGAGGTGGACGACGCCCATGCCGCCCTCGCCGATCTTGGTGAGGAGGGTGTAGTCACCCACCACGGCCTGCTGCGTCGTCACCAGCGCAATCTACTTCGCAGCAGGCCCGGGAAGGCATCGACCGCGCCCGGAGCACCGGACGCGGTCGACGTGGTGGAGCAGGAGGTGGCTCAGCCCTGCGCGTCGGCCTTCTCGACTGCCGGGACGAGCGCCGCGACGAAGTCCTCGAGGCCCCAGGTCAGAGACAGCGCGGTCGGCGGGCCGACGGCGGCGACGAGCGACGCGCCGGTCACCTCCGCGACGGCGCCGTCCTGGAACTGCGACATGGCCTTCGCGCCCGCGCTCTCGGCCACCGCGGCGGCGGCCTCCTCGTCGGGCGCGTAGGAGACCAGCACGTCGGAGGTCAGCTTGTCGGCCTCCTCGGTGGAGATCGTGTAGTAGAACGACGTCTCCTCGGTGTCGAGCTCACCGACGCTCGGGGCGAGGGTGAAGCCGAGGTCCTCGAGGAACTCCACGCGCGGGTCCGCGCCGCGGTAGACGTAGAACGCCTGCGGGTCGATCGCGACGGCCGCGATGGTCTTGCCCTCGAACTCGGGGTGCTCCTCGGCCGCGGCGGCGACCTCGGCGTCGATGTCCTCGAGCACCTGCTCGGCCTCCTCGGCCTGGCCCAGCGCCTCGCCGACGGTGGTGATCACGTCGCGCCACGGGGTGGCCCACGGCTCCTCGGGGTAGGCGACGGTCGGGGCGATCTTCGAGAGCTTCTCGTAGTCGGCCTCGGTGATGCCGGAGTAGTTCGCCAGGATCAGGTCGGGAGCCGCGGCGGCGATCTCCTCGATAGGCGGCTCGGCGGTCTCGCTGAGCAGGGTCGGCTCCTCGCCGTCGAGCTCTGCGAGCGCCTCGGACTGCCACGGCATCCGCCGGTCCTCGTCGGCGCCGTAAGAGTACGCCGGCATCGCCACCGGCACCACGCCGAGCGCCAGGACGGCGTCGCCGCTGCCCCAGCCCCAGGTCGCGACCCGCTCGGGCTGCTCGCTGATCTCGGTCTCGCCGAACGCGTGGGTGATGGTGACCGGCTCGAACGACTCGGCGGCGGGGCTGCCGCCGTCGGTCGCCTCGTCGTCGGAGTCGGACTCCGAGCCGCAGGCCGCCAGCGGCAGTGCGAGCAGGAGGGCGCCGAGCGGGAGCGCCAGGCGGGCCCGGCGGCGCCGGGTCAGGGGACGAAGGGACGTCACGTCCACTCCTCGTGGTGCGGGACCGGCCGAGCCCGGTCGAACGAATTTAGGTGAGGCTCACCTTACACGGGATCGGCGAGGGTGCGCCCGCGCCTGCCCACGGGCACGACGAGCGGCGAGCCGGTGACCGGGTCCGGCACGACCTGGGCCTCCAGGCCGAAGGCCTCCCGGACGCACGCGGCGTCGAGCACGTCGGCCGGGGCACCCTCCCGCAGCACCCGTCCCTCGCACATGACGACCAGGTGGTCGGCGTACCGCGCCGCGAGGTTGAGCTCGTGGAGCACCATCACGACCGTCGTGCCCCGCTCCTCGTTGAGCTCGGCGAGGAGGTCGAGGACGTCGACCTGGTGCGCGATGTCGAGGTACGTCGTGGGCTCGTCGAGCAGCATGATGCTCGGGTCCTGCGCGAGCATCATGGCGACCCAGACCCGCTGGCGCTGGCCGCCGGAGAGCTCCTCGACGCGACGGCCGGCCAGCTCGTGGGTGTCGGTGAGCGCGAGCGCCGTGGCGACCGCGTCCGCGTCGGCCGCGCTCCAGCGGCGGAACGCACCCTGGTGCGGGTGCCGGCCGCGGCCGACCAGGTCGGCGACCGTGATCCCCTCGGGAGCGACCGGCTGCTGCGGCAGCAGGCCGAGCAGGGCCGCGACCTCGCGCGGGCGCATCCGCTGCACGTCGCGGCCGCCGAGCTCGACCGAGCCGCCCGTCGGCTTGAGGATCCGGCCCAGACCGCGGAGCAGCGTGGACTTGCCGCAGCCGTTGGCGCCCACGATGACCGTCACCGCGCCCGCCGGGATCGCGAGGTCGACGCCGTGGACGACCGTGCGCTGGTCGTAGGCGAGCGTGACGCCGCGCGCGACCAGGCTGACCGGGTCGTGGTGCTGCAGCGCGTCCGCCGGGAGGTGGGCTGACGGGTCGGCCGGGTCGGCGGCGCCGGCCGGGCTCGGGCGGTCGACGACGATGCTCACGGGTTCTCCTCGGGTCGGTGCCATCAGGCGGTCCGGGCGCGTCCGCTGGCCATGAGCCAGATCAGGTAGGGGCCACCGATCGCGCCGGTGACGACGCCGACGGGGACGGTGAGGTCGGCCGGCAGCAGGTGCTGGGCCACGATGTCGGCGCCCACGACGAGAACGACGCCCACGAGCGCCGCCTGCACGAGCGCGAGGGTGCCGTCGCCGAGCAGCCGGCGGGCCACGGGGGCGGCGGTGAAGGCGACGAAGGCGACCGGTCCGGCCGAGGCCGTCGCCACGCACGCCAGCGCGACGCCGAGGGCGACCACCGCCGCGCGGGTGACCTCCGGGCGCAGGCCGAGGCTGCCGGCCTGCTCGTCGCCGAGCAGCAGCAGCGAGAGCCCACGCGCGACCACCGCCACCAGCGGCACGAGCACGACCATCGCGACCGCGAGCGTGCGCACCAGCGACCAGTCGGCCTGCCCGAGGCTGCCGGTCATCCACAGGAGGGCGAGCTGCGCCTCCTTCACGTCGCTGCGCGTCAGCAGGTAGCCGATGATGCTCGTGCAGACATAGGCGACGCCGATCCCGGCCAGCACGAAGCGGTGACCGGTCATCCCGCCCCGCCACGCCACGGCGTACAGCAACAGGCCGACGGCGCCGCCCCCGGCGAGCGCGGAGAGGGGTACGACGAAGCCGCTGGTGGCGCCGACGGCCAGCAACGCCACGACGGCGCCGGCGCTGGCCCCCTGCGAGATGCCGATGACGTCGGGGCTGGCCAGCGGGTTGCGCAGCACCGACTGGAACAGCGCTCCAGCCAGCCCGAACGCCGTGCCGACCAGGACGCCGAGCACCAGCCGCGGCAACCGCAGCTCCATGACGATGAAGTCCGCCGCGCCCTCGCCCCGCCCGGCCAGCGTGCGGAGCACCTCGGCCGCCGACAGCTTGAAGTCGCCGAGCATCAGCGCGGTCACCGACAGCACCACCGCGAGGGCGACCAGGACGACGGTGACGACGAGCCGGCGCCGCAACCGCCGCCGACGGGTCGTGCGCAGCCCGCGGCTCGCGACCTCGTGGCGCTCCTCGCGCTCCGCGCGTTCGGCGGCCGCCGGCGCCAGCACCGGGGCGCTCACGCGGCGACCGCCCGGGACCGGCGGACCAGGCCGATGAGCACCGGCGCGCCGATGACCGCGACGACGAGCCCGGCCTCGAGCTCCGAGGGCCGCACGACCAGTCGACCGACGACGTCGGCGGCCAGCAGCAGCACCGGGCCGAGCAGCATCGAGAGCAGCACGATCCAGCGGTAGTCCGGGCCCACGATCGCGCGAGCGACGTGCGGGACGACCAGGCCGACGAAGGCGATCGGGCCGACCAGCGAGACCGCCGAGCCGCACAGCAGCACGACAGCGGTGACGACGAGCAACCGGCCGCGGACGACGTCCTGGCCCAGGCCGCGCGCCACGTCGTCGCCGAGCGCGAGCGCGTTGAGCACGCGGCCGGCGGCCAGCGCCAGCGCCAGGCCGACCAGGACGAAGGGCAGGACGGCGGTGAGCACGTCGAGCGGGCGGTTGGCCAGGGAGCCGACCTGCCAGAAGCGGTACTCCCCCAACGTGCGGGTGTCGGTCAGCAGCACGACGGTGATGACGGACGTGCAGGTGGCGGTCAGGGCCGCGCCGACCAGGGCGAGCTTGACCGGCGTGACGCCCTCCCACCCGAGCGACGCCGCGCCGTACACGACGACGGCGGCGACCGCGGCGCCGGCGAAGGCGAACCAGAGGTAGCCGGAGGTCGAGCTGACGCCGAGGCCCGCGATGGCGACGATGACCGCGAGCGAGGCGCCGGAGTTGATGCCGAGCAGGCCGGGGTCGGCGATCGGGTTGCGGGTCACGCCCTGCATGAGCGCGCCGGCCGCGCCGAGTGCCGCACCGCCGACCAGGCCGATGAGCGTGCGCGGCACGCGCAGGTCGCGCACGACGAGGTGGTCGTTGTCGCCGGGCACGGGCGCGAGCAGCGCGTCCCACACCGCCGACGGCGCGACGTCGCGGGCACCCCACGCCAGGCTGGCCAGCGAGACCAGCGCGAGGCCGACCAGCAGGAGCACGACGGCGAGCAGACCGCGGGCGGCGCCGGTCGTCCGGGGCTCGGCCGAGGCCGATCCGGACGGCGCCGGGGTCGCGGACGGCGTCGGGGGGTCGAGTACGGCGCTCACGCGCGGCCTCCCTCACCCGTCTCGGTCGCGCCCGGCGCGCGACCTACTTAGGCAAGGGTAACCTGACCCGCGGTCCTGCGACACCGGTCCCGGAGGACCGTTCGGTGCCGGCCAGGAGTCCGGTCAGACGATGCGGTGCAGCCAACCGAAGGTGTCCTCGGCCCGGCCGAACTGCACGTCGACCAGCGCCTGGCGCACCTTCATCGTCAGCTCGGTCTCCGCCGGGGCGGGCACCTCGCCACCCTCCCACTTCAGGCCGCCGACCGGCGTCACGACCGCGGCGGTCCCGCAGGCGAAGATCTCGCGGATCGCGCCGCTGGTGACGCCCTCGCGCCACTCGTCGATCGAGAAGCGGCGCTCCTCGACCTGGTGGCCGAGCTTGCCGGCCAGCTCGATGATGCTGGCCCGGGTGATGCCCTCGAGGATCGTGCCGGTCGCGGGGGTGACGATGCGGCCGTCGTCGTAGACGAAGTACATGTTCATGCCGCCCAGCTCCTCGACGTACCGCCCCTCCTGGCTGTCGAGGAAGACGACCTGGTCGCACCCCTGCGCGATCGCCTGCTGCTGGGCGACCAGCGAGCTCGCGTAGTTGCCGCCGGTCTTGGCCGCGCCCATGCCGCCGCGGCCGGCGCGGGTGTACTCCTCGGTCAGCCACAGCGTGACCGGCTTGACGCCGCCCTTGAAGTAGGAGCCGGCCGGGCTGGCGATCACCATGAACGTGACGTGCTGGGACGGGCGGACGCCGAGGAACTTCTCCGAGGCGAACATGAACGGCCGCACGTAGAGGCTCTTCTCCCCCGTGCCCGGCTCGGTCGTCGTCGGCACCCAGCGTTGGTCGACCCGGACCAGCTCGTCGACGGCAGCGATGAAGTCGTCGACCTCGAGCACCGGCAGCGCCAGGCGGTGGCTGGAGCGCACCATCCGCTTGGCGTTCTCCTCGGGCCGGAAGGACCAGATGGAGCCGTCGGCGTGACGGTAGGCCTTCATCCCCTCGAAGGTCTCCTGCGCGTAGTGCAGCACCGCCGTCGCGGGGTCGAGGCTGAGCGGGCCGTAGGGCTCGATCCGCGCGTCGTGCCACCCCGCCTCGGGGGTCCACTCCACCGTGAACATGTGGTCGGTGAAGTGGTTGCCGAAGCCGGGGTCGGCGAGGATCTCGGCGAGCCGGTCTTCGGCGACGGGGTTCTCGTTGCGGGTCGTGCGGATCTGCATGGGGGTCACGGTAGTCCTCGGGGAGCTCGGGCCGGCGGGGCCGGGTCGGGTACGTCGCGTCCGCCGGCTCGAGCTCGTCGCGCTCGGGGCCGGACGGTCAGCCGGCTACTCGCGCGGCGACCGCGTCACCGACCTGCGCGGTGGTGCGCGAGGTGCCCGGGTCGCGCTCGGCGAGGTCGGCGACGACGGCGTCCTCGATGACCTTCGCGGCGCCGGGGTGGCCGAGGTGGTCCAGCAGCAGCGACGCGGACAGGATCGCCGCCGTCGGGTCGGCCTTCTGCTGGCCGGCGATGTCGGGGGCCGAGCCGTGGACCGGCTCGAACATGCTGGGCGCGGTCCGGTCGGGGTTGACGTTGCCGGACGCCGCGAGCCCGATGCCGCCGGTGATGGCGGCGGCGAGGTCGGTGACGATGTCGCCGAAGAGGTTGTCGGTGACGATCACGTCGAAGCGCTGCGGGTCGGTGGTCAGGTGGATCATCGCCGCGTCGATGTGCATGTAGTCGGTGGTCACGTCCGGGTGCTCGGCCGCCACCTGCTCGAACAGCCGCCACCAGACCGAGCCGGCGTTGACCAGCACGTTGGTCTTGTGGACCAGGGTGAGCTTCTTGCGGGGCCGGCGCTCGGCGCGCGCAAACGCGTCGCGGACGACCCGCTCCACGCCGTACGCCGTGTTGACCGACACCTCTGTGGCCACCTCGTGCGGCGTGCCGACGCGCAGCGCGCCGCCGTTGCCGGTGTAGGGGCCCTCGGTGCCCTCGCGCACGACCACGAAGTCCACGTCGCCGCGACCGGTCACGGCGTCCGAGAGCGGCGAGACGCTGCCCGGGAAGATCCGCGAGGGGCGCAGGTTGACGTAGTGGTCGAGCTCGAAGCGCAGGCGCAGCAGCAGGCCGCGCTCGAGGATGCCCGGGGGCAGGTTCGGGTCGTTCGGCTTGCCACCCACCGCGCCGAGCAGGATCGCGTCGTGGTCGCGGACCTCCGCCAGCACCGAGTCGGGCAGCACCTCGCCGGTCGCGAGGTACCGCTCGGCGCCGAGGTCGTAGCTGGTCTGCTCGAACTTCACGCCGTCGGGCGAGGCGACCTCGAGGACCTTGAGGGCCTCGGCGGTCACCTCCGGGCCGATGCCGTCGCCGGGGATGACGGCGAGCCGGACCGTGCCGCTGGTGGGGCTGGTGGTGTGGGTGGTCATGGGGCCGGACGTTAGTTGTCGTCGGGGCGCTGGCCGCCGTTGTCCCGCAGGTCGAGAGAGCGCTGGACCGCCTCGTGGCTGCGGGGGTTCTCCGGGTTGTGGCTCGCGGGGCCCCACTCGGGATACATGTCGTACATCGCTGGATCTCCTGTCGGCTCAGGTGTGGCTGTCGTCTCGGGCGGCTGGGGGTGTCTGGGGGTGACTGCCCGGGAGACGCCGCCGCGGAGGAGCGGTCGGCCCGCGGGTCGCGCGGGCCGAGGAGACCGGCAGGGATGCGGATCGCGCACGTGCTGAGGCTGATCCGCCGCGGTGGCGTCTTCGGGTCGTGCTGCTCTCCGGGAAGCGGCCCCCTGCGGGAGCTGCTCCGGGAGGAGCGAGGGGTGAGGCCCGGGAGCAAACGCCGACCACCGCGGCGAGAGGGGCCTCACGGTGCAGTGGTTACTGCTGGGCCTCGCCGCGGCGCTCGATGAGTACGAAGACGCTCCGCATGATGGGGCGACGCTACGCCGCCTCGGGGCGGTTGCACCACGGGTTTCCCGGAACCGTCCGTCATCCGAGACACCTGTCCCGGGATGGGAGACTCCCCCGCATGAGCGCGCCGCCCGACCTGCCCGACGTGGTGTCCCGTGCGTTCGCGGTCTCGCGGCGCTCGGGCTACGTCTCGTTCTGCCGCAACGAGACCGGTCGGCTGCTCGCCACCCTGGCCGCGACCCGCGGCGGCACGATGGCGGAGTTCGGCACCGGTTGCGGCGTCGGCACCGCGTGGCTGCGGTCCGGCGTGCGCGACGGCGACACCCGCATCGTGACGGCCGAGCTGGACGCCCGGCTGGCCGGCGCGGCCGCCGAGATCTTCGCCGACGACCCGCAGGTCGAGGTGCTCTCCGCCGACTGGTCGACCCTGCTCGACAAGGGCCCCTTCTCGCTGCTGTTCCTCGACTCCGGCGAGCCCACCGAGGTCGGCGTCGACGCCGTCGCGGACCTCGTCGAGGCGGGCGGCATCGTCGTCCTCGACGACTTCACCCCCTGCGAGCTCTGGCCCCCCGTCGCCGACGGCCGGGTCGACACCCTGCGCGAGCAGTGGCTCACCGACGACCGGTTCACCGCCGTCGAGGTCATGGTCGCCTCCGACGCCTCGACGCTGATCGCCACCAAGCGCTGACGGGGGCCAGCATCCCAAGTCAACTTGGGATGCTGACGCTGTGCGGCCGATGCAATGGCCGCAGAGCGTGGAGGAAGACAGGGAAGTGGGACGTCCGGCGTCAGTCGCGCGCGGAGAGGTCGACGGTCCAGCCGGGGAGCCAGGCCTGGGTCAGCGGGCCGATGGCGAGGGCGTAGAGCACGGTGCCGAGGCCGAGGACGCCGCCGAGGGCGAGGCCGACGAGCACGACGGTGACCTCGATGCCGGTGCGGACCAGGCGGATCGAGCGACCGGTGCGGCGGGAGAGGCCGGTCATCAGCCCGTCGCGGGGACCGCGGCCGAGCTGGGAGCCGATGTACATCGCGCCGGCGTACCCGCACAGGGCCACCCCGCCGACGACCAGCAGGATCCGCAGGACGAGTGCGTCGGGGCGGTCGAGCGCCCAGAGGGTGGCGTCGGCGGCGAGGCCGACCACGATCGCGTTGCTGAGCGTGCCGAGGCCGGGCATCTCCCGCAGCGGGATCCACAGCAGCAGCACCACGAAGCTCATCAGGACGACCGCCTGCCCGAGGGTGATCGGCAGGTAGCGGATCAGGCCGGAGTGCAGCACGTCCCAGGGAGCCAGGCCGAGGTCGGAGCGGACCATCATGCCGAGCGAGACGCCGTACAGCACGAGCCCGACGTACAGCTGCACCAGCCGCCGCGGCAGCCGGCCGGCGCGGAGCTGGGCGACCGGGCCGAGGTCGGCGAGCACGGGGCGGGTGGCGAGAACGGTCACCTGACCACGATGCGCCGCGATTGGACTGGTCACCAATAGCCAATCGTGCGACGGTGGCCTGCATGCAGCAGTCCGTCAGCGCCCTCCGCGTCGCCTCGCTCGTCGACGGCTTCAGCCGCTCCCCGGCCTACGCCGGTCTGGCCGACGCCCTCACCCTCCTCATCGGCGACGGCCGGGTGCCGCTGGGCGCCCGCCTGCCGAGCGAGCGCGAGCTGACGGATGCGCTGGGCGTCTCCCGCACCACGGTGACGAGGGCGTACGCCGCGTTGCGCGAGAGCGGGTACGCCGAGGCGCGCCAGGGCGCGGGCACCTTCACCCGCGTCCCGGGCGGGCGCGCCCGGTCCCACGACCGGGCACTGCTCCCCCGGCCCGGTGACGACGACGCGATCGACCTGAACTGTGCGGCAGCGACCGCGCCGGCCGGCCTCGCAGCGGCGTACGCGGACGCGGCGGCCGACCTGCCGGCCTACCTCGGCGGGCACGGCTACTTCCCCGCCGGCCTGCCGCGGCTCCAGGCGGCGATCGCGGCCACCTACGACGCGCGGGGCCTGCCGACCGACCCGGCGCAGGTCATGGTCACCCCGGGTGCACTGAGCGCGGCCGGCATCGTCGCGGCGGCGTTCGCCGGCCGCGGGCAGCGGGTGCTGGTCGAGTCGCCGGTCTACCCCAACGCCACCCAGGCGCTGCGGCGCACGGGCGCTCGGCTGGTCGAGGCCCCGGTCGACCCCGACGGCTGGGACCTCGACGCGGTCGGGGCCGTCCTGCGGCAGACCCGGCCGGGGCTGGCCTACCTCGTCCCCGACTTCCAGAACCCGACCGGGCACCTGATGAGCGACGCCCAGCGCGAGCAGTACGCCGCGCACCTGCGCCGGGCGGGCACGGTCGCGGTGGTCGACGAGGCACACCAGGCGCTCGCGCTCGACGGGCAGGAGATGCCGCGGCCGTTCGCGGCGCACGCGCCGGGGACGATCACCATCGGCAGCGCGAGCAAGAGCTTCTGGGGCGGCCTGCGGCTGGGCTGGATCCGCGCGCCGCACGAGCGGATGGCCGAGCTGACCGACGCCCGGGTCGCGATGGACCTCGGTGCACCGGTGCTCGAGCAGCTGGTGCTGGCCCGGCTGCTGGCCGACGGCCCGGTGCTGCCCGACCACGTCAGGCGGCTGCGCGAGCAGCGCGACGCGCTGGGCGCGGCGCTGGTCGAGCACCTGCCGGACTGGCGCTTCCGGCTGCCCGGCGGCGGGCTGGCGGTGTGGTGCGAGCTGCCGCGACCGCTGGCCACCGCCGTCACCGCCCAGGCCGAGCAGCAGGGCGTGATCGTCGCGCCCGGGCCGGTCTTCGCGGTCTCCGGCGGACTCGACCGCTTCGTGCGGGTCCCGTGGACGCGGCTGGTCGAGGAGCTCGAGGAGGCGGTCCGGCGGCTCGCGGCAGCGTGGGCGGTAGTGCGGGACCGGCCCGCCGGGGTCTCCCGGCGGCGTACCGGTCGGGTGATGGTGGCCTGAGCGAGCGCCGGCGAAAAACCGGTCGCGGCGGGGCCGGCCGCGGACGTATGGTCCTCCGCGTCCCATCCCCGACGACAGGACCGCCGTTGTTCCTCTGAGGTGACCCCGCGCCGCTGCCGAGCCGCCCGGCCGCTGCGACGCACCCTCCACACCTCCCGGGAGCAACCGTGCCCTCGTCCGTCGTCACCCTCTCCTCCGTCGACCTCAGCTGGCCCGACGGCAGCACCGCGCTGCGCGGCCTCGACCTGCTCGTCCCACCCGGCCGCTCCGGCCTGGTCGGCGCCAACGGCTCCGGGAAGTCCACGCTGCTGAAGGTCGTCGCCGGCCTGCTGCGTCCCACCGCGGGCCACGTCGTGGTCGTCGGCGAGGTCGGCTACCTGCCGCAGGACCTCACCACCGATCCCGAGCGCCCGGTCGACGACCTGCTCGGCCTCGCCGACCTGCGCCGCGCGCTCCGGGCGGTCGAGGCCGGCTCGGTCGAGCAGGCGCACTACGACGTCGTCGGCGACGACTGGGACGCCGAGGACCGTGCCGTCGCCGAGCTGGCCAGGCTCGGCCTGCCGCCCGACGTGCTCGACCGCCGGCTCGGCGAGCTGTCCGGCGGCGAGGTGACGCGGCTCGGGCTGGCCCGGGTGCTGCTGCGCCGGCCCGACGTCCTGCTGCTCGACGAGCCGACGAACAACCTCGACGCCGACGCCCGCGCCGCCCTGCACGACCTGGTCGCCGGCTGGTCCCGCACGCTGCTGGTGGTCAGCCACGACCGCGACCTGCTCGAGCGGGTCGACCGGATCGGCGAGCTCCGCGACGGCTCGGTGCGGTGGTACGGCGGCGGCTGGACCTCGTACGTCGCGCAGGTCGACGCCGAGCAGGAGGCTGCCGAGCGGGCCGTCACCGCGGCGCGGTCCGACCTGCGGCGGCAGAAGGCGGACCGGGTCGAGGCGGAGCGGGTCCTGGCGCAGCGCCGGCGGCAGGGCCGGGCCGTCCAGCTGTCGGGCAGCCTGCCGCCGATCGTCGCGGGGCGGAAGCGCAACGCGGCGGAGCGGTCGGCGGCGGCGTACCGCAAGGTGCACGAGGAGCGGCTCGACTCCGCGAGCGAGCGGCTCGGCGAGGCCGAGTCGCGGCTGCGCGAGGACCGCGAGATCCGCGTGGACCTGCCGGGCACGGCCGTCCCGCGCGGTCGCGCGGTGCTCACCACCGACGGGCTGGTGCTGCGCACCGGCGCGGCGGTCGAGCTCGACCTGCGTGGCCCGGACCGGGTCGCGGTGGTCGGCCCGAACGGCATCGGCAAGACCACGCTGCTGCACACGCTCGTCGGGGCCGCCGAGCCCGCGGCCGGTGCCGCGCAGGTGCACGTGCCCGTCGCGCTGCTCCCCCAGCGGCTCGACCTGCTCGACGAGGACGCCAGCGTGGTCGTCAACGTCTCGGCCCGCGCGCCCGGGCACGAGCCGGGCGAGGTGCGGGCCCGGCTCGCGCGGTTCCTCTTCCGCGGGCGGGCGGCCGACCGCGTCGTCGGCGCGCTGTCGGGTGGCGAACGGTTCCGCGCGACGCTGGCCGCGCTGCTGCTGGCCGACCCGGCTCCGCAGCTGCTGCTGCTCGACGAGCCGACGAACAACCTCGACCTGGCGTCGTACGACGCACTGGTCTCGGCGCTGTCGTCCTACCGCGGGGCGCTGGTCGTGGTCAGCCACGACCAGCGGTTCCTCGACGACGTGGGGGTCGACCGGGTGCTCGACCTCGGTCAGGCCGCGGCGGTGGGGTCGGGCGGCCAGACGTAGGGGAGGTCGTCGGGCACGCCGGGGAACCGCGGGCCGTAGAGCTCGGGGTCCTTGCGCACGAGGTTCGACTGGTGGCTGCGGTGCAGCGCCTCGTCCCCGAGCCACGGCGGGAGGGCACCCGCCTCGGCGAGCTCGGCCTGGGTGCGCACCTCGCGGACCCCGGCCGCGGCCAGGTCCGTGCCGAGGGTGGCGGCGCAGGTGTCGCCGTACCCCAGCTCCACCCACGCCTCGCAGCACGCGAAGGAGTAGCGCCCCAGCGCCTCGAGGTGGCCGCGCCACATCTTCACGGCGGGGTGGTTCTTCCAGCCGTACGTCGGGTAGGTCAGCCCGCGGACGACCTGGATGCACTCGACCCGCTGCTTGCCGAGCCGCTTCTGGTCCAGCACCCGCGCGGAGCGGTCGAAGTCGGCGTACGGGAGGAACGTCTGCACACCGCTCCGGTAACCGGTGGCCCGTCGCCGAGACGGCCGCGTAGGGGCAGGTCGCGCCGGAGCGGTAGTCCGTGACGTTCCGCAGGTCCTGGGAGCCGGAACGCCTGCCGAACGTCACGGACTACCCGGGCAACCCCCGGCCGCCTGTGGAGAAGCTCAGATGGCGCAGCCGTCGGGGCCGCAGGCGTCGGCGTCGCCGCCGACGGGCGTGAGGACCGGGTTGGCGTCGGCCCAGGCCTGGGTGAGCACCTGCTCGAAGACCTCGGTGGGCTGGGCGCCGGAGACGCCGTAGCGCTGGTCGACGACGAAGAACGGCACGCCGGTCGCGCCGTAGGCACGCGCCTGGGCGACGTCGGCGGCGACCGCGTCGGCGTACTCCTGGCTCGCGAGGACCGCGTCGACGCGCTCCTCCCCTGCCGCCTCGGCGAGGCCGGCGGTGCGGGCGGCGCCACGCAGCACGTCGTGGTCGCCGACGTCCTCGGCGCGCAGGAAGTACGCCGCCAGCAGCTGCTCCTTGAGCTCGCGCTGCAGCGCTGGGCCGCCGGTCTCGAGCGCGAGGTGCAGCAGGCGGTGGGCGTCGACGGTGTTGGTGTGGACGTTGTCGAAGAGCTTCATGTCCAGGCCCTCGCCGGCGGCGGTCTCGATGAGGGACTGCATGCCGGCGCGCATCTGCTCCTCGGACTGGCCGTACTTCTTGGCCAGCTGGCTCAGCGTCGACTCGTGGCCGTGCCGGGGGGCAGAGGGGTCCAGCTCGAAGGAGCGGTAGACGACCTCGACGGCGTCGCGGTGCTCGAAGCCCGCGAGGGCCTTCTCCAGACGGCGCTTGCCCACGTAGCACCACGGGCAGACGACGTCGCTCCAGATCTCGATGCGCATGAGACCGGAACGCGTCGCCTGCCCGCGTTTGTTCCTGGTGCTGCCGTGCGTCAGCGCGTGGCGGTGCCCTCGGTGTAGTCCGAGTCGTGGCTCTTGACCCACGCCATGAGCTTGCGCAGCTCGCGACCGGTCTTCTCGATCGGGTGCTGCTCGCCCTGCTCGCGGAACTTCTTGAACTCCGGCGAGCCGTTCTCCTGGTCGGTGATGAAGCGCTCGGCGAACGAGCCGTTCTTCACGTCCTCGAGGACGGCGACCATGTTCTGCTTGACGCGCTCGTCGATGACGCGCGGGCCGGAGACGTAGTCGCCGAACTCCGCGGTGTCGGAGACCGACCAGCGCTGCTTGGCGATGCCGCCCTCGTACATGAGGTCGACGATCAGCTTCAGCTCGTGGAGGCACTCGAAGTAGGCGACCTCGGGCTGGTAGCCGGCCTCGGTGAGGACCTCGAAGCCGTACTGCACCAGCTGCGAGGCGCCACCGCACAGGACGGCCTGCTCGCCGAACAGGTCGGTCTCGGTCTCCTCGGTGAAGGTGGTCTTGATGCCGCCGGCACGCAGGCCGCCGATGCCCTTGGCGTAGGACAGCGCGAGGTCCCAGGCCTTGCCCGAGGCGTCCTTCTCGACGGCGACGAGCACGGGGACGCCGCGGCCGTCGACGTACTCGCGACGCACCAGGTGGCCCGGGCCCTTCGGCGCGACCATGAAGACGTCGACGCCCTCGGGCGGGGTGATGTAGCCGAAGCGGATGTTGAAGCCGTGGCCGAAGACCAGGGTGTCGCCCTCGGCGAGGTGCGGGGCGATCTCCTCGGAGTAGAGCTTCCGCTGGTGCTGATCGGGGGCGAGGATGACGATGACGTCGGCCTCCTCCGCGGCCTCGGCCGGCGTGACGACGCGCAGGCCCTCGGCCTCGGCCTTCTCGCGGCTCTTCGAGCCGGGCTGCAGGCCGACGCGCACGTCGACACCGGAGTCACGGAGCGACAGCGCGTGGGCGTGGCCCTGGCTGCCGTAGCCGATGACGGCCACGTTCTTGCCCTGGATCAGGGACAGGTCGGCGTCGTCGTCGTAGAACATCTCAGCCACGAGGGCTTCTCCTTCTGGTTGGGTCCTGCCGGTTGGCGGCAGTGGGCGTCGGTGGTGCTGGTCCGTGCGGTGCGGGAGTACGCCGTGGCGTACGGCGGTCAGCCGACGGCGGGCCGCGCGGGGACGGTCACCGGGCGCAGGCTGCGCTCGGAGATCGACCGCGAGCCGCGGCCGATGGCGACCATCCCGGACTGCACGAGCTCGCGGATGCCGAAGGGCTCGAGCACGCGCAGGAAGTCCGCGATCTTGCCGGCGTTGCCGGTGATCTGGATGGTGACCGCGTCGGGGGCCACGTCGATGACCTTCGCGCGGAAGAGCTGGACGGTGTCGAGCACCTGGCCCCGGGTCTCCGCGGTGGCGGCGACCTTGACCAGGACGAGCTCGCGGTCGACCGATGCGGTCGGGTCGAGCTCGACGATCTTGATGACCTCGACGAGCTTGTTGAGCTGCTTGGTCACCTGCTCCAGCGGGGACGACTCGACGTTGACGACGATGGTCATCCGCGAGACGTCGGCGTGCTCGGTCGGTCCGACCGCGAGCGAGTCGATGTTGAAGCCGCGGCGGCTGAAGAGGCCGGCGATCCGGGCGAGGACACCGGGCTTGTCCTCCACCAGGACGCTCAACGTGTGCTTGCTCATCGACGTCCTCGCTTCGCTCCGGGCGCCGATGAGGCTCCACCTGCGCTGTCTTGAATGATTCGCTCGCTCCGCTCGCTCATGCGGGTCGGACCTCCCAGTCGTCCTCGACCCGGTCGAAGTCGGGTGCGAGGTCACGTGCGTACTTGATCTCGTCGTTGCTCTTGCCGGCGGCGACCATCGGCCAGACCATCGCGTCGCGGTTGACGCGGAAGTCGACGACGACCGGGACGTCGTTGATCGACATGGCCTTCTCGATGGTCGAGTCGACGTCGGCCGGGCTCTCGCAGGCCAGGCCCACGCAGCCGTAGGCCTCGGCGAGCTTGACGAAGTCGGGGATCCGCTTGGAGTGCAGGTCGGTGTTGGAGTAGCGCTCGTTGTAGAAGAGCGTCTGCCACTGCCGGACCATGCCGAGCGACTCGTTGTTGACGATCGCGACCTTGATCGGGATGTCGTTGATCGCGCAGGTGGCCAGCTCCTGGTTGGTCATCTGGAAGCAGCCGTCGCCGTCGATCGCCCACACCGTCGTGTCGGGGGCACCCACCTTGGCGCCCATCGCGGCCGGGACGGAGTAGCCCATCGTGCCGAGGCCACCGGAGTTGAGCCAGGTCATCGGCTTCTCGTAGCCGATGAACTGCGCAGCCCACATCTGGTGCTGGCCGACGCCGGAGGTGTAGATCGCGTCCGGGCCGGCGATCTCGCCGAGGCGCTGGATGACGTACTGCGGCGCGAGGCTGCCGTCGGCCGGGGTCTCGTAGCCGAGCGGGTAGCGGCGCTTGATGCCCGAGAGGAACTCCGCCCACGCCTCGAAGTCTCCGGTGTGGCCGGCGTCGGCCTCGGCCTTGAGCACCGTGACCAGGTCGGCGATGACCTCGCGGCAGTCTCCGACGATCGGGACGTCGGCGTGGCGGTTCTTGCCGATCTCGGCCGGGTCGATGTCGGCGTGGATGACCTTGGCGCCGGGCGCGAAGGAGTCGAGCCGGCCGGTGACCCGGTCGTCGAAGCGGGCGCCGAGGCTGATGATCAGGTCGGACTTCTGGAGGCCCGCCACCGCGGAGACCGAGCCGTGCATGCCGGGCATGCCCAGGTGCTGCGGGTGGCTGTCGGGGAACGCGCCGCGGGCCATCAGCGTGGTGACGACCGGCATGCCGGTCAGCTCGGCGAGCGCTCGCAGCTCGGCCGACGCACCGGAGCGGATCGTGCCGCCACCGACGTACAGCACCGGGCGGCGCGACTCGAGGATCAGCTTCGCGGCCTCACGGATCTGCTTGGCGTGCGGCTTGGTCACCGGGCGGTAGCCGGGCAGCTGGAGCTCGGTCGGCCACCGGAACGTCGTCATCGCCTCGAGCGCCGACTTGGCCACGTCGACGAGGACCGGGCCGGGGCGACCGGTGGAGGCGATGTGGAACGCCTCGGCCACCCGCTGCGGGATCTCGGCGGGGTCGGTGACCAGGAAGTTGTGCTTGGTGATCGGCATCGTGATGCCGCGGATGTCGGCCTCCTGGAAGGCGTCGGTGCCGATCATCGACGCGCCGACCTGGCCGGTCACGGCCACCATCGGCACCGAGTCCATGTGGGCGTCCGCGATCGGCGTGACGAGGTTCGTCGCGCCCGGCCCCGAGGTCGCCATGCACACGCCCACCCGGCCCGTCGCTGCGGCGTACCCCTGGGCGGCGTGGCCGGCGCCCTGCTCGTGGCGGACGAGGACGTGGCGGATCGAGGAGTCCATCAGCGGGTCGTACGCCGGGAGGATCGCGCCGCCCGGGATGCCGAAGATGTCGGTGACCCCGGCGGCCTCCAGCGACCTGACCAGGCTCTGGGCACCCGTGATCTGCTCGGTCATTCCTGCTTCCCCGTTCCGGTGGTGGTGCTCGGTCCTGCGGTGTTCCGTGCGTGTGTGCCTGCGTGTGCCCGGCCAACAAAAAACCCCTCGGCCGCAGGCGGCGAGGGGTGACGCGCTGGCGGGAGCCGGTCTGGCTCAGCCCACGCGTCGCGTGCGTACAAGGAGGTCCTGGCGCATGCGACCACGGTAGCCGCCCGGCCCCGCGCCCGTCACCCGGTCACGGCTGCCGTCCCAGCATACGGGACGCATGTCCCACATGCTGGGCCGGGGTGGGTTCGCGCCGGTGACAGCTTTATCGGGTGGCCGATGAAGCTGCCGGTCCCCCGACGAAACTTCATCGGGTGGCCGTGAGGTTCATCGGGGCCCCGATGAACCTCACGGCCAAGCGCTCAGGCGCCGCGGCCGAGCCAGGTGGTGATGCAGGCGCGGTTGCCCTGGGCGTCGGCGAGGACCCAGAACCGCGGGGCGTACCCGTCGTCGACGAGGGTGCCGCCGGCCTCGACCGCGGCCCGGACTCGGCGCTCGGCGACCTCGGGCGGGACGCGGAGGTCGAGGTGGAAGCGCTGCTCGACGTCCTCGGGCGAGCGCGGGTCGGACTCCTGGAACCACAGGGTCGGACCGTGGCCGGTGGGGTCGCGGAGCTCGTCCGGGGTCTCGTCGTCGCCCTCGTAGCCGAGCAGTGCCGCCCAGAACGGGCGGACCGCGTCGAGGTCGTGGGTGTCGAGTGCGAGCTCGAGCACCGAGAGGCGCTCCGGCTCCGCGGTCGCCCCGACCCGGGCGGCCGCGTCGCTGATCTCCCGGGCGAGCCGGACGTCGCGCATCGTGGTGCCGCCGACGTCGTGGCTCCACAGACGGACCACCACGGCGGCGTAGGTCAGCTCGACGTCGGGGTGATGGTCGGCCTCCTCGGCGGCCTCGCCGATCGCGGCCACGAGCCGCAGCCCGGTCGCGAAGTCACCGGTCGCGAAGCGCGCGTGCAGCTGGTCGAACATCACCCGCCAGTCCGCGAGCAGCTCGGCCTCGACGTCGTGACCGCTGAGCACCGTGCGGTCGTCGGCGCCGGGGGTGGCGTTCATGGCGACCGTGGCGGGCTCTGAGGTGACGCCAGGATCGGCGCCGCGCTCGGGCGTCGCCCGCGGCCCGCCCTGCACGCCGGGCTCGGGAGCGTCGGTCCGGCCGGGGTCGCCCTGCTGGTTCTGGTCGGTCACGGGAGCACCTTCGATCCGATGGGTCCGGGGTTGTGCGCGACCTCCCACCGATACCCGTCGGGGTCGGCGAAGTAACCGGTGTAGCCGCCCCACACCCGCTCCTGCGCGGGGCTCACCGGGTCGGCACCGGCGGCCCGCGCGGTCGCCAACGACGCGTCGACCTCCTCGCGGGTGGCCACGTTGTGCGCGAGCGTGAACGGCGCGACGCCGGGCCCGGTCGCGACCGGGCCGACCTCGGCCTCGAACGCCGCCCGCACCCACAGCGAGAGCACGAGCCGCTCCCCCACCTCGATCATCACCACGTCGTCGGGCACCTCCAGCGCCGGCTCCCACCCGAGCCCGTCGCAGTAGAAGGCGCGGCTGGCCGCCAGGTCGGCCACCGCGAGCGTCACGAAGCTGAGCCGCTGGTCCATGGCCCGACCCTGCCACGGCTCACCGACACCGGCCATTGGCCATCGGCCATCGGCCATCGGCCATCGGCCATCGGCCATCGGCCATCGGCCATCGGTCACCGGCCACCGAGACCACCAGGAGCCCACGGAGTCGGGACGCGCGGCCCTGCCGGCCGGGACGGCGGGCGCAGCACGCTCGACCCACCGAGCACACCCGTCACCACCAGGAGCACCCCATGACCGCGATCGACGCCCTCGCCACCCCCGCCCCGGACCCGGCGGCGACCACCCCGAGCACCACCACGACCACCCGCCGTACGCCGCGGAGCGGCCGTCTCTGGGGCGCGAGCGGCGCGGTGGCCGGCCTGGCCGGCGTCGTGGCGATCCAGTCCTCGCTGCAGGTCGACGCGGCGTACTCCGAGGACGCCCAGGGCGCCGAGGCGATCGCCGACCGGCTGGCCGACCAGGTGCCGCAGCTGGTCGCGCTCCACGTGTCCTCGATGGTGGCCTGCGTGCTGCTGCTCGTCGTCGCCGCGGGCCTGCGCCGCCGGCTCCAGGACCAGGCACCGGCGGGGAGCCTGCTGCCGGACGTCGCGGCCGGCGGCCTGTTGCTGACCGCCGTGGTGGCGCTGATGGGCAGCGCGTTCACGACCGAGACGATCTTCGCGATCGGCGACGAGGAGTGGCCGCTGACCACCGAGTTCGCAGCCGTGGTCGCCCACTGGGTCGGCACCGTGCCGTGGCTGTGGATGGGCGCCGGGGTCACGGGCGTCGCGGTCGCGGTGGCGTCGTTGCGCCACGCGGCGGCCCCGCGCTGGCTCGGCTGGGTCTGCGCCGTCCTGGGCGGTCTGACGCTGGTCGCCGGCATGTCACCGATGCAGTACCTCGCCGGCATGCCCGGCCCGGTCCTCGTCCTGCTGCTGGGCCTCGGGTTCGCCCTGGGCGACCGGCGCGACCGGCCGCGTCACGGCTGAGCCGCGATCGTGCCAATCGCCCCCGGGACAGCGCCGCCGCGGCCTACGCTGCGCGCCATGTCGACCGTCGACACCGGCGTCCGGGCCCCCGCCACGGGCCCACTGCCTGCACCGCCCACGCGGCCGGTGGGCCGCCCGCTGGCGGCGGGTGCCGTCGCCATCACGTCCTGGACCCTCGTCGCGGCCGCCCTCGTGCTCCTCGCGCTGGCCCGTCCGACCGTCGACGAGAACATGTGGTTCCTGCTCGTCGACCTCACCGTCGGCGCGGTCTACGGCACGGTCGCGGCCGTCACGCTGAGCCGCCGCTCCCACCCGGTGCCGTGGCTGCTCGCCGTGGCCGCGGTGGGCGGCGGGCTGGCGGGCTTCGGCGCGACGTACACGATGCTCGACATGCGCCGCGGCGACCTGCCGTGGGTGGAGCACGTCTCGGCGCTCCAGGGCACGGCGTGGATGCCCGGCACGTTCGCGCTCTTCCTCGTGGTGCCGTGGCTGGTGCGGGAGCAGGCGCTGCGGCCGCTGGAGTGGGCCGCGGTCGCGGTCGGTGGAGCGCTGTCGGTGTGGATGCCGATCGCGTCGTACCGGATGGACCCGCACTTCTTCGACTGGTGCCGCCTCACGATCGTGCTGGGCCTGGTCACCGCGCTGGCGGTGGAGGTACGCCGCCGGCGCGGGCCGGTCGAGGAGCGCACGGGCCTGGGCTGGCTGGTCCTGGGCACGCTCGTCCTCGCCGTGTCCTTCCTCCCGCTGGTGGTCACCGTCGTCACCCTGCCGTTCTGGCTGACGCCGGCGCTGCACCTGGTCTCGCAGGCGGTGTTCCCGGCCGCCGTGCTGGTCGTGGTGCTGCGCAACCGGCTGTGGGGCCTGGGGCTGGTCGTGAGCCGCACCGTGCTCGCCGGCCTGCTCGCGACCGGCCTGGTCGCCCTCTACCTCGTGGTGGTCGTGCTGCTGACCCGCGTGCTGCCCGGCGACGGCACGCCGCAGCTGCTCGCGGCCGCCTCGGTCGCCGTGGCGGTCCAGCCGGCGCGGATCGTGCTGGCGCGCCGTGTGCACCGGCTGGTGTACGGCGACGCGGCCGACCCCAGCCGCGTCGTGCGCCGCCTGGGCTCGCAGCTGGTCGGCGACGCCCCCGTCGCGGACCTGCTCGCCTCGCTGGCCGAGGACGTCGGCCGGTCGGTCCGGCTGGAGTCGGTGGCCGTGCTGGCCGACGGGCTCGAGCCGGTCCGCTGGGGCGAGCCGACCCAGCAGCCGCAGGAGCTCGCGCTCCGCCACCGCGGCGAGCGCGTCGGCACGCTCGAGGTCACCCCGCGCGCCGGCGAGTCCCTCTCACCCCGCGACCTGGCGACCCTCGCAGACCTCGGGTCCGTGCTCGCGGCGTCCGTCGCCGTCGCCCGGGCCGCGGCCGACGTCGACGCGCTGCGGGTCCGACTGGCGTCGGTGCGCCTCGAGGAACGCCGGGTCATCCGCCGCGAGATCCACGACGGCCTCGGCCCCTCCCTCGCCGGCATCCGGCTCGGCCTGCAGGGCGCCCGCAACCTGCTCGCCACCGACCCCGCCGCCGCCACCGAGCTGCTCGGGCACCTGCAGGGCGAGGTCGACGCCGCCGTCGCCGGCGTCCGCAGCCTCTCCCACCACCTCCTCCCGCCGGTGCTCGACGAGCTGGGGCTCGGCGCGGCGCTCACCGAGCTCGGCGCCCGCCACTCCGGGAGCGAGCTCCGCGTGGACGTCGAGACCGACCGGTTCGACGGGCTGCACCCGCTGGTCGCGGCCGCGGCGTACGGCATCGCCTCGGAGGCCGTCACCAACGTCGTGCGGCACGCCGGCGCCACCCGCTGCCGCATCACCGCCCTGCGCGCCGAGCGCGAGGTCGTCGTCGAGGTGGCCGACGACGGCCGCGGCGTCCCGCCCGACGCGGTGCCGGGTGTCGGGTCGCGCTCCATGCGCGAGCGGGCCGCCGAGCAGGGCGGCACGCTCACCGTCTCCCCCGCACCCGGCGGCGGGACCGTCGTCCGCGCCGTCCTGCCCGTCGAGCCCGTCCCCTCCGAGGAGCGTCATGGCTGAGCCGGCCGCCGAGTCCACAGCCCGTCCGATCCGCGTCGCCGTCGTCGACGACCACCCGGTGTTCCGGCTCGGCATGGCCGGGCTGCTCGGCTCGCTCGAGGGCATCGAGGTCGTCGCGCTCGCCGAGGACGCCGCGCAGGCGGTCGAGCGGGTCACCGACGCGGTGGACGTCGTCCTGATGGACCTCCACCTCGGCGAGGACTCCGGCATCGAGACGACCCGCACCCTGGTCCGCGCCCTGCCCCGCCTCGCGGTCCTCGTCATCACCATGGACGAGGACGACGAGTCGGTGGTCGCCGCGGTCCGGGCCGGCGCCCGCGGCTACCTGCTGAAGTCGGCCTCCCCCGAGGAGGTCGAGCGCGGGATCCGCGCCGTCGCCAACGGCGAGGCGATCATGGGTCCGCAGGTCGCGGCCCGCGCGATGGCGAGCCTGACCGGCAGCCGGACGTCGGTGCAGGTGCCGTTCCCGGAGCTCTCCGACCGCGAGCGGGAGGTGCTGGACCTGGTGGCGCGGGGCTTCGACAACGCCACCATCGCCCGCCGCCTGGTGCTGAGCCCGAAGACCGTGCGCAACCACGTCTCCAACGTGCTGGCCAAGCTCGGCGTCCCCGACCGGGCCCAGGCCATGATCACCGCGCGTCGGGCGGGCCTGGGCGGGGAGTGACGGTCAGCCGGGTGCGGCGGCGCCGGCCTCGTCGGCGTCGGCCGGGTCGAGCCATCGCGCGCGCTCGTCGCGCCCGCTCACCACTCCTGGGTGATCTC
Source organism: Nocardioides sp. IC4_145 (assembly GCF_011250565.1). Lineage (GTDB taxonomy): Bacteria > Actinomycetota > Actinomycetes > Propionibacteriales > Nocardioidaceae > Nocardioides. The sequence continues at coordinate 32,064 of NZ_JAANMS010000005.1, forward strand.
GTGGCGGTCGCCGTCGACGACGACGCGGGCGCGGGCGCCGTTGACCAACGGGGCCTGCGGCTGGACGTGGCCGAGGTCGACGTCGAGCACGACCGGCACGTCGAGCCCGCCCAGCGCGTCGACGACGGCCTCGCGCTGGCTCATCTCCGGGTGGTCGGGCGCGGCGGTGCGCCCGACGAGCACGGCGTTCGCGTGGTCGAACCAGCCGGCGAGCCGCAGCCCGTGGAGTGTCCGGGCGATCGTGAACGGGCCGTCCTCGCACGCCTCGAGGTAGACGACCAGCCCCTCGTCGGCGTGCTCGCGGCCGAACGCCGGCACGTCGCCGTACGGCGTCCCGGCGATGGGCCCCATGATCTCGACGCAGCCGCCGACCAGCCGGCCGGTCACGTCCGCGCCGCCTCCGCCGAGCACCGACCAGGTGCCGGTGCCGTCGAGGGTCATCGTCCGCACGCCGGGGTCGGCCTCGTAGTCGTCCCAGCCGCTCGTGCGGTACCGCCCCGGGCTGCGCTGCGTGACCGGTCCGGTCGCGGAGGCGACGTCGACCCAGTGCGAGAGCCCGGCCGGCGGGTCGTAGGGGGTGTCCATGAGGTTCGCCCCGTGCAGGGTGCCCCAGCCGAGGCGGGTGGTGAGCGCGACGAGCAGCAGCGAGGTGTCGCTGAAGCCGACCAGCCAGGTCGGCTCCGCCCGCTCGAGCGCGGCCCAGTCCAGCAGGTCGAGCAGGTCGATGCCGAGCTCGCCGCCCCACGGCGGCACGACCGCGGCGATCGTCGGGTCGCACAGCATCGCGGTGAGCTCGGCCGCCCGCTGCTCCTTGGGCGCCGAGGTGACCCCGGGCGTGCCCAGGCACTCCCCCAGCACCACCTCGAGCCCGCGCTCCCCCAGGGCGGCGACGGCCGCGTCGAGCCGGCCCCGCATCGAGGGCTGGACGCCCGCCGACGGCGCCGTCACGCCGATCCGGTCGCCGGGGCGCAGGGGTCGCGGGAAGCGCAGGCTCATGCCGCCATCCTGCCGCGCCCCGCCGACGTCGTGCCGAGCCGGCGGGCGGCCCGGCCGACCACCAGCCCGACGACCACGCCGAGGAGCGTCTCGACGCCGCGGTCGAGCAGCAGCGTGGCGGTCGGGGTCGGCGCGACGAGGTGGACCATCAGCAGCGCCAGCGGGGTGATCACCACGAGCGCCGCGGCGTAGTTGCGGCCGACCAGGAGCTCGGCCAGCACCTGGAGCAGGACCACGACGAGCACCACGCCCAGCGGGCTGGGGTCCCAGGCGAGCAGCAGCGCGGCGAGGCCGAGCCCGAGCGTCGTCCCGACGATGCGGTGCAACCCACGGACCACCTGTCGCAGCGGGTCGGCAGCGGCGAGCGGCACGACGGCGGAGACCATCGCCCAGTACGGGTGGCCGATGCCGAGCCCGGTCGCCAGCGCCCCGGCGACCAGGACCGCGAGCGCGCTGGGCGCGACGTGGCGCCACAGACCCGTGCTCCGCCCGATGGCCGGCTCGCCGGGCGGGCGCGTGGCGGCGTACCCCCACTGACGCCGCAGCCCGGCGCCGGCGTTGCCGACGAGGAGCGCGAACGCCGCGGTGGCGCCGGCGACGAGGAGCGCGACCGGGGCGTCGGCCGGCTCGCTGGGGATCGAGGCGCAGGCGGTGAACGCGAAGACCGGGAACAGCGCGCCGGGCGGGTGCCACCGCTGCCGGTCGGACAGGACGGCGGCGCCGGCAGCGAGCAGGGCGGCCAGGGGCACGGCGAGCCAGGCGCGGTGCTCCGAGGTGCCGACGAGCACGCCGGCCACGACCACGCCGGCGAGCAGCACGCCCACCTCGGTCTGCAGGCGCAGGCGCAGCGGCCCGACCCGCTCGCGTCCGTAGAGCGAGGTGAACGCGCCGAACGCCGCGTAGATCGACCACTCGACCCGGTCGGCCGCGAGCAGCACGAGCAGCGGCACCAGGACCGTGAGCCCGGCGCGGGCGGCGACCCGGTGCGCGCCGGCGTGCGGCCCGAAGCCGAGCAGCTCGTCGACGAGCTGTCCGGCCCGGGACCGAGGAGCCTCGGCCGTCAGCTGGTGACCGCGCCGTGCGCGGCGGAGCGGACGGTGGCGGCGTACTTGCCGAGGACGCCGCGGGTGTACTTCGGCGGGTTGGGGGTCCAGCCGACCTTCCTGCTCTCGATGTCGTCGATCTCGACCTCGAGGCTGCGGTTGAGCACGTCAAGCGTGATCGGGTCGCCGTCGCGGACGAACGCGATCGGGCCGCCGTCGACGGCCTCCGGGGCGACGTGGCCGACGCAGAGGCCGGTGGTGCCGCCGGAGAAGCGACCGTCGGTGAGGAGCAGGACGTCCTTGCCGAGGCCCGCGCCCTTGATCGCACCGGTGATCGCGAGCATCTCGCGCATGCCCGGACCGCCCTTGGGGCCCTCGTAGCGGATGACCACGACGTCGCCGGCGACGATGCGGCCCTCGGCCAGCGCGTCCATCGCGGCGCGCTCGCCGTCGAAGACCCGGGCGGTGCCGGTGAAGACCGACTCGTCGAACCCGGCCGACTTCACGACCGCGCCCTCGGGGGCCAGCGAGCCCTTGAGGATGGTCAGGCCGCCGGTCTTGTGGATCGGGCGGTCGAGGCTGCGGATGACGTCGTCGTCGAGGTCCGGCGGGGCCAGGTCGGCGAGGTTCTCGGCCAGGGTCTTGCCGGTGACGGTGAGGCAGTCGCCGTGCATGAGCCCGGCGTCGAGGAGCGCCTTCATCACGACCGGGATGCCGCCGATCTTGTCGACGTCGTACATGACGTACTTGCCGAACGGCTTGAGGTCGCCGAGGTGCGGCACCTTGTCGCCGATCCGGTTGAAGTCGTCGATGGTCAGGTCGACCTCGGCCTCGCGGGCCATGGCGAGCAGGTGGAGCACGGCGTTGGTGGAGCCGCCGAGGGCCATGACGACGGTGATGGCGTTCTCGAACGCCTCCTTGGTCATGATCTGGCGCGCGGTGATGCCCTTGCGCAGCAGGTTGACCACGGCCTCGCCGGACTTGTGGGCGAAGCCGTCGCGCCGGCGGTCGACCGCCGGCGGAGCGGCCGAGCCGGGCAGCGACATGCCGATCGCCTCGGCGACGGCGGCCATGGTGTTGGCGGTGTACATGCCGCCGCACGCGCCCTCGCCCGGGCAGATCGCGCGCTCGACCTTGTCGACCTCCTCGCGGGTGATCTTGCCGGCCAGGCAGGCGCCGACGGCCTCGAAGGCGTCGATGATCGTGACGTCCTTGCCGTCCACGTTGCCCGGCATGATCGAGCCCGCGTAGAGGAAGACGCTGGAGAGGTCGAGGCGGGCCGCGGCCATCATCATGCCCGGCAGCGACTTGTCGCAGCCGGCCAGCAGCACCGAGCCGTCGAGGCGCTCGGCGCTCATCACGACCTCGACGGAGTCGGCGATGACCTCGCGCGAGACCAGCGAGTAGTGCATGCCCTCGTGGCCCATGGAGATGCCGTCGGAGACCGAGATGGTCCCGAACTCCATCGGGAAGCCGCCCGCCGCGTGCACGCCGTTCTTGGCGGCCTTCGCGAGGCGGTCCAGCGAGAGGTTGCAGGGGGTGATCTCGTTCCAGCTCGACGCGACGCCGATCTGGGGCTTCTCCCAGTCGTCGTCGCCCATGCCGACCGCACGGAGCATGCCGCGCGCCGCGGCCCGCTCGAGACCGTCGGTGACGTCGCGCGAGCGGGGCTTGATGTCGGGCGTGCTGGGGGTCTGGGCCTGCTGCGGGTCCTGCTCGGTCATGAGATTCAGCCTAGTCCCGGACGCCGCCCGCCCCCGGGCGGTCTCAGCGGGTGTGACGTGTCAGACGGCGGCGGCGCGCACGACCATGACGTCGGGCAGGTCGGCGACCGCGCAGCGCCAGGTGTCGCCCCCGTCGGGCGAGCACCAGACGGTGCCGTTGCGGGCGCCGACGTACACGCCGACCGAGGGGTGCTCGTCGGTGCACATCGCGTCGCGCACGACCGCGACCCAGAGCCCGTCGGGCAGGCCGTCGGGACCGCTGCCGAGCTCCTCCCAGGACTCCCCCGCGTCCCGCGACCGCCACACCCGCGCGCGCCCGTCGGGCGGGAACCGGCCGTCGCCGAGCGGGAAGACGTAGATCGTGTCCGGGTCGTGCGGGTGCACGACGACGGGGAAGCCGAAGTCGCTGGGCAGGCCGTCGGCGATCGAGGTCCAGGTGGCGGCGTGGTCGTCGGAGCGGTAGACGCCGCCGTGGTTCTGCAGGTAGAGCCGCTCGGGCCGTGCCGGGTGCCGGGTCACCTTGTGCACGCACTGGCCGAGCTCGGGGAACTGCTCGCCCTCGGGCAGGAACTCCGCCCGGATGCCGACGTTGCGCGGTCGCCACGAGGCGCCGCCGTCGGAGGTCTGGTAGACCCCGCCGGTCGAGATCGCGACCGTGACCGACGCGGGGTCGGTCGGGTGCGGCAGCACCGTGTGGAACGCCTGGCCGCCGAAGCCCTCGCCCCACTCGAGCCGGTGCGGGTGGTCCCACAGCGCCCGCTCGAGCGCGAACGTCTCGCCGCCGTCGCGCGAGCGGAACACCGCACCCGGCTCGGTGCCTGCCCACACCACCCCGGGCTCGGCGCCGGCGACGAGCTGCCAGATCCGCTCGACCGAGGCGTCGACGTCGTCGGGGAACCGGACCGCCCCGCCCGGGGTCTGCTCCCACGTCGCGCCGAGGTCGTCGGAGCGCCACACCTGGGGACCGAGCCAGGACGACGACGCGCCGGCGAGCAGCCGGACGCGTCCGTCGCGGGTGTCGACCAGGCAGGAGTAGACCTCCTCCATGGCGAAGTGCGGGCCGGTGAACGTCCAGTCCTCGCGCGCCTCGTCGGACCGCCCGACCCAGAGCCCCTTGCGGGTGCCGACCATGAGGACCGTGCTGCGGGCCATCCCCGCTCCTTCCGCCGTGCCGATGTCCCCTACGTTGACCCGGTGACGCGGACGAACTCATCGGCGGCCGTCCGCTCGGTCTCCCCGGTCTGGCTCGTCCTGGCCGGGATCGCCTCGGTCCAGCTCGGCGCCTCCGTCGCGAAGTCGCTCTTCGACGAGGTCTCACCCTCCACGATCGTCTGGCTCCGGCTGGTCACCAGCGCGCTCGTGCTCGTCGCGGTCGCCCGACCGGTGCTTCGCGGGAAGACCCGGCAGGACTGGCTGGTCGTGCTGGGGTACGGCGCGTCGCTGGGCTGCATGAACTGGGCGATCTACCAGTCCTTCCAGCGCATCCCGCTCGGCCTCGCGGTCACCATCGAGTTCGTCGGACCGCTGACGCTGGCGGTGCTCGGGTCGCGCCGGCTGCGCGACCTCGCCTGGGTCGGCCTGGCCGGCATCGGCGTGCTCCTCCTCGGCTTCGAGCGCACCGACCTCGACCTCGCCGGCGTGGCCTACGCCGTCCTCGCCGGCGCCGCGTGGGCGGCGTACATCCTGCTCAGCGCGGAGACCGGCGCCCGCTGGCGCGGCCTCGACGGCCTGGCGGTGGCGAGCATCGTGGCGACGCTGCTGCTCTCTCCCGTGGCGCTGGGGAGGTACGGCGACCAGCTGGCCGACCTGCGCATCGTCCTGATCGGGGCGCTGGTCGGCCTGCTGAGCTCGGTCGTGCCGTACACCTGCGAGCTCGTCGCCCTCCGCTCGATCAAGCCGTCGGTCTTCAGCGTGCTGATGTCGCTGGAGCCCGCGGCCGCGGCGCTCGCCGGCATCGTGGTGCTCGGCGAGCTGCTGGCGCCCGTGCAGTGGCTCGCCATGGCCTGCGTGGTGGTCGCCAGCGTGGGCGCGACCCGGACGGGCCGGTCGCTCGCCGAGCCGGTGCCGGACTAGTTCACCGGGACGTCACACGACCTTGACCGGGGTGTCGTCCCGGCCTCCTAGCGTCGGGTCATGGCCTCCCGCGCGTCGCTCCCGCTGCTCCCGACCCTCGTCCGCCGGGTCCGCGAGTGGCCGGAGGAGTCGCAGCTGCAGGCCAGGCGCAACGCCATGGTCGCCTCCACCGCACTGGCCCGACGACGTGCCGAGCGCATCGAGGTGGAGGAGTTCCTGGCGGCCCGGGCGATGACGGCCGCCCCGGCTGCCCCGGCCACACCGGCCGGTCGCGTCGCGCACGGCTGAGGTCGCCGGCCCGGCACCTCCCTGCCGGGCCGGCGGCCTCCTTCGGCCGCTCCGCCGGCCCCTCCGGCCGGTTCGGCCGTCACTCCCGCCACTCGAGCCACACCGGCGGGTCACTCCGCGGCCTTCCCCGTCGCTCTTCGGCCATCGCAACAGCAGGGAAGCGCCAGCATCCCAAGTTCACTTGGGATGCCGACACTTCCCTGCCTTTCCCACCGCCGCACCGACCCGCCCGCCCGTGGGCTCCGCCACGACTCCCGCCGCGGGCCGGACCGCTCTGGCACGCTGGAGCGCATGCAGTCGACCGCGCGCCCCGCGCCCGCCGCCACCATCGCGTTCTGCGACGTGCTGTCCGACGACGGCACGCGGCTGCGGGCGTGGACCAACGACCCCGAGGGGCGGATCGAGGGCCCGACGGTGCTGCTGTGCAACGGCCTGGGCACCAACCCCCTGGTCTGGCCGGCGCTGCTCGAGCCCGACTGCGGCGTGCGGGTCGTGTCGTGGAACCACCGCGGCACCGGCGGCTCGGACCGCCCGACCGACCCGGAGGCGTGCGGCGTCGACGAGCTGGTCGAGGACGCGCTGTCGGTGATGGACCACTTCGGGCTCGACAAGGCGGTGGTCATGGGTTGGTCGATCGGCGTCAACACGATGTTCCAGCTCGCGGTCGACCACCCGGAGCGGGTGAGCGCGCTGCTCGCGGTCGCCGGCGTCCCGGGCGACACGTTCGCCACGATGCTCGGTCCGCTGCGACTGCCGCGGGTCGCCGCCCGGGCGGTGACGGTCAACCTCTCCAAGGTCGTCAAGCTCGCCGGCCGTGCGATCACGCCGGTGACGACCCGGCTCCCGATCGGCGACAGGACGATCGCGGTGCTCAGCCACTCCGGCTTCATGTTCCCGGTGGCCGACCCGCAGCTGACCGCCGCGGCGGTCAAGGAGTTCCTCAGCACGCCGATCGACTGGTACTTCCACATGGCGCTCACCACCGCCCAGCACCGCCGCGTCCCGCTGAGCCGGGTCGGCGTGCCGTGCGTCTTCGTCGCGGGCCGCTGGGACGTCCTCGCCGGGGCCCGGCACATGGCCACCGCGGCCGAGCGGGTCGCCGACGGCACCTACGTCGAGCTGCCGGGGTCGCACTTCGTCCAGATGGAGCACCCCGACGAGGTGCACCGCCAGCTGCTCGACCTGGTCGCGCGGGTCTCCGACGAGAAGGTGGCCTGATGGACCGGCCGACGAAGCGGCCGCGCACCCGCCGCACGCTCGCGTCGTACGCCGTGGGCGCGGTGCTGCTGCCGGTCGTCCTGGCCGGCTGTGGCCAGGGCGGCGACGAGGTCGACGTCGACGTGACCGGCACGGCGCCGGCCAGCCCGTCGCCGCAGGCGTCCGAGAGCGCGTCCGGCACCGCGAGCCCCTCGGCCGGCACCGGCCAGGGACGGGGCGAGCGGGTCGAGCTGCCCACCTCCCGGCGACCGAAGGTCGTGGCGACCGCGGTGACCGGGCTCGCGGCGCCCTGGGGGCTGGACTTCTTCGCCGACGGCGACGCGATCGTCACCGAGCGCGACACCACCCGCGTGCTGCGTGTCTCGCCGGACGGCGAGGTGACCGAGCTCGGCACCATCGACGCGGCGGCACCCGAGGGCGAGGCCGGGTTGCTGGGCGTCGCCCTGTCGCCGGGCTTCGAGCAGGACCGGCTCGTCTACCTCTACGTCACCACCGCCGAGGACAACCGGGTGGTGCGCGCCGAGCTGGACGGCGACCGGCTCGGTCCGACGCAGGACGTGCTGACCGGCATCCCGAGCGGCTTCATCCACGACGGCGGCCGGATGCTCTTCGGGCCCGACGGCCACCTCTACGTCTCCACCGGCGAGATCGGCGAGCCCGAGCGCGCGCAGGACCGCGACGACCTCGGCGGCAAGATCCTGCGGATCACGCCCGACGGCGAGCCGGCGCCGGGCAACCCGTTCGGCTCACCGGTGTGGTCCTGGGGGCATCGCAACGTCCAGGGGCTCGCGTTCGACGGCGAGGGCCGGCTGTGGGCCTCGGAGTTCGGCGACAGCACCTGGGACGAGCTCAACCTGGTCGAGAAGGGCGCCAACTACGGCTGGCCCGAGGTCGAGGGCCGCGCCGAGGGGACCATCCAGGGCGGCCCGAGCGAGGAGCTCGTCGACCCGCAGGCGCAGTGGCGCACCGACGAGGCCTCCCCCTCGGGGCTGGCCTACGCCGACGGCCACCTCTACCTCGCCGCGCTCCGCGGCGAGCGGCTCTGGCGCGTCCCGGTCGAGGGCGACGGCGCCGGGGAGCCCGAGGCGTTCCTCGTCGGCGACCACGGCCGGATGCGCACGGTCGCCTTCGCCCCCGACGGGCGGCTGTGGCTGACCACGAGCAACCGCGACGGCCGCGGCGAGCCCGGCGAGGGCGACGACCGGATCCTGGTCCTCAAGCCCTGACAGGCCTCTCGGACCGCACGGTCCCGACCACGGTGGCGCGCCGGGCGGCGCGGCGCAGCGTGGTGAGCACCGCCGGTCCGAGCAGCACGACCGCCACCACGTTGGTGATCGCCCGGACGGTGTCGAAGCTGCCGGTCGAGGTGACCAGCGTGTAGACGAGGAACGTCGTCAGGTTCTCCATCAGCGGCGCGCCCGGCACGAACGCCAGCGACCCCTCGTGTCCGGGGACCTGCACGCCGAGCAGGAACGGCCAGGACGACAGGTTCATCAGCGCGCCGAAGAGGTACGCCGCCACCGCGGCGTACGCCGCCAGCATCGCGATCTCCCAGCGGCCGCGCACGCGGCGCGGCAGCAGCCCGGCGCCCATGCCCATCCACGCCGCGCACATCATCTGGAAGGGCAGCCACGGCCCCACGCCGGCGGTCATCAGCGCCGAGGCGAACAGCGACGTGCAGCCGAGCACGAAGCCGAACCCGGGCCCGAAGACCCGGCCGGCCAGCACCAGCAGGAAGAACACCAGCTCGACCCCGGCCGTCCCCGCCGACACCGCCCGCAGCACCGCCTGGACCGCGCTCAGCACGCCGAGGACCGCCAGCACCCGCGCGTCCAGGCCGCCCTCGGTGAGCTCGGCCAGCACCACGGCGACCACGACCGGCAGCAGGGCCAGGAACAGGAACGGCGGGTCGACCCGGGCGTCGTCGGGGACCTGGAGCAGCAACGGCCAGCCGAGCATCATCAGGCCCGCCAGCGACGCGACCGTCAGCACGACCGCCGAGCGGCGTGAGACACGCACGGCGCTGGTCGTCGGGCTGGTCGTCGGGCTGGTCGTCGGGCTGGTCCCGCTCACGCCGACTCCAGCGCGGCCGCGACCTCGTCGACCCGCAGCCACGGCGGACCCAGCACCTTGGCGACCTGCGGCGCGAACGACGGCGACTCGGCGAGCACCCGGTGCGCGGGCCCGGACGAGACGACCTCCCCCTCGGCGAGGACGACCACCGCGTCGGCCGCCTGGGCGACGAACTCGACGTCGTGCGTGGCGACCAGCACCGCGTGCCCGTCCGCGGCGAGCCGCCGGAGCGTGCCGGCGAGGACCTTCTTCGCCGCGTAGTCCAGCCCGCGGGTCGGCTCGTCGAGCAGCAGCACCTGCGGCCGCGCCGCCAGCACGAGCGAGAGCGCGAGCGCCAGCCGCTGGCCCTCGGACAGGTCGCGCGGATGGGCGTCGTCGGGCACGTCAGGGACCAGCGAGGCCAGGATTGCCCGGGTCTCCGGGCCGCCGGCGGCGCACTCCTCGGCGACCGTCTCGAGGTAGAGCAGGTCGGCCGCGTCCTGCGGCAGCAACCCGACCGCTGCGCGCCGCTCCGCCGGCTCGAGCCGCGCCGGGTCCTGGCCGCCGACGTCGACGCTGCCGGTGCGCCGCTTCCGGCTGCCCTGCAACGCCCAGAGCAGCGAGGACTTCCCCGCGCCGTTGCGCCCCATGAGCGCGGTCACGCAGCCGCCGTCGAGGTCGAGGTCGACCTCGCGCAACGCCGTCGTGCGGCCGTGCACGACGGTGAGCGACCGCGCGCCGAGGAGGGGTACGCCGACGGGCTGGGGCCGCGGCTCGGGTGCGGCGAGGTGGAGCGTCCGGGCGCGGCGGCGCGCGTCGCGCACGCTGAGCGGCAGCGGGTGCCAGTCGGCGAGCCGGCCGAGCTCGACGATCGGCGGGACGACCGGCGAGGTCTCGAGCAGCTTGGCGGTCGGCCCGACGCGGACCGACCCGGAGCCGTCGAGCACGACCATCCGGTCCGCGAACGGCACGACCCGCTCGAGCCGGTGCTCGGCGAGCAGCACCGAGACGCCGAGGTCGTGGACCAGGCGGGTCAGCGTGGCCAGCACCTCCTCGGCCGCGGTCGGGTCGAGCGCGCTGGTCGGCTCGTCGAGCACGAGCAGCCGGGGGTGCATGGTCAGCACCGCGCCGATGGCGACCCGCTGCTGCTGGCCGCCGGAGAGGGTCCGCAGGTCGCGGTCGCGCAGGGCGGCGATGCCCAGCAGGTCGAGGGTCTCCTCGACGCGTCGGCGCATGGTCTCCGGCGGCAGGCCGAGCTGCTCCATGCCGTAGGCGAGCTCCTCCTCGACCGTGTCGGTGACGAAGCCGGCCGCCGGGTCCTGACCGACGTACCCGACGACGTGCGCGCGGTCGCGCGGGGCCGCGTGGACCACGCTGGCGCCGTCGAGCAGCACGTCGCCGCTCAGCACGCCGCCGGAGAAACGCGGCACCAGGCCGGTGACCACGCCGAGCAGCGTGGACTTGCCGACGCCGGTCGGTCCGCTGACGAGGACCAGCTCGCCCTCCTCGATCTCGAGGTCGACGGCGTCCAGCACCGGCGGCGCGCCCTGGGCGTACCGGAAGCAGATGTCGCGCAGCTCGATCACGCCGTCACCATCCTCGGCTCGGGGGCGACGAGCGCCGGGAGCGCCCCGACCAGCACGCCGACCAGCAGGGCGAGGCTGATCTCCGGCACGCGGGTGAGGTCGGGGTAGGCGATGGTCAGCTGGGCGCGAGCAGCCCACACGCCGACCGCGCCGACGACGACCCCGGAGCCGACGACGGCGAGCTCGGGCCAGCGCCAGGGGTCGGGGCGGTAGCGCGAGCGTTGGACGCGGCGGCCGGCGGACGCCAGGCCGGCGACGGCCGCGGCGAGGCCGAGCACCAGCATCGGGACGGCCAGCACGCGCGGCGCGGTCTGGTCGAGGACGCCGTAGACCCCGACGCAGATGCCCCCGAGGCCGACGAGCAGGAACGCGCCGGTCGTCCACCGCTCCCGGCGGGTCTGCCCGGGCGCGCGGCCGTAGCCACGGGCGTCCATGCCGGCGGCCAGCGCCAGCGAGCGCTCGAGGGCGTCCTCGAGGACCGGCACGAGCACGCGGCGCAGCCCGCGGACCCGCCGCTCCTCCCCCGCCCGCAGCTGCTGCGCGGCGCGGACGCGCCGGACGCTGTCGGCCAGCTGCGGCAGCACGGACACCGCCACGACGAGCGCGGTGCCGACCTCGTGCAGCGCCGGCGGCACCGAGCGCAGCAGCCGCTTGGGGTTCGCCAGGGCGTTGGCGGCGCCGACGCAGACGATGATCGTCGCGAGCCGCAGCCCGTCGTACACCCCGCCCAGCAGGCCCTCGCGCGACAGCGGGCCGAGCAGGGTGATGCCCAGGACCCAGTCGGGCAGCGGGACCTCGGGCAGGTCGAGCAGGACCGTGCCCGGGTAGGTGCCGCCGAAGACGATCCGGAACACCACCCGGAGCACGAGCACCAGGAGGGCGAGCCACAGGTAGAGCCGGAACGACGCCGCCCACGGCTGGTCCGAGCGCCGGGCCACGACCACCAGGGTCGCGACGGCGAGCAGCAGGCCGAGGACCAGCGGGTTGGTGGTCGACGAGGCCGCCGCCGCCAGCCCGATCGCCCAGGCGTACCACGCGACCGGGTGCAGGTCGCGCGGCAGCCGCGCCGCGCGGGCCCGGCTGCGCACGCTGCTCGCCCTCGCGGCCACCGTCCCGGTCACGACGCCGACGTGCTCCGTCTGCGCAGGACGACCGCGCCCCCGGCACCCAGCAGGAGCACCACGAGGACGAGCGGCACCCACGCCGGGAGGCCGCCGTCGGCGGGGTCGGCCCCCTCGGTGCTCGACGAGGTCGCCAGGGTCTCCGGGTCGGCCTCGGCGCTCACCGTCACGGCCGGCTCGTCGCTCCCCTCGTCGCGGTCGGCGCGGCGGTCCTTCTTCCGCGCGCCGTCGCCCTTGGCCCGGTCGCCCGTGGCCTGCTTGCCGTCGGCACGGGCCGGCGCGGGCTCCGCCCGTCCCTCCGCGGCCGACGGCGACGCCGAGGGGCCAGCCGTGGAGCTCGCCTGCGGAGCGGCCGGGGCCGTGCCCGACGTGCCGGCGCCACCCGAGCCCCCGGTTCCGCCGCCCGTGGCGGCCGGCGGCTTCGTCGCACCCGCGGTGGGGCTGGGCGAGGCGGCCGGTGCGCGGTGCGGCGCGGGCGTGGCGCTCGGCGGGCTCTTGGTCGACGAGCCCTGCCAGGAGAAGGCGACGTACGCCCCGTCGGGCACCGTCAGGCCACCGGCGCCGAGCGAGGAGTAGACCCAGGAGCCGGACTTCCCGTCGGACCAGTAGAGCGCCCAGTAGGCGTCGGCCGGCGCCGCGTTCACGCACGGGTCGCTGGTCGGGACGCCGGCGACGCGGCAGACGAAGCCGGGGTCGCGCTGGGCGTAGGTCAGCGGGAAGCCCGCCGCGGAGAAGATCGCGGCCGCGCTGTCCCCGCCACCCCCGGCGACGCAGACCTGCTGCACCCCGCCGCCGAGCTCGTTGCGGTCCACCACGGCGGTCACGCCGGTGCTGCCGGCGCACGCGGCGGCGTACGACGGGGTGGGCGCGGCGACCGCCCCGCCCGCCGCGACCACGAGGGTCGCGGCGGCGAGACGGGCCAGCAGGCCGCGCAGCATCAGCGGGTCACCCGGTACGCCGCGGTCCCCTTGCGGTTGCCGAACTGGCCCTTCACGACGACCTTCGTGCGACCGTTGCCGGTCGCCTTGAAGCGGCTGGTGAAGCGGCCCTTCGCGTTGGCCTGGCCGGTGTCGACGCGGCGGCCGCCGACGACGACCCGGACCGGCTCGGCGGGCGCGAGGCCGCGGACCTCGACCACCTGGTTCACGCCGCGGCGCACGGCGCTCTTCTTGGCGCGGACGGTCAACTTCGTCGCGCCCAGGGCGCGGTAGCGGGCGGTGCCGACGACGCCGTCCGCGTCGCTGACGGTCACGGTGCGGGTGCCGGCGGCCTTCGGGAGGCGGACGCGGAGCACGGCCTCGCCGGCGACGTCAGCCGGGACGGAGGCGGTCGCGCCGGCGACCGAGGCGCACAGCCACTCGCCCGGCGCGGCGCCGGTGACGCCGGGGCTCACGCGGCTGCCGGCCTTGACGTAGTCCGGCGTCGCGAGGACGTTCGCCTCGCCGGCGGCCGGGGCCCACTGGAGCGCCGGCAGCGCCTGCGCCGTGGCACGGAGGTACTGCCCCTCGGTGGCGGCCGTGATGCCGTCCTTGCGGGCGGCGGTGACGGCGCCGTCGTCGTACGCCACGGCGCCGAGGTCGGCGGGCCGGAACGGGGTGCAGGTCCCGACGTTGGTCAGCTGGTGGGCGCGCAGCCAGGCCGCGGCCTTCGCGGCCGGCGCCTCGCGGCTGGCGAGCCCCAACGCCCAGCCTGCGAGGCCGGTGCTGTTGGCGTTGGGGGTCTCGATCTGGTCGTCCGCGCCGAAGGCGCCGTCGGCGCGCTGCACCGAGGCCAGCCAGGTGGTCGCGCGGTCGACGGCGGCGGCGATGGCGGCCTGGTCGGCGTCGTCGCGGGCGAGCAGGTTGACCACCGCCGTGGCGGTGGCGTCCACGCTCGGCTCGGCGTCCGCCGCGCCGTCGCAGGTCTGGTCCGCGGCGTCGGGGGCGGAGAACGCCTGGCGGAAGAAGCCGGCCTTGCACTGCTGGTCGAGCAGGAAGTCGGTGGCGGTGGCCGCCTCCGGGCTGCCGGCCGCGGCGAGCCCGCGGGCGGCGAAGGACTGGCCCAAGGTGTTGGCGTAGTCGCCGTAGGTGCTGACGTCGGCGGTCCGGCCGGTGGATTCGTCGGTGACGGACTCGACCCGGGTGACCAGGTCGACGCCGCCGAACGACTCCGGGTCACCACCGGTCGCGGTGGCGAGGGCGAGGGCCTTGCCCGCCGCGCCGGCGTACGTGCTCCCGGCGTCGCCGAACGCCTCGCCGGAGATGTATCCGTCCAGGCCCGCGGCCACGGCGTCCCGGACCGCGGTCACGGCCGCGTCCTGCCCGCCGACCTCCTGGAGGGCCAGGGCGGCGTCGATGGAGAGGCCGTAGTCGGTGCTCTGGAACTCGCCGGCCTGGTAGGTCAGGAGGCCGTCCTCGAGCTGGCCGGCCAGCCAGGACGCGGAGGCGGAGGCGGGCGCCGGGTCGGCGCCGGGGACCGGTGCGGCGGACGCCGCTCCGGGGGCGGCGACCAGGCCGGCCGCCCCGAGGGCGGTGACGGCGAGCAGCGCGACGGTGCTGCGCGCGAGGGTGGGCTTGTGCACGGTGGTCCTTCCCGCTGTGCCAACGGGAGGGCTGCGACCGGGGACCCGGCGTGGCCACCCGCTGCGTTCCTCGACAGCGTGTGATCAGGCGTCTCGCAGCAGGTGCTCCGGCTCGCCGCGCGGTCCCGGTGGTGCTCGTGTGGTGCTGGGACCGTCGGCCTACGGTTGCGGGTCAGCGCCGGACTCGGACCGGCTTCCCCTGGTGGCGGACGATGTGGATGTCGACGGCAGCCTACTGCACCTCGGACCGGTCGCCCCCTGGCCGACCGGTGAGGCCGGACACGGCCGGGCCGGCCCGGGTGCGCCCCGGAGGCTCAGCCGGCCTGGAGCTTGGCGTAGGGGTCGACGCCGTTGATCCGCGTGCCGAGCGGCAGGTGCTCGGGGAGCTCGACCGGCGCCGTCTGGTCCGCCTGGTCGGTCCGGGTCGTCGGGCGACCGGCGACCGGACGGCTGCGCGGCGGCGGGTTCCGGAAGAGCCGCTCGATGAACGCGTTGTACTTCTGCATCGGCCCCTTGTGCTGGAGCCGGATCAGGACCTCGTCGCTCGGCAGCGCCGCCGGCGACCAGTTGGCGGACCCGTTGAGGGTCATGGTCGCGCTGCGGTCCTTCCCGTAGCGGCCGCGGACGGTGAGCACCTTGGTGTGCAGGTAGCGGTCGTAGACGCCGTCGCCGTTGAAGTCCTGGGTGATCTGGCGCAGCGGCACGGGGCGGGGACCCTCACGGCGCAGGATGCGGAGCACCTCGTTGCCGGCGACGGCGTACACGATCTTCACGTTGCAGCCGGAGTTCTGCTTGCGCCGCACGGCCCAGGCGATCTTCTTGCCGCGCTCGCCGTGCCAGGAGGTCATCGAGATGCGGATCTTGGTGCGGCCGTTGGCGGTGTTGCGCGCGCCCTTGCAGGAGATCTTCGACATCTCCTTGAGCACCGGGTCGCCCTTCGTGCCGGACCCGCGCCACGGGTAGACCATCGTGGTCAGGCCCTTGCCGTAGGACTTGTGGCGGTAGCCCTGCTTGACGTTCTTGTCGCGCCACATCTGGTTGAAGACGACGCGCATCTCCTGGTAGACCGCCTTGCGGCCGACCACGGTGTACATGTCGTTCCACTGGCCGTGCGCGGCCAGGTCGGTGGCGTTGAACGAGCCGTTCATGACCACCCAGCGGGCCTTGCCGGCCTGGCTGAAGAGGAAGAACTTCGAGTGCGCGATGCCGCCCGGGCCGCGGCAGGCGCTCACGCACTTGCGCAGCCCGCTGCGCAGGTAGGGCTTGCGCGAGTCGTTGCCCTTCCCCAGCTCCCGCTGCAGGCGGTTGACGCCGCGGTTGGGGTTGTCGGGGTTCGCGTTGAGCCGGTCCATGACCACCTTGACGCCGACCTTGCGCTTGTGGTGCGCGCGGACGAGGGCGTCGACGATGTCGTCGCTGCGGATGTTCCAGCTCGCGATGCGGATCTGGCCCCCACGCGGCACCGCGTCGATGGATCGGATCACGTGCCCGATGACCATCCGACGGGCCTCGCGGTCACCGAGCGGGTTGTTGGTGCGGACGCCCGACGGCGGCGTGTACTTCGCGTGCGCCGGCACGGCCAGGGGGCCCGCCAGGAGCGCCAGGACTGCGACGACGGCGGTCAGCATGCCCCGGGCCGGGGCGCGGGCAGGGAGGACGGACGAGCGGTTGTTCATCGACGAGGCACCCCGGGAATCGGCTCGGTCGTGGGGACGAAGGCTGCGCCACGACCGTAACAAGCGGGTCCGCCCCCGGCCGGGACCGGGCTCGCCCGGGCCCGTCGCCGGTTGCCTCTCGTGCGTGGTCGGGGCTCAGCCGGCGACGACGGTGACCACGCAGTTGCGCAGGACGTCGAGCGGGTCGCGCGCGCCGACGTAGGTGATGCGTCCTGGAGGGCCGCCCAGCGTGGCGCAGAAGATGTCGTCCCGGACGCCGTCGTCCGTGGCGATCACCTCGTTGTCGCCCTCCTCGCCGTAGACCTCGTCCGCCCCGTCCCCTGGTCGGATCACGTCGTCGCCCTCGTCGCCGGTGACCTGGTCGCCGCCCGGACCGGCGTCGATGACGTCCTCGCCCTTGTCACCGTCGAGCTCGTCGTCGCCGGGCCCGCCGGTCACCCGGTCGTCGCCCGGACCGCCCTGCGGATGGTCGTTGCCGACACCACCGGCGACCACGTCGTCGCCGTCGCTGCCGTGCAGCCAGTCGTTCCCACCGCCGCCGAGCACCCGGTCCGCGCCGGGCCCGGCCAGGACCCGGTCCGCGTCGCCCATCCCCCGCAGCAGGTCCGCCCCCGGACCGCCGTTCAGCCGGTCCTCCCCCGTCCCTCCCGCACCGGTGTCGTCGCCGGCGTTGAGCGTCACCACGTCGTTCCCCGCCCTGGCGCCCACGTGGTCGTCGCCGGCCTTCGCCTTGATCGAGTCGGCCGACCCGGTGCCGACGAGCCGGTCGTCGCCGGGCGTGCCCGCAATCGCCCGGTCCAGCGGGCCCGCGGCGCCGGCTCCCGCCCCGGCGGCCAGCAGCGCGGTGGTGGCGGCGACCAGGGACAGCCGGGGTGCGCGCATGCGGCCACGGTACGCCGCGGGGCTCAGGCCGGGCCCCGGCTCGCGGGCAGCGTCAGTGCGGCTCGATCTCGGCGTACGGGTCGATCATCCCGAGCCGCCGGCCCAGCACCGGTGCGATGAGGCCGGTGTCCGGCGGGTTCCGGTAGAGCTTCTCGATCCGCCGGTTGTAGGCCTTCAGCACCGGCGCGCGGCGGATCCGCAGCACGGCCTCGTCGCTGTTGAGCACGGCCGGGGACCAGTTCGCGGAGCCGTTGACGACGACGGACGCGCGCCGGCTGTCGCGGTAGCGGCCCTTGATGGTGAGGACCTTCATGTGGAGGTAGCGGTCGTAGACGCCGTCGCCGTCGAAGTCCTGCACGACCTGCTGGAGCCGCACCGGCCGCCGGCCCTCGCGACGCAGGATCCGCAGCACCTCGTTGCCCATGACGGCGTAGACGATCTTCACGTCGCAGCCGTTGTTCTGCATCCGGCGCACCCGCCACGCGAGCTGGGTGCCGCGCTCGCCGAACCAGCTGGTCATCGCGATCCGGATCTTGGTGCGGCCGCTGGTGGTGTTGCGGGCGCCGCGGCACCGGACCGCCCGCAGCTCGCTGAGCGCGGGGTCGACCCGCTTGGCCCGCCGGCCGGCGTACGGGTAGAAGAACGCGGTCACCGGTCCGACCCGGGTGCGGGTGTAGGCGTTGCGGACCGGCTTGTCGCGCCACATCTCGGCGAAGGTGCTGCGGAAGGCGGCGTACACCCGCGGCTTGCCGCGCACGACGTACATGTCGTTCCACTGGTTGCTCGAGGCCAGGTCGGTGGCGTTGAACGAGCCGTTCATGACCACCCAGCGGGCCCTGCCGCTGCGGCTGAAGAGGAAGAACTTCGAGTGCGAGATGCCGGTCGTGCCGCGGCAGGAGCTCCGGCACGACTTCACGTGGCTGCGCCGCGCCGGCCGCCGGAGCTTGTTGCCGTTGACCGACAGCTCGTGAACCAGACGGCGCACGCCCGGGTTCGGGTCGCCCTTGGTGCCGAGGTTGCCGCGGGACATGATCAGCCGCACCGTGACGTCGCGGCGGTGCGCCGAGGCCAACGCCCGGGTGATGCCGGCGTTGCGGACGTTCCAGCTCGCGATCCGGATCTCGCCACGCGGCGGGGTGTGGTCGATCGCCTTGATCACCTGGCGCACGATCCGCCGACGCGCCTGCCGGTTGCCGAGCGGGTTGTTGAACAGCACCCCCGCCCGCGGCTTCCAGCCCTTCCCCCGGCGGGCGAGCGGCGCCGTCGCGAGGGTCGAGCTCGACGCGGCCGCGCTCGACGCGGCGGCGGCCGGGGACGCGGCGTACGCCGCGGTGCCGAGCGGCACCATGCCGACCAGCGTCACGGTGAGCGTGAGGACCAGGGCGAGGACCGTGCTCAGCGCGAGCAGACCCCCGGTACGGCGGACGACGGGCACGACACTCCTGACGGCGAGCGAGACGAAGCGGTCCCCACGACCGCCGCCCTCAGGCTACGGGTTCGTCACTCTCGTCCCATGCGTCACACGCCGAGGCGGCCGCCGGGTCGCCAGGTTTGTCGGGGCCCCGATGGACCTGCCGGTCCCCCGACGAAGTTCCGTCGGGGGACCGTGAGGTTCATCGGCGCCCCGATGAACCTCACGACTGCCGCGACCTAGGTGAGCTTCTCCAGGATCAGCTCGCGGACGCGACCGGCGTCGGCCTGGCCGCGCATCTCCTTCATCACGGCACCGATCAAGGCGCCGGCGGCCGCCACCTTGCCGTCGCGGATCTTGTCGGCGACGTCGGGGTTGGCGGCGATGGCGTTGTCGACGGCGGTCGAGAGCGCGCCCTCGTCGGAGACGATCGCGAGCCCGCGCTTCTCGACGACCTCGTCGGGCGTGCCCTCGCCGGCGAGCAGGCCGTCGAAGACCTGGCGGGCCAGCTTGTCGTTGATCGCACCGGAGTCGACGAGCGCCTGGACGCGGGCGACGTCGAGCGGCGAGACGCCCAGGCCCGCGAGCTCGGTGCCGGCCTCGTTGGCGCGGCGGGCCAGCTCGGAGAGCCACCACTTGCGGGCGGCCTGCGGGGTGGCGCCGGCGGCGATGGTCTCCTCGACCAGGCCGAGCGCACCCGCACCGACGGTGTCGCGCATCTCGAGGTCGGAGAAGCCCCACTCGGCCTGGAGCCGCGCCCGCTTCTGGGTCGGGTTCTCCGGCAGCGTGCCGCGCAGCTCCTCCACCCACTCCCGCGAGGGGGCGACGGGGACGAGGTCGGGCTCCGGGAAGTACCGGTAGTCCTCGGCGTCGGACTTCTCCCGGCCACTCGTGGTGATGCCGGTGTCCTCGTGCCAGTGGCGCGTCTCCTGCAGGATCGAGCCGCCGCCGGAGAGGATCGCGCCGTGGCGCTGCATCTCGTAGCGCACGGCCCGCTCGACCGAGCGCAGCGAGTTGACGTTCTTGGTCTCCGTGCGGGTGCCGAGCAGACCGGAGTCCTTCGGCGCGAGCGAGAGGTTCACGTCCGCGCGGATCGAGCCCTGGTCCATCCGGGCGTCCGAGACGCCGAGCGCGACGATCAGCTCGCGCAGCTGCGCGACGTACGCCTTGGCGATCTCGGGCGCCTTCTCCCCCGCCCCGCGGATCGGCTTGGTGACGATCTCGATGAGGGGGATGCCGGCGCGGTTGTAGTCGACCAGCGAGTACTCCGCGCCGTGGATGCGGCCGGTGGCACCGCCGACGTGCAGCGACTTGCCGGTGTCCTCCTCCATGTGCGCGCGCTCGATCTCGACGCGGAAGGTCTCCCCGTCCACGTCGACGTCCATGAAGCCCTCGAACGCGATCGGCTCGTCGTACTGCGAGGTCTGGAAGTTCTTCGGCATGTCCGGGTAGAAGTAGTTCTTCCGGGCGAACCGGCACCACTCCGCGATGTCGCAGTTGAGCGCCAGACCGATCCGGATCGCCGACTCCACGGCCTTGCCGTTGACGACCGGCATCGCCCCCGGAAGCCCCAGGCAGGTGGGGCAGACCTGGGTGTTCGGCTCGGCGCCGAACTCGGTGGGGCAGCCGCAGAACATCTTCGAGGCGGTGTTGAGCTCGACGTGGACCTCCAGGCCGAGCGCAGGGTCGTACGCCGCCAGCACGTCGTCCCAGGGCAGCAGCGCCTCGCGGGTGCTCGTGCTCATCGGGTTCCTCCTTCGAGGGTCGGGGCCTTCGCCAGCAGCGGGCCGCCCCACTGCTCGTGCAGTGCGGCCTCCAGCGCGGCGCCGACCCGGTAGAGCCGGTCGTCGGCCAGCGCGGGGGCCAGCACCTGGAAGCCGGCCGGCAGGCCGTCCTCGTCGGCGAGGCCGCTGGGCAGCGAGATGCCCGGCACGCCGGCGAGGTTGGCGGGGATGGTGGCGAGGTCGTTGAGGTACATCGCCAGCGGGTCGTCGAGCTTCTCGCCCAGCTTGAACGCCGTGGTCGGCGCGGTCGGCGAGACCAGCACGTCGGCCTGCTCGAAGGCCGCCGCGAAGTCGCGGCTGATCAGCGTGCGCACCTTCTGCGCCTGGCCGTAGTAGGCGTCGTAGTAGCCGCTGGACAGCGCGTAGGTGCCGAGGATGATCCGGCGCTTGACCTCGTCGCCGAAGCCCGCGTCACGGGTGGCGCGCATGACCTCCTCGGCGCTCGGGTTGTCGACGCCCTCGGGCAGCACGCGGAGGCCGTAGCGCATCGCGTCGAACTTGGCGAGGTTGCTGGACGCCTCGCACGGCATGACCAGGTAGTAGGTCGCCAGCGCGTGCACGAAGCTCGGGCAGGAGACCTCGACGACCTCGGCGCCCGCCTTGACCAGCAGCTCGACGGCCTCGGTGAACCGCGCCTGCACGCCGGCCTGGTAGCCCTCGCCCTGCAGCTCCTTGATGACGCCGACCCGCAGCCCGGGGAGGTCGCCGGAGGCACCCTGCTCGGCCGCGGCGACGAGCGCCGGCAGCGGCTGGTCGACGCTGGTGGAGTCGAACGGGTCGTGCCCGCCGATGACCTCGTGCAGCAGCGCGGAGTCGAGCACCGTGCGGGTGACCGGGCCGACCTGGTCGAGGCTGTTGGCCATGGCGACCAGGCCGTAGCGGGAGACGCCGCCGTACGTCGGCTTCACTCCGACCGTGCCGGTGACCGCGCCGGGCTGGCGGATCGAGCCACCGGTGTCGGTGCCGAGCGCGAGCGGCGCCTCGAAGGCCGCGACGGCCGCGGCCGAGCCGCCGCCGGAGCCGCCCGGGATCCGGTCGAGGTCCCACGGGTTGCGGGTCGGGCCGTACGCCGAGTGCTCGGTCGAGCTGCCCATGGCGAACTCGTCCATGTTGGTCTTGCCGAGGATCGGCAGGCCGGCGTCCTTGATCCGCTTGACGACGGTGGCGTCGTACGGCGGGAGCCAGCCCTCGAGGATCTTCGAGCCGCAGGTCGTGGGCATGCCGACGGTGGTCAGCACGTCCTTGACCGCGACGGGTACGCCGTCCAGGCGCGAGGCGGGCGCGCCGGCGGCGCGGCGGGCGTCGGACTCGGCGGCCTGCGCGAGCGCGGCCTCGGCGTCGACGTGCAGGAACGCGTGCACGTCGCCGTCCACGGCGGCGATGCGGTCCAGGTGGGCCTGGGTGAGCGCGACCGAGGTGGTCTCGCCGGCGGCGAGGGCATCGGCGAGCTGGGCCGCGGTGCGGGTCTCGGGGCTGCTCCCCTGGGCGGCGCTCACTGCTCGTCCCCCAGGATCCGCGGCACGGCGAAGCGCTGCTGCTCGACGGCGGGGGCCATCGCGAGCGCCTCCTCCGGGGCCAGCGACGGGGTGACCACGTCGTCGCGGAAGACGTTGGTCAGCGGCAGCGGGTGGGAGGTCGGCGGCACGTCGTCGCCAGCGGCACCGCTGATCGAGGCGACCGACTCGAGGATGACCGACAGCTGCGGCGCGAGGTGGTCGAGCTCGGCGGCGTCCAGGTCGATCCGGGCGAGGTTCGCCAGGTGCGCGACCTCGTCACGCGTTATCTCAGGCATGGGGTCGATCTTAGGAGCCCGTCTCGTTTGCCCGGTCGCCGGTCGGGCACCGGAAGGTTGAAGGTTGAACTGATTCCTCTCGGACGGAGACCGTTCCTGTGACCACCAAGCTCGCGATCGTCTACTACTCCTCCTACGGCACGACCCATGCGATGGCCCGGCGCATCGCCGAGGCGGCCGAGAAGCACGGCGCCGAGGTGCGGCTGCGCCACGTCGCCGAGACCGCGCCCGCCGAGGTGGTCGAGGGCCAGGAGGCCTGGGCCGCGCACCGGCGCGAGGTGGAGGACCAGCCCGTCGCGTCGCCCGACGACCTCGACTGGGCCGACGCCGTGGTGTTCGGCTCGCCCACCCGCTACGGCCACGTGACCAGCCAGCTCCAGGCGTTCATCGACACGCTCGGCCCGCTCTGGAGCCAGGGCAGGCTGGCCGACAAGGTCTACACCGCGTTCACCTCGTCGCAGACCCAGCACGGGGGCCAGGAGTCGACCCTGCTGGCGATGCACACGACGTTCGCCCACTTCGGCGGCATCATCGTCCCGCCGGGCTACACCGACCAGCTGAAGTTCAACGACGGCAACCCCTACGGCGTCGGCAAGGTCACCGGCCGGTCCACCGACCTCGACGACGACGACCACGCCGCCCTCGACCACCTCGTCGTCCGCGCGCTGACCGTCGCGGAGAAGCTGGCGGCCTGAGGCTTCCGCCGCGCGCCGGTCCTCCCCCCTGGGGAGGCCGGCGCGCTGCTGTCTCCGGGTCGCGACCCAACCGACCCTCGCCGTCGCGGCATCTCTTCGGGTAGACACCTCCCGACAGGAGCCGCCCGTGCCACGACCACCCTCCGACGCCGAGTTCGGCGAGCTCGTCCACGCGACGTGGCCCTCTCTGTACCGCACGGCGTACCTCCTGCTCGGCGACCACGCCGAGGCCGAGGACCTCGTGCAGACCGCGCCCGCCAAGACGTACGCGTCGTGGCCGAAGGTGCGCACGATCGAGGCGGCGCCGGCGTACGCCCGCACCGTGCTCGTCAACACCGCGGCGTCCTGGTTCCGCAAGCGCGGCTGGCGCAACGAGCGACCCACCGCCGAGCTGCCGGAGGGCGTCGCGCCCGCCAGCGACCTCGCCGACCGGCCGACCGTGGTCGCGGCGCTGGCCGAGCTCGCGCCACGGCAGCGCGCGGTCGTGGTGCTCCGCTTCTACGACGACCTCCCGGTCGCCCAGGTCGCCGCCGCGCTCGGCTGCAGCGAGGGGACCGTCAAGAGCCAGACCTCCGATGCCCTCGCGCGGCTCCGGACGCTGCTCGGGGAAGCCGTCGTCCCGCACACCTCAGGAGCCCGCCATGACTGAACGACTCTCCGCCCTGCTCCACGCCGAGGCCGACGTCGTGGACGTCCCGCCGCCCTCGACCGCCGCGGTGCTCCGCCGCGGCCGGGCCGCCCGGCGCCGCCGACGGACGACGGGCGCGGTCGCCGGCCTCGTCGTCGTGGGCGCGCTGGCCGGCGCCGGCGTGGCCCTCGCACCCGCCGGCGACGACGAGGTCCGCTCGGTCGACCCGGCGACGTCGCCCGGAGACACCGGCGCCACCTTCACCATCGGGACCACGCTCTGGTACGACGACGCGAGCCGCCGCGCCGTCATCGACGACAAGGCGGTCAAGTCGATCTACAGCACGTCCGCCGGCGTCCTCGTGCGGCACGGGGAGAACAACTGGAGCGACGGCGGCGGTCCTCAGCGGTTCTCCCTGGTCACGCCCGACGGGGAGGTCCGCCGGCTCGGGCTGGTCACCGAGGAGGTCGCCCACACCACGGACCCCGGCCAGCCGTACGTCGCTTGGGGCGACCCCCGCGACGGCAGCCTCGTGGTCGTCGTCCACGACGTCGCGGCGGACCGTGAGGTCGCTCGGGTGCCGGTGCCCGAGGCGGACGGCGCCTACTTCGCCACCCTCGAGCTGGTCGGCGACACCGCGTACGTCCGTGCCCTGAGCGAGGACGGCGGCGAGCGGCACTTCGCGCTGGACTGGCGGACCGGCGAGGTCACCCCGCGGGATCTCGAGGTGACCGACGTCGGGGGCGGCCGCGGGGTGGCGGGGCCGTCGATCGTCGAGCTCGACTCCGGCGCCGAGGTGTGGAGCAGCGCGCAGCGCAACGCCTACCTCGACCTCTCCCCGGACGGCCGCCACGTGCTCGTCCAGGGCGGCGGCTGGCAGAACCCCACGTTCACGGTGGTCGCCGTCGACGGCGGGTCCGAGCCGATGCCGCTCGACCCGCCCGCCTCCCGCTACAGCTGGACAGCGGGCAGCGAGCTGATGAGCGTGACGGCGGACGCCGTGACGACCTGCGACCCAGCCAGCGGCGCGTGCGAGGAGCTCCCGGTCGACCTGGGCGTCACCGAGGAGGAGCTGCTGGAGACGCTCCGGCCGATCGGGGCCGTCTTCGAGTCCTGAGGAACGGCCGCGGCCGGGCCCACCTGCTGACTGCGCGAGCACGTGCGCGCGCAACGCGTCACCCGCTGACGTCCTCCTCGGCGGCGACCTCGGCCGCGTCCTCGGCCGCGTCCTCGGCCTCGGGCGGGCGGACGGCGTCGGGCCCCGACTCGAGCAGCAGCACGAACCCGTCCTCGTCGAGGATCGGGAGGCCGAGCTGCTCGGCCTTGTCGGCCTTGGAGCCGGCGTTCTCACCCACGACGACGAAGTCGGTCTTCTTCGAGACCGAGCCGGCCGCCTTGCCGCCGCGGGCCAGGACGGCTTCCTTGGCCTCGTCGCGGCTGAAGCCGGTCAGGGAGCCGGTCACCACGATCGTGAGCCCCTCGAGGGTGCGCGGGGTGGACTCGTCGCGCTCGTCGGCCATCGCGACGCCGGCGGCGGTCCACTTCTCGACGATCTCGCGGTGCCAGTCGACCCCGAACCACTCGATGACCGCCTCGGCGATCGTCGGCCCGACCCCCTCGGCGGCGGCCAGCTCGGCCTCGGAGGCCGCGCGGATCCGCTCCATCGAGCCGAACTCCTGGGCCAGCGCCCGCGCGGCGGTCGGCCCGACGTGTCGGATCGACAGCGCGACCAGCACCCGCCACAGCGGCACCTGCTTGCGGGCGTCGAGGTTCGCCAGCAGCCGCTGGCCGTTCGCGTTGAGGACCGGTCCGTCGCCCTCGCCCTTCTTCGGCGCGCGGGTGAACAGCGGCGCCTTCAGCAGCGCCTCCTCGGCGAGGTCGAAGACGTCGCCCTCGTTGCCGATGACGCCGGCGTCGAGCAGCGCGGTCGCCGCCTCGTAGCCGAGCCCCTCGATGTCGAAGGCCCCTCGGCCGGCCACGTGGTAGACCCGCTCGCGCGCCTGGGCCGGGCAGAACTGGTGGTTGGGGCAGCGCAGGTCCCGGTCGCCCTCCTTCTGCTGGTAGAGCGGGGTCCCACAGGCCGGGCAGTCGGTCGGCATCTCCCACTCCGCCAGCCCCTCGGGGCGCAGCGCCAGCACCGGCCCGACGATCTCGGGGATGACGTCGCCGGCCTTGCGCAGGATCACGGTGTCGCCGGGGCGGACGTCCTTGCGGCGCACCTCGTGGGCGTTGTGCAGCGTCGCCTTCTCGACCGTCGAGCCGGCGACCCGGGTGGGCTCCATCAGCCCGAACGGCGAGACCCGGCCGGTGCGCCCGACCTGCACGTCGATGGCGAGCAGCCGGGTGTTGACCTCCTCGGGCGGGTACTTGAACGCGATCGCCCACCGGGGCGCCCGGCTCGTCGACCCGAGCCGCCGCTGCAGCCCGACGTCATCGACCTTGAGCACCACGCCATCGATCTCGTGCTCCACGTCGTGGCGGTGCTCGCCGTAGTGCTCGATGAACTCCTGCGCCTCGGCCAACGAGTCGACCACCCGCACCCGGTCCGACGTCGGCAGCCCCCACGCGCGCAACGCGTCGTACGCCGTGGACTGGGCCCGCGGCTCGAAGCCCTCGCGCTTGCCCAGGCCGTGGCAGACCATGCCCAGCGCGCGGGTGGCCGTCACGCGCGGGTCCTTCTGGCGCAGCGACCCGGCCGCGGCGTTGCGCGGGTTGGCGAAGACCGGCTTGCCCGCATCGGTCATCGCCTCGTTGAGCCGCTCGAACGCCTCGACCGGCAAGAACACCTCGCCGCGCACCTCGACCAGCCGCGGGACCGGGTGCTCGTCGGTGCCGGTGAGCCGGTCCGGGACGGTGTCGATCGTGCGGACGTTGGGCGTGACGTCCTCACCTGTGCGGCCGTCGCCGCGGGTGAGCGCGCGGACCAGCCGGCCGTCCTCGTAGAGCAGGTTGATCGCCAGGCCGTCGACCTTGAGCTCGCACAGCAGCGCCGGGTCGTCCACGCCGTCGCGCCGCAGGCGGGTGTGCCAGGACTCGAGCTCCTCGAAGGAGAAGGCGTTGTCCAGGCTCTCCATCCGCTGGAGGTGGTCGACGGCGGTGAACTCCGTCGAGACCGCCCCGCCGACCTTCTGCGTCGGGCTGTCCGGCGTGCGCAGCTCCGGGTGCTCCTCCTCGAGCTCCTCGAGCCGTCGCATCCGGGCGTCGAAGTCGGCGTCGGAGAGGGTCGGGGAGTCCAGGACGTAGTAGCGCCAGCGGGCGTCGTCGATCTCCTCGGACAGGCGCCGGTGCTCCTCGCGCGCGTCCTCGCTCGCCGGGGTCGGGTCGGTCATGGGCACATCTTGCCGGTGCCCGCCGACAGCCCGAGCAGGGCGCACCGCGACGGCGTACGACGCGCTGGTCCAGACCGGCGGAATGCGGCGAGCGGCGCCCCTGTTGCAGCCCGATGGAACGGAACCGTTCCGTTCCATCCCGGTGACGAGGAGCGAGTGGCCGATGAGCCCGACCGACGGCGACCAGATCCCCCGACCGCGCGTCGAGGGCGACCGCGAGCAGGAGATCCTCGCGGCCACGCTGGAGGTCCTCGGCGACGTCGGCTACGACCGCCTCACCATGGACGCCGTCGCGGCCCGGGCCCGGGCCTCGAAGGCGACCCTCTACCGCCGCTGGACGAACAAGGCCCGGCTGGTCGTGGACGCCCTCCACTCCACCAAGACCCCCAGCGAGGTGCCCGACACCGGCAGCCTCCGCGGCGACCTCGAGCAGCTCTTCTGCGGGGCCTCCCCCGGGGACGGGCTGATGGACCCCGCACAGGTCGCGCTGCTCGGCAGCGTGGTCACCGCGATCGCCCGCGACGCCGACTTCGCCACCGCGTGGCGCGAGCAGGTCGTGAGTGCCAAGCGCGCCGTCTCCCACCTGGTGTGGGAGCGCGCCCGCGAGCGCGGTGAGGTCGCCGCCGACGCCGACCTCGACCTCCTCGAGACCGCGCTGCCCGGGATCGTCCTGCACCGCGTCTTCGTCCTCGGCGACGAGCCCTCACCCGAGCTCGTCGCCCGCGTCATCGACCAGATCGTCCTGCCCGCCGCGACCCGCGGCACCTGAGAGGAAAGGGACCACCCATGTCCGACCCCACCACCACCGAGCCCGCCGCCGGCGGCACCGCGGTGGCCGAGCCCGCGTCGGGACGCAGCCAGCACCTGGGCTGGGCGCTCGTGCTGATCTCGGTCGCCCAGCTGATGGTCGTGCTCGACGCGAGCATCGCCAACATCGCGCTGCCCTACATCGGCGCCGACCTCGACATCGGCGAGGCCAACCTGACCTGGATCGTCACCGGCTACGCGCTCGCCTTCGGCGGGCTGCTGCTGCTCGGCGGGCGCCTCGGCGACCTCTACGGCCGCCGCCGGATCTTCATCCTCGGCCTCCTGGTCTTCTCGGTCGCCTCGTTGCTCGGCGGCTTCGCGACCAACGAGCCGCTGCTGCTCGGCGCCCGCGGGCTGCAGGGCCTCGGCGCGGCGCTCGCCTCCCCCGCCGCCCTGGCGCTGATCACGACGACGTTCCCGGCCGGCCCGAAGCGCAACCGCGCGTTCGCGGTGTACGCCGCGATGTCCGGCGCCGGTGCGGCGGTCGGCCTCATCCTCGGCGGCTGGCTGACCGGGCTGGACAGCGTCTTCGGCATCGACAGCCTCCTCGGCGTCGACCTCAACGGCTGGCGGCTGACGTTCCTCATCAACGTCCCGATCGGCATCGCCGCGGCGCTGCTCGCCCCGCGCTTCCTGCCCGAGTCCGAGTCGCACCCCGGCCAGCTCGACGTGCCCGGCGCCCTCGCCGGCACCCTGGGCCTGCTCGCGCTGGTCTTCGGCTTCACGCGGGCCGGCGAGGAGGCGCACGGCTGGGGTGACCCCACCACGATCGCCTCGCTCGCGGCCGGCGTCGTGCTGCTCGTGGTCTTCGCGGTCGTCGAGTCGCGGGTGAGCCACCCGCTGCTCCCGGTGCGCATCCTGCAGAGCCGCACCCGGGCCACCAGCTTCGTCGTCATGATGCTCGTCCCCGCGGCGATGTTCGCGATGTTCTACTTCCTCAGCCTGTTCATCCAGCAGGTCGTGGGCTACAGCCCGCTGCGGACCGGCTTCGCGTTCCTGCCGTTCTCCCTCGGCATCGTGCTCGGCGCGGGCATCTCCTCGAACCTGGTCAGCCGGATCGACGCCCGCTACATCGCCGGCACCGGCACGCTGATGGCGGCGATCGCGCTGTTCGGGTTCTCCCGGCTCGACGTCGACGACTCGGCCTCGGCGCTGCTGCAGGCCGCGGCCGCCAACGGCCACGTCGGCTCGGACCTCAACTACTGGACCTCGCTGTTCCCGTTCATCGTGCTGATGGCGGTCGGCATGGGGCTGACCTTCGTGCCGATGACCCTGACCGCCGTGCACCACGTCAAGGCGGAGGACTCCGGGATCGGCTCGGGCGTGCTCAACACCATGCAGCAGGTCGGCGGCGCGCTTGGCCTGGCGGTCCTCAGCACCGTCTCCCTGCACTTCGCCACCCGCACCGGCGACGACCTGGCCCCGCGCCTGGCCGAGGCGTCGGGCGGCAGGCTCGACCCGGAGGCCATCGGCGGGCTGACGTTCGTCGGGTCGTTCACCGACGGCGCCTCGGCGGCGTTCCTCACCGGCTCGGTGATGATCCTGATCGGCTCGGCGCTCATCTGGACGCTGCTGAACGTCAAGCACACCGAGCTGGCCACCGACGGCCCCGAGGGCGGGGTCCACGTCGGCTAGCGACGGAGGCTCAACCCGACTGCACGTTCGCGGCGCTCGTCCTGACCAGGGCGAGCGCCGCGCGTGCGTACGCCGCGTCCGCGCCGGCCAGCCCGCAGGCCGGGGCGACCACCAGGCCCGGCACCTCGGCCGGGTCGAGGCCGAGCATGTCGAGCCAGCGCAGCACCCGCTCGGTGACCTGCGCGTCGCTCGGGACCGCGGCCGGGCGGGTGCCGGGGACCACGCCGAGCGCGACGGACTCCCCCGCCTCGAGCGCCTCGGCGAGCACGTCGTGGTCGGCCGCGTCGAGCACGCCCAGGTCGACCGACAGCCCACGCGCACCGGCGCCGCGCACCAGGCCCCACGGCGTACCCGGCGCGCAGGCGTGCACCCACGGCTCCGCCCCGGCCTCGGTGACCGCGGCCAGGACCCACTCGAGCGCCTGCGAGGCCTCCGGCAGGTCGACCGAGCGGTGGCGGGAGAAGCCCGACGCGGTCGGCACGGAGCCGGACAGCACGGCGGCCAGCGCCGGCTCGTCGACCTGCACGACCAGTCGATCGAGCGACGGCAGCCGGCGGCGCACGTCGGCGACGTGGGCGCCCACGCCCTCGGCCAGTGCCTGCGCCAGCTCGCGGCGGGCGCCATGGTCGGCGAGCACCTTGTCGCCGCGGGGGCGCTCGACGGTCGCCGCGAGCGTCCAGGGGCCGGCGACCTGGACCTTGAACGTGCCGCCCGTCGCCGGCAGCACGTCCCCGGCCTGCTCCTCGAGGGTGTCGAGGTCCTGCGCGAGCAGGCTGCGCGTCCGGCGGTGGTCGACGCCCGGCGAGCCGGAGGAACCGGTGAGTCGCCAGCCGGCCGGCTGGAGGTCCGCGTCGAGGCCGTCGAGCACGGCCAGCCCGCGGCCGGTCATCGTGGCGGTGGCGCCGCGGCCGGGCACCTCGGGGAGGTACGGCAGGCCGGGGTCCTCCCCCAGCTCGCCGAGCACCACGCGGACGGCCTCGTCGAAGGCGTGCTGGTCCTCACCCGGGTGCGAGCCGACGCCGGTGGCCGTGGTCGTGGCACTCATGCGGGGACCCGCTCGGTGGCGGCGATGGTGGCCGAGCCGACGACCCGCGTGCCGTCGTAGACGACGACGGCCTGGCCGGGGGCGATGCCGTACGCCGGGTCGAGCAGCTCGACCTCCACCTGGGTGTCGGGGCCGTCGGGCGTGACGACGACGCGGGCGCGGTGCTCGTCGCCGTGGGCGCGCAGCTGGACGGTCACGCCCGGCCCCTCGAGGGTGCCGGGCACCGTGCCGCACCAGCGCGGGCGGATGCCGCGCAGGCCGGTCACGGCGAGCCGCTCGCGCGGGCCGACGCGGACGGTGCCTGCGACCGGCTCGATGTCGAGGACGAAGCGCGGCTTGCCGTCCGGTGCGGGCGTGCCGATCCGCAGCCCCTTGCGCTGGCCGATCGTGTAGCCGTAGGTCCCGCCGTGCTGTCCGAGCACCTCGCCGGTCGCGTCGTCGACGATGTCGCCGCCGTGGTTGGGGGCGCGGTCGCCGAGCTTCTCGCGCAGCCAGCCGGCGTTGTCGCCGTCGGCGACGAAGCAGATGTCGTGGCTGTCGGGCTTGTCCGCGACGAGCAGCCCACGGCGGGCCGCCTCCACGCGCACGAGCGCCTTGGGGGTGTCGCCGAGGGGGAAGAGCGAGTGCCGCAGCTGCTCCTGGTCGAGCACGCCGAGCACGTAGGACTGGTCCTTGCCGCCGTCGACCGCGCGGTGCATCTCGACCAGGCCGTCGGCGCCGGTGCGCAGCTGCGCGTAGTGCCCGGTCGCCACCGCGTCGAACCCGAGGGCGAGCGCCCGGTCGAGCACCGCGGCGAACTTGATCTTCTCGTTGCACCGCAGGCACGGGTTGGGCGTGCGCCCGGCGGCGTACTCGTCCATGAAGTCCTCGACCACGTCCTCGTGGAACCGGTCGCTCATGTCCCAGACGTAGAACGGGATGCCGATGACGTCGGCCGCGCGGCGCGCGTCGTTGCTGTCCTCGATCGTGCAGCAGCCGCGGGCGCCGGTGCGGTACGACGCGGGGTTGCGCGAGAGGGCCAGGTGCACGCCGGTGACCTCGTGACCGGCCTCGGCGGCCCGCGCGGCGGCGACGGCGGAGTCGACGCCGCCGGACATGGCGGCGAGAACCCTCATGCGCGTGCGGCCCGCGCCCGCTCGACGACGGGCGCGATGGCCGCGACGACCGCGTCGACGTCCGCCGCGGTGCTGGTGTGGCCGAGCGAGAAGCGGAGCGAGTGGCGGGCGGACTCCTCGTCGCAGCCCATCGCCAGCAGCACGTGGCTGGCCTGCGGCACGCCCGCGGAGCAGGCCGAGCCGGTCGAGCACTCGATGCCGCGCGCGTCGAGCAGCATCAGCAGCGAGTCGCCCTCGCAGCCGGGGAAGCCGAGGTGGGCGTTGCCGGGGAGCCGGCCCGTCCCCGCGCCGTCGAGCGGGGATCCGTGCAGGTGGACGTCCGGCACCTCCTCGACGACGCGGCGGACCAGGTCGTCGCGGAGGGCGGAGACGCGAGCGGCGTGCTCGGCCTGGTTCTTGACCGCCAGCTCGACCGCGGCGGCGAAGCCCGCGATCGCCGGCACGTCGAGCGTGCCGCTGCGGATGTCGCGCTCCTGCCCGCCGCCGTGGACGATCGGGGTCACGCCGAGCTCGCGACGCACGACGAGCGCGCCGACGCCGCAGGGACCGCCGAGCTTGTGCCCGGTCAGCGTGAGCGCGTCGACGCCGGTGCGCGCGAAGTCGACCGGCACCTGCCCGACGGCCTGGACGGCGTCGGTGTGCACGGGGATGCCGTGCGGGCCGACGATCGCCACGACCTCCTCGAGCGGCTGGAGGCTGCCGACCTCGTTGTTGGCCCACATCACCGAGACGACCGCGACGCTGGCAGGGTCGCGGTCGACCGAGGTCCGCAGCGCGTCGAGGTCGAGCACGCCGTGGGAGTCGACCGGGAGCAGCTCGACCTCGGCGCCCTCGTGCTCCTCGAGCCAGTGGACGGTGTCGAGCACGGCGTGGTGCTCGATCGCCGTGGTCAGCACGCGGGTGCGGCGCGGGTCGGCATCGCGGCGGGCCCAGAAGACGCCCTTGACCGCGAGGTTGTCGGCCTCGGTGCCGCCGGAGGTGAACACCACCTCGCCGGGCCGGCAGCCGACCGCCTGCGCGATCGTCTCCCGCGACTCCTCCACGACCCGGCGCGCCTGCCGGCCCGAGGCGTGCAGCGAGCTGGGGTTGCCGACCTCGAGCATCCGGGCCGTCATGGCCTCGACCGCCGCGGGGACCATCGGGGTGGTCGCGGCGTGGTCGAGGTAGACGGTCCTGCTGGTCATGACGCCCCCAGCCTACGGCGCCCCCTACACCCCCGCCGAGGTGGCACTCCCGCAGGGCCGAGGTGGCGCTCCCGCAGGGCCGAGGTGGCGCTGGCGCAGGGCCGAGGTGGCGCTCCCGCAGGGCCGAGGTGGCGCTCCCGCAGAGACCGGACCTGCCGTCCTGCCACCCCGACCCTGCACGGGTGCCACGTCGACCCTGCACGGGTGCCACGTCGACCCTGCACGGGTGCCACTCCGACCCTGCACGGGTGCCACTCCGACCCTGCACGGGTGCCACGTCGACCCTGCACGGGTGCCACTTGGGCGGGAAGGGGGCTACTTGCGGGCAAGCTCGGCGACGACGGCGCGGTGGTCGGTGCCGCCGAGGGCGACGGTGCGGGCGGAGCGGGCGGCGAGGTCCTCGCCGACGAGCACGTGGTCGATCGCGACGAGCGCGGGGAGGAACCGGAGCGGGCCGAAGAGCCCGTTCTCCGGCCAGGTGGGCTGGAAGCCGGCGTTGGCGAGCTCGACCGCGTCGCGGTAGCCCGCATCGACCAGCCGCCGCAGCGGGGTGTGGTCGAGGGTCGCGTTGAGGTCGCCGACGACCAGGTCGGCGTCCGACCGCACGGCCGCCCGGCGCACGGTGCGGTGGTCGCGACGCCAGTCCGCGGCGTCCGTCGGCGCGGAGGGGTGCACCGCGAGCAGGGTCAGCCCGCCCGGTCCCCCGACGTCGACCTGGTACGACGCCAGCGGGGTGTCGAGCCGGACCGCCTCGGACAGCGGGACGCGGCTGAAGACCATCGTGCCGACGGTCGGGTCCGCCTCGGGCCGGCCGACGGAGTACGGCAGCACGTCGGCCAACCCCGCCGCGCGCATCCGTCGCAGCGCCGGCCCCGTGACCTCGTTGACCACGAGCAGGTCGGCCTGCTCGGCGCTCGCCAGCTCGACCAGCCCGAGCGCGTCACCCTCGCCCCCGAACAGGTTCGACGTGACGACCACGATCGGCTCGGCGCCGCCTGGAGCGGGCGGGTTCGGGCCGAGCCAGTACGGCGCGACCCACCAGCCGTGCGCGGCGAGGCCGGCCGCGGCGAGCACCACCGGCACGAGCCGCAGCCTGGTCCGCCACCGGGCGTGGCCGATCCCGGCGACGACCAGCGCGGCGGCGTACACCGGCAGGGCGTAGGGGACGAAGGACGTCAGCCGCACCGCCGGTCCCCAGGTGGCGTCGGTCAGCCGCAGGGTCGTGAGCACCGCCGCGGGGAGGAGCAGCAGGAGCAGGACCACCGGGCCGGCGTGGTCGCGCAGCCACCACCCGACCGCCGCGAGCGCGCGTCGGACCACCGGGCGGGCCTCAGACCAGGACGAGGTCGTCGCGGTGGACGACCTCGCGCTCGTACGCCGCGCCCAGCTCGCGTGCCAGGTCGTGCGAGGAGCGACCGAGCAGGTCGGGCAGCTCCTCGGCGTCGAAGTTGACCAGCCCGCGGCCCACGACGGTGCCGTCGGGGCCGACCACGTCGACCGGGTCGCCGGCGTGGAACGAGCCGGTCACGCCGGTGATCCCGGCCGCGAGCAGCGAGGCACGGCGCTCGACGACCGCGCGGACCGCCCCCGCGTCCAGCACCAGCGAGCCCATCGGCTCGGTCGCGTGCGCCAACCACAGCAGCCGGGTCGGGCGGCGCCGACCGGTCGCGTGGAACAACGTGCCGACCTGCTCGCCGGCCAGCGCCGAGCCGGCCCGGTCGGCGGAGGTGAGCACGACGGGGATGCCGGCTCCGGTGGCGATCCGCGCGGCGTCGACCTTGGTCCGCATGCCGCCGGTGCCGACGCCGGCCGTCCCGGTGCCGCCGATGTCGACCGCGGCCAGGTCGGCGTCGGAGACCACGTCGGCGAGCAGCCGGCTGCCGGGGCTGGACGGCGCGGCGTCGTACAACCCGTCGACGTCGGAGAGCAGCACCAGCAGGTCGGCGTGGACCAGGTGGGCCACCAGCGCGGCGAGGCGGTCGTTGTCGCCGAAGCGGATCTCGGTGGTGGCGACCGTGTCGTTCTCGTTGACGATCGGGAGCACGCCGAGCTCGAGCAGCTTGGCGAAGGTCTGGTGAGCGTTGCGGTAGTGCGAGCGCCGCGTCACGTCGTCGACGGTGAGCAGCACCTGGCCGGCGACGACGCCATGCCGCGCGAGCTCCTCGGTGTAGCGGTGGACGAGCAGTCCCTGCCCCACCGACGCGGCGGCCTGCTGCGCCGCGAGGCCGCGCGGGCGCTTGCGTAGCCCCAGCGGGGACAGCCCCGCCGCGATGGCGCCGGAGGAGACCAGCACGACCTCGGCACCGCGGGCCCGGGTCGCCGCGAGCACGTCGACGAGCCGGCTGACCCGCTCGGGGTCGATCCCGCCGGCCGCCGTGGTCAGCGACGACGAGCCGACCTTGACCACCACGCGGCGCGCGTCGGTGACCGCCGCACGGTCCGCCACGGCCGTGCTCACCGGCTCACTCACCCGGGTCGTCCTCGGCCCAGTCGGGGTCGTCCGCGCTGCCGATCTCGTACGACGTCGGGCCGCCCGGCCGGTCGAGGCGGCGGGCCACGTCGGCGCGCGTCTCGTTCTCGTCCCGCTCGTCCATCAGCTCGTCGATCGCCCGGCGGCGGCGCGCCGCCGGTCGCGACTCGTCGAAGCGCTGGTCCTCGCCCCGGCGGCCGAGCATCTCCGCGCCGGCCTCGATGCCCGGCTTGAAGTCGAAGACGACGGCGTTGTCCGGGTGGCCGATGAGGACGGTGTCGCCCTCCTCCGCGCCGAGCTTGACCAGCCGCTCCTCGACGCCGAGGCGGTTGAGCCGGTCGGCGAGGAAACCGACGGCCTCGTCGTTGCTGAAGTCGGTCTGGCGGACCCAGCGCTCGGGCTTGGTGCCTCGGACGCGCCAGCCCTCGTTGGTCGCGGTGACGGTGAAGTCGTCGCCGCCGTCGACCGCGGCCGGGCGGATGACGATCCGCTCGCCCTGCACGACCGGCTTCTCGGCGCGAGCGGCCTCAACGATGCCGGCCATGGCGAAGGTCAGCTCGCGCAGCCCGGCGCCCGAGGCGGCCGAGACCGGGATGACCCGCAGGCCGCGGGCGCGGAGGTCGTCGATGGTGATGTCGGCGAGGTCGGAGCCGTCGGGGACGTCGGTCTTGTTGAGCGCGACGAGGCGGGGCCGGTCCTCGAGGCCGCCGTACCGCGCCAACTCGTTCTCGATGACGTCGAGGTCGTCGAGCGGGTTGCGGCCGGGCTCGATGGTGGCGGTGTCGACGACGTGGACGATCGCCGCGCACCGCTCGATGTGGCGCAGGAAGTCGTGGCCGAGGCCGCGGCCCTCGCTGGCGCCCTCGATCAGGCCGGGCACGTCGGCGACGGTGAAGGTGGTGTCGCCGGCGGTGACCACACCGAGGTTCGGCACCAGCGTGGTGAACGGGTAGTCCGCGATCTTGGGCCGGGCCCGCGAGATCGCGGCGATCAGGCTGGACTTGCCGGCGCTCGGGAAGCCGACGAGGCCGATGTCGGCGACGACCTTGAGCTCGAGGACGATGTCGAGCTCCTCGCCGGGCTCGCCGAGCAGGGCGAAGCCGGGCGCCTTGCGCTTGCTGCTGGCCAGCGCCGCGTTGCCGAGCCCGCCGCGACCGCCCTGGGCGATGACCAGCTCGGTGCCGGCGCCGACGAGGTCGGCGAGGACCGTGCCGTCGCGCAGGCTGACGACCGTGCCGTCGGGGACCGGCAGCACCAGGTCGGCACCGTGGCCGCCGTTGCGGTGCGCGCCCGCGCCGTGGCCGCCGTGCTCGGCGCGGCGCTTGGGGCTGTGGTGGTAGTCGACCAGCGTGGTGACCTGCGGCTCGACGCGGAGGATGACCGACCCACCCGGGCCGCCGTTGCCGCCGTCGGGGCCGCCCAGCGGCTTGAACTTCTCGCGGTGGACGGACGCGACGCCGTTCCCACCGCGCCCGGCTGCGACGTGCAGGGTCACGCGGTCGACGAACGTGGGGACGGCCATGGTGCTACCTACTTCGGGGAGAAATGACGGAGGGCGCCCCGGAACCGGGGCGCCCTACGGTGGTCGGCACGGGCCGACCGACGATGTGTCGCCTCAGGTCACTCGCCCGGGACGATGTTCACGACGCGACGACCACGGCGGGTGCCGAACTCGACCGCACCGGGAACCAGCGCGAACAGCGTGTCGTCGCCGCCACGGCCGACGCCGCTGCCCGGGTGGAAGTGGGTGCCGCGCTGGCGGACGATGATCTCGCCGGCGTTGACGGCCTGGCCGCCGAAGCGCTTGACGCCCAGACGCTGCGCGTTGGAGTCGCGACCGTTCTTGGTCGACGCCGCGCCCTTCTTGTGTGCCATGTCGTGTCCTTGGGTGTGGGTTGCTGACCTCGAGCGGTGAGGCTCAGAGGGAGATGTCGGTGACCTTGACCTGGGTGTACTTCTGGCGGTGACCCTGGCGCTTCTTGTAGCCGGTCTTGTTCTTGTACTTCTGGATGATGATCTTCGGGCCCTTGGTGGCACCGACGACCTCGACGGTCACCGACGCCTTGTCCAGCGCCGCGGCGTCGGAGGTGACGGTCTCGCCGTCGACCACGAGCACGACGGGGAGGGTGACCGAGTCACCGGCGGCCGTCGCGACCTTGTCGATCTCGATGACGTCGCCCACGGCAACCTTCTGCTGCTTGGCGCCTGCGCGCACGATCGCGTACACCGCGGTCTCCTTCGTCGGTCTCTGCATTACGTCGGGGTCCCCGGGCGCGCACGCTTGCGCGCCGCACGGAGAGAGGGCGCGCCGTCCAGCGCGCACCGAGGGTCAATAGTACGGACGCGGGGCGGCCACCGCAAAACGCCGGTACGCCGCCCCGCCCCTGCTGGCTACCGCTTGCGCGGGCCCTTCTTCTTCACCGGCACGTGCTCCACCGACGCCGCGTCGGCGTCCTCGGCGGACTCGGTGCCGTCGGTCGCGGGTACGCCGTCGGCCGGGCCGTCGTGGCCCGCGGCCCCGCTCGCGGAGCCACCGGCCGCCCCGGCCGGCGGGCCGGCCGGACGGGTGGCACTGCGGCCGCGGGTGCGGGTCACGACCTTCGGCGCCGGCGGCGCCGCCGTCTCCGCAGCGGCGGGTGCGGCGGCGACCGGCTCGGCCTCCGCCGTGGCGGGCTCGCTCGCCACGACCGGCTCGGGCGCGGTCACGGTGGCCGGCTGGCCCGCGGGCCGGCTGGCCGCGCGGCGGCGCGTCCGGGTCACCACGCGCGGCGCGGCGGGCTCGGCCGGCGGCTGGGTCGCCTCCGGCTCCGGCTCGGGCTGCTCCGGAGCGGCCTGCTCGGGGGCTGCCGGCTCCGGGGCTGCCTGCTCGGCCTGCTCGGCCTGCTCGGCCGGGGCTGCGCCCCCGCGACGGCGTCGGGTGCGGGTCACCACGCGCGGCGCGGCGGGCTCGGCGGCCTGCTCCGGCTGCTCCGGCACCGCGGTCACGTCGCTGCCGGCCGTCGTCTCGGCGGGCTCGTCCCCGCCCTTGTCGGCGGGCCTGTCGGCAGGCTTGTCCTCGGGCTTGTCCTCGTGGCGCGCCATCGCGGCGAGCTCGGCGGGCGTCGGCACCTTGCCGGCACCGCCCTGACCGCCACCGTTCTGGCTGCCGTTCTGGCCGCCGCGGCCGGACTGCTGCCCGGACTGCTGGCCGGACTGCTCGTCGTCGCCCTTGCCCTTGCCGCCGCGCCGGCGACCGCCGCCACGGCTGCCACCGCGGCCGTCGTCCTCGCTGCGGGGGGCGACCGGGGCGTCGTGGATGACGACGCCGCGGCCCTGGCAGTGCTCGCAGTTCTCGCTGAACGACTCGACCAGGCCCGTGCCGATCCGCTTGCGGGTCATCTGCACCAGGCCGAGCGAGGTGACCTCGGCGACCTGGTGGCGGGTCCGGTCGCGGCCCAGGCACTCCACCAGGCGGCGGAGGACGAGGTCGCGGTTGGACTCCAGGACCATGTCGATGAAGTCGACGACGATGATGCCGCCGATGTCGCGCAACCGGAGCTGGCGCACGACCTCCTCGGCCGCCTCCAGGTTGTTCTTGGTGACCGTCTCCTCGAGGTTGCCCCCGGAGCCGGTGAACTTCCCGGTGTTGACGTCGATGACCGTCATCGCCTCGGTGCGGTCGATGATCAGCGACCCGCCGGAGGGCAGCCAGACCTTGCGGTCGAGCGCCTTGGCGATCTGCTCCTCGACCCGGTAGGTCGCGAAGACGTCCTTGCCGTCGTGCTCGGACGGCTCGTAGCGCTCGAGGCGCTCGGCCAGGTCGGGCGCGACGTGCTCGACGTACCCCTGCACCGTGTCCCAGGCGTCCGGGCCCTCGATGACGAGCTTGGAGAAGTCCTCGGTGAACAGGTCGCGGACCACCTTGAGGGTGAGGTCCGGCTCGCCGTACAGCAGCTGCGGGCCGCTGCCCTTGGCCTTCTTCTCGATGTCCTCCCAGCGGGCCTTGAGCCGCTCGACGTCGCGGGTCAGCTCGTCCTCGCTGGCGCCCTCGGCCGCCGTGCGCACGATGACGCCGGCGGAGTCCGGGACGATCTCCTTGAGCAGCGTCTTGAGGCGGCTGCGCTCGGTGTCGGGCAGCTTGCGGGAGATGCCGCTGGTGGTGCCGTCGGGCACGTAGACCAGGAACCGGCCCGCGAGGCTGATCTGGCTGGTCAGCCGGGCGCCCTTGTGGCCGATCGGGTCCTTGGTGACCTGCACGAGCACCGACTGGCCCGAGGAGAGGACCGACTCGATCTTGCGGGGCTGGCCCTCGCGGTGGCCGAGCGCGGACCAGTTGACCTCGCCGGCGTACAGCACCGCGTTGCGGCCCTTGCCGATGTCGATGAACGCCGCCTCCATGGAGGGCAGCACGTTCTGGACCCGGCCGAGGTAGACGTTGCCGATGAGGGAGGTCTGCGACTCACGGGCGACGTAGTGCTCGACGAGCACCTTGTCCTCGAGCACGCCGATCTGGGTGAGCTCGTCGCGCTGGCGGATGACCATGACCCGGTCCACGGCCTCGCGGCGGGCGAGGAACTCCGCTTCGCTCACGATCGGGGCGCGGCGGCGGCCGGCCTCGCGGCCCTCGCGGCGACGCTGCTTCTTGGCCTCCAGGCGGGTGGAGCCGGAGACCGCGGTGATCTGGTCGTCACCGGTGCGGCTCTGGCGGGCGCGGGGGGAGGTCTTGTCCGACGACTCCTCGCCCTCGCCGTTGTCGCCACCGTTGTCCCCGGAGCGACGACGGCGCCGACGCCGACGCGAGGACGAGCCCTCGCCGGACTCCTGCTCGTCCTTGTCCTGCTCCTGGCCGCCCTGGTCGCCGGACTTGTCGGTCTTGCCTGCCTTGTCGGCCTTGTCAGCCTTGTCACTGGTCTGGTCGCCGGACTCGCCCTGCTGGCCGCCCTGGTCCGAGCCGTTCGCGTCGCCGGACTCGGCGTCGTCGGAGCCCCCGCCGGACTTGCGACGACGGCGTCCGCCACGACGACGGCGGCGACGGCCGGCGCCGTTGCCCTCGCCGTCCTGGCTCTCGTCCTGGTCGTCGTCCTGGTCGGTGTCCTGGTCGGTGTCCTGGTCGTCGGCCCCGGCCTCGGCATCCTCCGAGGTCTCGGCGGTGGCCTCCTCCTGGGCGGGCGGCTCGACCGTGGGCTCACCGGGGGCGACCTCGGTGAGCGCGGCGTCCTCGGCCTCGTCCTCGGTGGGCTCCTCCTCGAGCACGGGCTCCGGCTCGGGGGCGGGCGCGGCCTTCTTGCGGGTCCGGCGCGCGGGGGCCTTGACCGGCTCGGGCGCCTGGAAGAGCGGTACGGCGGCGGAGCGCGCGGCCGGCGCGGCCTCTTCCGCCGGCTGCTCGGCGGGCTGCTCGGCCTGCTCGGCGGCCTGCTCGGCGGCGGGGTCGGTCGCGCGCGGCTCGTCGGCCGGCTGCTCCGGCGCGGCGGCGGTCTTCTTCGCGGCGGCCTTCTTGGTGGTGGTCCGCTTGGTCGTCCGCTTCGCGGCGGCCTTCTTGGCCGGCGCCTCGGCCGGGGCCTCGAGCGGCACGTCGACGGACTCGGCCGGCGTGCCGGCGGGCGCGTCCTCGACGGCCGCGGCGGCGGCCTTCTTGGTGGTCCGCTTGGCCGGCGCCTTCTTCGCGGCGGCCTTCTTGGCGGTGGTCGTCTTCGCCGCCGTCTTCTTGGCGGCGGTCTTGCGCGCGGCGGCCTTCTTGGCCGGCGCGGCGTCCGCGGGGGCGTCCCCCGCGGCGGTGGTCTCGGTGGGGGCGACCTGCAGGTCGTCGTCAGCCATGTGCTGCTCCTCGGCCCGGTCCCCCGCAGGGCGGCCGGGCGGTCAGACGCCGCGGACCCGCGTGCACAAGGTCGACGGCGCAAAGCCTTCGGTGGCGGCGACACCCTCCGCGGTGTGCGTCACTGGGTGTGGGAGGTCACCTGCCGCGGTCGCTGGGCCCTGTCACGGCCGCGTCGCGGTCTGGCGACGACCTGCACCCACCGTGCTCGGCCCGCAGGCTGCGGGCCGGGCGAGAACGTCGTCGGGTCGACGGGGTCGACCGTCGCCGAGTATCGCACACCACACCCCCGTTGCAGTCATGCTCGGGGGCGCAGCGGGTCGCGGACCTCTCCGGTCGTGGTGTCGAGCGGACCCTGTGCGACGCGGGTCAGCAGCGGTGCCGGGCCGACCGCCAGCGCGGAGACCGCGGCGAGCCCGCTGAGCACGTCGTCGGGACGGATCGACGGCACGGCGTGTCGCAGCACCAGGTCGAGCCGGGCACCGGCCGGCGAGCCCTCCGGAGCGGGGCCGGCGACGAGCGAGACGACCGGCACCCGGCAGTCGAGCTCGCGCAGCCCCTTCTTCGTCATCCGCTCCACGACGACGGACTCCGCGGCCAGGAACGCGTCGATCGCGATCGCCGCCTCGGTCGGCTGCGCCGCGACGTCGGCCCACCAGTGGCTGGCCTCCAGCAGGTCGGCCAGCGACCCGCCCGCCGAC
This sequence comes from Nocardioides sp. IC4_145, assembly GCF_011250565.1. Lineage (GTDB taxonomy): Bacteria > Actinomycetota > Actinomycetes > Propionibacteriales > Nocardioidaceae > Nocardioides. The sequence goes on from NZ_JAANMS010000005.1 coordinate 73,670, forward strand.
TCGACGACCTCCAGCACGTCGAGGCCGGGCGGCAGGGCCTCCTCGAGGCTGGCATGGATGGAGGCCGGGTCGACGACCTCGGCCAACCCGATCTCGAGGTACTCCGCCTCGCTGGCCGACCCCGTCGGTGCGGCGCCGGCGTACGAGATGCGCGGGTGGGGGTTGAAGCCCGAGGAGTACGCCATCGGCACCCGCGCGCGGAACACCGCGCGCTCGAAGGCCCGGCTGAAGTCGCGGTGGCTGGTGAACCGGAGCCGGCCGCGCTTGGCGTACCGGATCCGCAGCCGCTGGACGGGCGGGGCCTGCTGCTCGGGCTGCTGACGCACCCGCGGATCCTACGGCCCGCGGTCCTCGCCCAGCGGATCGGCGGAGGTCAGGCGCCGTTCTTCACGACCGGTCCCTCATCGCCGGCGAGGGGTAGACGGTGCCGACCCGCTCCCCCGCGAGCCACGCCGTGAGCCGGGCCGCCTCGGCGTCGAGCTGCGCGCGGGCTGCGACGGGGACGTCCTCGACGAGCCGCACCGCCACCGTGCCGGCGGCGTCCTGCACCCAGCAGCCGACGACGCGGCCGTTCCACCAGGCGGTCGTGCCGGCATTGCCGTTGCGGTCGAAGAGCAGCGGGGCGTGCGGCCCGAGGTACCACCCGCGTTCCTTCCACCCCATCACCGCGGCGTCGAGCACCGGCAGCAGCGCGGCCCAGTCCGCGGGCGTGGCGACCGGCTCCAGGTCGTCGGGGAGCAGCCAGCCGGTGCCGCCGCCGTCGACCGTGACCTCGACGGCGCCGACGTCGGCGAGGGCGGCCCGGACGGCCCCCTTGGTCGCGCCGAGCCACCAGACCAGGTCGGCCTCGGTGCCGGGCCCGAAGGACCACAGCCAGCGGCGCACCAGCGCGGCGTACCCCTCCGCGGTCGGGAGCGGCGCGGGCACCTCGCCGAGCCAGTGCTCCACGAGCGTCCACCGGGGGCGGGAGACCCGCCAGTGCTGGGTGTTGGTGCCGCGGACGACGAGGGCGTCCGCGCCGAGGCCGGTGAGGGTGCGGTTGGTGTACGTCGGGCCGATGCCGCCCGCCGTGGCGACCGCGGCGAGGGCCGGCAGGCCGGCCCGGATCTCCGCGGCGGTCAGCCCGTCGGGCCGGGTGGCGAGCAGCGCGAGCACCTCGTCGCGGACCGCCCGCACCCACGTCTCGCCGTCCTCGACGTGCCCCTCGCGCACGACGTCCTTGACCATCCGGGCACGCTCGGTCGCCGCGACCCGTGCGGACGCGCTGCCCCACGCTGCCGGCAGCAGGTCGCGGGGGAAGACGAAGAGCGTCCGTCGCATCGCCAGCTGCTTGACCAGCGTCCGGTCCGTCTCGAGCGCCCGGTCGAGGTCGGCGCGGACGAAGCCCTCGACGCGCGCCCACAGGGAGAGGTACGGCGTCGCCGGCTCCGTCGAGTGCAGCACCGTGACCGCCGCCGTGGCCGTCTCCGGGTCCGGCAGCCGCGAGCCGGGCGCCAGCCCGTGCCGCACCCCCAGCCGCGCCCGCCTCTCCTCGTCGGTCACGTGGCGCACGGCGCCTATCCTGCACGAGTGCTTCGCTGGGTCCACGGGCTCTTCGCGCTCCTCGCCCTGGCGACGATCGTGGCGCTCGTCGTGCTCTGGCCCCGACCCGACCGCGTGCCCGACGGGCAGCCGGGACCGCCCAGCGCCATCCCGCAGCCGACCGGCCCGTCGGCCACCGGGACCCCCGGCGCGCCGTCCCCGAGCGGATCATCCGGGCCGACCGGGCCGCCGACCCTCCCCACCGAGCCGACCCAGACCTGCGTCGACCCGGCCCCCGACCGCGTGGTCGTGCTGAGCTTCAACATCCACGGCGGGCTCGGCGGCGGGGGGCTGAACCTCGAGCGGATCGCCCAGGAGATCGAGGCCTGGGACGCCGACGTGGTGCTGCTGCAGGAGGTCGACCGGTTCCGCGCGCGGTCGGCCTTCGTCGACGAGCCGACCTGGCTGGGCACGCGGCTGGACATGAACGTCGTCTTCGGGCGCAATGTCGTCCGCAACCCCGAGCGGCGCGGTGCCCCGAGGTCGGAGTACGGCACCGCGCTCCTCAGCCGGCTGCCCGTCGAGCGCTGGGAGAACCGGATGCTCCCCCGGTGGCCCGGCCAGGAGCAGCGCGGCCTGCTCCGCGCGACGCTCGACCTCCACGGCCGGTCGCTCGACGTCTACGGCACGCACCTCCAGCACACGCGCGGCAGCATCCGGATCGTCCAGCTCCGCGCGGTGCGCCGGATGGTGGCGCAGCGGTCCGGCTCGGAGGTGCCGTTCGTCCTCGGCGGCGACCTCAACGCCACGCCGGACTCCCCCGCGATGGACGTGGCGCGCACCTTCGCCCTGGACCCGTGGCCCGTCGTCGGCGAAGGGAGGGGGCTGACGGTCCCGCCCCGGGTGCCCCGACGGAGAATCGACTACGTGCTGCACTCCCCCCACCTCCTCCCGACGAGCGCGCAGGTGCTGCGCTCGGCGATCAGCGACCACCGCGCCGTGCGCGTGACCTTCGACGTGCCGCGACCCGGGTGCGGGCGGTGACCGCGCGGCGTACCTCCCTGCTCCTGGTCGCCGGCGTCCTGCTGCTCTCGCTCAACCTCCGCCCGGCCGCGGTCAGCGTCGGGCCGGTGCTGGGCGAGGTGCGCGACGCGTTCGGGATGTCCGGCGCGACCGCGGGCCTGCTGACCTCGTTGCCCGTCCTGGCGTTCGCGCTGTTCGGCGCGCTCGCGCCCACGGCCGCGCGGGTCGTCGGGGTGCACCGGGTGACCCTGCTGGCGCTGCTGGTCGTCGGCGGCGGGCTGCTCGGCCGCTCCGCCACCGACAGCGAGACGCTCTTCCTGGTGCTGTCGCTGCTGGCGCTGGCCGGGATGGCGATGGCGAACGTGCTGCTGCCGTCGCTGGTCAAGCTGCACTTCCCCGACCGGATCGGGGCGATGACCGCGGCGTACACCACCGCGCTCGCCGTCGGCCTGACCGCCTCGCTCGCGCTCACCGTGCCCGTCGCGGAGGCGGCCGGGAGCTGGCGCACCGGCCTCGGCGTCTGGGCTGTCCTCGCGCTCCTCGCGGCGCTGCCGTGGCTGGGGCTCGTCGCGCACGACCGGCGCCCGCCCGACGGCCCGGCCGGGCGCGCGGTGCGCTACCTCGACGTCGCGCGGACGCCGCTCGGCATCGCGATGGCGGTGTTCTTCGGGCTGCAGTCGCTCCAGGCGTACGCCGTGTTCGGCTGGTTCGCGCAGCTGTGGCGCGACAGCGGGTGGTCCCCGACGGCGGCCGGCCTGCTCGTCGCGCTGATCGCCGGCGTCAGCATCCCGCTCTCGCTGTGGCTGCCGCGGCTGCTCGCCTCGCGGGACAACCCGCTCGGCGTGCTGCTCGCGGTCATCGCCTGCTACCCGATCGGCTACGGCGGGATGCTCGTCGCGCCCTACTCCCTCGCCCCGCTGTGGGCGGTGCTCGTCGGCACGGCCGCCTGCACCTTCCCGCTGATCCTCACGCTCGTCGGCCTGCGCGCCCGCACCGCCGAGGGGACCGCGACGCTGTCGGCGTTCACCCAGTCGGCCGGCTACCTGCTCGCCGCCCTCGGTCCGTTCGCCATCGGGGTGGTCCACGACGCCACCGGCGGCTGGGACTGGCCGGTCGCCCTGCTGCTCGTCCTCAGCCTGCCGCTGGGGTTGCTCGCGGCGTACGTCGCCAAGCCGCACGCGATCGAGGACCAGCTCGACCGGCGCACCCCGGAGCGTGTCGCGTCGTAGGGTGACGCGACGCTAAGGCCTCGGGAGGCTTCGATGACCGGTCCGCTCCGACCGCCGCTCGGCGTGTTCGTCGCCGCTCTCGCGATGCTGGCGCTGCTCGGCGGCCTGCTGGCGCCGGCCTCTGCGGCGCCCCCCGGCCCGGCGGCGCGGCCGATGCCCGGTGCGTTCACGGGGTACGCCTTCGACGCCCGGTGCGCGCCGACCCAGGCCGAGATGGACGTGTGGCGCCGGCACTCGCCGTTCTGGGGAGTCGGGGTGTACGTCGGCGGCTCGACGATGGCGTGCCGGCCCGACCCCGCCGACCCGGCCTCCGGGCAGCCCCACCTGGACGCGACCTGGGTGCGGCGCCAGACCGCCGCCGGCTGGCGGGTCCTGCCGATCTGGGTCGGTCCGCAGGCCTCGTGCTCGGGCTACGCCGACCGGATCGACCCCGCGCCCGCCGGCGCATACGCCGCGGCGGACGCGCAGGGCCGTGCCGAGGCGACCGCGGCGGTCGAGCGCGCCCGCGCGCTGGGCATCGACGCCCGCAGCACGCTCTGGTACGACCTCGAGGACTTCGACCTCGCCGGCGACGACTGCCGCCGCTCCGCGCTGCGGTTCCTCTCCGGCTGGACCGAGGCACTGCACGACCTCGGCCACCGCTCGGGGGTCTACTCCAACATCGCCGCCGGCATCCACGCGCTCGACAACGCCGACAACCTCTCCCCCGGCTCCTACACGATGCCCGACCAGGTCTGGTTCGCCTGGGCCAACGGCCGCGCGGACACCGTCGTCTCCGACAAGGTCCGACCGGGCAGCTGGGCCGGCGAGCGCGTGCACCAGTACGCCCTCGACGAGACCGCGACGTACGGCGGCGTCACCCTGACCATCGACCGCAACTACCTCGAGGTCGGCGGTGGCTCGGTCGCTCCGCCGGCGCCGCGCGCCTGCGGCGGGGTGCGGTTGGACCGCGTCTCCTACCCGACGCTGGCGAAGGGTCGCCGCGGCCAGGTCGTCCGCACCGCGCAGTGCCTGCTGCGCAAGGCCGCGGCGTACCGCGGCAAGGTCGACGGCCGGTTCGACGCCGACGTCGCCCGCGTGGTCCGCCGGCACCAGCGGCTGACGGGGCTGCCCGTCTCCGGCCGGGTCGACCGCCGCACCTGGGTCTCGCTGCTGGCCCGCGGCCAGGCTCCCCTGCTCAAGGAGGGCTCGGCCGAGGACGCCGTGCGCCGCCTCCAGCGCTCGCTCGTCGCCACCGGCGCCCGGCTCCGCGTCACCGGCGTGCTCGACCGGGCGACCTCGCGCGCGGTCGCGACCTACCAGCGCCGGGCCGGGCTCACCGCCGACGGCGTCGTCGCGCCCGACACCTGGGCGGCGCTGCGTCGCGGGCGGGTCTGACCGCTCGGCTCAGGCGCCGCCGGCCTGGGGGCGAGGTGGCTCCTCGGGCGACACAACCGCGCCATTGCGCTGGAATGTCGCGCCACCGGCTCAGACCGGCGCTACAACCGCGCAATTGCGCCGGAATGTCGCGCCACCGACCGCCAGCGACAGCTCAGACGACCGAGAGCGGAAGCAGCTGCCGGCCGGTGGGACCGATCTGGATCTCGGTGCCCATCTCCGGGCAGACGCCGCAGTCGTAGCAGGGCGTCCAGCGGCAGTCCTCGACCTCGACGTCCGAGGAGCCGTCGGCGACGGCGAGGGCGTCCTCCCAGTCGGCCCACAGCCAGTCCTTGTCGAGGCCGGAGTCGAGGTGGTCCCAGGGCAGGACCTCGTCGTAGCCGCGCTCGCGGGTGGTGTACCAGGCGAGGTCGACGCCCGTGCCCGCCAGCGCCTGCTCGCACGCGGCGACCCAGCGGTCGTAGGAGAAGTGCTCGCTCCAGCCGTCGAAGCGGCCGCCGTCGCGCCAGACCTGCTCGATGGCGCGGCCGACGCGGCGGTCGCCGCGGGAGAGCAGTCCCTCGATGGTGCCGGGCTTGCCGTCGTGGTAGCGGAACCCGATCGCGCGGCCGTACTTCTTGTCCTCGCGGACGGTGTCGCGCAGCTTGCGCAGCCGCTCGTCGGTGGTCTCGTGGTCGAGCTGCGCGGCCCACTGGAACGGCGTGTGCGGCTTGGGCACGAACCCGCCGATCGAGACCGTGCACCGGACGTCGTTGCGCCCGGAGACCTCGCGGCCCTTGGCGATGACGCGCTTGGCGAGGTCGGCGATCTGCAGGACGTCCTCGTCGGTCTCGGTGGGGAGGCCGCACATGAAGTAGAGCTTCACCTGCCGCCAGCCGTGGGAGTACGCCGCGGCGACGGTGCGGATGAGGTCCTCCTCGGTGACCATCTTGTTGATCACCTTCCGCATCCGCTCCGACCCGCCCTCGGGGGCGAACGTCAGTCCGGAGCGGCGGCCGTTGCGGGAGAACTCGTTGGCCAGGTTGATGTTGAACGCGTCGACGCGGGTCGAGGGCAGCGAGAGCGAGACGTTCTGACCCTCGTAGCGGTCGGCCAGGCCCTTGGCGACCTCGCCGATCTCGGTGTGGTCGGCGCTGGAGAGCGACAGCAGGCCGACCTCCTCGAAGCCCGACTTCCGGATGCCGTTCTCGACCATCGCGCCGATCGTCTCGATCGAGCGCTCGCGGACCGGGCGGGTGATCATGCCGGCCTGGCAGAAGCGGCAGCCGCGGGTGCAGCCGCGGAAGATCTCGACGCTGAACCGCTCGTGCACGGTCTCGGCGAGCGGCACCAGCGGCTTGGCCGGGTAGGGCCAGGCGTCGAGGTCCATCAGCGTGTGCTTCGTGACGCGGAACGGCACGCCGGGGACGTTCGGCACGACCGAGGAGATCGCGCCGTCGGCGCCGTAGGTGACGTCGTAGAACTTCGGCACGTAGACCCCGCCGCTGACCGCGAGCCGGCGCAGCAGCTCATCGCGAGCGGTGGGCATCTCGCCGGCGGGGCGGCCCTGCGCCTTCCACTCCCGGATCACCTCGGAGATCGCCAGCACGACCTCCTCGCCGTCACCGAGGACGGCCGCGTCGAGGAAGTCGGCGATCGGCTCGGGATTGAACGCCGCGTGGCCGCCGGCCAGCACGACCGGGTCCTCGTCGGTGCGGTCGACCGCGTGCAGCGGGATCCCGGCGAGGTCGAGGGCGTTGAGCATGTTCGTGTAGCCGAGCTCGGTGGAGAAGCTCAGGCCCAGGACGTCGAAGGCGCGGACCGGCCGGTGGCCGTCGACGGTGAACTGCGGGATCGGGCCGTGCTCGTCGCCCTCCCGCAGGACGCGCTCCATGTCCGGCCACACGGCGTACGTGCGCTCGGCGACGATCCAGTCGCGCTCGTTGAGCACCTCGTAGAGGATCTGGACGCCCTGGTTGGGCAGGCCGACCTCGTAGGCGTCGGGGTACATCAGCGCCCAGCGGACGGTCTCGCCGGCCTCGGTGGCGGCGCCGCAGTCCCAGTCCTTGACCGTGGAGTTGAGCTCGCCCCCGACGTACTGGATCGGCTTGGACACCGACGGGAGACGGGGCTCGAGCCGCGGGAAGACGGACTCAGGGGCGGACATGCGGGACCTCACGAGGGACGGCGGGGAGCGTGCTGGGGACCGGCCAAGCCTACGTGCGGGGACCGATAGGTTGGGAACTGATGAGTGCCCCCGCCGTCCGCGGCCCGTTCCAGTGGTCGGTGGTCGTCCCCGTCGTCGCCGCCGTCGTCCTCACCGCCACCTGGCTGCACCACGAGCACTGGGCGGTCCTGGTGGCGATCGGCGCGGCGCTGGTCGGCGCGGTGCTCGCCGCGGTCCACCACGCCGAGGTGGTGGCGCACAAGGTGGGTGAGCCGTTCGGGTCGCTGATCCTCGCGGTCGCCGTGACCGTCATCGAGGTCGGCCTGATCGTGATGCTGATGACCAGCGGCGGCGAGGGCACCAGCACCTACGCCCGCGACACGGTCTTCGCGGCGGTGATGATCACCCTCAACGGCATCGTCGGCATCTCGCTGCTGGTCGGCGCGCTCAAGCACCACCTGGTCAGCTTCAACCCCTCGGGCACCGGCTCGGCGCTCACCACCGTCGTCGCCCTGGCCTCGTTGACGATGGTGCTGCCGTCGTTCACGACGTCCGGGCAGGGGCTGGAGTTCTCCGGCTCGCAGCTGGCGTTCGCGGCGGTCGCCTCGCTGGTGCTGTACGTCGGGTTCGTGCTCACCCAGACCGTGCGGCACCGCGACTTCTTCGTGCCGGTCTCCAGCGACGAGTACGGCCTGATGACCGGGCTGCTCGACGCGGACGGCGACGACCACGCCGACCCGCCGTCGCGCCGCGAGACGCTGCTGAGCCTGGTCCTGCTCGTCGTCTCGCTGCTCTCGGTCGTCGGCCTGGCCAAGCTGCTCTCCCCCACGATCGAGGACGCCGTGCAGGCGATGGGTGCGCCGTACGCCGTCGTCGGCGTCGTCATCGCACTGCTCGTGCTCGCGCCGGAGTCGATCGCGGCCGTCCGCAACGCGTCCCGCGACCGCGTGCAGGTCAGCCTCAACCTCGGGTACGGCTCCGCGATGGCCTCGATCGGCCTGACCGTCCCCACCATCGCCGTCGCCTCGATCTGGCTGGACGGCCCGCTCGAGCTCGGCCTGGAGACCACCCAGCTGGTGCTGCTGTGCATCACCGTCGTCGTCTCGGTGCTCACCGTCGCCCAGGGCCGGGCCAAGGCGCAGCAGGGGCTGGTGCACCTGGTGCTGCTCGGCGCGTTCCTGTTCCTGTCCGTCGTGCCCTGACCCCGGCCTCCAGCGGCCCCGCGGCGCGAGGCGACCGCGGCGCCCAACCCGAGGCCGGGGGTCGTGTGCCTCGGGACGCGGGTCGGCACGTCCCCAGGCACACGACCCCGTCGCGCGACGTTCCCAGGTCGACCCGGGGCGGGGTCAGCGGCCGGACAGGCCCGCGAACCGGGTGGCGGCGGGGGCGGTGGCGCGCAGGTGGATGTTCTGCAGCAGGCCGACGGCGAGCATGCTCGCGAACATCGAGGAGCCGCCGTACGACACGAACGGCAGCGGCACGCCGGTGACCGGCATGATGCCCAGGCACATCCCGATGTTCTGGAACGCCTGGAAGCCGAACCAGCAGGCGATGCCGGCGGCCGCGACCCGGCCGAAGACGTCGTCGGTGCGGGCGGCGATCACGAGCGCCCGCCACAGCACGACGACGAGCAGGCCGATGAGCGCGCCCGCGCCGAGCAGGCCGAGCTCCTCGCCGGCGACGGTGAAGATGAAGTCGGTGTGCTGCTCGGGCACGAACCCCGAGCGGGTCTGCGAGCCGTCGAAGAGCCCCTGGCCGAAGAGGCCGCCGTTGCCGACCGCGATGCGTGCCTGCTCGACGTTGTAGCCGGCGCCGCGGGGGTCGAGGTCGGGGTTAGTGAAGGCGAGGAACCGGTCGACCTGGTACTGCTTCAGCGCGCCGCCGGCCACCGCTGCGACCGCCGCGGTGACGCCGCCGCCGACCAGCAGCACCAGCCAGCGGCGCGGTGCGCCGGACACGGCCAGCACGCCGAAGACGGTGGCGGCGAGGACGAGCATCGTGCCGAGGTCGGGCTGGAGCATGATCAGCGCGGCCGGCAGCGCGGCGATCGCCAGCATGCCGACGACCTCGCCGAGCCCGACGCGGGCGCGCCAGCGGCCCTCGGCCCGCTCGGCGACGACGAGCGCCATGCCGATGACGACCGCGAGCTTGGCGAACTCCGAGGGCTGGATCGACATGCCCCCGAGGTCGATCCACGACCGGGAGCCGTTGATCGTGCTGCCCAACGGCGAGAGCACCAGCCCGAGCCCGACCACCGAGCCGAGGTAGACCAGTGGCGCGACGATCCGCACCCACCGGTGGTCGGTCGCCATGACCAGCACCATGAGCACGACGCCGATGGCGACATTCGTGACCTGCTTGGAGAGGTACGCCGTGGAGTCACCGCCGGTGAGCGTGTCGCGCGCCGACGTCGCGGACCAGACGAGCAGCGTGCCGACGACCACGAGCGCGGCGACGGCGCCGAGCAGCCACCAGTCGAGGCCGGGCGCGCGGACGCTGGTGCGCACCGCGGTGCGGGTGGCGCCGCGGTTCGCGGGCTGGACGGGGACGCGGGGGCTGAGCCGGGTGACGGTCACCGGTCGCCGCCCTTCTTGCCGGCCGTCGCGTCGGCCTCGTCGGAGTCGCGGCGGCCCGGCGGCAGGATCGATCCGTCGGCGGTGAACGTGGGCAGCTCGGCCGGCGGCTTCGTGCCGGGAATGAACGCCCTGCGCGGGTCGACGGTCGATCCCTCGACGCCGTACAACGCCTCGTAGATGCGGCGGATCGAGTCACCGTTGCGGCCGGAGCCGGTGCCGCCCTGGCTCACCATCATCACGACCACGTAGTCGTCGGTGTAGGAGGCGACCCACGAGGTCGACTGCTTGCCGTAGACCTCCGCGGAGCCGGTCTTCGAGCGGATCTGGACCTCTTCGAGCGGGAAGCCGGGCAGCTTCCAGGCCATGGTCCCGCGGCTGCTGACGCTCTTCAGCGCGGTGTCGATGTAGGAGAGCACGGACTTCGGGAGGTCGACCGTCCCGGCCTTCTTCGGCTTGATCTCCTTGATCGTCCGCCCGGTCGGGTCCACGATCGCCTTGCCGATCCGCGGCTCCCACAGGGTGCCGCCGTTGGCCAGCGCGGCGTACGCCCGGGCCAGCTGGAGCGGGGTCACGATCGTGTCGCCCTGCCCGATCGAGAAGTTGACCGCGTCACCGGCGCGGTAGGCGAAGCCCTCGATGCAGAACTCGCGGGCGAACCTGTAGACGAAGTCGGACGTCTTGTCGTCCTGCGGCTTCTCGCTGATGCCGCAGTAGTAGTCCTTCATCGAGTCGTAGTAGGCGCGCTTCCACGTCCGGTCCGCGATCCGGCCCGACGCCTCGCCGGGCAGGTCGATGCCGGTCTCGTCGCCGAAGCCGAAGTCCTTCGCCTCCTCCACCAGCGGGTCCTTGGCGTCGACGTCGTCGACGTCGGAGCCGAAGCGCTGCCAGTAGTCGTAGCCGATCCGGTAGAAGAAGGTGTTGCACGAGACCTCGAGCGCCTTGTCGAAGCCGATGTGGCCGTAGGCGCCGGACTCGTAGTTCTTGAACACCCGGTTGCCGACCTGGAAGCCCGAGGAGCAGGCGAGCCGGGCGTCGGTGGTGTAGCCGTTGGTCAGCGCGCCGGACGTCATGAACGGCTTCCACGTCGACCCCGGCGCGAACTGGCCCTGGGTCGCGCGGCCGAGCAGCGGGGTTCCGGCGGCCTCGGAGTAGAGCCGGGCGAGCTGCTTCTTGGTGATGCCGCCGACCCACACGCCGGGGTCGTACGTCGGCTGGCTGGCCATCGCGACGACGCGACCGGTCCCCGCCTCCATGACCACGACTGCGCCGGAGTCGGCCTCGTACTTCCGCCCGGTCACGGTGTCGGTCTCGGTGCGGGCCTTCGCGATCGCGCCGGCCAGCTCCTTCTCCACCAGCCCCTGCACGCGCGCGTCGATCGAGGTGACCAGCGTGGCGCCCGGCGTGGCCTCGACCTCGCCGTCGTCGCCGAGCACGCGGCCCATCGAGTCGACCGCGACGCTGCGGTAGCCGGGCATCCCGCGCAACCACGCGTCGTACTGCTTCTCCACGCCCGCGCGGCCGACCGAGGAGGCGCCGTTGACCGAGTCGTCCTCGTCCTCCTCCGCGGCGTCGAGCTCGTCCTCGGTGATCGGGCTGAGGTAGCCGAGGACGTGGGCGAGGTTCACGCCGTAGGGGCGCGGGTAGTTGCGGACGGTCTGCTGCTCGGCGAGCACGGCCGGGAAGTCCTCGGGCTGCTCGAGCACGCGCAGCGCGACCGACTGGTCGACGTCGGTGGCGACGGGGACCGGCTGGTAGGGCGAGCCGTTCCAGCAGGCGCCGGTCACGCTGCCCTCGTCGCCGCAGGTCACCAGCCGCTTGCGGATCATCGCGGCGCGCACGCCGGTCACCTGCGCGACCCGCTCGACGAGCTTGTCCTGCTGGGGCTCGGTCATCTTGTCGAGCATGCTGCGGTCGATCGAGACCACCCACGCGGTGCGGTTGGTGACGAGCGGGCGGCCCATGTCGTCGACGATGAGGCCGCGCTGCGGCTGCACCACGATGTCGCGCACGGACTGGTTGGCCGCCTGCGCGGTGTACTGCTCACCGCTGACCACCTGCAGGTAGTACAGCCGCACGAACAGCGTCGCGAAGAGCGAGAACACCAGCGCCTGCACGACCACCAGGCGCAGCCGGCTGCGGCGGCTGGCCGCCTCGGCAGCACTCATGACGGCTCCTGCCGGGCGCTCATGCCGTGGCCCGGACGGGCTCGAGCCGGCGGAAGGTGCCCATCACGACCGGCAGCACGAACGGGGTGAGGAGGACGTCCAGGAAGACGCCGATCGCGATCACCTGGAGCACCTCGCCGACGCCGAGGGCCGGGTCCTGCAGGAGCACGCCGGTGAGCGCGAAGACGGAGGTGCCGACGAAGGAGCACGCCGCGACGGTCGCCACGACCGAGCCGGCGGTGGGCCGGACGTCCTGGCGCACCCGCCCGGCGACGTAGCCCACGACGACGAGGGCGAGCGCCCAGCGGCCGGCCACGTGGTCGGCCGGCGGGGCGAGGTCGAGCAGGACGCCGGCGACGAAACCGAGCACCATGGCCGCCTGCGCGCCGCGGACCAGCCCGGTGGCGACGACGACCAGCAGCACGAGATTCGGCACGACGCCGGCCCACGAGACGTGGGAGAAGACCGTCACCTGCAGCACGAGCGCCACGACGACGGCGGCGAGCGCGACGGCGGCGCGTCCGGGGTTCATCGAACGCTCCCGTCGGCCTCGATGACGGCGCGGTCGCTGGCGGTGCCCGAGGGGACGACGACGCCGACGAGGTCGAGCGCGGCGAAGTCGACGTACGGCTCGACCACCGCGCGCTGCGCGGTCTCGCGGAGGCTGGAGTAGACGGCCGTGACGCGGCCGATCGGGACGCCGGCGACGTACGGCGCGCCGCCCTCGCTCCCCCACGTGACGACCGCGTCGTCGCGCTTCGGCACGTCCGAGGAGTCGATCAGCTCGAGGTCGAGGCGGCCGGTGGAGCCGAGCTGGCCCCGGCCCTCGACCGACCCGAGCTCCATCGACGAGCCGACGCGGCCGCCGACGACGGAGTCCGCGTCGACGATGAGCAGCACGGTGGCGGTGGTGCGGGTGACGCGGACGACCCGGCCGACGAGCCCGTCGTTGTTGAGGACCGTCATGTCCGGGCGCAGGCCCGACTGCGAGCCGGCGTCGATGGTGACCGTGCTCGAGAACGACTGCGCCGGGCCGAGCCCGACCACGCGCGCCGGCACCAGCGAGTAGCCGAGGTCCTCGGCGGAGGCGGTGAGGCCGTCGTACTCCTTCAGGCGGTTGCGGTCGTAGTCGGCGGTGTTGACCTCGGTGCGCAGGCGGGCGTTCTCGGCCTCGAGGTCGCCGATCTCGCCGCGCAGGTCGGCGTGGGTGCGGAACCAGGACGGCACCGCGACGAAGGGGCGTACGACGGCGGCGGCGCCGACCTCGACCGGGCCGAGGACCTCGCCGACCGCGCGGCGCACCGGCTCGACGGGCGAGTCGTCCCCGGCCGTGGAGTCGAGGGTGATCAGGCTCAGGCAGGCCAGCACGAGGGCGACGACCAGCGAGCGGGACGGCCGTCCGCGGTCCTCGAGCCGCTCGGTGACGCGCCAGCGGCGCTCGCGCTTCATCGGGCCGCGGGGCGGCTGCTGTCCCTGGCCGCTGCGCTGCCGGGTCGGTCGCTCGAAGAGGTCGACCGCCATCAGAACCGCCTCGGCTCGGTGACCAGCACCTGCTGGAGCGCCTCGAACTCCTCCACGCACTTGCCGGCGCCCAGCGCGACGGAGCTGAGCGGGTCCTCGGCGACGTGGACGGGCATGCCGGTCTCGTGCCGGATCCGCTCGTCGAGACCGCGCAGCAGCGCTCCCCCACCGGTGAGCACGATGCCGCGGTCCATGATGTCACCGGCGAGCTCCGGCGGGGTCTGGTCGAGCGTGGCGCGGACCGCGTCGACGATCGCGTGCAGCGGCTCCTCGAGCGCTTGGCGGATCTCCGAGCTCGACACCACGACGGTGCGCGGCAGTCCGGAGACCATGTCGCGCCCGCGGATCTCCGCCTCGGGCTCCTGGGCCATCGGGAACGCCGAGCCGAGGGTCGTCTTGACCTCCTCGGCGGTGCGCTCGCCGAGCATGAGGGAGTACTCCTTCTTCATCCACGCCACGATCGCGGCGTCGAGGTCGTCGCCGGCGGTGCGGATGCTCAGGCTGGTGACGATGCCGCCGAGGGAGATGACCGCGACCTCGGTCGTGCCGCCGCCGACGTCGACCACCATGTTGCCGGTGGCCTGGTGCACCGGGAGTCCGGCGCCGATCGCGGCCGCCATCGGCTCCTCGACGATGTAGACCCGGCGCGCGCCGGCCTGGTAGCCGGCCTCCTTGACCGCCCGCTGCTCCACCGCGGTGATGCCGCTCGGCACGCAGATGACCATGCGCGGCTTGGCGAAGTACCGCCGCTTATGGACCTGCTGGATGAAGAACCGTAGCATCTGCTCGGTCGCCTCGAAGTCGGCGATCACGCCGTCCTTGAGCGGCCGGATCGCGGTGATCCCGTCCGGCGTGCGCCCGATCATCCGCTTGCCCTCGTGGCCGACCGCCAGCACCTCGCCGGTCGCGACGTTCATCGCCACCACGCTCGGCTCGTCGAGCACCACGCCCTTGCCGCGGACGTAGACCAGCGTGTTGGCGGTGCCGAGGTCCACGGCCATGTCGCGGCCGATGAAGCTGTTCGCCATGCCGAGTGCCTCGCAGGTCCGTCGCGTCCGGGGAAGTCGCGGGCGCGGCGTACCCCTCGGTGCGTGCCGTGGTGCCTACGTCGGCGCCCACCGGGAGCGTAAGGACCGGACCACCTCTGCCTCGGGAGGCACGCCGGGGTTCGGGGCGTGTCTGCTGCGGAGACGGGTGTGGCTCGTGGGGCTGATGTGGCGGCGCGCGGCGCAATGTGCGGCCATTGCCGCCACTTCTCGGCCGTTGCGATGGCCGCAAAGCGTCAGCATCCCAAGTCAACTTGGGATGCTGACCCCGTCCTACAGCGCCAGCTGCGGGAACCAGATCGCGATCTCGCGGGCGGCGGAGTCGGGCGAGTCGGAGCCGTGGACGAGGTTCTCGCGGTTGGAGAGCGACAGGTCGCCGCGGATGGTGCCGGGGGCGGCCTTGCGGCCGTCGGTGGCGCCGTTGAGGGCGCGGACGACCTCGATCGCCTCGTCACCCTCGAGGACCATCGCGACGAGCGGGCCGCTGGTGACGAAGTCGCGCAGCGGCGGGTAGAAGTCGCGCTCGACGTGCTCGGCGTAGTGCTCGTCGGCCTTGGCGGCGTCGATGTGGCGCAGCTCCATCGCGACGATGGACAGCCCCTTGGCCTCGAAGCGGGACAGGACCTCGCCGACCAGGCCGCGGCGGACGGTGTCGGGCTTGAGGAGGACCAGGGTGCGCTGCGTCATGGCCCGGACCCTACCGAGCGGCCAGCGCCGCGGCACGCGCGGCCACGTCGGCCGGCACCGGACCGGTCGCCTCGGGCGCCGGCACCACGGTTTCCGCGACGCGGCGCAGCGGGACGTGCCCGGCCCAGGTGCCGGCGGCGACGTCCTCGGGGTCGTCGCCGGGGCCGCCGGCGCGAGCCTTCATCGACGCCTCGTGGAGAGGTACGGCGAGCACGGCGGTCGCCGCGAGCTCCTTGCGGGTGCTGGGGCGCAGCGTCGCGGCCCGGCCCGGCACCATCTGGTCGACGACCAGGTCGAGCGCCCGCCCCCGCTCGGCCTCGTCCTCGACCAGGCGGGCGCGGCCGATGACGACGGCGGAGCGGTAGTTCATCGAGTGGTGGAAGGCCGACCGCGCCGCGACGAGCCCGTCGAGCTCGGTGACGGTCACGCAGACCGTCGACCCGACGGCGTGCCGCAGCCACACCGAGGCGACCGACCCGTGCACGTAGAGCGAACCGCCCCCGTCGGGACCGGCCGGGTCGACGGCGTACGCGCAGGGCAGCACGACCGGGTGGTCGCCCACCACGACGCCGACGTGCGCGACGAGCGCCTCGGCCAGGAACGCGTGCAGCTGCTCGCGGTCGTCGACCACGCGGTGCTTGCCGCGCTGGACGGTCGTGCGGTCGGTGGGCGAGAGCGGGGCGAGCGGGGCGGCGTTCCTGGTCACACGCCCAGCATGGCCGACGAGTGGCCTAGGCTCAGCAGCCACTTCGCCAGCAAAGAGGAAGGCCACTCGTGCAGACCCTCGCCGTCGTCCTCGACCGCTCCGACCGGCGGGCGCTCGGCGTGCAGCTCGCCGACGAGATCCGCCGCCAGGTCGGCAACGGCCGGCTTCCGGTCGGCAGCCGCCTGCCCAGCTCCCGCGCGCTGGCCGGCGAGCTCGGCGTCGCCCGCGCCGTCGCCGAGCGCGCCTACGCGCAGCTGGTCGCCGAGGGCTGGCTCGAGGGCCGCCACGGGTCCGGGACGTTCGTGGCCGGCGGCACCGGCCTGGCGCCCCGTCCGCGGCGCCGCGGCTCCCCCGCGCCGGCGGCTCCGGCGCTCGTGCGCCTGGACACGGGCACGCCCTGGATCGATCCGCGGTACGCCGACGCGTGGCGCCGCGCCTGGCGCGACGTCGGTGCGGCGCGCCCGCCGGAGGGGTACGACGACCCGCGCGGCCTGCCCGCCCTGCGGGCCGAGCTGGCGACCCGGCTCGCGCGCGCCCGCGGCCTCGACGTCGAGCCCGACGACGTGCGGGTGACCGCCGGCACCGGCGACGGGCTCCGCCACGTCCTGACGGCGCTGCCGCCCGGGCCGGTCGGCGTGGAGGACCCCGGTTACCGGTCGGCGGCCGCCGTCGCCGGACTGGCCGGCCGCACCGTGGTGGACCTGCCGGCCGAGGACCCCGCCGGTTGGGACCTGCGCGGGCTCGCGGCGGCGTACGTCACGCCGGCCCACCAGCACCCGCTCGGGCACACGATGCCGGGCCACGCCCGCGTCTCGCTCCTGGCGGCGGCCCGGGCCGCCGGGACGCTCGTCGTGGAGGACGACTACGACTCGGAGTTCCGCTACGACGTCGCGCCGGTCCCCGCACTGGCGAGCCTCGACCGCGAGCACGTGGCGTACCTCGGGACGGCCAGCAAGACCGTCGCCCCGAGCATGCGCCTGGGCTGGCTGGTCGCGCCCCCGGCGGTGCTCGACCGGGTGGACCGGACGCGGGAGATCACGCACGACGCCGCCGCGTGGCCGGTGCAGCGGGCCTTCCTCTCCCTCCTGCGCGAGGGCTACGTCGACCGCGTGGTCCGGTCGGCTCGGCGTCGCTACGCCCAGCGAGCGGAGCGGGTCGCCGCGGCGCTCGGGCCGTACGGCGGGGTGGCCGGCCCGATCGCCGGGATGTACGCCACCATCCGGCTCGACGAGGCGCGAGCGGTCCGCGCACACGAGGCGGCGCGGGCGGCGGGGTTCGACGTCCCGCTCCTGGCCGGGTACGGCCGCAGCGCCGGGCTGCACGGGCTGGTCGTCGGGTTCGGCGGGTGCACGGACCAGCAGCTCGACGCCGCGCTGGGTGCCCTCACCGCCGCGCTCGACCGGCCCGACCGGGCCTGACCTGCGCGGGTCCGACGTCGCGGCTCAGGCCTCGGGCGCGGCCTGCTCCGCAGCGAAGGCGGCGTACGCCTCCGCGCGCTCGCGCTCGATCTTGCGGCCGAGGAAGTCGGCGGTGCCCCACAGCAGCGCGAAGATGCCGCCGAGCACGAACATGATCGGCACGACGAAGCCGAGCCCGACCGCCGCGACCTGCACGAGCCAGCCGGCGGTGTAGGCCCACGGCTTGCGGAGCATGCCGGCGAGCAGCAGGCACGCGAGCGTCAGGCCGAGCCCGATCGCGAGCGCGAGGCCGGTGTCGACGTCGGCGATGGTGATCATCACCGGCGTGGTCAGGCCGAGGGCGATCGCCTCGAGGCACAGGATCGCCGCGCACATGCCGCGACGCGGCGAGCGCTGCTCGGGGTTGCTCATCGGGGTCCTCCCAGCAGGGTGCGGGCCTCGCCGACGGTGACGACGGAGCCGGTCACGAGCACGGCGCCGGAGCCGAGCGGGCTGCCGAGCGCCTCGCCGGCCTCGGCCAGCGCGGCGGCGGCGTCGATCGCGTCGGCCAGCCGCGGAGCGACGGTGACCCGGTCCTCGCCGTAGATGCCGCGCGCGACCTCGGCGAGCTCCTCGGCGGGCATCGCGCGCGAGGTGCTGTTCTGGGTGACGACCAGGTGGGCGAGGGCCGGCTCGAAGGCCGCGAGCAGCCCCTCGGCGTCCTTGTCGCCCATCACGCCGACGACGCCGATCAGCGGGGAGAACGTGAAGGAGTCCTCGAGGGCCGCGGCGGTCGCCTCGGCGCCGGCGGGGTTGTGCGCGGCGTCGAGCACGATGCTCGGCGAGCGGCGCACCACCTCGAGGCGGCCCGGCGAGGTCACCTCGGCGAACGCCCCGCGGACAAGCTCCTCGTCGAGCGGCTCGCCGGCGTCACCGCCGGAGAGGAACGCCTCGACGGTCGCCAGCGCCACCGCCGCGTTCTGCGCCTGGTGAGCGCCGTGCAGGGGCAGGAAGACGTCGTCGTACCGACCGCGCAGCCCCTGCAGCGACAGCAGCTGGCCGCCGACGCCGGGCACGCGGGAGATCACGCCGAAGTCCAGCCCCTCGCGCACCACCGTCGCGCCCACCTCGGCGGCCCGCTCGAGCAGCACGACGGCGGCCTCCTGCGGCTGCTGCGCCAGCACGACCTGGGCGCCGGGCTTGATGATGCCGGCCTTCTCCTGCGCGATCGCGGCGACCGACTCCCCGAGGTAGCGAGCGTGGTCGACGGCGATCGGCGTGACCACCGCGACCGCCCCGTCGGCGACGTTGGTGGCGTCCCACGAGCCGCCCATGCCGACCTCGACGACCGCGACCTCGACCGGGGCGTCGGCGAACGCGGCGTACGCCATGCCCACCACGGTCTCGAAGAAGGACAGCGGGTGCGGCTGGTCCTCGTCCACGAGGTGGGTGTACGCCGCGACGTCGTTGAAGGCGCGCACGAACGCCTCGTCGTCGAGCGGCTCCCCGTCGATGCTGATCCGCTCGGTCATCCGCTCCACGTGCGGGCTGGTGAAGCGGCCGGTGCGCAGCTCGAGGGTGGTCAGCAGCGCGTCGACCATGCGGGAGGTGGACGTCTTGCCGTTGGTGCCGGTCAGGTGGATGACCGGGTAGGACCGCTGCGGGTCGCCGAGCACCTCGGTGAACGCGCGGATCCGGTCCAGCGACGGCTCCAGCCGGGTCTCGGGCCACCGGGAGAGAAGAGCGTCCTCGACCTCGGCGTAGGTCTCGGCGAGGCGGGGGGCGTCGGGCGCGCTGGAGTCGGTCATCGTGCTCCCGAGTGTAGGGAGCGGAGAACGGATGACAGGAGTTGGAACACGTTCTAGGTTGACCGCCATGCGAACCACCGCCGCCGTCGTGAACGGCCCTGGTCAGGACTTCGTGCTCGAGGACGTCGAGCTCGAGGGCCCGCGCGCCGACGAGGTGCTGGTGCGGATCGTCGCCACCGGCCTGTGCCACACCGACGTGACGATGGCGTCGATGCTGCCCGCCGAGATGTACCCGAACGTCTTCGGCCACGAGGGCGCCGGCGTCGTCGAGGCGGTCGGGCCGGACGTGACCGGCATCGAGCCCGGCGACCACGTGGTGCTCAGCTTCCGCTCGTGCCGGCAGTGCGACCGGTGCCGCGCCGGTGAGGTCGGCTACTGCGACTCCTCGCTGCTGCTCAACTACATGGGCATGCGCATGGACGGCTCGACCGCCTACTCCCGCGAGTCGGGACCGGTCTTCTCCAACTTCTTCGGCCAGTCCTCGTTCTCCCGGCACGCGATCGCGTACGCCGACAACTGCGTCGTCGTCGACGAGCAGCTCGACCTGACGCGGGTCGCGCCGTACGGCTGCGGGTTCCAGACCGGCGCCGGCACCGTGCTCAACGTGCTCCGGCCCGGCCCGTCCGACAGCCTGGTCGTCTGGGGCGCCGGGGCGGTCGGCCTCGCGGCCATCGCCGCGGCCGCCACGACCGGCACCGGGACCGTCGTCGCGGTCGACCTCGTGGACAGCCGGCTCGAGCAGGCCGCCGCGCTCGGCGCGCTCGTCGTGAACCCGTCCGCGCTCGGGACCGAGGAGGGCGCGCCGTCGGTCGTGGACCGCGTCAGGGAGCTGACCGGCGGCGGGGCGACGTACGCCATCGACACGACCGCGGTCCCGGCTGTCGTCAAGCAGGCGCAGCAGGCGCTCGGCATCCGCGGCGAGCTCGTGGTGCTGGGCCTCGGCGCCGAGGAGTACCAGCTCGACGCCATCGACATGCTGCAGAACGGCAAGGTCGTCAAGGGCTCCATCGAGGGCGACTCCGACCCGCAGGAGATGGTGCCCCGGCTGATCGCGATGAACGCGGCCGGGGAGTTCCCGGTCGACGACTGGATCCGCACCTACCCCTTCGAGGAGATCGGCACGGCCGTCGCCGACCTGCACGACGGCAGGGTGGTCAAGGCCGTCCTGGTCTGGTGAGCCCGGCCCGGCCGGACGGTCACCGCAGCACGAGGTTGGCGGTCTCCGCGACGGGTCGGTAGCCGATCGCGGCGTAGATCTTGTTCGAGGTCGGGTTCGCCCGGTCGGTGAACAGGCACGCCCGGTCCCCCGCCTCGAGGACGCGACGGGTGACCTGCGCGACGGCGGCACTCGCGTAGCCGTGGCCGCGGTGCTGGCGCGGGGTGTAGACGGGGCCGACCCGGACCACGCCGTACGCCGACCCCGTGTGCGCCGTCAGGTGCACGACCTCGCCCCCGGGCGACTCCCACAGCCGCACCAGCCCGGCCGCCACCCGCTGCGCCATCCCCTCCTCGGTCGCACGGTCCATCGGGTGCGCACCCTCGCGGCCGCCCTGCTCGGCGGAGTCGACGGCGAAGGCGTCCCACCACCGCACGCACAACGGCACGTCGTCGGGCTCCGCGGCGCGCAGCCGGCCCGGGGCGTCGTGGTCGACCAGCGCGGCCAGGCCTGGCAGCTCCCACAGGACCAGGTGCTCGTCGACGACGGCCTCGGCCCCGGCAAGCGCGGCCGCCTCGTCGGCGACCACCCGGGCGGCCGGCAGCGCACCGTTGACCCCGTCGAGGCGCTCGCCGCGCTCGTGGACCGCGCGCGCCAGTGCGCGGGCCGCCTCCTCCGGCATCGGCAGGACGTACGCCGGGTGCGGCTCGAACGGCGCGGTCCGCATCGCCGCGCCGACCACCGTCCCGGCGCCGTCGCGCACGACCGCCCACCACCGCGGGTGGTGGGGCGCCGGGTCACCGGCCGCGTCGGCGGCGACCGCCTGCTGGGTCACCGTCGCGACCACCGAGGTGACGACCGGGTCGGCCGCGAGGAGGTCGCTGGCCTCGCGCAGGAACGCCGCCGGGTCGGTGGTGAGCGTGACGGCGTACGCCGTGCCGGGCGAGTCGGGCATGCCGCGGAGGGTATGTGCCACGGTCGCCGGAGTGGCAACCGGTTTCCGCAGGTCGGAGCGGCCGAACTAGGCTTCGCCCATGACCGAGACCCCGCAGCAGCAGGCCCCCGACACGCCGAGCGCCCCGCCCGCGCTCGCCGTACCGGAGAAGCCCGCGCTGGAGGGGCTGGAGCAGAAGTGGGCCGAGCGCTGGAAGGCCGATCGCACCTACGCGTTCGACCGCACCCAGCCGCGCGAGAACGTCTTCTCCATCGACACCCCGCCGCCGACCGTCAGCGGCAGCCTCCACGTCGGCCACGTCTTCTCCTACACCCACACCGACGTCGTCGCCCGCTTCCAACGGATGCGCGGCAAGTCGGTCTTCTACCCGATGGGCTGGGACGACAACGGCCTGCCGACCGAGCGCCGGGTGCAGAACTACTTCGGCGTCCGCTGCGACCCCTCGCTCCCCTACGACGCCGATTTCACGCCGCCGGCCAAGCCCGACCCGAAGAAGCAGGTGCCGATCAGCCGGCCCAACTTCGTCGAGCTCTGCGAGCAGCTGGTCCAGGAGGACGAGCAGGTCTTCGAGTCGCTGTGGCGCACCCTCGGCCTCTCGGTCGACTGGGAGCAGCACTACACGACGATCGGCCCGAAGGCGCAGACCGCCAGCCAGCGCGCGTTCCTGCGCAACTTCGCCCGCGGCGAGGCCTACCTCCAGGAGGCGCCGACCCTCTGGGACGTCACCTTCCAGACCGCGGTCGCCCAGGCCGAGCTCGAGGCGCGGGAGTACGCCGGCGCCTACCACCGCGTGGCCTTCCACCGCACTGACGGCGAGCCTGGCCAGGAGACGGTGTGGATCGAGACCACCCGCCCCGAACTCGTCCCGGCCGTCGTCGCCCTGATCGCGCACCCCGACGACGAGCGCTACCAGCCGCTCTTCGGCTCCACGGTCACCTCGCCGGTCTTCGGCGTCGAGATCCCCGTCGTGGCGCACCCCGCGGCCGAGATGGACAAGGGCGCCGGCATCGCCATGTGCTGCACCTTCGGGGACCTGACCGACGTGCAGTGGTGGCGCGAGCTGCAGCTGCCGGTCCGCACCGTCATCGGCCGCGACGGCCGCCTGCTCCGCGAGACCCCCGAGTGGCTCGCGGCCGCGCCCGCCACGGCGGCGTACGAGCGCCTCGCCGGCAAGACCACCTTCTCCGCACGCGAGGAGATGGTCACCATGCTGCGCGAGACCGGCGACCTCGACGGCGACCCCAAGCCGACGCAGCGGATGACGAACTTCTTCGAGAAGGGCGACAAGCCGCTCGAGATCGTCGCGACCCGCCAGTGGTACATCCGCAACGGCGGCCGCGACACCGACCTGCGCGACGAGCTCGTCGCGCGCGGCTCCGACATCACCTGGGTCCCGACCCACATGAAGCACCGGTACGACAACTGGGTCGGCGGCCTCAACGGCGACTGGCTGATCTCGCGCCAGCGCTTCTTCGGCATCCCGTTCCCGGTCTGGTACCCGCTCGACGACCAGGGCGAGCCCGACTACGACCACCCGCTCCTCCCGTCAGAGGCGGAGCTCCCGATCGACCCCTCGACCGACGCCCCGCGCGGCTACGCCGAGGACCAGCGCGGCAGGGCCGGCGGCTTCATCGGCGACCCCGACGTCATGGACACCTGGGCGACCTCCTCGCTGACGCCCCAGATCGCCGGCGGCTGGGAGGAGGACCCGGACCTCTTCGAGAGGGTCTTCCCGATGGACCTCGCCACCCAGGCGCACGACATCATCCGCACCTGGCTGTTCTCCCGCGTGGTCCGCGCCCACTTCGAGCAGGGCGTCACCCCCTGGAGCCACGCTCTGATCTCCGGCTTCGTGGTCGACCCCGACCGCAAGAAGATGTCGAAGTCCAAGGGCAACGTGGTCGTCCCGACCGAGATCCTCGACAAGTTCGGCGCCGACGCCGTCCGCTGGCGCGCTGCGATGTCCCGCCCCGGGCTGGACTCGCCCTTCGACGAGAGCCAGATGAAGGTCGGTCGCCGGCTGGCGATGAAGGTCCTCAACGCCTCGAAGTTCGTCCTCGGCGGCGTGGGTGCCTCCGCGCTCAACCCGTTCGAGGTCTCCGAGCCGATCGACTGCGCGCTCCTGGGCCGCCTCGCCGAGGTCATCACGAAGGCCACGGAGGCGTTCGAGGCCTACGACTACACGACGGCGCTCGAGACGATCGAGAAGTTCTTCTGGGAGTTCTGCGACGACTACCTCGAGCTGGTCAAGGAGCGGGCGTACGCCGAGGACGGCGGCACCGCGACCGCCTCGGCGAAGGCGACGCTGGCCATCGCCCTGCACAAGCAGCTGCGCCTGCTCGCCCCCTTCCTGCCCTACGTGACCGAGGAGGTCTGGTCGTGGTGGCAGGAAGGCTCGGTCCACCACGCCTCCTGGCCCGGCGTCCTCGAGCTCGGCTCCCCCGCCGCCGCTGACGCGGCGACGGTCGACGCCGTCGCCGCCGCCCTGGCGGGCATCCGCGGCGCCAAGTCGCAGGCGAAGGTCTCCATGCGAGCCGAGCTGTCCCGGGTCGAGGTGAGCGGTCCCGAGACGCTCGTCCGCGCAGCCGAGCTCGCCGCCGACGACCTGCGCCGCAGCGGCAAGGTGACCGGCGACCTGGTCTTCACCGTCGACGGCTCCGCCACCGAGCTGTCCGTCGCCGCCGAGCTGGCCCCGGTCGCCCAGGACTGACGTCGGCGCGTCGGCCGCTGGCCCCCTGCGGCCGGCCGGCTCAGGGAGTCGGCGCGGTCGAGGTCGGGGTCGAGCTGGGCTCGACCGGACGCTCGGCGCCCGAGGTCGCGGTGGGGCTGGTCGAGCCGGACGGCGACGCACCGGGCGACGGCTCACCCGACGGGGCGGGCTGCTCGCTCGGCGGCGTGGTCGGGCCGGGCGACGGCGAGGGCCCGCTGGTGCTGCCGAGGTCGATGCCGGGCGACGGCTGCTCCGGCTGGAAGGACGGGCTGGGTGCGCTGTCTCCGGTGAGGAACGCCGCGAGCCCGGGGATGGCGCCGAAGACCTCCACCGGCAGCACGGGGCGTACGTCGCCGGGCCGGTCGGCGGGGGCGGCCGCGGTCGAGGAGCCCGGCATCGTGGGGGCCGACGTGCGGACCGAGGTGGGGACGCCGGTCGGGGTCGGCGCGGCGGACCCGTTCGTGCTCGGCCGGCTGGTCGGTGCGACGGTCGTGACGGCCACCGTCTCGTCGACGTCGGGTCGCGGGTCGTCGCCGGCCAAGGACTGCACGACGACGCCGCCGGCGATCATCGTCACGAGGGCGAACGCGGCCAGGGGCGCTCGGTGCTGGTCGCTCACGGGCGGTTCCTCCTCCCGGCGCTTGGTCCGCCGACGGACACGAGTCTCCCCCACCCCGAGTGTGGGCGCGACATCACCGATGCGTCCATGGCCTGAACGGGCCATGACCAGCCGGTAGCGGAGCGGCCTCGTTCCGGGTGCCGTCCGTGGTGCCTGTTCCGTGGTGGGGGCGCCCGCGGGTCGGCCCGGGCTCAGGCCGACTTCTTCTTCTTCGTCTCGATCTCGCGGGGGACGAGCGTCGGAGCGGCCTCGCCCATGACGACCTCGCCGGTGAGGACCACCTTGGCGACGTCCCCGCGCGACGGCACGTCGTACATCACGTGGAGGAGGACCTCCTCGATGATCGCGCGCAGGCCGCGGGCACCGGTGCCCCGCTCGAGCGCCTTGTCGGCGATCGCGGCGATGGCGTCGGGGGTGAACTCCAGCTCGACGCCGTCGAGCTCGAAGAGCTTCTGGTACTGCTTGACCAGCGCGTTGCGCGGCTCGGTGAGGATCTGGACCAGCGCCTCCTGGTCGAGCTTGTTGACGCTCGCGATCAGCGGCAGGCGGCCGATGAACTCGGGGATCAGGCCGAACTTGGTGAGGTCCTCGGGCCGGACGTGCTGGAGCAGGTCGTCGGCCTCGCGCTCGGTCTGGCCGCGGACGTCCGCGGTGAAGCCGAGCGTCTTCTTGCCGACCCGCTGCTCGATGATGTGCTCGAGCCCGGCGAAGGCACCACCCACCACGAAGAGGATGTTGGTGGTGTCGATCTGGATGAACTCCTGGTGCGGGTGCTTGCGCCCGCCCTGGGGCGGCACCGAGGCGGTGGTGCCCTCGATGATCTTCAGCAGGGCCTGCTGCACGCCCTCGCCGGAGACGTCGCGGGTGATCGAGGGGTTCTCCGCCTTGCGGGCCACCTTGTCGATCTCGTCGATGTAGATGATGCCGGTCTCGGCCTTCTTGACGTCGTAGTCGGCGGCCTGGATGAGCTTGAGCAGGATGTTCTCGACGTCCTCGCCGACGTAGCCGGCCTCGGTCAGCGCCGTGGCGTCGGCGATGGCGAAGGGGACGTTGAGCATCCGCGCGAGGGTCTGGGCGAGGTAGGTCTTGCCGCAGCCGGTCGGTCCGATCACGAGGATGTTGGACTTCGCGACCTCGACGACCTCCTCCTTGCTGTGCTTGCCTGCGACGGGCTGGAGGCCGGCCTGCACCCGCTTGTAGTGGTTGTAGACCGCCACCGCGAGAGACTTCTTGGCCTGCTCCTGGCCGATCACGTAGGAGTTGAGGAACTCGAAGATCTCACGCGGCTTGGGCAGCTCCTCGAGGCTGACCTCGGCGCCCTCGCTGAGCTCCTCCTCGATGATCTCGTTGCACAGGTCGATGCACTCGTCGCAGATGTAGACCCCGGGGCCCGCGATGAGCTTCTTGACCTGCTTCTGGCTCTTTCCGCAGAAGGAACACTTCAGCAGGTCACCTCCGTCACCGATTCGCGCCACGGCCGGTCATCCTCCTCAACAGTGCTGAAACTCAGGAGACGGTACCCCGTGCCGGCCCCGCGAGGGGGCCGACACGGGGTGACGCGTCAGGACGTGGCGAACGCCGGGGTCGCCTTGCGGGACTCGACGACCGTGTCGATCAGGCCGTAGTCCAGAGCCTGGTCGGCGGTGAGGATCTTGTCGCGCTCGATGTCGCGGCTGACCTGCTCCATGTCCTTGCCGGAGTGGGTGCTGATCATCTGCTCGAGCAGCTCACGCATCCGCAGGATCTCGTTGGCCTGGATCTCGATGTCGGAGGTCTGGCCGAAGGTGCCCTCGGTGTAGGGCTGGTGGATCAGGATGCGGCTGTTGGGCAGCGCCAGGCGCTTGCCCTTGGTGCCGGCGGCCAGCAGGATCGCCGCGGCCGAGGCGGCCTGGCCGATGCACACCGTCTGCACGTCGGGCTTGATGAAGTTCATCGTGTCGTAGATGGCCGTCAGCGCGGTGAACGAGCCACCGGGGCTGTTGATGTAGATCTGCACGTCCTGGTCGGGGTTCATCGACTCCAGGCACATGAGCTGGGCGATGACCGCGTTCGCGACGTCGTCGGAGATCGGCGTGCCGAGGTAGATGATGCGGTCCTCGAACAGCTTCGCGTAGGGATCGATGCGACGGAAGCCGTAGGAGGTGCGCTCTTCCCACTGCGGGATGTAGTAGTTCATGCGTTCAGTCCTTCTGGTGGGCCGGACGGCCCTCGTCGGCGGCGTCGCGGGCAGACTTCACGACCTGGTCGACCAGGCCGTACTCCATCGCCTGCTGGGCGGTGAACCAGCGGTCGCGGTCGGCGTCGGCCTCGACCTGCTCGCGGGACTGGCCCGTGTGCTCGGCGATGAGGTCGAGCAGCACCTGCTTGATGTGCAGCGACTGCTGGGCCTGGATCTTGATGTCGGAGGCGGAGCCGCCCATGCCCGAGGAGGGCTGGTGCATCATGATCCGCGCGTGCGGCAGGGCGTAGCGCTTGCCCTTGGTGCCGGCGCACAGCAGGAACTGGCCCATCGAGGCGGCCAGACCCATGCCGACGGTCGCGACGTCGTTGGGGATGTAGTTCATCGTGTCGTAGATCGCCATGCCGGCGTCCACGGAACCACCCGGGCTGTTGATGTGCAGGAAGATGTCGGCCTCGGGGTCCTCCGCCGAGAGCAGCAGCAGCTGGGCACAGATCGCGTTGGCGTTCTGGTCGCGGACCTCCGAGCCGAGGAACACGATCCGCTCGCGCAGCAGGCGCTGGTAGATGTGGTCGTCGAGGACGTTCAGGCCTGCGCCACCGTTCATCTCAGGGGCGCCGGAGAGGCTGGGGTTCTGGGTCACGTCGTCGACCCTAGCCCGCAGCACCGACACTTCCACGGGTTGTCCCCCGCTGTTCGCCGACAGCGGATTTCACCCGGCCCGCACGCCCTCCGCAGCCGCCTTGAGCCGCCCGACCGTCTGGACCATGGCCTGCTCCAGCTCGTCGGCGTGCGCTGCGGAACCGCCGAGCGCGAGCGGCGCGAAGACCTTGCTCACAGCGGTCAGCCGACGCGGCACGGGGCGGCGGTGGACCACGCGCGTGGACCGCCCGTCCGGCCCCTCCGGCGACAGCTCCCACACCCACCGGGCGCCGCTCGAGGTCGTCAGCCAGGCGAGCGTGCTGCCGGGCACGAGCTCGTCGACCACGTTGCGGGTGGGCCACACGGCCAGGCCGCGGCGGTTGATCCCGAGGTACCACTGCCCCACCCGCAGCCCGCCGCGCTTGAGCGGCACCATCCGCACCAGCTCCGGGCTGCGCTCCGGCATCCGGTCGAGGTCGGTCAGCAGGTCCCACACGGCGGCGGGCGGGGCCGCGACGACGGTCTCGGCGCGCAGCTCACGGTCGGGGGCGCCGGTCGAGCCGGCGAGAGGGGCGGTCACGGCAGCCATCGTCGCAGGGCGCGGTGGACCTCGGGGTGGTTGAGCAGGCCGAAGTGGTCGGTGCGGCCCACGTGCAGCACCTCCCCGCCCGGGAACAGCGTGCGCCCGCGCCGGTCCCGGCCGTACGCCGATCGCGGCCGCACCAGCAGGTCGCCGACCACGTCGCCCACCGGGTGCCGCTGCGACCTCGTCAGCGTCGCCGCGACCAGGCGATAGCGGGCGTGCGGCAACGGCGGCACGTCGTGGGCGAGGCCGGCGACCAGGTCGTGCACCCCGACCGAGCGCCAGTCGAGGATCCGGCCGAACGCGGCGGTCTCCGGGAGCACCCCGAGCCCGCGGCTGCCGTGGCCGATGCCCCACGCGATCGGCGCGCCGAGGTGCGGGGTGCCCAGGGTGACCACGTCGGTGACCCGCTCGGTCCACGGCCGCTCGGCCTCCGTCGCCACCGCTCCGGCGGCGCGCACCACCAGCCCGCCGAGCGAGTGCCCGACGAGCGCGACCTGCTCGACCTCGACCGGCCAGCCGTCGACCAGCCGCTGCATGAGCCCGGCGAGCGCGACGCCGTTCTCGCGCAGGCCGAGCCCGGTGTTGGCGCGGAGGAAGACCGGCGTCCACCCGCGGCCCGCCAGCGCCTCGCCGTACGTCGTGCCGGTGCGCTCGCGCCAGCGGTTCCAGTACGACTCGTTCTCGCACAGGCCGTGGAGGAGCACCACGACCTTGCCGGTGGCGGCCGGGAACGCCTCCGCCAGCCCGTCGAGCGGCACGTCGCGGCCGCCCCTGCGCACGGCCATCGGGATCGCCATCTGCGGCCGCTCGCGCAGCAGCCGGTCCCCGATCAGGCCGTTGACCGCGGAGCTGACGAACCGCCCTCGCGGCCCGTCCTCCAGACGAGGACCCACCCCGGTCGCCGCGGCCCTGTCGAGCCCGGTCGAGGCGGCGCGCAGGCCGGCCGACACCCCGGCGTACACCGCGCCGGCGATGCCACGGTGCAGCCGCTCGGGCACGCTCGCGGCGCCTCCGGTCGCGGGGCGCGCCACGGCATGGACCCGGTCGGCCCAGGCGGTGTGGGTGTCGCGGACGCTGCGCACGACCAGCTCGTCGGCGACCTGGCCCAGCAGCGAGAGCGCGTCGAGGTACGTCGGGCCGGCTGCCGCGGGGGCGTGCGGAACGGGCATGGGACGACGATACCCGCCTGGGTGCACACATGTGCACCCAAGCGGGCATCGGCGAGGCGTGGGGGTCAGTCGTCCTTCGAGGACTCCTCCTCGGTGGTCTCCTCGGCGGCGGCGTCGCCCGTCTCCTCGGTGACCTCCATGATCGTGCCGTCGGGCTGCAGGTTCTTCAGCTCGACCACGTTGCCCGAGGCGTCCTTGACGACCGCGGTCTCGACGATCGTCGCGAGCGCCTTGCCGCGCAGGATCTCCTGCACGAGGTCGGGGATGTGGTTGTGCTCGAACATGTGGTTCGCGAACTCCTGCGGGTTCTGCCCCGACTGCTGGGCACGCCGCACGAGGTGCTGGGAGAGCTCCTGCTGGTCGACGCCGAGCTCCTCGTTCTTCGCGATCTCGTCGAGGAGGAACTGCGCGGCGACGGCGTCGCGGACCCGGCGCTCGAGGTCGGCCTCGAACTCGTCCTGGGTCTGGCCCTCGTCCTCGAGGTACTTCTCCATCGTGATGCCGGCGAACGCGAGCTGCTGCTCGATGTTCTGGCGGCGCGCGTTGAGCTCGTCGGTGACGATGCCCTCGGGCAGCGGCACCTCGACCTTCTCGAGCAGCGCCTCGAGGACGGCGTCGCGGGCCTCGGCGGCCTGCTCGAGGCGCTTGCCCCGGCCGAGCCGCTCGCGCACGTCGGCGGTGAGCTCGTCGATGGTGTCGAACTCGGAGGCGAGCTGGGCGAACTCGTCGTCGTACTCCGGCAGCTCCTGCTGCTGGACCTGGGTGACCTTGACCCGGACCTCGACCTCCTGGCCGACCAGGTCGCCGCCCACGAGCTGGGTGGTGAAGGTCTTCTCCTCGCCGGCGGCCATGCCGGTCAGCGCCTCGTCGAGCCCGTCGATCATGCCGCCGCGGCCGACCTGGTAGCTCATGCCGCTGACCTCGGCGCCGTCGACGACCTCGCCGTCCTTGGTGGCGACCAGGTCGAGCACGACGAAGTCGTCCTCGGCAGCCGGGCGCTCGACGTCGGACAGGGTCGCGAAGCGCTCGCGCAGGGCCTTGACCTGCTCCTCGACGTCCTCGTCGGAGATCTCGACGTCGTCCACGGAGGCCTCGAGACCCTCGTAGGAGGGGAGGTCGATCTGCGGACGGATGTCGACCTCGGCGGTGAACTCGAGGACCTCGTTGTCCTCGAACTTCGTGACCTCGATCTCCGGCTGCGCCAGCGGGCTCAGCGAGTTCTCCTCGAGCGCCGCGACGTACTGCTTCGGCAGCACGTCGTTGATCGCCTCGTCGAGGACGGCGCCGCGCCCGACCTGGCGGTCGATGACCATCGGGGGCACCTTGCCGCGGCGGAAGCCGGGCACGTTGATCTGCTGGGCGATCTTCTTGTACGCCGCGTCGAGGCTCGGCTTGAGCTCCTCGAAGGGCACCTCGACGGTCAGCTTGGCCCGGGTCGGGCTCAAGGTCTCGACGGCGCTCTTCACAGGTTGTCTCCTGTCAATCGTTTCTCGGTCACCGGTCGGTGAGGGTGGTGTGTGGTGCGTCGGGGCGACAGGACTCGAACCTGCGGTCTCCTGCTCCCAAAGCAGGCGCGCTAGCCACTACGCTACGCCCCGCCAAGAGGCCCACCGGGGGTCCGGCCGGCTCCTGAGAGCGGATGACGGGAATCGAACCCGCGTAGCCAGTTTGGAAGACTGGGGCTCTACCATTGAGCTACATCCGCGCGCCGTCATCAGGGCATGCGAGCACGCCTGAGTCCTGCTCGGGTCATCGTGCCACACGGCCGCGGGCCGCTCCCAAACGGCCTCAGGGCACGCTCCGACACGCTCAGCGCCGGTTGACCACGACCACCGCGCGGTCGTCGTCGCGGGAGCCGAGGGCGGCGACGAGCTTGTCGGCCGCGCCGCGGAAGTCGCCGCGGAGCAGGCGCTCGGCCTCGCCGAGCATCCGGTCGATGCCGAGGTCGATGTCGCGCTGGGGCTCCTCGACCATGCCGTCGGTGTAGAGCAGCAGCGCGTCGCCGGCCTGGAGGTGCCCGGTGGCGGCGGTGAACACGGCCTCGTCGATGAGCCCGAGGAACGGGCCGCTGCTGTCGAGCACCGACCAGCGGCCGCTGCCGGCGGCGCGGACCACGGCCGGCGGGTGGCCGGCCGAGCGGACGGCGTACGCACCGGTGACGAGGTCGAGGGAGAGGTGGACGGCGGTCGCGAACCCCTCCTCCCACTCCTGCTGGAGCAGGTAGGCGTTGGCGGCGGGCAGGAACTGCTCGGGCGGGAGGGCGCCGAGGAGCCCGCCGAAGGCGCCGGAGAGCAGCAGGGCACGGGTGCCCGCCTGCTCGCCCTTGCCCGAGACGTCCACGACCACGACCTCGAGCCGGTCGGTGCCGTGGGGCCGCACGGAGACGACGAAGTCACCGGCGAACGGGGTGCCGCCGGCCGAGCGCAGCGCCGTCTGGACCTGCCAGCCGTCGGGCAGGTCCGGGCCCCCGCCCTGGTTGAGGATGCGGTCACGCAGGTCGACGAGCATCGACTCCCCCAGCACGTTCGCCACGCCGAGCCGCGAGCGCCGGAACGACGTGAGCAGCACGATGAAGCCCATGACGAACTGGATGCTGACCGTGCCGACCGTCCGCGCCGTGATGGTGTCCTGCACAGCCAGCGAGACGGTGAGCAGCAGCATCACCACGATGACGAACCACGGCAGCGTCCGCGGGCCGAGCACCAGGCTGCCGAGCAGCAGCGGCACCATCTGCGCGGACAGCGGCATGCCGTCCGGGTAGAGCGCGACCAGCACGGTCGAGAGGACCCCGAGCCCGATCAGGCCCACCGCCCACCGGGTCTCGAGCGGGAAGCGGCGGCGGAGCACGGAGGCGTACCCGCGACGGGAGGCCACGCGCCGGGCGTCGTGCGCAGCCGTCATGGTCGCCTCGCGGGAGTCGTGTGGTTCCGGGGGGCCGACGCGACGGCGCCGAGCGCCGTCCGCGCAGGTGGGGGCGGGTTCACTGTACGGCGCGGGAGCGGAACGTCGGCTGACAACGCGGGCACCAGAACACGTTGCGTGCCTGGAGCACCTCGGTGCGCACCTTCGCGCCGCAGACCAGGCAGGGCTGGCCGTGGCGGCGGTAGACGTAGACCTCGCCGCCGTGGTCGTCCTTGCGGGGCGGACGGCCCATCGCCTCGGGGGTGTGCTCCGGGCGGACCGTGTCGATCCGGCCGGTGCGCACGCCCTCGGCCATCAGCACCACCAGGTCGTCCCACATCGCCTGCCACTGCGACTGCCGCAGCGTGCTGCCCGGCCGGAGCGGGTGCATCCGGTGCCGGTAGAGCAGCTCGGCGCGGTAGACGTTGCCGACGCCGGCCAGCACGGTCTGGTCCATGAGCAGCCCGCCGATGGGCGCGCGGCTGCGACGGATCCGCTGCCAGGCGCGGTCGGGGTCGGCGTCCGGGCGGATCGGGTCGGGCCCGGACCGCGCCACGACGAGGTCGCGCTGCTCGGCGGTGACCAGCTCGCACGTCGTCGCGCCGCGGAGATCGGCGTACGCCGTGCCGTCGGCGCGCACCAGGCGCATCCGCACCTGGCCGACCGGGTCGGGCACCTCCTCGACGCCCGTGCGGACGTCGAGCTTGCCGTAGAGCCCCAGGTGCACGTGCACGAACCGCTCGCCGGCGAACCCGACGAACAGGTGCTTGCCCCACGCCTCGGCGCCCTCGAGCACCTGGCCGTCGACCAGCGCCGCGGACTCCGCGAAGCGCCCCTGCGGGCTGCCGACGCGCACGACGCTGCCGGCGAAGGCGTCGGTCAGCTCCAGCGCGAGCCGGTGGAGGGTGTGTCCCTCGGGCATCGCGGTTGGGTCAGCCCTGCTCGTGGCCGCGCGCCGAGTCCGGCAGCGGCGGCAGCTCGCGGGTGGTCTCGTACGACGCCAGCTGGCCGATCCGGCGCACGTGCCGCTCGTCGCCGGTGAAGTCGGTGCCGAGGAACACCTCGACGAAGCGGGTCATGTCGTCGACGGAGTGCATCCGGCCCCCGACCGACACGACGTTGGCGTCGTTGTGCTCGCGGGCCAGCACGGCGGTCTCCTCCGACCACACCAGCGCGCAGCGGACGCCCTGGACCTTGTTGGCCGCCATCTGCTCGCCGTTGCCCGAGCCGCCGATCACCACGCCGAGGGAGTCCTCCCCCGCCACGCGCTCCGCCGCGACCGCCTCGGCCGCGCGCAGGCAGAAGACCGGGTAGTCGTCGAGCGCGTCGTGGACGAACGGGCCGTGGTCGACCGGCTCGTGCCCCTGCTCCCGCAACCAGGCGACCAGGTGGTCCTTGAGCTCGAGGCCGGCATGGTCGGAACCGAGGTGCACGCGCATGGCCCCGATCCTCTCAGGGGACGTGCTGGCGGACGAAGCCGGCCACCTGGCCCATCATCGGCTCCGCGGCCGGGAAGACCGACGGGTGGCGCCAGAAGCCGTGCAGCTGTCCCTGGTAGCGGGTCGAGACGACCTCGACGCCCTCCTCCGCGAGCCGCAGCGCGAGGTGCTCCGCCTCGTCGCGGAGCGGGTCGTGCTCGGCGGTGACCACCAGGGTCGGCGGGAGCGTGCCGAGCCGGTCCGAGCGGAGCGGCGCCAGGTCGGGGTGCTCGAGGTCGGCCGGCGTGGCGGCGTACTGCTCCCAGTACCAGGCGGCCTCGCGCGGGTCGAAGCCGTCGGTCGCGGTCGCGTAGGAGTCGAAGCCGGCCGTCGGGTCGAGGAAGGGGTAGATGAGCACGGCCGCGGCGAACGCCCCGGGGTGCCGGAGCGCGGCCACGAGCGCCAGGTTGCCGCCGGCGCTGTCGCCGTGCACGACGAACGGCCCGGGCTCGTGCGCCTGCAGCCAGCCGAGCGCGGTCGAGACGTCGTCGGGCGCGGCGGGGAACGGGTCCTCGGGCGGTCGGCGGTAGTCGACGCTCAGCACGGCCAGCCCGGTGCGGTTCGCGAGCCGGCGGGCCGAGGCGTCGTGCACCTCGACGTCGTGGAAGACGAAGCCGCCGCCGTGCAGGTGCACGACCACGCCGGGGCGGGCGCCCGCGGGGCGGTAGAGGCGGCACGGCACGCCGTCCGCGTCGACGTCGACGACCTCGGCGACGTCCTCGCGCGGCTCGGCGAGGGCTTCCTCGCGCGCCCGGGCCCGCTCGGCCACCAGGTCGTGCTCGTCGGACCACGCCGGCGGGCCGGACGGCTGCTCGAGCGCGCGGCGGGACTCCGGGAAGAGCATCGTCGTCCTCCTCAGCGCTGCATGAGCGCGTCGAGGCCGACCGCGATCGCCGCGGCGACGCGGAAGTCCACCCGCTGGTCGGGCACGTTCACGGTGTACTTGTCGCGCATCGAGGCCTGCCGCTCGACGCTGAGCAGCGGCTGCCCGTCGCTGCCCACGAAGTCGAAGTGGATCGGCAGGAACGGGATGTCGGTGAACCGCCGGACCAGCGCCACCGCCTGGCTGCGCTCCTGGCCGGTGCCGGCGTAGCCCGGACCCTCCACGTGGAACGTCGAGCGCATCAGGCTCGCCCCGAAGTCCTTGCGGAAGAACCCGATCTGCTGGCCGGTCTCGTCGGTGATGTCGTAGCCGGCGTTGAGGTCGAGCTTGCGGCGCGCCTTGAACGCGAAGACCGCCCGGCTCTTGCTGGCGTCGCTGAAGAACGTCACCTGCTCCTTGAACGCCAGCCGCTTCTGCTCGGCCAGGCCGTACAGCTGTCCGAACGAACCGTCCGGGTTCGCGGCGTACAGCTCGTAGCGGTTGGTGGTCATCGCGAGCTTCTGCTTGACGTAGAACGTCGGCAGGTACATCTGCGCCGTCATGCCCCGCAGCCTAGGGGCACAGCCGCCGCGCGCCGCGCGCCGGCGGGCGGTGGGGTCCAGGTGGTTCAGGCGCCGCCGTTGTCCCCGCCGAGGGAGCCGGGCGTCGTGGGCTCCTCGTCCGCCGGGACGGGCTCGAACGACAGGTGGTGCCCCGAGCGGATCGCACGGACGACCTCGCGCACCCACGAGTCGTCGTCCAGCGCCATGCCGCGCTGCGCCATCTCCCGGCGCAGGGTGTCCTCGAGGTCGATCGAGGCGTCCTCCGTGTACGCCGTCGCGGTCGCGTCGACCGCCTGCTGCGTCGCCGTGCGCAGGTCGTCCTCGTCGGTGCGTTCGCTCGTCATGACGGTCCGGTACCCCCTCACTCGCCCGCGAGGCGGGCGAGCTCCTCGTCCACGACGGACGGGTCGAGCTTGGTGAACACCGGCGTCGGCTTGGCGACCGGGGTGCCGGCGACGACGGGACGCCGCTCCCACCGCGGGGTCGCGGAGTAGTCCCCGGTGATGATCGGGTAGCCCGCACCGCCGTCGAGGTCCTCGACCTCCTCCAGCCGCGGCATCGGCGCCACGTCCCCCGCGCCGCCGAGCGCCTGGTCGACGAGGTTCGCCGAGAACGGCAGGAACGGTGCGAGCACGAGGTTGAGGTCGGCCACGCACTGGGCCATCACGTGCAGGATCGTCGCGAGCCGCTCGCGCTGGTCCTCGCCCTTGAGCTTCCAGGGCTCGGAGTCCGAGACGTACTTGTTGACCTCGGCGACCGCGCGCATCGCCTCGCCGATCGCCTGCTTCTGGCGGTGCCGGCCGATGAGGTCGCCGACCGTGCCGAAGGCCTCCTCGACGACCGCGAGCACGGCTTCGTCCTCCGGCGCGAGCGGGCCAGCGGCCGGGATCTCGCCGAAGTTCTTCGCGATCAGGTTGGCCGTGCGGTTGACCAGGTTGCCCCAACCGGCGACCAGCTCGTCGTTGGTGCGCCGGACGAACTCCGACCAGGTGAAGTCGGCGTCCTGGTTCTCCGGGCCGGCCGCCGCGACGAAGTAGCGGAACGCGTCCGGCTGGTAGCGGCTGAGCAGGTCGCGCACGTAGATGACGACGCGCTTGGAGGAGGAGAACTTCTTGCCCTCCATGGTGAGGAACTCCGAGGAGACGACCTCGGTCGGCAGGTTGAGCTCGCCGTACTCCCGCGGCTCGCCGCCCTTGGCCCCCTTGCCGGCGTAGGCCAGGAGCTCGGCCGGCCAGATCTGGGAGTGGAAGGTGATGTTGTCCTTGCCCATGAAGTAGTACGACAGCGCCTCGGGGTCGTTCCACCAGTCCCGCCAGCGGTCCGGCTCGCCGAGGCGGCGCGCCCACTCGATCGAGGCCGAGAGGTACCCGATGACGGCGTCGAACCAGACGTAGAGCTTCTTGGTCGGGTTGTCCTGCCAGCCCTCGAGGGGGACGGCGATCCCCCAGTCGATGTCGCGCGTCATCGCGCGCGGACGGATCTCCTTGAGGATGTTCTGGCTGAACCGGATGACGTTCGGCCGCCACAGGCCGGTCGCCTCCCGCTCGTCGAGCCACTCCCCCAGCGCCTCGGCCAACGCCGGCAGGTCGAGGAAGAAGTGCTGGGTCTCGACGAACTCCGGGGTCTCGCCGTTGATCCGCGAGACGGGGTTCTTCAGGTCGGCGGGGTCGAGCTGGTTGCCGCAGTTGTCGCACTGGTCGCCGCGCGCGCCGTCGTACCCGCAGATCGGGCAGGTGCCCTCGATGTAGCGGTCGGGCAGGGTGCGCCCGGTGGACGGCGAGATGGCGCCGTACGTCGTCTGCTCGACGAAGTAGCCGTTCTGGTGGACGCCGAGGAAGAGCTCCTGCACGACCGCGTGGTGGTTGCGCGTGGTGGTGCGCGTGTAGAGGTCGTACGACACGCCCAGCGCCGCGAGGTCCTCGGCGATGATCCGGTGGTTGCGGTCGGCGAGCCCCTGGGGCGACAGCCCGGCCTCGTCGGCGGCGATGAGGATCGGGGTGCCGTGCTCGTCGGTGCCGGAGACCATGAGGACGTCGTGCCCGGCCATCCGCATGTAGCGGCTGAAGACGTCGGAGGGCACACCGAAACCGGCCACGTGGCCGATGTGGCGCGGGCCGTTGGCGTACGGCCAGGCGACGGCGGACAGGACTCGACTCATGGGCCGATCCTAGGGTCGTGGCCCGCTCGCTCCCGCGCCGGTGCGGGGCGCGGACGGCGCTAGCGTGACGTGCATGACGCTCATCGCGGAGGACCTGCTGCTCCTGCTCCTCGACGACGAGAAGGGGACGCTCGCCGCGAGCAGCTACCTGCAGTCCGCGCTCGGCGGCGCGCTGCTGGTCGAGCTGGCCCTCGCCGGCGCCGTGGAGGTCGAGGAGAAGCGCGGCTTCTGGCACTCCGCCAAGGTGCGGGCCACGAGCACGGCGACGCCGACGGACCCGCTGCTCGCGGCGGCGCTGGCGACGGTCAGCGAGAAGGAACGCAGCGCCCAGGACCTGGTCAACCGGCTCGGCAAGGACGTCAAGGACGACCTGCTCGCGAGCCTCCAGCGGCGCGGGATGGTCGAGCCACGGCGCGACAAGGTCCTCGGCCTGTTCCCGCGGACCACCTGGCCGGCGGTCGACTCGACCCACGAGGACGCGGTACGCCGTGCCCTCACCGCCGCGCTCGTCTCCGGCGCCGAGCCGGACGAGCGGACGCGGGCACTCGTCGCCCTGCTCGACGCGCTCGGTCGCGCGCACAAGAGCGTCGAGCACCAAGGCATGTCCGCCGGCGAGGTCCGCAAGCGGGCGAAGGCGCTCGCCGACGGCGACTGGGCGGCGAAGGCGGTCAAGGACGCCATCGCCGCCTCCACCGCTGCCATGACCGCCGCCGTCGCCGCCGGCGGCGCCGCGGCCGGGTCGTCCTGAGGCGCCGCGCGGCTAGCTGAAGTCGAGCTCGGCGTTCCGCGAGCGCTTGAGCTCGAAGAAGTGTGGGTAGCCGGCGAGCAGGACCGCGCCGTCCCAGACCTTGCCGGCTTCCTCCCCCTTGGGGATCGAGGAGAGCACGGGGCCGAAGAACGCGGTGCCCTCGATGGCGATGGTCGGCGTGCCGACCTCGTCGCCGACCTGGTCCATGCCGAGGTGGTGGGACTTCTTGATGGCCTCGTCGTAGGACGAGTCGTCCATGGCGTCGGCCAGCGAGGTGGGCAGGCCGGCCTCCTCCAGCGCGGACTCGATGACCTCGCGGGTGAAGTCCTGCTCCCGGTTGTGCCGGCGGGTGCCGAGGGCGGTGTAGAGCGGCAGCAGCGCCTCCTTGCCGTGGGCCTGCTCGGCGGCCATCACGACCCGCACGGGCTGCCACGCGGTCTTGAGGAACTCGCGGTACTCCTCGGGGATGTCCTTGTCCTGGTTGAGGTAGGCCAGCGACATCAGGTGCCAGGTGACGGAGATGTCGCGGACCTTCTCCACCTCGAGGATCCAGCGCGAGGTGATCCACGCGAACGGGCAGGCGGGGTCGAACCAGAAGTCGGCGTTGGTCGTCATGACCGCAGTCAACACCGGGCGCCCAGCGGCTGTTCCTCAGCCCGTCGCCAGGTGAAGCGCCAACCCGAGGAGCGCGCACACGCCGAGGGTCCGCAGCACCGACCACCGCAGCCGCAGCACCAGCACCAGCGCGACGGCGACGACGACCATCGCCGGCCACGACCACGACGACCACACGGGCAGCTCGAGGCCGAGGTGGTCCCGGCCGACGCGTCGCGTGTCGGAGAAGAGCGTGTGGACGGCGAAGAACAGCGCGAGGTTCGCGATGACGCCGACGACCGCGGCCGTCACGCCGGCCAGCGCGGCGGTGAGACCGGCGCTCCCGCGCAACCGCTCGACGTACGGCGCGCCGAGGTAGATGAACAAGAAGCTGGGCACGAACGTCACCCACACGACCAGCAGCGAGGCGACGACCGCCCCGAGCCAGGGGTCCAGGCCGCCGGGGTCGCGGTGACCGCCCAGGAAGGCCACGAACTGCACGACCATGATGAGCGGCCCGGGCGTCGACTCGGCGAGCGCGAGCCCACGGGCCATCTCGCCCGCCCCGAGCCAGCCGTAGGTCTCCACGGCCGCCTCCGCGACGTAGGACAGCACCGCGTAGGCGCCCCCGAAGGTCACCAGTGCCATGCCGCCGAAGAACACCCCCTGGTCGGTGTAGACGCTGCGTCCGCCCCCGAGCGCCCAGGCGAGCACGACGGGTGTCACCCAGAGGACGACGCCGAGCGCGAGAACCACGACGTTGCGCCGCCACCCGGGCGCGGCGGTGTGGAGGGCGTCGTCCGGCACCAGCGGCGGCGGCGCGTCGGAGGCGGCCTTCGTTTGCGGAGCGGCCAGCGCCGGGACGCGGCGGCCCACGAGCCAGCCGACCAGGCCGGCGCCCAGCACGACGGCGGGGAACGGCACGTCGAGGACGGCCAGGCACAGGAACGCTGCGACGGCCAGTGCGACGAGGGCCGGGTGGCGCAGGGCCCGCCCGCCGATCCGCAGCACGGCCTGCAGGACGACCGCGACCACCGCCGGCGCGAGACCGAGGAACAGGCCGGTGACCACCACGGTGTCACCCTGGGCGACGTAGAGCCACGAGAGCCCGAGCAGGGCCACCAGGCCGGGCAGCACGAACAGCACCCCCGCCACCAGGCCGCCGAGCCAGCCGTTGAGGAGCCATCCGGCGTAGACGGCCAGCTGTTGTGCCTCCGGGCCGGGCAGCAGCATGCAGTAGCTCAGCGCGTGCAGGAACCGCCGCTCCCCCAGCCACCGCCGCTCGTCGACGAGCTCGCGCTGCATGACCGCGATCTGGCCCGCCGGGCCCCCGAAGGTCTGCAGCGAGATCCGGAACCACGCGCGGGTCGCCTCGCGCAGGGGGACGACCTGGGTCGCACGTCGGCTCACCCGGGGATCCTGACAGATCCCGGCCGGGCGCGAGCCCGGGTCCGGGCGTCGGGCCACGGCTCAGCGGACGACGACGAACCCCTCGGCGCGGCTGCTGCGGACGACGTCGGTGCCGCGGTAGAGCACGACGACCGGGAGCCGGCCGGCCTTGACGTTCCGGACGACGACGCGAGCGCGTCCGCCGGTGACCGTCGCCTCGACGATCCGCTTGGCGACCTTGATCTTCGCCGTGCCGTCGGGCGCGGCGACACCCGGTGCCGTGACGTCGACGACGACCACCGCGCGGCCCTTCTTGCCGTTGGTGCGCAGCGCGACCTCCGACGTCGTCGCGACCCGGCCGTCGGGGCGGACCGTGGTCGACGCGCTGCGGAAGTGGGGCGCGGTGAGGTCGACGCGCAGCGTGATCGCGTGACCGACGTCCTCGGGCGTGAGGTCGTACGACGTGCCGGTGCCGATGGGCGTGCCGTCGCGGAGCCACGTGTGCTCGACCTTCGCGTCGGCGGGCGTGTACGTGCCAGCCACGGCCTTGAGCGTGCGGCCGGTCCGCAGGACACCGCGGACGCCGAAGTCGCGGCGCACCTCGATCGTGCCCGCGATGACGCGGGGGGTGGGGCCGGTCTCGACGACGACCTTCTGGTAGCCCGCCGCCCGCGCCGTGACCCGCGCCGAGACGACGGTCCCGATCTGCTCCTGGCCGAGCACCAGCCGCTCGCCGGTCGCACCCGCGATCGGCCGCCCGTCGGCCAGCCACTCGACCTTGAGCTTCTCGGCCGCGGGCGTGAACGCCGGCTGCGAGAGCGTCAGCGTCTGGTCGACCTCGGCGGTGCCGCTGACCACCGGCCCGGCGGTCTGCGCGAGGACGCCCGGCGCCACCGCGGGCGCGGTCGGCGAGGTCGCCGACGCGGCGGCGTACCCCTTGCGCTGGGCGGTGACCTTGACCGCGAGCCGCTTGCCCTTGAGGTCCGGCGTCGGGGTGAAGGTGGCCGACGTCGCGCCGGCGACGGCCTTGCCGCCGGCGAGCCACTGGTAGCGGTAGGTCGCGGTCGGCTGCCACGCGCCGGGCTCGGCGGTGACCGGCTGCCCGACGGTGGGCGTGCCGACGACCGCCGGCGGCGCGTCGTTGACGACGGCCTTGTCGTTGAAGTGGATGAAGCCGCTGGGCCAGCTGTTGCCGGTCTTGGTGATGCGGCGCCAGTGGAAGTCACCGCCCCAGCTGTCCTCGGACACGATGATCTCGGTCGGGGAAACGACCTGCTCGACGTACGCCACGTGGCCGGCCGAGCCGGCGCCCCCGGTGTTCTGCTTCCACCACGCGACCGCGCCGACGGCCGGGACGTCGTCGGTGATCGACGACATTGCGCGGCCCCAGTTCTCGGCGTTGCCGCTGCCGGACCACGGCCGCTCGTTCGGCATGCCGCTGGAGACGAGGCGGTAGGCGACGTAGTTGGTGCAGTTGTGCCCGGCGTACATCCGCCAGAACATCTGCTTGCTCACGGCCTGGTAGCCGCCGTTGGGGTAGCCCGCGTCGCGGCACGCCTTGTAGCCGGTGCACAGGTACGTCGACGCAGCACCGGCTGGCGCCACGGGCACTGCGACCAGGCCGGCCAGGACGGTGCCGAGCAGCAGCACGACAGACGCGAGCGGGCGCGCCGAACGGGTGATCCGGGGCGCGTGGGACGGCTGTGACTGCTGAGGCACGAGGGGACTCTAGTGGCAGAAAGTCAAGCACCGACACGCCGGCCAAGAACTTCAATCATGTAATTTTCGGGCTCTGTGCCCGCCCGGGGACGGTGGAGACGCCGGATGGGGGCACGTCCCCGTCCGGTGGCAGGATGCGGCGCATGCCTGGAACGAACCTCACCCGGGACGAGGCCGCCACCCGCGCCGCCCTCCTGGACGTCACGTCGTACACCATCGACCTGGACCTCACCGGCGCCACCGCGACCGATGCGAGCACCTTCGGCTCGACCACCACCCTCGAGTTCACCTGCCGCGAGCCGGGAGCGGAGACGTTCGCCGACCTCGTCGACGCCACCGTGCACGAGATCACCCTGAACGGCGAGAGCCTCGACCCCGCGACGGCGTACGCCGACAGCCGGATCACCCTCACCGGGCTGCAGGAGACGAACACGCTGGTCGTCCGGGCCGACTGCACCTACTCCCACACCGGGGAGGGCCTGCACCGCTTCGTGGACCCCGCGGACGACCGGGTCTACCTCTACTCGCAGTTCGAGGTGCCGGACGCCCGCCGGGTCTTCACCACCTTCGAGCAGCCCGACCTCAAGGCGCCGTTCACGTTCCGGGTCTCCGCGCCGGCGCACTGGGCCGTGGTGTCCAACTCCCCCACGCCCGAGCCGCGCCCGCTCGCGGAGGGCACCGCGGTCTGGCAGTTCGAGCCGACCAAGCCGATGTCGACGTACATCACCGCGATCGTCGCCGGCGAGTATCACGCCGAGCACGACGTCTACGAGGGCAAGCACGGCTCGATCCCGCTGGGCCACTACTGCCGACAGTCGCTCGTCGAGCACATGGACACCGACGAGCTGGTGAAGCTCACCAAGCAGAGCTTCGCGTTCTTCGAGGAGAAGTTCGACTACCCCTACCCGTTCGGCAAGTACGACCAGCTCTACGTGCCGGAGTACAACATGGGCGCGATGGAGAACGCCGGGTGCGTGACGCTCCGCGACGAGTACCTCCCGCGCAGCCGCCAGCCGCGGTCGTTCTACGAGTTCCGCACCTCCGTCATCACCCACGAGATGGCACACATGTGGTTCGGCGACCTCGTGACGATGAAGTGGTGGGACGACCTCTGGCTCAACGAGTCGTTCGCCGAGTGGGCCTGCTACTGGTGCGAGGCCGAGGCCACCGAGTTCGACGACGCGTGGACCGGCTTCGCGAACGCCCGCAAGCAGACCGGCTACCGCGCCGACCAGCTGCCCTCGACCCACCCGATCGCGGCCGACAACGTCGACCTGCACGCGGTCGAGGTCAACTTCGACATGATCACCTACGCCAAGGGCGCCTCGGTGCTCAAGCAGCTGGTCGCCTGGGTGGGTCTCGACCCGTTCGTGGCCGGTCTGCGCCAGTACTTCAAGGACCACGCGTTCTCCAACGCGACCTTCGCCGACCTGCTCGCCGCGCTCGAGAAGTCCTCGGGCCGCGAGCTCAAGGGCTGGGCGCAGGAGTGGCTCCAGACGGCCGGCGTCAACACGCTCGCGCCGCGCTTCGAGCTCGACGACCAGGGTCGCTACGCGTCGTTCTCGGTCGAGCAGTCCGCCCACCCGGACTGGCCGACGCTGCGCCGCCACCGCCTGGGCATCGGCCTGTACGACGAGCGCGACGGCGGGTTGGTCCGTCGCCAGTACGTCGAGGTCGACGTCGAGGGCGCCTCGACCGCGATCGAGGAGCTCGTCGGCGTGGAGCAGCCCGCGCTGCTGCTGCTCAACGACGAGGACCACGCCTACGCCAAGATCCGCCTCGACGAGCGGTCGCTGCAGACCGTGATCGGTGGGCTGTCGAGGCTCGAGGACTCGCTGCCCCGGGCCGTCGCCTGGACCGCCACGTGGGACATGACCCGCGACGGCGAGATGGCCGCCACCGACTGGGTGCGCCTGGTGCTGGCCAACATCGGCCAGGAGACCGACGCCTGGGGCGTCACGCGGATCCCCGCGTCGACCGCGCTGGCCGTCGAGCTCTACTCCGACCCGGCCGGTCGCGCCGCGCTCAAGGGCGAGTGGGAGTCCGGCCTGCGCGAGCTGCTGCTCGCCGCCGAGGCCGGCAGCGACCACCAGCTCACCTTCGCCCGGTCCTACGCGCTCGCCGCGCACTCCGACCAGGCGGTCGCCGACCTGCGCGGCCTGCTCGACGGGTCGTTCGCCGTGGAGGGCCTCGCGGTCGACCAGGACCTGCGCTGGGCGCTGGTGACGAACCTGGCCCGCCTCGGCGTCTTCACCGACGCCGACATCGACGCCGAGCTCGACCGCGACCCGACCAGCGCCGGCCGCGAGAAGGCCGCCGCCGCGCGGGTCGCCCAGCCGACCGCCGAGGCCAAGGAGGCCGGCTGGGCCGCGATCATGGACCCCGCCACCCCGAACGAGACCTCGCGCGAGATGGTGCTGTCGATCTTCCGCCCCGGCCAGGTCGAGGTCGCGGCGCCGTACCTCGAGAAGTACCTCGAGGCCGCGGAGACCGCCATCGACCGCCTCGGCTTCCACAAGGGCTCGGTCGTCCTCGAGCACGGCTTCCCGCGACTCCTGGCCTCCCCCGAGACCGTCGCGCGCCTGGACGCCTGGCTCGCGGACAACACCGCCCCCAAGGGCGCCCAGCGGTACGTCGGCGAGGCCCGCGCCGAGCTCGCCCGCGCCCTCACCGCCCAGGAGCGCGACGCCCGCGCCTGACGCGTCCCGCACGAACGACCGGACGGCCGGCCTCCCTC
Source organism: Nocardioides sp. IC4_145 (assembly GCF_011250565.1). Lineage (GTDB taxonomy): Bacteria > Actinomycetota > Actinomycetes > Propionibacteriales > Nocardioidaceae > Nocardioides. Next base: position 118,037 of record NZ_JAANMS010000005.1, read on the forward strand.
AGGGGAGGCCGGCCGTTCGCCGTCCGACCACCCCGCCGAGGTGGCACCCCGGCAGGGTCGAGGTGGCACTCCTGCAGGGTCGAGGTGGCACCCCCGCAGGGTCCAGGTGGCACCCCCGCAGGGTCGAGGTGGCACTCCTGCAGGATTGAGGAGGAACACCTGTGCACGTGCCACTTCCGCCCTGCGCACGTGCCACCTCGGCCCTGCGCACGTGCCACCTCGGCCCTGCGCATGCGCCACCTCGGCCCTGCGCATGCGCCACCTCGGCCCTGCGCACGCGCCGCCTCGGCGCGGGGCGGTCAGGCGTCGCGGGCGTGCAGCGTCTGCGGCGGGCGGGCGTGGTCGGCGAGCATGTGGATGCCGCGGACCAGGCCGCCGACGAGGTCGTCCTCGGCGAACGCCTGCTGCATGTGCAGGGCCGCGAGCTCGACCTCCTTGTCGGTGAGCGTGCGGCGCACCCACCCGCCGGTGACGATCTCGAGCGCCCGAGCGGTGGGGTCGACCAGCACCAGGATGCTGCGGGCCGGCGCGACCAGCGAGTTGTGCAGCTGGGTGGCGAACGCGCGCGGGTCGCCCTCCGCCCTACCGAGGAAGACGGAGAACTCCACGCGCGAGTGACGCTCGGCCGCGCGGATCGCCTCGTCGAGGCGGGTCCGTTGGGCCTCGGTCAGCAGCTCACCAGCGGGCACTGGCGCCACCGGCCTGCGACTGGTCGCCGTCGGGGCCGGCCAGCTCGGAGGTCGTCTTGCGCGGGCCGCCGATCCACTGGTCCTCGACGGTGGCCGAACCGGCGGAGACGCGCTCGCCGCGGGCGATCGCCGGGAGGTACACGGCGGCCCAGATCAGCACGAAGAGCAGCAGCGGGATGCCGACGAAGATCAGCAGCGCCTCGAGCGTGCTGACCGGGTCCGGGTCGGACCAGCCCTCGGGCACGTCCGCGGTGGCCGGAGCGGCCAGCACGACGCCGGAGGTCAGGACGACGAGGAGGCCGGCGAGCAGGGCGGCGGCGCGACGAAGGAGGCTGGTCGAAGCGGTCACGGGGCCAGGGTATCGGCACCTCCCGACGCACCCCGAGCGGCGTCCGGTCGGATGGGTCACACCGGGCCGCGAGCCCTTCGGCAGCCCCCGGGCGACCTGTTAGACATGGCCCCCATGTTCTCCGCGTCTCCCGGGTATCCCGCCGCCGCCGACCCCTGCGAGGAGGGCCAGCAGACCTGCGAGGTCGCCCTCAAGTGGTTCGGCAACGACACGGTCGCCGAGGTCGCCGACGTCATCATCGGCAAACCGCTCGCGATCACCGGCCTGCTGGTCCTGGGCCTGGTCGTCCGCTGGGCCCTGCACAAGCTCGTCGACCGCCTCGTCGCGAGCGCCGAGGACGGCGTGCTGCCCGACCGGGTCACCCGGCTCCCGCGCCGCGGCCGGGCCGTGAACGTCGTGGCGGCCCGGGACGCGGCGACGCAGACACGTCGCGTGCAGCGCGCCAAGACGATGGGCGACCTGCTCAAGAGCGTCATCACCGGCATCCTGGTCGCGATCATCGGCACGATGGTGCTCTCGGAGCTGGGGGTGAACATCGCCCCGATCATCGCCAGCGCCGGCATCGTCGGCGTCGCGCTCGGCTTCGGCGCCCAGTCGCTGGTGAAGGACTTCCTGTCGGGGATCTTCATGATCTTCGAGGACCAGTACGGCGTCGGCGACGTCGTCGACCTGGGTGACGCCGTCGGCACGGTGGAGGCGGTCTCGCTGCGGGTCACCCGGCTCCGGTCGCTCGACGGCACCGTCTGGTACGTGCCCAACGGGGAGGTCCTCCGGGTGGGCAACCTCAGCCAGAACTGGTCGCGCGCCGTCATCGACGTGGGGGTCGCCTACAACACCGACCTCACCCTGGCCAAGCAGGTACTGGCCGAGGTCGGTAGGAGCATGTGGGAGGACGAGGACTACCGCCACCTGCTCATCGAGGAGCCGGAGGTGACCGGCGTGGAGATGCTTGCCGCGGACTCGATCAACCTGCGGATCATGGTCAAGACCGTGCCGCTGGAGAACTGGGCCGTCGCCCGCGAGCTGCGGCAGCGGATCAAGTCCCGCTTCGACCACGAGGGCATCGAGATCCCCTTCGCCCAGCGGGTGGTGTGGCACCGCGAGGAGTCCCGGGCCGGCGGCGGCCGCAGCTCCGACGAGGACGCCTGAGCACACGGCCCGCACCACACGGCGTACGACACGACGTACGACACGACGACGGCCCGCCCGGATCGATCCGGGCGGGCCGTCGCGCGTCGTGCGTCGGGTGCTGGGGGTCAGCCCTTGAGCGAGGCGTCCAGCGTGATGGTCGTGCCGGCGAGCGCCTGGCTGACCGGGCAGCCCTCCTTGGCGCCGTTGGCGGCCTCGACGAACTGCTCCTCGCTGACGCCTTCGACCGTGCCGACGACGGTCAGCTTGATGCCGGTGATGCCGGTGCCCGGGGTCAGCTCGACCTCGGCGCTGGTCTCGAGGGTGGTCGGCGGGGTGCCCGCCTTGGACAGCGCGGCGGACAGCGCCATCGAGAAGCACGAGGAGTGCGCGGCGGCGATGAGCTCCTCGGGGCTGGTCTTGCCGTTGGCCGACTCCGCTCGGGACGGCCAGGAGACGTCGAAGGTCCCCACGCCGGAGGACTGGAGCTCCACGGAGCCGGAGCCCTCCTGGAGGGAGCCCTGCCAGGTGGTCTGCGCGGTACGCGTCGTTGCCATGCGTCGATCACTCCTGTGCTTGGTGCGGCTTGAGGTCTGGTCGATCGCGAGTCTGGCACGCGGATTCAACGGGCTGGACGGGCGTCGGCAGAATGGACGCGTGACCACGTTCTACGAGGAGATCGGCGGCTTCGAGACGTTCCGGCGGATCGTTGCGAAGTTCTACGAGGGCGTGGCGACCGACGAGGTGCTGCGGCCGATGTACCCGGAGGAGGACCTCGGCCCCGCCGAGGAGCGGTTCCTGCTCTTCCTCGTGCAGTACTGGGGTGGCCCCACGACGTACTCCGAGAACCGTGGGCACCCGCGCCTGCGCATGCGGCACGCGCCGTTCAAGGTGACGCCGGAGTCGAAGGACCACTGGCTCCAGCACTTCCGCGCCGGCCTGGACTCCGTCGACCTCACGCCGGAGCAGGACGCGCAGTTCTGGGAGTACGTCACCCACGCCGCGCAGTTCATGGTCAACACCTTCGACGAGCCGCCCGCCGCGACGTGACCTCCGGACCGGCGCCGCTCAGCCGGTGACCGCGGGGTCGAGGAAGTCGAGGTCGTCGGCCAGCTCGGGACGTACGTCGCCGCGCGACCCGACCCAGCCGACCCCCGCCTCGTAGCGCCGAACGACCCGCGCCGGGTTGCCGGCCACCACCGCGTGGTCCTCGACGACGCCGCGCACGATCGACCCGGCCGCCACCACCACGTTGCGACCCAGCCGGGTCCCGGGCAGCAGGACGGCGTGGTGGCCGATCCACGAGCCGGCGCCGACGACCACCGGGTCGGACGGTCCGAACTGCGCGCCGATCGGCCGGTCCGGCACCTGGTAGCCGTGGCTGGCGTCCGTGATGAAGACGCCCTGCCCGCAGAACACGTCGTCGCCCATCTCGACCGACTCGTGGGCCGTGATGCTGGTCCGCGCGCCCAGGATGCACCGGTCGCCGATGACCAGCCCTCGCGGCGGCAGCACCTGCTCCCCCACGCCCCAACCCACCGACAACGTCACCTGGCGCCCGACCAGCGTCCCGGCACCGAGGTGGATCGAGGACGGGTTGAGGATCGTCGCCGGCGGGAAGTCGATGCACGACCCCGCCCCGAACGACCCGAACTCCTCCGCCGCGCGCGTCCCCGGCACGATCTCCCCCGCCCGGTCCACCCACCGCCACCCGGCGTGGACGACTCGGTTCATCAGGCGGGCGGCTGGATGCACGCGCCGGACCCTAGCGCCCGTCAGCTGGTTGAGGAGGCCGGCCACGGCCGTCGGCTGGTCGAGGAGGCCGGCCACGGCCGTCTCGAAACCCGCCGGGCCGATCGACCACGGGGCGCCGGCACGTCGCCCGGCGGTGGATGTAACGCCGGACGGGGTCCGCGACAGGAAGCGGTGGAGCACCGACGCCCTCTGCGAGCCGCGCAGGGCGCACGGGCTGCGCACGGTGGCGCGCTCGGGCGCTACCGTTCGAGTGAACGGAGGCGGCGGCACATGGCACGACCCAGGACGGACCGGTTGCGGGTGGACCCGCCGGCGACCGCGCCCGACGACGCCTTCATCACCCGCCTCGCGAACCTTGCGGCCGCCTCGGCACCCACGGCCGCACCCGCCGGTCGGTCCCCGTGGATCCGCACGAGTGTCGTGGCGGGCACCGTCCTGGCGCTCGCGGGCAGCGGCGCCGCCATCGCCGCGGTCGTCGAGCAGCAGCGCTCGGCCCCCGAGGCCCCGCCCCCGACCCAGGCGCCGACCCAGGTCCCGAGCGACGTACCAGGCGTCCCCGACGGGTCCGGCGCGTCCGAGCCCGGCGACACGCGCTCCGACGGCGACGGTGGGCCGAGTGCTCGGCCCTCGCGCTCGCCCTCTGCTGGGGCGTCATCGTCGGCGCAGAGCGGTGCACCCGGTCAGTCCGGCGACGCACCCGGCCAGTCCGGCACGCTGCCCTCCCCCGTCCCCACATCGGTCACCCCGCCCGGGCTCGGCAACGGCCCCGGCAACGGCCCGGGGAACGGCAACGGGAACGGCAACGGGAACGGGAACGGCCCGGGCAGCAACCCCGGCCTCGGCCAGGGACAGGGCGGCGGCCAGTCCAACGGCCAGGGCCCTGGCACGGGCAACCCGGCGAACAACGGCCAGGGCAACAGCGGTGGCCAGGGCAGCGGCAACCCTGGCGGCTCCGGCAACCCCGCCCCCGGCAGCGGCGGTCCCGGCAACGGGAACGGGAACGGGAACGGGAACGCCCCAGGCGGCCCCGGCAGTGGCAACCAGGGCAACCAGGGCAACCAGGGCAACCAGGCGGACGGCAACGGGCAGGGCACCGGGCAGGGCAACGGCGGCAAGGGCGGCAAGGGCGGCTCGACCAACGGGGACCGTGGTTGGACGCCGACGACGAGCTGATCGAGCGCGCGAAGCGCGGTGACCAGGACGCCTGGCGCGAGCTGTACGTCGAGCACGGCGGCCGGCTCGTGGTGTGGCTCCAGGTGCGACCCTCCGGCGACTCGGCGATGGCGGCCGAGGACGTCGCGAGCGAGGCGTGGCTGACGGCGGCGACGAAGATCCACGAGTTCACCGGCACCGGCGAGCAGTTCGCGGGCTGGCTGTTCGGCATCGCCCGCAACCTCGGGATGAACGCACGCCGCAAGACCGACCGGCGGCGCACGGACCCGGTCGGCGAGGACGGCGTCCACGAGGCCCACGAGCCCGTCGACGCGCCCGAGGCCTACCTCGTCGGGAAGGACTGGGTACGACAGGTGCTGGCGCAGCTGCCCCCGCGCGAGCGCGACGTGATCGGCTGCCTGGAGGTCGTGGGCCTCGACGTCGAGGCGACGTCCCGCGCGCTGGGCATCAGCGCGGTCGCCGTGCGCGTCGCGCGCCACCGCGGCCTGCGGCGGCTGCGCGGCCTCGGGCTGCTCGACCCCGGGTCCGAGGTCGCGACCAGCACCCAGCCGACCACCTGACCCACGCCCGGTCCGGACCCAGTCCAGCCCGGCTCAGGCCGGGAACAGCTCAGCCCGGCAGCGCCGCGACCAGCGCGTCGCGGAACGGCGGCTCCGGCGGCGTCGGCCGCTGCGCGTCCGGGTCGACGACGACCACGGTGGTGTGCGCGCGAGCCAGCACCCTGTCGGCGTCGCACAGCTCGGACTGGACGTCGAACGACGTGTTGCCGACCCGCGAGATCCAGGACCACGCGTCGTACGGCTCGGGACGGTGCAGCACCGGCACGCGGTACTCCACCTCCTTGCGCGCGATCACGAGCAGCGGCTGCGGGGCGGTCCGCGAGGCCTCCCGCCAGATCCCGTGGAAGTAGTGGATGCGCGCTTCCTGGAAGTACTCGAAGTACGTCACGTTGTTGACGTGGCGGTAGACGTCGACGTCGGAGAACCGGACCTGCACCGGGTAGTGGCCGGCGGTGGCGGGCCGCTCGGTGACGGGCACCCGCGGCGCCGGGTCGGTCGGCTCGAGGTACGCCGTGAGCGTCTCGCGCTCCGCGGCGGTGAGCCGGCGCGGCCGCTCCTCGGCGAACAGGTACGGCGTCAGCACCGTCGAGGCCTGGAGGTAGACCTTCCGGGAGCCGTCGGGCCGCTCGTGGAAGACCTCGTAGGCGAGGGTGAACGTCGCGGCGCGCAGCTCGGTGACCCAGCACTCGATGCGCACCGGCCGGAAGTCGAAGAACAGCGGCGCCCGGTAACCCACGTCGTTGCGCACGACGACGACGCCCTCGGCGAGGTCCTCGGCCTGGGACCGCCCGTGGGTGCGCAGCATGTCGACCCGCGCCTCCTGGAGGTAGTCGACGTAGACCACGTTGTTGACGTGGCCCAGCAGGTCCTGGTCGCCCCAGCGGACGGGGCACTCGTAGACGTGACGCACGTCCCGATCCTGTCAGCCGCTCCTGATCTAGGCTGAGTCGGCACATCACCCGAGATCGGAGTACCTGCATGCCCGAAGCCGTCATCGTCTCCGCGACGCGTTCCCCCATCGGCCGCGCGAACAAGGGGTCGCTGAAGGACCTGCGTCCCGACGACCTCACCGCGACCATCGTCCAGGCGGCGCTCGACAAGATCCCCGAGCTCGACCCCACGACCATCGACGACCACTACCTCGGCTGCGGCCTCCCGGGCGGTGAGTCGGGCAACAACATGGCGCGCATCGTCAACGTGCTCCTGGGCTACGACCAGGTCCCGGGCGCCACGATCACCCGCTACTGCTCCTCGTCGGTGCAGACCAGCCGGATGGCGTTCCACGCCATCAAGGCCGGCGAGGGCGACGTGTTCATCTCGGCCGGCGTCGAGACCGTCTCCCGCTTCGCGAAGGGCACCTCGGACCACTGGCCCGACACCCACAACCCGAAGTTCGCGGAGGCGCAGGAGCGCACCAAGAAGACCGCCGAGGGCGGCGTGGACTGGCACGACCCGCGCGAGGACGGCCTGCTCCCCGACATCTACATCGCGATGGGCCAGACCGCCGAGAACGTCGCCAAGCAGCGCGGCCTCTCCCGCCAGGAGCTCGACGAGTTCGGCGTCCGCTCGCAGAACCTCGCCGAGAAGGCGATCAACGACGGCTTCTGGGCGCGCGAGATCACGCCGGTCACCACCCCCGACGGCACCGTGGTCTCGACCGACGACGGCCCGCGCGCCGGCGTGACGTACGACGCGGTCAAGGACCTCAAGCCGGTCTTCCGTCCCGACGGCGTCGTGACGGCCGCGAACTGCTGCGCCCTCAACGACGGCGCCGCGGCGGTCATCATCATGTCTGACACCAAGGCCGCCGAGCTGGGCGTCACGCCGCTGGCCCGCATCGTCTCCACCGGCGTCTCGGGCCTCTCCCCCGAGATCATGGGCATGGGACCGGTCGAGGCGACCAGGAACGCGCTGAAGAACGCCGGCATGACCATCGGTGACATCGACCTGGTCGAGATCAACGAGGCGTTCGCGGCGCAGGTCGTGCCGTCCTACCAGGAGCTCGGCATCGACATCGAGCGGCTCAACGTCAACGGCGGCGCGATCGCGGTCGGCCACCCGTTCGGCATGACCGGCGCCCGCCTGCAGAACACCATGCTCAACTCGCTCGACTGGCACGACAAGACCACCGGCCTCATCACCATGTGCGTCGGCGGCGGTCAGGGCATGGCGATGATCCTCGAGCGGATCTGAGTCACTCCTCGACGAACCCCGCGAACGCCTGGCCACGGAACGTGGCCAGGCGTTCTGCTTCCTGCTCCAGCGCACGACGTACGTCGGCGGTGGGCTCGTGGCCGTCCCACACCGTCACCTGGAGCCGCAGCCGCCGCCCGGCGGTGCGCGGCCGCCAGGTGCCGACGACCGCGTGCCCGACGAGCAGCCCGCCGGGGCGGCCCAGCACGCGCCACAGGTCCTTGCGGGCGTCCGCGTCGGGCACGACCAGCTCGCGGTCGCGCCCCTGCAGGAACAGGTCGAACGGTCCGAGCAACCGGACCGTGCCGGGGTCGGGACCGGCGTCGGGGTCCTCCGCCTCGAGCAGGGCGTCGAGGTCGGCGGCCAGCAGGCTGCGGGTCACGCCGTCGACCTGCACGTCCACGGCGTCCTCCGGCCAGCGCGCGCGCACGTCGCGCACCGGCGCGTCGACGTACGCCGCGACCTCCTGGGGCGTGGCGGGGCCGAGGAGTCGCAGCACGGTGCGCACGACGTCGAGGTGCTCCGGGACGCGCTCCGCCCGGCCGCGCCAGCCGGGCACCGGACGCAGCACCGGCGGCGAGGTCCCCGGTTCGAGCTCGAGCCCGACCCGCAGCGCCGCGAGCCGGAAGGTCTGCTCGTGGGAGTGCACGGCCTGGCACGGCCGGCACTGGCGCAGGTACGCCGCCGGCAGCCGCTCGGTCAGCGCCGCCGAGACCTCACCCTTCACCGTCGGCCCGGTCACCACCTCGCGCATGACGCGACCGACCTCGTCGAGCGCGTCGAGGACCGGGACGCCGGCGGCCCGCAGCGGCTTGCTGGCGTCGAAGATCCGCTTGGCGGCGTCCTGCTCCGACCACGGCGCGGTCGCGGCCGCGACCTCGGCGACCTCCGCGCGGCGGTAGAGGTGCGGAGCTCCGCGCAACGTCCAGGCCAGCACGCGGTCCTCGTACGTCGGCTCCGCCCCGCGCAGCGCCAGCGCCCACCGCGCGCCGTCCGGTCCGGTGTCCTGCGCGCCCAGGTCGAGCACGGCCGCGTCCTGGTGCTGCCCGTCCGGGCCGGCGGTCCGGTCGAGCTGCTGGGCGCGCACGCGGCGGCGGAGCACGGCGTCGCGGGTGACGGCTGGGGCCATGTCCTCATCGTGCACCAGCCCGCCGACGGTGCGGGCGTGCGCAGCGCGGCGGCTCCGCGGCCCTAGAGTGACCCCGTGGCACAGCTAGGCGAACCCCGGTGGCTCGACGCTGGACAGCAGTGGTCCTGGCGCTCCCTCGTCATGGGCACCACGCTGCTCTTCGACCGCCTCGACGACGACCTGCGCCGGGACTTCGACATCTCGCTGACGGAGTACGAGATCCTCGTGCGGCTCTCCGAGCGCGACGGCCAGATGCGGATGGCCCAGCTGGCCGACGCCCTCGCGCACAGTCGCAGCCGGGTCACCCACACGGTGGCGCGGATGGAGAAGGCCGGCCTCGTCCGGCGCTCCAGCTCGCCGGAGGACGGCCGCGGCATCGTGGCCACGCTCACCGACAAGGGCATGGACCTGCTGCGCCGCGCGGCTCCGGTGCACGTCCGCGGGGTGCGCGAGCACCTCGTCGACCTCGCCGGCGAGGAGGACTTCGCCGCCCTCGGCCGGGTCATGGGCGCGGTGAGCGACCACCTGGTGACCGCTCACCCCGAGATGGAGATCCGGCACCCCTGACCGCGGCGTCGGGCGGGTGTCCCCGCGCGACGGGTCAGGCGTTCCCGCCGGCGCAGGAGTCGGCGTACGCCACCAGGTCCCGCGCGTTCCAGTGCGAGGGGTCGGCGTGCCCGCCCTTGACGTCGAGCAGGCTGATGTCGGCGCCGCGGCCGCGCAGCTGGTCCACGAGCGGCCGGGTGTTCTCCGCGTAGTCCACCCACTCGTCCTGCTTCGACGACACGACGCGGTAGCGGGTCTCGGTCGGCAGCCGGTCGACGTTCGCGATCGGGTTGCGGTCGGCGGGGACCGGCCCGCCGCCGTACGCCCGGCGGATGTAGCCGGGACCGCCGGGGACCTTCTCCATCCGCGTCAGGTCGAGGGCGGGCTTGACGCCGTACCAGCAGGCGGGGGCGCGTACGCCGTGCGTCAGCGCGTTGAGCGCGATCGAGGCCCCCATCGAGCCCGAGACCCAGAGCCGGACCTTCGCGCCGGCCTGCTTCTCCGCCCAGTCGACGAGCAGCCGGGTGTCCTTGGTCGACGCCGCGTTGCCCCACGACTGCGAGTGGAACTCCGAGGAGGCCACCGCCCAGCCGTTGCGCCGCAGGGCGTCCAGCCAGGGGCCGTCGACGCGGTCGTTGACGTTGCCGCCCTGGCCGTGGAACCAGACGACCACGCCCTTGGGCTCCGGCCCGGGCAGTGACAGGCGCACGGACTGGCCGGCCAGCGTGCTGCGGACCGTCGTCGGCCCCTTCTCGCCCCCACCGTTCGCGCCGGTGCTGAGCATCGGTGCCACCACGAGTGCGGCGGCGACTCCCAGCACCACCACGACCGCGCTGACGACGGCTGATCGCCGAATCCTCATGGGTCCTCCCCCCAGACGGCCCCGGTCGGGGTCCGTCGAGGTGGCCAACGACCGCGGGACGCCGTGGTTATGACGTCCCGCGTGTGGTCTGCCTCAACCGGCCCCGACCCGGGCGCGAGGACCTCAGTCGCGGGTCAGGCGGCGGTGCGTGACGCGGTGCGGGCGAGCCGCCTCGACGCCGAGCCGCTCGACCTTGTTCTCCTCGTAGGCCGCGAAGTTGCCCTCGAACCAGAACCACTTGGCCTGGTCCTCGCCGTCGCCCTCCCAGGCCAGGATGTGGGTCGCGACGCGGTCGAGGAACCACCGGTCGTGGGAGGTGACCACGGCGCAGCCCGGGAAGTCGAGCAGCGCGTCCTCGAGCGAGGACAGCGTCTCGACGTCGAGGTCGTTGGTCGGCTCGTCGAGCAGCAGCAGGTTGCCGCCCATCTTCAGCGTGAGCGCGAGGTTGAGCCGGTTGCGCTCGCCGCCGGAGAGCACGCCGGCCTTCTTCTGCTGGTCGGGGCCCTTGAAGCCGAACGACGCGACGTAGGCGCGGGAGTTCATCTCGAAGTTGGCGACCTTGATGAAGTCCAGCCCGTCGGAGACGACCTCCCAGACGTTCTTCTGCGGGTCCAGGCCACCGCGGCTCTGGTCGACGTAGGAGATCTTCACCGTCTGGCCGACCGTGAGCTCACCGCCGTCCGGCTCCTCGTTGCCGGTGATCATGCGGAACAGCGTCGTCTTGCCGACGCCGTTCGGGCCGATGACGCCCACGATGCCGGCGCGCGGCAGCGAGAACGACAGGTCGTGCATGAGCGTGCGGCCCTCGAAGCCCTTGGTCAGCCCCTTGGCCTCGAGCACGACGTCACCGAGGCGCGGACCGGCCGGGATGTTGATCTCGGAGGTGTCGATCTTGCGCATCCGGTCGGCCTCGGCCGCCATCTCCTCGTAGCGCGCCAGCCGGGACTTGCTCTTGGCCTGGCGGGCCTTGGGGTTGGAGCGGACCCACTCCAGCTCCTTCTCCAGCATCTTGGCGCGCTTGGCGTCCTTCTGGCCCTCGATCTTGAGCCGGTCCTTCTTGGTCTCGAGGTACGTCGAGTAGTTGCCCTCGTAGCCGTGGATCGAGCCGCGGTCCACCTCGGCGATCCACTCGGCGACGTTGTCCAGGAAGTACCGGTCGTGGGTGACGGCCAGCACGGCGCCGGGGTAGGTCTTCAGGTGGCCCTCGAGCCACTGCACCGACTCCGCGTCCAGGTGGTTGGTGGGCTCGTCGAGCAGGAGCAGGTCGGGCTGCTGGAGCAGCAGCTTGCACAGCGCGACGCGGCGCCGCTCGCCACCGGAGAGGTGGTCGACGAGCGCGTCCGCCGGCGGGCAGCGCAGCGCGTCCATCGCCTGGTCCAGGCGCGAGTCGAGGTCCCACGCGTTGGCGTGGTCCAGGTCGGTCTGGAGGTCGCCCATCTCGGCGAGCAGGGTGTCGAAGTCGGCGTCGGGGTCGGACATCTGCTCGCTGATCGCGTTGTAGCGGTCGAGCTTGCCCTTGATCTCGCCGACGGCCTCCTCGACGTTCTCAAGCACCGTCTTGCCCTCGGTCAGGGGCGGCTCCTGCTGGAGCATCCCGACCGTCGCCTCGGGGTCGAGGATCGCGTCGCCGTTGTTGGGCTGGTCGAGCCCGGCCATGATCTTGAGCAGCGACGACTTGCCGGCGCCGTTCGGCCCGACCACGCCGATCTTCGCCCCGTGCAGGAACGAGAGGGTCACGTTGTCGAGGACGACCTTGTCGCCGTGGGCCTTGCGCACGTTGCGCAGGGTGAAGACATATTCCGCCATGGTCCCCGAGCGTAGTTGGGAACGGGCCGGAACACCCGTCCGGGGTGAGCGGGGCGGCCCTGCGCCGGGCCGCCCCGTCGACCGCGCTCAGGCTGCCGGCGCGGCCGCCGCTGCCGGCTCCGCGCCCTGACCGGCGACCTGACCGGCGCCCTGACCGGTGACCTGACCAGCGCCCTGGCCCGCCGCGCCCGGCTCGGCGACCGGGCGCGGCGTCTTGGTGAACACGCTCCGGCCGCGACCCAGGTCGTGGCCGACGAAGGTCGCCTCGACCTCGAAGGAGGTCACCTCGGCGCCGGCCGAGCTGATCCAGGTGCTGACGTTGAGCCGCCCGTGGACCACCACCGGGTCGCCGCGACGGACGGAGGCCGCGACGTTGTCGCCGAGCGCCCGCCAGGCGTTCACGGTGTACCACTGCGTCTCGCCGTCGACCCACTCCCCCGACCTGCGGGAGAACCGCCGGGGTGTGGCGCCCACCCGGAAGCTCGCCACCTGGGCGTCCCCCGCCTGCCGCACGGTCACGTCACCACCGACCCAGCCCTGCAGCGTCACCGTCGTCTCGTTGCTCACGATGTCTCTCCTCGCCTCGCGCCGGGACGGTCCGCTGGTCGGCCGTCCTCGGTCGTGAGCACGAGGCTCTGCGCCCGCACCGACGACCCCGGGACGGTCCGACGCGGGCTGGGGAGGACGCGGTTCCGAGCGTCTGGTGTGGAAAGAAGGTGGGCCGTGGGCCGCCCGGCTGGTCAGGCGAGGGCGGCGACCAGGCCGTTGCGCACGACGGTGTAGGCCTGCAGCTCGGCCTCGACCGGCGCCACGACCAGCTCCCCGGTCACCTCGTGGACGGCGGCACGCAGCCGCTTGTCCGCCACGGCGGCACGCCGGCGCGCCGTGGCCGCCACGAGGAACCGGCACACCAGCGCCAGCAGGAGCCCCAGCAGGATCCCGCCCAGCAGCAGGACCAGCGGCAGCGCGATGCCCGCGACCTTCGGCGTGGAGTCGTCGCCGAGCGTGCCGGAGACGACGAGCAGCACGGTCCACCCCAGGCCGACCGCCGCGGTCAGGACGAGCAGCCACTGCAGCACCCGGACCAGTCCGGCCCAGGCGGGGAGCTTCTCGACACCGAGGTCGGTGCGCGACAACGCGAGGTCGAGGCGGTCGTGGAGGTCGTCGAGCCGCGACGTCGAGGCACGGCGTACCGCCTCCTCCCACGGCCGGGCCAGGCCCTCGGAGACGTCGTCGGCCAGGCGGCGCACCTCGGTGTCGACGCGGGCGCGCTGCACCGGCGTCGCGGTCGGGACCGACGAGCGCGCCCGGCCGGTCAGCTCCTTGCCGGCCGAGCCGAGGTCGAGGTGGAGCCGCTTGAGCGGGTCGGGCTTGAGACCGCTGAGCCAGGAGACGACGGGCCAGCCGGTGGCCCGTCCCGCACGCAGCCGCGTGGAGCGCTCGACGGCGTCGACGACGGTCGGCACTCCGGCGGCGTCGGCCAGGGCACCCTCGAGGTCGGCGACCCGGTCGGCGGCGAGGGCGCGCGTGCGGCCGGTGCCGCTGACCTCCTGCACCGCCTCGGCAGCGCCGCGGAGGTCCGCCTCGAGGCGGGTGCGGGTCATCTTCTTGGCCTTCACCCGTGCCGCGACCTCCGCGCGCAGGTCGTCCAGGCCGATCCCGTGGCGGGCGCTGACCGCGATGACCGGCACGCCGGGCAGGCCGTCGGCGTCGAGCAGGCGGCGCACGTCGGCGACCATCGCGTCGCGGCGCTCCTCCGGCACGGTGTCGATGTGGTTGAGCACGACGACCATCACGTCGGCGTGGGTCTGCAGCGGCGCGAGGTAGCGGTCGTGGATCGCGGCGTCGGCGTACTTCTGCGGGTCCAGGACCCACACGAGCATGTCGGCGAGCTGCACCAGGCGGTCGACCTCGAGGTGGTGGGAGACCTCGGTCGAGTCGTGGTCGGGCAGGTCCAGCAGGACGACGCCCTCCATCGCGACGTCCTCCCGGCGCGTGTCCAGCAGCGAGTCGCGGGTCGTCTGGTGCCGCGGCGGGATGCCGAGCCAGTCGAGCAGCTCGGCCGCGCCATCGGCGCCCCACACGCAGGCGGTGGCCCACGACGTGGTCGGCCGGCGGACCCCGACCGCGGAGAGCTCGAGCCCGGTGAGCGCGTTGAACGTCGAGGACTTGCCCGACCCGGTCGCTCCGGCGATGGCGACCACGGTGTGGTCGGCCGACAGGCGCCGCCGGCCGGCGGCGCGCTCGGCGACGGCGTGGGCCTCGTCGAGCACCTCGTCGTCGAGGCGTCCCCGCCCCGCCTGCACGGCGGCCTCGAGGCCCTCGATCCGGGCACCGATGTCGGTACCCCGGGTGACCAGCTTCTTGGCACCCTCGAGCAAGGACGTCATGGTCTCCCTACAGCTGCTCGGACGGTCGGTTCGGACACCACCCTAGGCGTCCCGCCCGGTCGTGCCCCGGTCCAGGTCGTTCCGGCTGGCCGCGAAGCGCAGGTCGTCGACGCGGCGCGAGGCGTGCCGCAGCTGCTCGGGGGCCTCGACCGAGAGGCCGAGCCCGTCGAGGACGGCGACGTACCGGTCGCGCTCGGCGTCGAGCAGAGCACCGATCCGGACGTCGAGCGAGCGGCGTGCCCGCTCGGCGAGGGAGCGGACCGCCTGGTCGCCGAAGACCGCCTCGAGCAGCTTCTGGCCGAGCACGGCGCTGCCGCCGGCGATGCCGACCTCCGCGCCGACGAGCGCGCCGCCGGTGCTGGCGAAGACGACGACCATGAGGGCGACGGACAGGCCGTTGACGCCGTACGCCAGGAACCTCGCGGTGGTGCGCTTGTCGGCGCCCTCGGTGCGGACCATCTCCAGGACGTCCTGCTGCCACTCGCGCACGGCGCGCTCGACCTGGCGACGCAGCTCGCGCGAGGCGCGGCCGAGGTCCTGGTCGGCGCCCGCGAGGAGGGCGTGCCCGGCGGCGTACTGCTGCCAGGCGGCCTCGGCGCGCTCCGCGGCCGCCTCGGCGTGCTCGAGCACGAGCGTCTCGAGGCCGGACTCGACCGCGACGGTGACCCGCTCGGCCTGCTGCGGCTTGCCCTTGACGGCGTTGACCACACGCTCGCGCAGCCAGCCCACGCGGTTCTCCAGGGACTTGAGCAGCTCGCCGGTGCCGACGAACTCCTGCCAGCGTGCCAGCACCTCGCCGCGTAGCAGCGTGCCGTCGGCGCAGGCCTCGCGGACCCCGGTCAGGGCGGCGTCGTACGCACGGTCGGCGTCCTCGCGCAGCCGGCGCGCGGCCTCGACCTGCTCGTCGGCAGCCGCCGCGACCCGGAACGAACGCCCGGTCAGGGTGCGGATCGCGCCCTCGAGCGTCTGCTTGACGACGGCGGCCCGCGCGTCGGCGTCGGCCGCGAGCGACTCCAGCCAGCCGCGGATGTCGGCGACGTGGTGCGCGGGGAGCAGCCCGTCCTCGTCCACCCGCCCCTCGGTCACGGTGAACAGCGGGGAGTCCTTGAGACCCCGGCTGGCCAGCATCCGCGCCAGGTGCGCGGCGACCGTCTCGATGGCCTCGTCCGGCGTGCGGTCCAGGACGACCGCCACGGCCGTCGAGCGCTCGGCCGCCTGCTTCAGGAAGCCCCACGGGACCTGGTCGGCGTACCGCGCGGCGGAGGTGACGAAGAGCCACAGGTCGGCGGCCGCGAGCAGCTGCGCGGCCAGCAGCCGGTTGCGCTCCTCGACCGAGTCCACGTCCGGGGCATCGAGGATCGCCAGCCCGCGGGGCACGGCCTCCGAGGCGACCAGCTGGAGGGCGTCGGGGGCGTTGGTGGAGTGGTGGACCCGCTCGAGGTCCGGCAGCAGGCGGTCCTGCCCGAACCACTCCGCGTCCTCGGGATGGTGGACGAGCACGGGCGAGCGCGTCGTCGGCCGCAGGACACCGGGCGTGGTGACGCGCGTCCCGACGAGCGAGTTGACCAGCGTGGACTTCCCGGCGCCGGTGGAGCCGCCGACGACCGTGAGGAGCGGGGCGTCGATCGTCATCAGCCGCGGGATCACGTAGTCCTCGAGCTGGTCGACCATCTCCTGGCGCGCCGAGCGCTGCTCCTCGGCACCGGGCAGGTCCAGCGGGAGCGCGGCGGCCTGGAGCGCGCTGCGCAGCTGGACCAGGGCGGTCAGCATCCGGCTGTCACCGCTGGTCGGTGCGGTCGGCTCGGGGGAGGTCATCGGGTGGGTACCACCTGTCCGGGAAAGGCGATGGACGGGCGCACGGCGCCGATCCTCGCGACGTACTCCTGGCCCCGCGCGGCGAAGTCCGGCGGCGGGGTACCACGCAGATAGCGGTGGTGGAGGAAGCCGAGCTCGATGGCGGCCTGCTGGTAGTCACGCATGGCGCGCTCGGCGGCGGGGCCCCCCATCGAGCGGGCGTGCGCACGGGCCTGGCGACGAGCCCGGAGGTCGGTCACCCAGCCGATGTCGGTGGCGGGCACGAGGCCTCGCGCCGCCGCGTCGGAGAGAGCGGCGGTGAGCATCCGCCGCTCGCTGCGTCGTGCCCACACCGCCAGGCACCCGACCCCGACCAGCGCCGGCGCCATGAGCACGACGTAGACGAGCGCGAAGCTGCCGAAACCGTAGACGGTCGACCCGTTCCACAGCCCGTGGGCGACGACCGCGAGGGCGTAGCCCGCGAGCGGCGCGAGGACGCGGATCGCGCCGGAGCGCGACGCCACGGCGATGCCGACACCGATGCCGATGAAGGTCGTGAAGAACGGGTGCGCGAACGGGCTGAACAGGCACCGGACGACGAACGTCGCCGTCAGCGCCTCGGTGCCGCCCGGGCCCAGCCCGTCGGTGCCGTTGTAGGCGGCCGCGAGGTAGAGGATGTTCTCGGTGAACGCGAAGCCGACGCCCACCATGCCGGCGTAGACGATGCCGTCGAGCAGCCCGTCCAGCTCCGCGCGGCGCCACCACAGGAGCAGCAGCAGGAACACGCCCTTGCTGGCCTCCTCGGTGACCGGCGCGGCCACCGCGAGGCTCGCCTCCTCGCTGAGCCCGATCGCCAGCCCGCCGACGCCCTGGACGACGATCGCCGCCGCGGTGGCGACGAACGCCCCCCACAGCAGCCCGCTCGCGAGCAACCGCTTCGGCTCCGGCTCGTAGCGGTCCAGCCACAGGTAGCACGCGACAACCGGCCCCACCGGCAGCGCCGCCAGCACGGTCGCGACCAGCAGCGTGCTGGGAGCGCCCGACAGCGCGATGACCAGCAGCATCAGGGCGGCGCAGAGCACCACCAGCACGGTCACCACGACCGTGAAGGCGAGGCTGTCCCTGCGCGGTGCCGACACAGGACGCAGCCTATCGGTGGGCGGGCCCACGCCCCGCGTCGCGACGGGTGGGCGCCATCGTCCGGCGACCGACCTACAGTGGGAGGGTGAGCGAGCAGACCACCCCGGAAGTCCCCGCGCAGCCGAAGAACGACCCGGCCGACGCCCCGCGCACCGAGTCGCACGACCCCGCCGTGCCGGCGGCGTACTCCTCCTTCATGCGCACCGGATGGGGCGACCGCGAGCTCGACCTCCCGCCGCACGCCGTCGCACCCTGGGCGGCACGCCGCCGCGAGCGGCTGGCAGCGGCCTTCCCGGGCGAGCGGCTGGTGCTGCCGGCCGGCACCTACAAGGTGCGGTCGAACGACACCGACTACCGCTTCCGCGCCGACACCGCGCACACCTACTTCTCCGGCAACCAGACCAGCGACGCCGTGCTGGTCATCGAGGCCGACGGCCGCGCAGTGCTCTACGCGCGGCCCCGGTCCTCGCGAGAGACCGACGAGTTCTTCCGGGACCGGCAGTACGGCGAGCTGTGGGCGGGGCGCCGGCCGTCGCTGCACGAGATCTCCTCGTCCCTCGGCATCGAGGTGCGCCACGTCGACCGCCTCCAGGACGACCTGACGTCGCCCGCGCCGCCCAAGACCCGCGTCCACCGCGGGATCTCCGCCGCCGTCGACCGCCTCCTGCCCGGGGACGCCGGTACCGACGACGACCTGGCCCGCGTGGCCTCGGAGATGCGCCTGGTCAAGGACGAGTGGGAGGTCGGCGAGCTGCAGGCGGCCTGCGACGCCACGACCCTCGGCTTCGAGGACTCCGTGCGCGAGTGGGACAACGTGCTGCGCTACGGCGAGCGTTGGATCGAGGGCACCTTCTTCCGCCGTGCGCGAGCGATGGGCAACGACATCGGCTACGACTCCATCGTCGCCGGCGGCAAGCACGCCACGACGCTGCACTGGATCGAGAACTCGGGCGCGATCACCCCCGGCGAGCTGGTCCTGCTCGACATGGGCGTCGAGGGCCACAACCTCTACACCGCCGACGTGACGCGGACCCTCCCGGTCGACGGCACGTGGACGCCGCGCCAGCGCGAGCTGTACGACGTCGTGCTGGCCGCCCAGCAGGCCGGCATCGACGCCGTCCGCCCCGGCGCGCCGTTCACCGCCGCGCACGACGCCGCCATGTCGGTGCTCGCCCACGCGCTCGACGACATGGGACTGCTGCCCGTGCCGGCGGAGCAGGCGCTCGACCCCGACAGCAAGGTCTACGCCCGCTGGACGCTGCACGGCACCAGCCACATGCTCGGCATGGACGTCCACGACTGCGGCCGCGCGGCGCCGGAGGCCTACGCGAAGGGCACCCTCGCCGAGGGCATGGTGCTCACCGTCGAGCCGGGCCTCTACTTCCAGGAGGACGACCTGCTGGTCCCCGAGGAGCTGCGCGGCGTCGGCATCCGCATCGAGGACGACGTCCTGGTCACCGCCGACGGGGCCCGCAACCTCTCGGACGGGCTCCCCCGCTCGGCCGACGACATCGAGGCCTGGATGGCCGCCCGGGTCCCGCTCCGCGGCTGACCCGCCCCTCCCCCGGACCCGCACTCCGTCGTACGACGGGAACGGCCCGGCCCCGCGCGGATCACCGCACGGGGCCGGGCCGTCTGCTCGCCGGGCCGCTGCCCGACCCGACGAGCTCGTTCAGTCGAGCACCTCCGGCGCGACCTGGTCCTCGCCGAGCCAGTCCCAGCCGTCCTCGTAGTGCTCGTGGTCCACCGCGTCCTCGCGGTCGCGTCCGCGGCCCTTGCCGCCTGCGGCACCCGCCGCGCCGGCTGCTCCGGCTGCTCCGGCCGCACCGCGGACCGCACCGGCACCTCGTCCGGCACCGGCCGTACCTGCGCCACGGCCGGCCGCCCCGCGGGCTCCGGCGCCAGCGGCACCGGCTGCGCGGCCGGCAGCACCTGCAGCACCTGCGCGCCCACCGGCCCCGGCAGCACCTGCGCGCCCACCGGCCCCGGCAGCGCCGGCGCGTCCACCGGCCCCCGCGGCACCTGCGCGCCCGCCGGCCCCGGCAGCACCGCCGCGCGCGGCGGCGCCACTCCTGCCTGCCCCGCCTCCGGCTGCGGCTGCTCCGCCGGCGCGAGCCGACGCGCCCGCGCCGCGCCCGGCGGCACCGGACCGCGTCGTGGGACTGCCCGTGCCGGCGACGGCCGAGCGGCCGAGGGCTCCGGCCGAGCCGCTGCGGCTCGTGCTGCCGATCGCGCGGACCTGGCCCGCGGCGCCGCCCGCGACGGCTCCGCCCCGGACGCCGCCGAGCGCGCCCTGGCCCAGGCCGCCGGCCAGGAGGCCGCCGGCAGCGGCGCCGCCGGCGATGCCTCCGATGGCCCCGCCGGCACCGACACCGATGGACCCGGCGGGCGATGCACCCGCGCCGCCTCCGGCGGCCGGGGCGAGCGGGCCGGCGCCACCGCCGGGCAGTCCCGGGCCCTGGGGGACGCCCGGACCCGGGTTGGGGCCGGGGGTGAGCCCGGGCCCCTCTTCGATCACGACCGGCGTGGGGG
>NZ_JAANMS010000060.1 GCF_011250565.1 Nocardioides sp. IC4_145
GGGAGGTCATGCGCCCCATCGTAGGGGCGGGCGGTGGGCCGTCTCGTGGGGGTTTCCGCGGCAGTTTGGACTCCGCCTCGGTGGACCCCGTAGACTCCACCCCTGGTGTTCTCGCCCCATGCTTCGGCATGCCCGGAGATCACCGGAGGGCACTAGCTCAACTGGCAGAGCATCGGTCTCCAAAACCGAAGGTTGGGGGTTCAAGTCCCTCGTGCCCTGCAGATCGACTGCAGATCCCAGAGATCGACAGCACCGCACATGATCGAGAAGAGGTGACCGGCGTGTCGGACAGCAACGCCGTCCGCGGGACCCGCGACGACAAGGCCGACAAGCCGCGCACCGGCCCGGCGACGTTCTACCGCCAGGTCGTCGCCGAGCTGCGCAAGGTCGTCTACCCGACCCAGGAGCAGCTGGTCACCTACTTCCTGGTGGTCCTGGTCTTCGTCCTCTTCATGATGGCGCTCGTCTCGCTGCTCGACCTCGGCTTCGGCCAGCTGGCCTTCGAGGTCTTTGCCGGC
The DNA here is from genome assembly GCF_011250565.1 of Nocardioides sp. IC4_145. Classification (GTDB taxonomy): domain Bacteria; phylum Actinomycetota; class Actinomycetes; order Propionibacteriales; family Nocardioidaceae; genus Nocardioides. Next base: position 519 of record NZ_JAANMS010000060.1, read on the forward strand.
GGCGGCGACCAGTGACCCGGTCCGGCTCGCGCCGGGCCCAGACCAACCTGACGACCAACTGATGGAGCAGCACGTGTCCGAGCAGTACGACGAGACCGAGGCGACCCCGACGGCGGACGAGCCGTCGCTGGAGGACGTCTTCGGCCAGCCCGACGAGGGCTCGGAGGTCGCGCTCGACCCGGCGCTCGACACCGAGGTCACCGACGAGGACACCGACGAGGCCATGGGTGTCGAGACCGACCTGCCCACGGCCGAAGAGGTCCAGGCGGACCAGGCGCTCGACGCCGCCGACGGCGACGAGGCGGCCGAGGAGTCCCCCGAGGAGCCCGCGGACGACGACCCGCTCGAGGCGTTCCGCCGCGAGCTGTGGGCCAAGCCGGGCGACTGGTTCGTCGTGCACACCTACTCCGGCATGGAGAACCGGGTGAAGTCGAACCTCGAGAACCGCATCATCTCCTTGAACATGGAGGACTACATCCACGAGATCGTGGTCCCCACCGAGGAGGTCGCGGAGATCAAGAACGGCCAGCGCAAGATGGTCAAGCGGACCGTCCTGCCCGGCTACGTGCTCGTCCGCATGGACCTGACCGACGAGTCGTGGGCCGCCGTGCGGCACACCCCCTCGGTCACGGGCTTCGTCGGCCACAGCCACCAGCCGGTGCCGCTGAGCATGACCGAGGTCGAGAACATGCTGGCCCCCGCCGTCGTCGCCCGCGCCGAGGCCGAGGCCGCTGCCGCCGGCACCGCCGCCCCGGTCGCCGCCGGCGCGACCACCGCGAAGAAGCCCGTCGAGGTCGCCGACTTCGACGTCTCCGACTCGGTCATGGTCGTCGACGGCCCGTTCGCCACGCTGCACGCCACGATCACCGAGATCAACGCCGAGTCCCAGCGCGTCAAGGCGCTGGTCGAGATCTTCGGCCGCGAGACCCCGGTCGAGCTCTCCTTCAGCCAGATCCAGCGCGTCTGAGCCGGAGCACGGCTCCGGCTCGGACCCGCGCTGGGTCGAGCGAGCGCCACGGCTGATCGGCCCCGGACGCCCGCAGCACCACGATTTCCACAGACCGAGCAGCGCGCCGCACAATGGTGCGGTTGCTCGCGCAACAGCAGGTGGCAGAGGACGACGTACGTCCTCGTCATGACCACGGAAGAGAAAGAGACAGAGCATGCCTCCCAAGAAGAAGATCGCTGCGCTGGTCAAGGTGCAGCTCCAGGCCGGCGCCGCGACGCCGGCCCCGCCGGTGGGTACCGCCCTCGGTCCGCACGGCGTGAACATCATGGAGTTCTGCAAGGCCTACAACGCCCAGACGGAGTCCATGCGCGGCAACGTGATCCCGGTCGAGATCACGATCTACGAGGACCGCAGCTTCACCTTCATCACCAAGACCCCGCCGGCCGCGGAGCTCATCAAGAAGGCCGCCGGCCTCCAGAAGGGCTCGGGCGTCCCGCACAAGGAGAAGGTCGGCAAGCTGACCAAGGACCAGGTCCGCGAGATCGCGCAGACCAAGCTGCCGGACCTCAACGCCAACGACATCGACGCCGCGATGAAGATCGTCGAGGGCACCGCCCGCTCCATGGGCGTCACCACCGACTGATCCCCTCGGCGTCGTCCCTCGACGGCACCCCGCCTGCCCGGCAGGCACCCGAACACATCCCGTGGCAGGGCCGCGCTGGCCCACCTGACCACACTGGAAGAGAAGAGACCCAGACATGCAGCGCAGCAAGACCTACCGCGCGGCGGCCGAGTCGTTCGACAAGGACGAGCTCTACGCCCCGCTGAACGCGATCAAGATCGCCAAGTCCGCCTCGAAGAAGAAGTTCGACGAGACCGTCGACGTGGTCATGCGCCTCGGCGTCGACCCGCGCAAGGCCGACCAGATGGTCCGCGGCACCGTCAACCTGCCGCACGGCACCGGCAAGACCGCCAAGGTCCTCGTCTTCGCGAACGGCGACAAGGCCGAGGCCGCCCGTGAGGCCGGCGCCGACGTCGTGGGTGGCGACGAGCTGATCGAGAAGGTCGCCGGCGGCTGGCTCGACTTCGACGCCGTGGTCGCGACTCCCGACATGATGGGCAAGGTCGGCCGCCTCGGCCGCGTGCTCGGCCCCCGCGGCCTCATGCCGAACCCGAAGACCGGCACGGTGACGCCGGACGTGGCGAAGGCCGTGACCGACATCAAGGGCGGCAAGATCGAGTTCCGCGTGGACCGCCACGCCAACCTGCACTTCATCATCGGCAAGGCCTCCTTCTCCGAGGTCCAGCTCGCGGAGAACTACGCCGCGGCGCTGGAGGAGGTCCTCCGCCTCAAGCCGGCCAGCTCCAAGGGCCGGTACGTCAAGAAGGTCACCGTCTCCACGACGATGGGCCCGGGCATCCAGGTGGACCCGAACCGCACCAAGAACGTCGCGCAGGAGGACGAGGGCGCCTCGGCCTGAGCCCCTCCCGCTCCGCACGCCGCCCCGGTCGCCAGCAGGTGACCGGGGCGGCGTCGATTTGGCGGCGCTCCCGGCCGCCCGTAGAGTTCCGTCCTGAAACCAGAGACCGCCGGTTGCCGTGGTGCATCAGCAGCACGACCGAAGGTTCCGCGGACGCGGACGACCAGCGCAGGTGAGCAGAGCGAGATCCTCCCGAGGATCGCACCACGCCCTGAGCGCCCGCGCTCGGGGCGTTCGTCGTTCCGGGGCCGGACGCGGTGGTCGACACCCGGAAGGAGACCCATGGCGCGGGCAGACAAGCAGGCAGCCGTCGCGGAGATCGTTGAGTCGTTCAACGATTCCGCCGGTGCTGTGCTGACCGAGTACCGCGGTCTCACCGTGAAGCAGCTGCAGGACCTGCGGCGCTCCCTCGGCGAGAACGCCAACTACGCCGTGGTCAAGAACACGCTGGCCAAGATCGCCGCCACCGAGGTGGGCATCGAAGGCTTCGACGACCTGCTGACCGGCCCGACCGCCATCGCCTTCATCAACGGCGACGTGGTCGAGGCGGCCAAGGGTCTGCGTGACTTTGCCAAGGCCAACCCCACCCTGGTCATCAAGGGTGGCGTCCTGGACGGCAAGCCCCTCGACGCCTCGGAGATCGCCAAGCTGGCGGACCTCGAGTCCCGCGAGGTGCTCCTGGGCAAGCTGGCCGGCGCGATGCTCGCGTCGCTCAGCCAGGCCGTCTACCTCCTCAACGCCCCGCTCGCCCAGGCCGCCCGTCTCGCGGGTGCGCTGCAGGCGAAGGCCGAGGAGGACCCCTCGATCCTCGCAGGTGGTGCCGGCGCGCCGGCCGCCGCCGAGGAGGCCCCGGCTGCCGAGGCGGAGGCCGCTCCGGCCGCCGACGAGGCTGCCCCGGCTGACGACTCAGCCACCGAAGCCTGATCCAGGGCTGAGTACCACCACCACCTGAAACCCGGCCCGGCCGCTCACGACGCGGCGGGCCAACCGATCCGAAAGGTTGCCATCATGGCGAAGCTCACCACCGACGAGCTCCTCGACGCGTTCAAGGAGATGACCCTCATCGAGCTCTCCGAGTTCGTGAAGCAGTTCGAGGACACCTTCGGCGTCACCGCGGCCGCCCCGGTCGCCGTCGCCGCTGCCCCGGCTGCCGGCGGTGCCGCCGGCGGCGGCGAGGCCGCTGCCGAGCAGGACGAGTTCGACGTCGTCCTCGAGTCCGCTGGTGACAAGAAGATCAACGTCATCAAGGAGGTCCGCGCCCTGACCTCGCTCGGCCTGAAGGAGGCCAAGGAGCTCGTGGAGTCGGCCCCCAAGGCCATCCTCGAGAAGGTCGCCAAGGACGCCGCGGAGAAGGCCAAGGAGGCCCTCGAGGGCGCCGGCGCCACCGTCACCCTCAAGTGACCTCGTCGGTCCGCGCCGGGTGACCGGCGCGGACCGCTGCACCGGGGCGGCCGCCTCCTTCGGGAGGTGGCCGCCCCGGTGTCATTTGTGCAGGTCAGCCCGGCCGGGGAGTGGCCGCGGGTCGAACGTCTCGGTTCGGTCTCACGAGACATCCGTCACGTGACGCACGTCGCCTCGTCGCGTAACCTCGCCGCGGACGATCCGTTGTTACCGACGAGTGGGGCTCGGGGGACGCGCCGTGCGCCGCACCGCGCCTCGTCGTGACGACGGGGCCACCCGGCTTGGGGAGAGGGACTGACATGGGCGTGGAGATCAAGGTCGAGGACCTGAGCAAGTCCTTCGGCAAGCAGCTCATCTGGGGCGACGTCACCCTCACGGTCCCCGCCGGCGAGATCTGCGTGATGCTGGGCCCCTCCGGCACCGGCAAGTCGGTCTTCCTCAAGACGCTCATCGGGCTGCTCAAGCCCGACAAGGGCTCGATCATCATCGAGGGCACCGACATCGCGAGCTGCTCGGAGAAGGAGCTCTACGAGATCCGCAAGCTGTTCGGCGTGCTGTTCCAGGACGGCGCGATGTTCGGCTCGATGAACCTCTACGACAACGTCGCCTTCCCGCTGCGCGAGCACACCAAGAAGTCCGAGTCCGAGATCCGCTCGATCGTCATGGAGAAGATGGACCTCGTCGGCCTCCTCGGCGCCGAGGACAAGCTCCCGGGCGAGATCTCCGGTGGCATGCGCAAGCGCGCCGGCCTGGCGCGCGCGCTCGTGCTCGACCCCGAGATCGTGCTCTTCGACGAGCCCGACTCCGGCCTGGACCCGGTCCGCACCGCGTTCCTCAACCAGCTCATCGTCGACCTGAACGCGCAGATCGACGCGACGTTCCTCATCGTCACCCACGACATCAACACCGCCCGGACCGTGCCGGACAACATCGGCCTGCTCTACCACAAGCACCTGGCGATGTTCGGCCCGCGCGAGATGCTGCTGAGCTCCGAGGAGCCGGTGGTGCGCCAGTTCCTCAACGCCCAGCGCGTCGGCCCGATCGGCATGTCGGAGGAGAAGGACGCCGACGAGCTCGCGGCCGAGGCCGACCAGGAGCTGCCGCCGCTGCCGCCGATCCCGATGCAGCTCGAGCCCTCCAACGGCATCCCGCGCCGCAGCCAGCGCGAGCCCGGCTCCTGGTGCCGTGAGCACGGCATCACCCCGCCTCCGGGGTCGTTCGAGGAGAACATGACCATGACGACGGGCGGCTGAGGCACCTTGGCCCCGCTCACCGCGACCCGCGTCCTCCGCCCTGTCGGGACCGCGGGGAAGCTCTTCGCCTTCGGCCTCGACGTCGGCCGCGGGCTGTTCCGGCGCCCGTTCCAGCTGCGCGAGTTCCTCCAGCAGGCCTGGTTCATCGCGTCGGTCACCATCATCCCGACCGCGCTGGTCGCCATCCCCTTCGGCGCGGTCATCGCGCTGCAGGTCGGCGGCCTGATCAAGCAGTTCGGCGCGCAGTCGTTCACCGGCTCGGCGTCGGTGCTCGCGGTCATCCAGCAGGCCGGTCCGATCGCGACCGCGCTGCTCATCGCGGGCGCCGGCGGCTCGGCGATCGCCGCCGACCTCGGCGCGCGGCGCATCCGCGAGGAGCTCGACGCGATGATGGTGCTGGGCATCGACCCGATCCAGCGGCTCGTCGTCCCGCGCGTGCTCGCCTGCATGCTCGTCGCGGTCTTCCTCAACGGCATGGTCAGCGTCGTCGGCGTGGCCGGTGGCTACGTCTTCAACGTGGTCCTCCAGGACGGCACTCCCGGCGCCTACCTGGCCAGCTTCACCGCCCTGGCGCAGCTGCCCGACCTGTGGATCGGCATGCTCAAGGCGCTGGTGTTCGGGTTCATCGCGGCCATCGTCGCGGCGTACAAGGGCATGAACGCCGGCGGCGGACCGAAGGGGGTCGGCGACGCGGTCAACGAGTCGGTCGTCATCACCTTCCTGCTCCTCTTCATCGTCAACTTCGTCCTGAGCACGATCTACCTCCAGCTCGTGCCCCCGAAGACAGGCTGATCCCGTGGCCAGCATCAAGTCCGTGGTGCAGCGACCGCTGGGCCAGCTCGACACCCTGGGCGGCCAGCTCGCGTTCTACCTGCGCGTGCTCAAGGCGACGCCCCGCTCGGTCGCGCGCTACCCGCGCGAGATCATGCGGATCCTCGCCGAGGTCACCCTCGGCTCCGGCGCGCTCGCCGTCATCGGCGGCACGGTCGGCGTCATCATCGGCATGACGTTCTTCACCGGCGCGCAGGTCGGGCTCTCGGGGTACGCCGCGCTCAACCAGCTCGGCACGGCGGCGTTCTCCGGCTTCGTCTCCGCGTACTTCAACACCCGCGAGATCGCCCCGCTGGTCGCCGGCATCGCGCTCGCGGCGACCGTCGGCTGCGGCTTCACCGCCCAGCTCGGCGCCATGCGGATCTCCGAGGAGGTCGACGCCCTCGAGGTGATGGCGATCCCCTCGATGCCGTTCCTGGTGGCGACGCGCGTCATCGGCGGCCTGATCGCGATCATCCCGTTGTACGTCGTGGGGCTGCTGTCGTCGTACTTCGCCAGCCGGCTCGTGGTCACGCAGTTCTACGGGCAGTCGACCGGCACCTACGACTACTACTTCAACAGGTTCCTGCCACCGGAGGACGTCCTCTGGTCCTTCGGCAAGGTGCTGGTCTTCGCCGTCGTCGTCATCCTCATCCACTGCTACCACGGCTACAACGCCTCCGGCGGCCCGGCCGGGGTGGGCGTGGCCGTGGGCCGCGCGGTCCGCACCAGCATCGTGGCCATCAACGTCATCGACCTGTTCCTGTCGATGGCGATCTGGGGCACCACCACGACCGTGAGACTGGCGGGGTGAGGTCATGATCCTGCGTCGCACCAAGCTGCTCGGCATCGCCTTCCTGGCGCTGATCGTGCTGTCCGTCTGGCTCGTCTACGGCGTCTTCACCAAGAAGTTCGCCACCTACGACGAGGTGACCCTGCGGACCTCGAGCATCGGCCTGCAGCTCCCGCAGCGCGCGGACGTCAAGATCCGTGGCGTCATCGTCGGCGAGGTGCTCGACTACGAGGCCGACTCCGACGGCGCCGAGGTCACCCTCGGCCTCCACCAGGGCAAGCGCGACACGATCCCGGCGAACGTGACCGGCTCGATCGTCCCCAAGACCCTCTTCGGCGAGAAGTACGTCTCCCTCGTCATCCCGGAGGACGCCGACGACGAGCCGATCGAGCCCGGCGCCACGATCGAGCGCACCGAGGTCTCGACCGAGGTCGAGGAGGTCCTCTCGGACCTCTACCCGCTGCTGCGGACGGTCCAGCCGGCCCAGCTCAACCGGACGCTCACCGCGATCGCGACCGCGCTCGAGGGTCGCGGCGAGGCGCTGGGGGAGAACCTCGAGACGCTGGACAGCTACCTCAAGCGGATCAACCCCGAGATCCCGCGGCTGGTCGAGGACCTCCGGCTGACGGCCGAGGTCTCCCAGGTCTACTCCGACGTGCTGCCAGAGGTCGGCTCGATCCTCGAGGACACCGTCCTGACCACCGGCACGCTCGAGGACCGCGAGGACAAGCTGAACGCCCTCTTCAACGACGTGTCGTCGTTCTCCGAGGTCGCCGGGACGTTCCTCGACGACAACGAGCAGAACCTGATCCGCCTCGGCGAGGTGGGCGAGCCGTTCCTGCGCACGCTGTCGAAGTACTCCCCGCAGTTCCCCTGCCTGCTGCGCGGGCTCGTCAACGCCGGCAAGCGACAGGCCGAGGCGTTCCGCGGCTTCGAGCTGCACATCGTCATCGAGGTGCTGCCGAACCAGCCGCGGCCCTACACGCCCGCCGACGCCCCGGTCTACGCCGACGACCGCGGACCCAACTGCCTGCACCTGCCGAACCCGCCCTGGAGCCAGGACAACCCCGTGCGCCACCAGCCCGACTTCCGCGACGGCATCGACGAGCCGACCGGCAAGGGGACCTCCCGCGTCGCCCCCGGCTTCCTCGCCGCCGGGCAGGGGTACGCCGGCAGCCCGGCCGAGTCGACCGTGCTGAAGAGCCTGCTGGCACCGGGTCTGGGCACCACGCCCGAGTCGGTCGACGACCTGGGGCCGCTCCTGGTGGCCCCCATGGCCCGCGGGGCGGAGGTGTCGGTGCGATGAGCCTGCTCGACAAGCGCACCGCCGGCGACCTCACCAAGCTGGTGGTCTTCATGGTGGTCACGGCGTTGGCGACCGGCCTGCTCGTCGTGATCATCGGCAACCTCTCCTTCGGGCCGACCCGGGAGTACAAGGCGGTCTTCGTCGATGCGACCGGCGTGGTCGAGGGCGACGACGTCCGCGTCGCCGGCGTCAAGGTCGGCACCGTCGAGGGCGTGGACATCGTCGACCGGACCCGGGCGCAGGTGACGTTCACCGTCGAGGAGGACATCGCGCTCAGCGAGGCCACCAACGCCTCGATCCGCTACCGCAACCTGGTCGGCCAGCGCTACATCTCGCTGACCCAGGGCATCGGCGCGACCGACGGGCTCGAGGACGGCGCCACGATCCCGGTGGACCGGACCTCGCCGGCGCTGGACCTGACGGTGCTGTTCAACGGCTTCAAGCCGCTGTTCCAGGCGCTGTCGCCCGACGACATCAACAAGCTCTCCTACGAGATCGTCCAGGTCTTCCAGGGCGAGGGCGGCACGCTCGAGGGGCTGCTCGCCAGCACCGCGTCCGTCACCCAGACCCTGGCGGACCGGGACCAGGTCATCGGCGACCTCATCGGCAACCTCGACCAGGTCCTCGAGCGGCTCGGGGACCGCGACGACCAGCTCTCGGAGCTCATCGTGAACTTCCGCCAGTTCGTCGGCGGGCTCAAGACCGACCGGCAGGCGATCCTGTCCTCGCTCGACCAGATCTCCGAGCTCTCCGACGAGACCGCCGACCTGGTCAAGGGGATCCGCACGCCCTTCATCGAGGACATCAAGCAGCTGCGACGGGTGACCAAGAACATCGACGACAACAAGGCCGAGCTCGACCGCGCCCTGCAGGTGCTGCCGATCAAGCTGAACAAGGTGGGCCGCACCGCGATCTACGGCTCGTTCTTCAACTTCTACCTGTGCCACTTCAAGGGCAACGTGCGCCTGCCTGCGAACATCTCGGTCCCGCTGACCTACTCCGTCGGGTCGGAGAGGTGTGATCTGGGATGAAGTCACCACACCCCACGAGACCGCTCCTTCCGCTGGCTGCGCTCGCTGCGCTCACGCTTCCGAGGGGACCCCGATGAAGCCGTTCCGCGAGCGCAACCCCGTGATCATCGGGCTGGTCAGCATCCTGGTGCTGGTGGCCCTCCTGATGGCCGCCTTCCGCGCCCAGGACCTGCCGATCATCGGCGGCGGCGAGACCTACCACGCCCGGTTCGCCGAGGCCGGTGGCCTCAAGGCCGACGACGAGGTCCGCATCGCCGGCGTCCGCGTCGGCAAGGTCGAGAGCGTCACCCTCGAGGACGGCGAGGTCGACGTGGCGTTCAAGATCAAGACCGACTCCGAGTTCGGCGACCTCACCCAGGCCTCGATCCGGGTCAAGACCCTGCTGGGCGCGATGTACCTCGCGCTCGAGCCCGCGGGCCAGGGCCAGCTCGAGGCCGGGAGCACGATCCCGCAGGAGCGCACGACCGCGCCGTACGACGTGGTCGAGGCGTTCGAGGGGCTGGCCGAGACCTCCGCCGACATCGACACCGACCAGCTGGCGGCCTCGCTGACCACGCTGGCCGACCTGACCCGCAACACGCCCGAGGAGTTCCGCGAGGCGCTCGACGGCGTCTCGGCGCTCTCGGAGACGATCGCCTCGCGCGACACCGAGCTGAACTCGCTGCTGAAGAACCTGCGCCGGGTCTCGTCGGTGCTCGACGAGCGCGACGGCGACCTCGTCGACCTGATGAACGACGCCGACGTGCTGTTCCGCGCGCTGCTCAAGCGCCGCGACTCGGTGCACCGGCTGCTCGTGGCGACCTCCACGCTGTCGCAGGAGCTGACCGCGCTCGTGAAGGGGACCCGCAAGGACCTCGCGCCCGCGCTGGCGAACCTGGAGAGCGTCGTGGCCGTGCTGACCAAGAACGAGGACAACATCGACAACAGCCTGCGGCTGATGGCGCCCTTCTACCGCGTCTTCGCCAACACGCTCGGCAACGGTCCCTGGTTCGACACCTACATCCAGAACCTGCCGCCGGTGCCGGACCTGGCGAACGGAGGTGGACTCGGATGACGCTCCTCAAGCGGGTCCTGGTGCCCCTGCTCCTCGTCGCGCTGGTCGTCGTCTTCGCCCTCACCGTCTTCGGCGGCTCGGGCACCAAGACGCTGGTGGCGCAGTTCCCCCGGACGGTGTCGCTCTACGAGGGCAGCGACGTGCGGGTGCTCGGCGTGCCGATCGGCCAGGTGGAGAAGGTCGAGCCGGACGGCACGAAGGTCGCGGTCACCATGCGCTACGACGCCGAGGTGAAGCTGCCGACCGACGCGCAGGCCGTCCTGGTCGCCCCGTCGATCGTGGGCGACCGCTACGTCCAGCTCACCCCGGCGTACGAGGGCGGCGACGTCATGGCCGACGGCACGATCCTCGACGAAGGTCGCACCGAGGTGCCGATCGAGCTCGACGACATCTACTCCAGCATCGACGACCTCACCGTCGCGCTCGGCCCGAACGGGGCGAACAAGGACGGTGCGCTCACCGACCTGCTCGAGGTGACCGCGGAGAACTTCGCCGGCGAGGGCGCGAAGCTCAACCAGACGATCAAGGACTTCGGCCGGTTCTCCGCCACGCTGGACAACAACAAGGAGGAGCTGTTCGGCTCCCTCGCCGAGCTCCAGGGCTTCATCGGGACCCTCGCCGAGAATGACCAGACCGTGCGCGACTTCAACGGCTCGCTCGGCTCGGTGTCCTCCCTGCTGGCCGACGAGCGGCAGGAGCTGACCGCGGCGCTGCGCAACCTCTCGGTCGCGCTCGGCCAGGTCGGCGACTTCGTGAAGACCAACCGCGACTCCCTCGGCCGCAACATCACGGGCCTCAACCGGGTGGCGAAGGTGCTGGTCAAGCAGCGTGCGGCTCTCGACGAGACGCTGGCCACCGCGCCGCTGGCGCTGAACAACCTGGCCATGACCTACAACCCGCAGGCCGGCACCCTCGACGTGAACGCCAACATCGGCCACCTCGCCGACGAGCTGATCAGCGATCCCTCGATCGTGCTGTGCAGCATCGTCAACCAGGTCGACGACAGCGGCTCGATCTGCAACCTGCTGGACTCGATCCTGCCCCGCTCGGTCCCCTTCGGTGCCGGCACCGGCTCCTCGTCGGGCAAGCGGTTCGACCTGAGCCTCGGTGGGCTCGTGGAGGTGACCCGATGAGACTGCGTCGTCCAACCGGCCGGTCCCTTGGTCGTCCCGCCGGCCTCGGCCGCGTCGGACGCGCCGCGGCGGCGGTCGCCCTGGGCTCGGTGCTCCTGACCGGGTGCGACTTCGACGTCTACAAGCTGCCGCTTCCTGGCGGGACCAGCACGGGCGACGACCCGATGACGCTCTCGGTGGAGTTCACCGACGTCCTGGACCTCGTGCCGCAGTCGACGGTCAAGGTCAACGACGTCAGCGTCGGCATGGTGACCGACGTGGAGCTGGAGGGGGAGACCGCCGTGGTCACCCTCGAGGTCCGCGGCGACACCGAGCTGCCGGCCGACGCCGTCGCCGAGATCCGCCAGACCAGCCTCCTCGGCGAGAAGTTCGTCTCCCTCGAGACGCCGGAGGACAGCCGCACCACCGAGCTGCTCAGCGACGGCGACGAGATCCCGATCGAGCGGACCGGACGCAACCCGGAGGTCGAGGAGGTGCTGGGCGCGCTGAGCCTGGTCCTCAACGGTGGCGGCGTCGCCCAGCTCAAGACCATCGCCGGCGAGCTCAACCTCGCCCTCGAGGGTCGCGAGGACTCCGCGCGCTCGGTGCTGACCCAGGTGCGGCGCCTGGTCGGCACGCTCGACGAGAACCGCGCCGACATCGTCGCGGCGATCGAGTCGCTCAACCAGCTGGCGATCGACGTCGACGAGCAGCAGGACACCATCGACCTGGCCCTCGACGAGCTGCCCAGCGCGATCGACTCGCTGGACCAGCAGCGTGGTGACCTGGTGAAGATGCTCCGCGCGCTCGACGACCTCGGCGACGTCGGCGTCCGGGTGATCAGTGCCTCCAAGGACGCCACCATCGAGTCGGTGCGCCAGCTCCAGCCCGTGCTCACCCAGCTCGCGAACTCCGGCGACGCGCTGGTGGACTCCTTCAACGTCTTCCTGACCTACCCGTTCGTCGACGAGGTCGTCGGCCGCGACCCCCAGGTCGCGCGGAACCTGCACATGGGTGACTACACCAACCTCTCGGTGCAGCTCGACATCGACGCCCGTGGCGGCACGACCGGGATCCCGACCTCGCTGCCCACGCTGCTGCCGACCGAGATCGCCCCGACGGCGGTCGTCGGCAACGTGCTCAAGTGCCTCCAGAGCCTGAGCCTCTCCAGCAAGGCCTGCCAGAAGGTCCTCGGCAACGTGCAGCTGCTGCTCGAGCTGCGCGAGGAGTGCGCGAAGCCCAAGAACAAGAACGTCACGGTCTGCACGATCCTCAACCAGGTCCCGGGCCTCCCGCTGCCCCTCGGCGGCGACGTCGACGGCAACGGCGACGGTGGCGGCCTCGGGGCGCTGGGCGACCTGCTCGGGCTGCCGCGCGCACCCTTCGGGCCGACCGCCGAGGGCGGGCCGACCGGTCCCGCCGAGCCCGGCCGCGGCCCGACGATGGGCCAGCTGATGGACGTCTACGACCCGGCGCTGGTGACCCTGCTCGTGCCGTCGCTGGTCCAGAGGGAGGCTGCGCGGTGATCACGCGTCGTACCAAGATCCAGCTGCTGGTCTTCGTCGTCATCACGCTGGTCGGCGTGAGCTTCGTGGGAGCCCGCTACGCCCGGCTCGACCGGCTCGTCATCGACGACGCCTACACGGTCGTCGCGCACTTCGAGGAGTCGGGCGGCATCTTCGCCGGCGGCGAGGTGACCTACCGCGGCGTCGGAGTCGGCCGCGTCGACAAGCTGGTGCTCACCGGCTCCGGGGTCGACGTCCACCTCGAGATCGACAACGAGCACGACGACATCCCGGCCGACACCGTCGCCCTGGTCGGCAACCGCTCGGCGGTCGGCGAGCAGTACGTCGAGCTCCAGCCCAAGGTCGACGACGGCCCGGCCCTCGAGGACGGCTCCGAGATCGACCGCGAGGACACCCGCACCCCGATCCGCACCGAGAAGCTGCTGGCCGACATCTCCGACACGGCCTCCTCGGTCGACCAGGAGGCGCTGCGGACCACCATCAACGAGCTCGGCACGGCCTTCGACGGCACCGGCGAGGACCTCCAGAAGATCATCGACACCGGCAACTCCTTCATCGCCGAGGCCGACGCGAACTTCGACCTGACGACCGCGCTCATCCGCGACAGCAACACGGTGCTCAACACCCAGCTCGACACCCAGAGCGCGCTGCGGACCTTCGCCTCGCAGCTCTCGCTGTTCAGCGGCGCGCTCGCCGGGGCGGACAAGGACCTGCGCCGCCTCATCGACGTCGGCTCGGGGACGGCCACCCAGCTGCGCACCTTCCTGGAGCAGAACCAGGTCGAGCTCGGCGACCTGCTCAACAACCTGGTCACGACCGGCGAGATCACCGTGCGCCACCTCGACGGCATCAAGCAGCTGCTGGTCGTCTACCCCTACGCGGTGGAGGGCGGCTTCACCGTCGTGTCCAAGACCCCCGAGACAGGGCTGTACGACGCGCACTTCGGCCTCATCCTCACCACCAAGAAGGTCTGCCAGGCCGGCTACGACGGCAGCGAGAAGCGGAACCCGCAGGACCGCGCCGACATCCCGATGGACGAGGACGCCCGCTGCACCGAGCCGGCCGCGGTCAGCAACGCCCGCGGCGCGCAGAACCTCCAGAAGTCCGCCGCCGCCAGCTACCGCGCGCCGGTGGTGGCCTCCTACGACCAGGAGACCGGCGAGGTCACCTGGGGTGACCGGGCGGCCTCGGCCCCGCGGACGGCCAGTACCGTGGCGCCGTCGACGCTGGGGAAGGACTCGTGGAAGTGGCTGTACCTCGCACCGCTGATGGCGACCGGGGAGTGACGGGCGACCGCACGCCTGCCGCCCCGAGCCGCTTCCGGTCCGTGCTGCTGGCCGTCCTGGGCGGCGTGCTGGCCCTCGGCCTGGTGACCTCGCTGGTCCTCGGCGTCGTGCGGTGGTCCGGCGTCCTGGGGGACGCCGACGAGGTCCAGGCCGACCGCGAGGCCGTCATGGCGCAGGCGCGCCAGTTCATGCTGCGGCTCAACACCTACGGCCCCGACCAGCTCGAGGGCGAGCAGATGCCGGAGTACCGCGAGCTGGTCGGCGAGGTGATGACCCCGAAGTTCCGCACCTCCTTCGAGCAGGGCGTCGTCGCCGCCGAGCAGACCGTCGTCGAGGCGCGCGTCGGCCGCACGGCCGAGGTGTTCGCCGCCGGCGTCTCCGACCTGGCCGGGGACAAGGCGACCGCGCTGGTCGCCGGCTCCTTCACCAGCAGCTACCCGCGCCGCGGCGCGGAGCCCGACGGGCCGCGCGTCGAGGACGAGCCGGTGTCCTTCCGGGTCCGGGTCGAGCTGGTGCGCAGCGAGGGCGAGTGGCTGGTCGACGACTTCGACCCGGTCGTCGCCGAGGAGGAGGCGGCCCCGTGACCCCCAGCTGGTACGACGTCCTCGGTGTCGAGCCGACCGCGTCCGACGCCGAGATCCGCGCGGCGTGGAAGACCGCGATCGCCGACCTCGACCCCACCGACGGTCGCTTCCGCTCGGCCAACCAGGCCGCCGAGGTGCTGCTCGACCCCGCGCGCCGGGCCGCCCACGACGCCGAGCTCGCGGCCGTCGTACCGCCCGAGCCCGGGCCTGGGGCCGAGCCCGAGCCCGAGGCCGAGCCCGAGCCGGCGGTTGGCGTGGAGCCCGCCCCCTCGGCCGGCCGCTCCGTCCCGAGCTGGCTGCTCGCGGTGGTCGCCCTCCTGGCCGCCGGCTCGGTGGCGCTCGCGGTGTGGCTCGCGTCCGACCTCGGCACCAGCGAGGACGCCGTCGAGGACGCCGCGCGCACCGCGCAGGCCCGTGCGGAGCAGGCGATCGTGCCGGTGCTGTCGTTCTCCCACGAGCGGCTCGAGGAGGACCGCGCCACCGCGCGCTCCTACCTCACCCCGTCCTACCGCGAGGAGTACGACCGGCTCTTCGACGTCATCAGCGACAACGCCCCGAGCACCGAGACGGTCGTGACCGGCCGGGTGCTGGACTCCGCGCTGGTGCGCACCGACGACGACGGCACCCGCGTCGACGTCCTCGTCTTCCTCGACCGGAGCACCGAGCGCAAGGACTACGAGGAGCCGCAGACCAGCTACGACCAGGTCACCGTGACCATGGTCGAGCGCGACGGCGACTGGCTCGTCGACGGCCTGGACACCACCCCGCTCGACTGACCCCTCAGGGGGCGGGCGACGTGCCGGGGGAGCGGGGTGCTTGACCCGGGACCGGGCAGCACGCATCATCGTCGCGGACGATCGTCCGTGAGGCGCCTGCCGACATTGTCGCGCGCCCCGGATTGGTGTATCGTGGCGCTTTGCGCCTGCCCTCAGATGCATTTCGGCCTGCCCGGTGGCTGATCTAGTGGGGGGCTCGGGCGCCACTCTGGCAGCGATCCTCGAAGGACACCTCTTGGCCGCGCGCACCACCTCTGGCAACCCCCGCCGCATCTCGTTCAACAAGATCCAGGACCCGATCGAGGTCCCGCAGCTCCTCTCCCTCCAGACCGACAGCTTCGACTGGCTGATCGGCAACGACAAGTGGAACGCCACCGTCGAGCGGCGGCGTGCCGAGGGCGAGGACGTCTCGAGCAAGTCCGGTCTGCAGGAGATCTTCGAGGAGATCTCCCCGATCGAGGACTTCTCCGAGACGATGTCGCTCTCGTTCGAGAACCCTGTGTTCTACGACCCGAAGTACACGGTCGACGAGTGCAAGGAGAAGGACTTCACCTACTCCGCCCCGCTCTACGTCTCCGCCGAGTTCACCAACAACGACACCGGTGAGATCAAGGGCCAGACGGTCTTCATGGGCGACTTCCCGCTCATGACCGACAAGGGCACGTTCATCATCAACGGCACCGAGCGTGTCGTCGTCAGCCAGCTCGTCCGCTCGCCGGGCGTCTACTTCGAGCGCGCGGCCGACAAGACGTCCGACAAGGACATCTACACCGCCAAGCTGATCCCGAGCCGCGGCGCGTGGCTGGAGTTCGAGATCGACAAGCGCGACCTGGTCGGCGTCCGCCTCGACCGCAAGCGGAAGCAGAACGTCACCGTCCTGCTCAAGGCGCTCGGCATGACGACCGAGCAGATTCTCGAGGAGTTCCGTCGTCCCGACGGCACCGTCTACGAGTCGATCGAGCTGACCCTGGAGAAGGACAACACCCAGGCGCAGGACGACGCGCTGCTCGACATCTACCGCAAGCTCCGCCCGGGCGAGCCGCCGACGCGCGAGGCCGCGCAGACGCTGCTGAACAACTACTACTTCAACCCCAAGCGCTACGACCTCGCCAAGGTCGGTCGCTACAAGATCAACAAGAAGCTCGGCCTGACCGAGGCCTTCGACCAGCAGACGCTGACCATCGAGGACATCGTCGCGGCGATCAAGTACATCGTCGCCCTGCACGACGGCCAGGAGCAGGTCGAGGCGCCCCAGGGTGCCCTCGACATCAGCGCCGACGACATCGACCACTTCGGCAACCGCCGGATGCGCACGGTCGGCGAGCTCATCCAGAACCAGCTCCGCACGGGCCTGGCCCGCATGGAGCGCGTGGTCCGCGAGCGGATGACGACCCAGGACGTCGAGGCCATCACGCCGCAGTCCCTGATCAACATCCGTCCCGTGGTCGCGGCGCTGAAGGAGTTCTTCGGCACCTCGCAGCTCTCGCAGTTCATGGACCAGACCAACCCGATCGCCGGTCTGACGCACAAGCGTCGCCTCTCGGCGCTCGGCCCCGGTGGTCTGTCCCGTGACCGCGCCGGCATGGAGGTCCGCGACGTCCACCCGTCGCACTACGGCCGCATGTGCCCGATCGAGACGCCGGAAGGCCCGAACATCGGCCTGATCGGCTCGCTCGCGTCGTACGGGCGGATCAACCCGTTCGGCTTCGTCGAGACGCCGTACCGCAAGGTCGAGGACGGTGTGGTCACCGACCACATCGACTACCTGACCGCGGACGACGAGGACCGGTACGTCATCGCCCAGGCCAACGCGGCCATGGACGACGACGGTCGGTTCGTCGAGGAGCGCGTGCTGGTCCGCCAGCGCGACGGTGAGGTCTCCGAGATCCTCGCCGCCGAGGTCGACTACATGGACGTCTCGCCGCGCCAGATGGTGTCGGTCGCGACCGCCCTGATCCCGTTCCTCGAGCACGACGACGCCAACCGTGCGCTCATGGGCGCCAACATGCAGCGCCAGGCCGTCCCGCTCATCACGAGCGACAGCCCGCTGGTCGGCACCGGCATCGAGTACCGCGCCGCCGTCGACGCCGGTGACGTGGTCACGGCCGACAAGGCCGGTGTGGTCAAGCAGGTCTCCGCCGACATCGTCGAGACGATGAACGACGACGGGACCTACTCGACCTACCGCCTGGCGAAGTTCCGCCGCTCCAACCAGGGCACCTGCATCAACCAGCGCCCGCTGGTGAGCGAGGGCGACCGGCTCGAGGCCGGCAGCCCGATCGCGGACGGCCCGTGCACCGACGACGCCGAGATGGCGCTGGGCACCAACCTGCTCGTGGCGTTCATGCCGTGGCAGGGCCACAACTACGAGGACGCGATCATCCTCAGCCAGCGCCTGGTGCAGGAGGACGTCCTCACCTCGATCCACATCGAGGAGCACGAGGTCGACGCCCGCGACACCAAGCTCGGCCCCGAGGAGATCACCCGGGACATCCCGAACGTCTCCGAGGAGATGCTGGCCGACCTCGACGAGCGCGGGATCATCCGCATCGGCGCCGAGGTCACGACCGGTGACATCCTCGTCGGCAAGGTCACGCCCAAGGGTGAGACCGAGCTGACCCCCGAGGAGCGCCTGCTCCGCGCGATCTTCGGCGAGAAGGCGCGCGAGGTGCGCGACACCTCGATGAAGGTCCCGCACGGCGAGTCCGGCACCGTCATCGGCGTCCGGGTCTTCGACCGCGAGGAGGGCGACGAGCTGCCGCCGGGCGTGAACCAGCTGGTCCGCGTCTACGTCGCGCAGAAGCGCAAGATCTCCGTCGGTGACAAGCTCGCCGGCCGCCACGGCAACAAGGGCGTCATCGCGAAGATCCTGCCGATCGAGGACATGCCGTTCATGGAGGACGGCACCCCGGTCGACGTCGTGCTGAACCCGCTGGGTGTCCCGCGACGGATGAACATCGGCCAGATCCTCGAGCTCCACCTCGGCTGGCTCGCCAAGCAGGGTTGGGACCTCAACCTGTCGGGCGACCCGGACAGCTCGAAGTGGAAGCAGCGCCTGATCAAGATCGGCGTGGACAAGGCCGACCCGAACACCAAGGTCGCGACCCCGGTGTTCGACGGTGCCCGCGAGGACGAGATCACCGGCCTGCTCGGCTCGACGATCCCCAACCGCGACGGCGTGCGGATGATCGACGAGTCCGGCAAGGCGCACCTGTTCGACGGCCGCTCCGGCGAGCCGTTCCCGGACCCGGTGTCGGTCGGCTACATGTACATCCTCAAGCTGCACCACCTCGTGGACGACAAGATCCACGCGCGCAGCACCGGCCCCTACTCGATGATCACGCAGCAGCCCCTGGGTGGTAAGGCCCAGTTCGGTGGCCAGCGGTTCGGCGAGATGGAGGTCTGGGCGATGGAGGCGTACGGCGCCGCCTACGCCCTGCAGGAGCTGCTCACGATCAAGTCCGACGACGTGCCCGGTCGCGTCAAGGTCTACGAGGCGATCGTCAAGGGCGAGAACATCCCCGACTCCGGCATCCCGGAGTCGTTCAAGGTGCTCGTCAAGGAGATGCAGTCGCTCTGCCTGAACGTCGAGGTGCTCAGCCAGGACGGCTCGCAGATCGAGCTCCGTGACGCGGAGGAGGACGTCTTCCGCGCCGCCGAGGAGCTCGGCATCGACCTGTCGCGTCGCGAGCCCAGCTCGGTCGAAGAAGTCTGAGGTGCGCGGCCGGCGCGCGCGAGCGCGCCGGCCGCCCTCGGTCCACAGCTTGCTTTCCAGAACTAACGAAGGACAACAGCCATCGTGCTCGATGTGAACTTCTTCGACCAGCTCCAGATCGGCCTGGCCACCGCGGACGACATCCGCACGTGGAGCCACGGCGAGGTCAAGAAGCCGGAGACCATCAACTACCGCACGCTCAAGCCCGAGCGTGACGGCCTCTTCTGCGAGAAGATCTTCGGTCCCACCCGGGACTGGGAGTGCTACTGCGGCAAGTACAAGCGCGTGCGCTTCAAGGGCATCATCTGCGAGCGCTGCGGCGTCGAGGTGACCCGCTCCAAGGTGCGTCGCGAGCGCATGGGCCACATCGAGCTCGCCGCGCCCGTGACCCACATCTGGTACTTCAAGGGTGTCCCCAGCCGGCTCGGCTACCTGCTCGACCTGGCGCCGAAGGACCTCGAGAAGGTCATCTACTTCGCGGCGTACATGATCACCTCCGTCGACGAGGACGCTCGCCACCGCGACCTGGCCTCGCTCGAGGGCAAGGTGCAGCTCGAGCGCGAGCGCCTCGAGAAGCGGCGCGACACCTCCATCGAGGACCGCGCCAAGAAGCTCGAGGAGGACCTCGCGGCCCTCGAGGCCGAGGGTGCCAAGGCCGACCAGCGCCGCAAGGTCAAGGACGGCGCCGAGCGGGAGATGAAGCAGCTGCGCGACCGTGCGCAGCGCGAGATCGACCGTCTCGACGAGGTGTGGAACACCTTCAAGTCGCTCAAGGTCCAGGACCTCATGGGCGACGAGATGCTCTACCGCGAGATGAAGAACTGGTTCGGCAAGTACTTCGAGGGCCACATGGGCGCCACGGCGATCCAGAAGCGCCTCGAGTCCTTCGACATCGCCGCGGAGGTGGAGTCGCTGCGCGACACCATCGCCAACGGCAAGGGCCAGAAGAAGGTCCGCGCGCTCAAGCGGCTCAAGGTCGTCGACGCGTTCCGCAAGACGGGCAACAAGCCGCAGGGCATGGTGCTCGACGCCGTCCCGGTCATCCCGCCGGACCTGCGTCCGATGGTGCAGCTCGACGGTGGCCGCTTCGCCACCTCCGACCTCAACGACCTGTACCGCCGCGTCATCAACCGCAACAACCGCCTCAAGCGGCTGCTCGACCTCGGCGCGCCCGAGATCATCGTCAACAACGAGAAGCGGATGCTCCAGGAGGCCGTCGACTCGCTGTTCGACAACGGCCGCCGTGGTCGCCCCGTCACCGGCCCGGGCAACCGGCCGCTGAAGTCGCTCTCGGACATGCTCAAGGGCAAGCAGGGTCGCTTCCGCCAGAACCTGCTCGGCAAGCGCGTGGACTACTCGGGCCGTTCGGTCATCGTGTCGGGTCCGCAGCTGAAGCTGCACCAGTGCGGTCTGCCCAAGCAGATGGCGCTGGAGCTGTTCAAGCCGTTCGTCATGAAGCGGCTCGTCGACCTCTCGCACGCGCAGAACATCAAGTCCGCCAAGCGGATGGTCGAGCGCGCGCGCCCGGTCGTGTGGGACGTCCTCGAAGAGGTCATCACCGAGCACCCGGTGCTGCTCAACCGTGCGCCCACGCTGCACCGCCTCGGCATCCAGGCCTTCGAGCCGCAGCTGATCGAGGGCAAGGCCATCCAGATCCACCCGCTCGTCTGCTCGGCGTTCAACGCCGACTTCGACGGCGACCAGATGGCCGTCCACCTGCCGCTCTCCGCGGAGGCGCAGGCCGAGGCCCGGATCCTGATGCTGTCGACGAACAACATCCTCAAGCCGTCGGACGGTCGCCCCGTGACCATGCCGACGCAGGACATGATCATCGGCCTGTTCTTCCTCACCACCGACCGTGAGGGCGAGCCGGGCGAGGGCCGTGCCTTCTCGTCCCCGGCCGAGGCGATCATGGCCTTCGACCGCGGCGAGATCTCGGTGCAGTCCAGGATCAAGGTCCGGGTGGAGGACGAGGGCACCCTCGACACCACGCTCGGCCGCGTGCTGTTCAACGACACCCTGCCGATCGACTACCCCTTCGTGAACTACGAGGTGGGCAAGAAGCAGCTCGGCGCGATCGTCAACGACCTGGCCGAGCGCTACACCAAGGTCGAGGTCGCCGCGTCGCTGGACGCCCTGAAGGACACCGGCTTCCGCTGGGCCACCTTCTCCGGCGTCACCGTGTCGATCGAGGACGTCGTCACCCCCGCCGACAAGAAGGAGATCCTCTCCTCCTACGAGGCGCAGGCGGCGAAGGTCCAAAAGCAGTTCGAGCGCGGTCTGGTCACCGACGAGGAGCGCCGCCAGGAGCTCATCGAGATCTGGACCGAGGCCTCCAACGAGGTCGGCAAGGCGATGGAGAAGAACTTCGACCGCGCCAACCCGATCTACATGATGGTCGACTCGGGTGCCTCCGGAAACATGAACCAGATCCGGCAGGTGGCCGCCATGCGTGGCCTGGTGGCCAACCCGAAGGGCGAGATCATCCCGCGCCCGATCAAGTCGAACTTCCGCGAGGGCCTGACGGTCCTGGAGTACTTCATCGCGACGCACGGTGCCCGCAAGGGTCTGGCGGACACCGCGCTGCGGACCGCCGACTCGGGCTACCTGACCCGTCGTCTGGTGGACGTCTCCCAGGACGTCATCATCCGCGAGGACGACTGCGGCACCGAGCGTGGTCTGCCCAAGCGGATCGGCGAGCGTCGTGAGGACGGCTCCGTGGTCAAGGCGGAGAACGCCGAGACCGCGGCGTACGCCCGCTCGGCCGCCGTCGAGGTCACCCACCCCGAGACCGGCGACGTGCTGGTCGAGGCCGGTGGCGACCTCGGTGACGTCAAGATCGCCGAGCTGATCGCGGCCGGCATCGAGGAGGTCAAGGTCCGCTCCGTGCTGACCTGCGACGCCCGCACCGGCACCTGTGCCAAGTGCTACGGCCGCTCGCTGGCCACCGGCAAGCTCGTCGACATCGGCGAGGCGGTCGGCATCATCGCCGCCCAGTCGATCGGTGAGCCCGGCACGCAGCTGACCATGCGTACCTTCCACACCGGTGGTGTGGCCTCCGCGGACGACATCACGCAGGGTCTGCCCCGCGTGGTCGAGCTCTTCGAGGCCCGCTCGCCCAAGGGTCGTACGCCGATCGCCGAGGCCGCCGGCCGCGTCGAGATCGAGGAGACCGACAAGGCCCGCAAGGTCCTGGTCACCCCGGACGACGGCTCGGAGGTCCAGGAGTACGCCGTGTCGAAGCGCTCGCGCCTCAACGTGGCGGACGGCGACCACATCGAGGTCGGCCACCACCTCACCTCCGGCACGCCGGACCCGCAGGACGTCCTGCGGATCCTGGGTGTCCGCAAGGCGCAGGAGCACCTGGTGGACGAGGTGCAGAACGTGTACCGCTCGCAGGGCGTGGCGATCCACGACAAGCACATCGAGATCATCGTCCGGCAGATGCTGCGCCGGGTGACGGTCATCGAGTCCGGCGACACGAACCTGCTGCCGTCCGACCTCGTCGACCGCGTGATCTTCGAGGAGGAGAACCGGCGCGTGGTCTCCGAGGGCGGCAAGCCGGCCTCGGGTCGCCCGGTGCTCATGGGCATCACCAAGGCCTCGCTGGCGACCGAGTCGTGGCTCTCGGCGGCCTCCTTCCAGGAGACCACCCGCGTCCTCACCGACGCAGCGATCCACGGCCGCTCGGACTCGCTGCGCGGTCTGAAGGAGAACGTGATCATCGGCAAGCTGATCCCGGCTGGTACCGGCCTCGAGCGGTACCGCAACATCCGGGTGGAGCCCACCGAGGAGGCTCGCGCCGCGGCGTACTCCGTCACCGGTTACGACTCCTACGACTACGAGTTCGGTGCCAACGGCGGCCAGGCCGTCGCCCTGGACGACTTCGACTTCGGGTCGTACCAGTCCTGAGGCACCGGCCCTGAGGATCGAACCGGGAACCCCGTCACGCGCTGCGTGACGGGGTTCCCGTCATTTCCGGACGTGCCTGGGCCGGGCTCGGGCAGGATGCCGGCATGAAGGTCGTGCTGGCAGG
>NZ_JAANMS010000061.1 GCF_011250565.1 Nocardioides sp. IC4_145
GCGTCCGGGGTGGGCACCGGGTTCGTCGCCGGATCGGTGCTCGGCACGATGTCGGGATCGGGGTCGGTGAGCGGTTCGGGAGTCAGCGGCTCGGTGGTCATGGCAGGTCCGGTAACCGCCGACGACCGGGTCACTCCTCAGGTCCCTCCCGCCAGCAGGCGTTCGTGCGGTCGACCAGGTCGTCGACGACGGCGGCGAGCTCCCCGCCGTTGCGCTCGTACGCCGCCCGCTGCCGCGGCGCGCCGCCGGCGGCCAGCACCCGCTCGACGCCGTCACGCACCAGCCCGAGGTCGCCGGCGGCCTCCAGCTCCTCGCGCACGGTCGCCACCAGCGTCCCCAGCACCTCGCCGGCCGGCACCGGCTCGGCGCTGCACGGGTCGAGCAGCCGGTCGGCCAGGCCGTAGCGCGCCGCACGCCACTGCGCCGCCCGCACCAGCTCGACCCGCCACAGGTCGTCGGCCGGCCAGCCGGGCAGCCCGCCCTCGGCACCGGCGTCGTGCCACGCGGCCACGTGGGTGACGAGCGCCCGCACGAGCGCCGCGAGCAGCACGGCGTCGTCGGGGTCGGTGCACACGTCGGCGACGCGGACCTCGACGGTCGGGTGGTCGGCGGAGAGCCGGGCGTCGAAGTAGAGCATCGCGTCGTCGCGGGCCGCGCCGGACGCGACGAGCACGCGGCTGACCTCGCGGTAGCGCTCGACGGTGCCGAAGCGCTCCGTCGGCCCGGCGCTCGGCCAGTGCGACCAGAGCTGCGAGCGCCACGAGGCGTGCCGGGTGTCGCGGCCGGAGTGGTACGGCGAGTTCGTGCTGACCGCCAGCAGCGCGGGCAGCCACGGCACCAGCTGGTCGAGGACCGCGACGCCCTGCTCCGGCGAGTCGATCGCCACGTGGACGTGCATGCCGCAGGTGCCCTCGGGACGCGCCACCTCGCCGTACCTCTCGCGCATGTCGAGGTAGCGGTCGTCGCGCGTGACCTCCGGCTCGCCCCCGCGCAGCGGGCTGGTGCCCGTCGCGGCCGTGCGCAGCCCCGCCCGCTCCGCGGCCTCGCCGGCGAGCCGACGCGCACGCACCAGGTGCTCCCGCAGCTCGCCGAGGTCCGTGACCGGCGGGGTCTGCACCTCCACCTGGTGGCGGAAGAGCTCGCGGTCGAGCTCGTCGCTGCCGTGCGCCAGCACCTGCTCGGCTCGCGGCGCGGGCTCACGGGTCTCGGGGTCGACGAGGAGCAGCTCCTCCTCCACCCCCACGGTCCGCGGCTCCAAGGGGGCCACCTCGCTGTCCGGTCGACGTCAGTGGCCGACCGATACCCCTGCGGGCCCGGCTCAGTAGTGCCGCTCAGTAGTCGGCCAGCACCCCGCACACGGGACCGGTCGGTCCGGCCAGCAGGAGCGCGGCACCGTCGGCGAGGTCGGCGAGCGGCACGTCGAGGGTCGTGTCGAGAAGCCCGCGGCCGTCGTCCTCGACGGTCAGGTCGGGCACGTCGGAGACGGCGTCACCGTCCGTGCCGTCCGCGCAGGTGCTGCCCGGCGAGACGCGCACCGCCCAGCTGCCCGGCTCGGCGTCGCGCAGCCGGACCTCGAGGCGTACGCCGTCACCGGCCGCCCGCGCGCGGGCGGAGCCCACGGCCGGGCCGCCGGGGCCGTCCGCGGGGTCGACCGCCCGCAGGGTGGCGTTCACGCTCGTCTCGCGGTCGAAGACGCCCGAGCCGTCCGCGCCCTGCACGACCGGCTCCTCCGAGGAGCAGCCGACGAGCGCGAGCGCGCCGACGACGACGAGCGCCGGGAGGGCACGTCGCGTGTGGACCCGCATCAGGCGGCGTCCCCGCGGCGTACCAGCGCGTCGGTGAGCATCGAGACCAGCGCCTCGAGCTGCACGTCGGCGCTGTTGGGGAGCTCCTCGTCGGACCCGTCGAGCGCCCGGGCGGCGAGGCCGGCCTTGCTGTCGATGAGCTCGGCGATCCGGGTGTCGAGGGTCTGCGCGGCGATGATCCGCCACGCGGTGACCGGCTCCTCCTGACCGATGCGGTGGATGCGGTCGATCGCCTGGGTCTGCTCGGCGTCGGTCCACGAGAGCTCGGCGAGGACGAGGTTGGAGGCGACCTGCAGGTTGAGGCCCACGCCCGCCGCGGTGAGCGAGCAGACGACGACCGCGACCTCGGGGTCGTTGACGAACTCGTCGATGTTGCGCTGGCGCGCCTTCGGCGTCTGGTCGCCACGGATCGAGGAGTAGCGGATGCCGCGACGCGCGAAGGTCTCCTCCGCGACGTCCATGACGTCGACGTGCTTCGCGAAGAAGACGACCTTGCCGACGTTGCGCGCGAGCTGGGCGGCGTAGTCGGCGGCGAGCCCGGCCTTGGCCTGGCCGATGCGGCGCATCATGCCGAAGACGTTCTCGCCCGAGGTGTTGTCGGTGGTGTCCTCGCGCTCCCACGTCGCCACCCGGCGGACGAGCTCGTGGTCGATGCCCTCGACCGTCTGGCCGGACGTGCGGGTGGCCAGCGCGGTGTCGTACCGCTCGACCAGGCGGCGCGCGAGCTCGCGCTCGGCGGCCCGGATCGAGCGGCCGGCCTCGTCGTCGAGCTCGACCGGCAGGTCCGCGACCCGGCGGGCGGGGATGTCGGCGGCGACGTCGACCTTGCGGCGGCGCACGATGCCCATGTCGATGACGCAGCGGCGGGCGGCGGGGTAGAACGGCGGGTCGGCCGGGGTCAGGCCGGTGTCCTCGAGCGCGTCCATCAGCTTCCCGAGCGGCCGCTTGTCGTCGATCCAGCCGAGGAACTGCCAGATCGCCCGGAAGTCCTCGATGTCGTTGATGAGCGGGGTGCCGGTCAGCGCCATCATCAGCGGCCGGCCGATCCGCTGGCGGATCCGGTCGGAGAGCTGGAGGACGTGCTGGGAGCGCTGGGAGGTCTTGTTCTTGATGAAGTGCGCCTCGTCGACGACCATCCCGCGGAAGCCGAAGTCGCCGAGCCAGCCGACGTGGCGGTCGAGCACCTCGTAGTTGACGACGACGATGTCGGCGAAGCCGTCGACGTTCTCGCCGTCACCGTGGATGACCGTGACCGGGCGGTTCGGCACCCAGAGCCCGGCCTCGCGCGCCCAGTTGGTCTTGACGACGTTCGGCACGACGACGAGCAACGGGAACGCCTCGGCGGCCTGCGCGGCCAGCAGCGCCTGGGCGGTCTTGCCCAGGCCCGGCTCGTCGGCCAGCAGGAACGTGCGGTGGCCACGGGCGGCGGCCGCGACGAGCTGCGCCTGGTGCGGCATCAGCTCGCGGTCGCCGGGGACCTTCACGTCGGCCGCGGCGTCCTCGACGTCGGGCAGCGGCATGCAGGAGACGGCGCCGCCACCGGCGTACTCGAAGGACCGGAAGAGCGGGCCGAGCAGCTCCCACGTCGCCAGGCGGCGCGGGCGGCTGACCCGGGCCTCGGCGACGCTGAAGTCCGGCGGCAGGAAGGGGTTGGCCAGCTGGCGGGCGATGACCGACTGCGGGATCCGGCGCTCGGGAGCCGGGGCGGCCGCGAGGGGGTCCTCCTCGGGCTCGGGCTCCGGCTCGGGCTCCAGGCCGGCGGCGCGGAGCATCCGCAGCTTCAGCTCCTGGGCCGACTCCGAGACGTGGGCGTCCTCGGCCAGCAGGGAGAGCAACGAGGTGTCGCGGGCGGTGGTCTTGGCGAGGATCGTGCCGATGCCGTCGAGCCGTTTGAGCTGCTCGGCGCGCTGCGCCTCGGTCGCCTCCGTGTCGGTCTTGACGCGGGTCCGCTCCTCGCGGGCCAGCAGCGCGACGACCTGGAACTTCGTGCGCGCCGACGGGCTCACCGCGCCGCGCTGGGCGCTGGCCTCGACCTCGCGCACCGCGCGGGCGAGGACCGGGATCAGTCCCTCGTTGTCGAGCTCGCGCGCACGACGGCGCGGGGCGTTGCGGGGCGCGCCGGTCCGGCGCTGGCCTCCTCGAGCCAAAGCCTTCTCCTCCCGGTGCCGTGCAGCGCACGGCGGGACACCGACACCGCACGCGCTGCCGGCCGCTGCTGCGGGGGCGAGGCGACGCCTGGCGAGGCAGGCGTCCGCACGCGGTGTGGATCGGGCGACCACCGGTCGGTGGCCGCGAGGTCCGGTCGCGACGACGAGACGTACGTCGCGGTCCGGCCCGTCCACTGTAGCGCGCCGCGCCTCCGTGCGTGGGATCGGTGGACGACGTGCCCCACGTTGGGTACCGGACCGGCTGACCGCTGTCCGACCGACCCGGGAGGCGACCATGCCCGCCAAGGAAGAACTGCCCTCGACCCTCCAGCGCTCCACGAAGAAGGCGCAGCGCACCTGGTCCAAGGCGCACGACAACGCCGTCGACGAGTACGGCGAGGGGGAGCGCGCCCACCGCACCGCGTTCGCCGCGCTCAAGCACTCCTACGAGAAGGTCGGCGACCACTGGGAGGCCAAGGGCGAGAAGGGCCCCTCGGACAAGCAGGCCGAGAAGACCGGCGCGGCCGCCCGCAAGGGCGGGACGACCGCCGAGGGCGTCGACGCCAACGCGAGCAAGAAGCACCTGATGGAGGTCGCCCGCAAGCTCGACATCTCCGGCCGCTCGACGATGAGGAAGGACGAGCTGGTCGAGGCGATCAAGAAGGAGAACCGCAAGGAGACGCGGAAGAGCCGGTCGTAGCCGGGTCCTCGAGGCGTACGCCGGCGAGCGCGTCGGCCGCGCGCGACCGGGCGAGGTTCCACTCCCAGAGATCGCTCCCGGCTCCGGTCCCCGTGCGGCCGGCGAGCGCACACGACCGCTCGTCGGGCGTGAGGTCCGCGGAGCCGTCGACCAGCGTGGGGACCGCGTCGTCGGAGAGCCCCTGCAGGTAGGTCCAGTCGACGCGGCCGGTGTCGGCGTACCGCTCCAGGTTGTGGTCGGCCACCCACCCGTCGGGATTGACCGCGGCCAGCCCGAGCAGCGCCACGACCCCGCTGACGAGCGCGAACCGCGGGAACCACGTCGACCGCAGAACGACCACGGCAACGAAGGAGGCGAGCACCAGCAGGCCGAGCCAGCCCTCCACGACGTCGACGAGCAGCCGCAGCGTCGTGAACCCGTAGGCCTCCTGGTAGAGGTGCATCCGGTGCAGCGCCGAGCCGACGACGACGAGCGTCTCGAGGCAGAGCACCCCGAGCGCCCCGCGCAGCCAGGCCCGGTCGGCGGCGGTCGCCCGCGGCGCCTTGCGGGCCGCCGCCCAGACGACGAGCAGCGTGAGGGCGGTGGCGACGGTGAGCTGGCCGAAGCCCTGGTGGACGTACTCCGCGTAGGTCAGGCCCGTGGTCCGCCGCAGGTGGTCGTGGCCCGCGAGCACCACCGTGGCCTGCGCGGCCAGGAACACCGCGAACACACCGACCACGACCAGCACCGGCGCCAACCACTCGAACCGCCGCCCCACCGGGCGCGGCTCGCCGGTTCCGCGGTCCACGCGCGGCGCGTCGAGGGCGAGGTACGCCGCCGCCAGCACCACCCCGCCGACCGCGACGGTCACGAACACCCGCGCCACCAGCAGGTCGGTCGTCAGGTCCGGGACCGCCGAGTCGACCCACTCGGCGAGCAGCGCGTCGGCGGAGACGAGCAGCGCCCCGAAGACGACCAGCCCGAGCGCCGACCACACCAGCGTGCGCAGCACCGCCGCGCCCTGGCCCCGGCCCGTCAGCGTCGCGACGGTCCGGCCCAGCCACGGCAGCCCGCGCAGGCCCGCCAGCGGCCAGGCCAGCCCGGTCAGCACGATCCCCGCCGCAGTCCGCGGCCGGGTCACCCCGCACAGCGCGGTCGCGACCCCCGCCAGCAGGCACAGCACCACCAGCCACTCCGCGTCGCGGACGACCGTCGTCACGGTCAGCAGCAGGGAGAGCCCCGCGCAGGTCAGCGTCCACGGGTCCCGCCGGTGCGGCGTCGCCGCGAGCAGCACCCCGCCCGCGGCGAGCAGGACGAGCAGCGCCCCCAGCCCGAGGTCCCGCTCCAGCAGGAGCGCCGCCGCGAGCACCCCGGTGCCGACCGCCCCGCCCAGCAGGCCCAGCCGCGGCGGCACCTGCCGCGCCGGCCAGAACCCGCCGAAGAGGTCGTCCAGCAGCCCCGGCGCCCCCTCACCGGCTGGTCGACGAGGCACGTCGGCTGGTCGAGGAGGTTGCACAGCAACCGTCTCGAGACCTGTCGCCTCGCCCACCCCCACCCGCTCCGGCGGCGACAACGGCAGCACGACGCGCACCCGCGCCCCGCCCGGACCTTCCGGCCCGCCCACGGGCTCGACGAAGCCGATCGTCCCGCCGTGCAGGTCGCTGACCCAGCGGGCGATGGCGAGCCCGAGACCGGTCCCGCCGCCGGTGGCGTCGCCGGCGGCCAGCGTGCCGAACGGCTCGAAGACGCGCTCCCGGTCGGCCGCGGCGATCCCCGGCCCGGCATCGTGCACCTCGACGACGTACCGCTCCCCCTCCTGACCCGCCTCCACCCGCACCGTGCTGCCGGCGGGGCTGTGCCGCGAGGCGTTGTCGAGCAGGTTCGCGACGAGCTGGTGCAGGCGGGCGGGGTCGGCGGCGACGACGAGGTCCGGCGGCGAGACGCGCACGTCGTACGTCACCGGGCGGGCGAGCACCTCGGCCTCGGCGACCGCGTCGGCGAGCAGCGCCGCGAGCCGGACGGGTTCGGGGACCAGCGGCGCGCGGCCGGCGTCGACGCGGGCCAGGTCGAGCAGGTCCTCGACGAGCCGGCTGGTCCGCTCCGCCTGGCCGAGCGCCACCTGGAGCGCGGCGGGGTCGGCGGGGCCGACGCCGTCGGCGAGGTTCTCCAGCAGCGCGCGCATGCCGGTGAGGGGGGTGCGCAGCTCGTGGCTGACGTTCGCGACGAGCTCGCGCCGCTGCCGGTCGACGGCGGCGAGGTCCGCGGCCATCGTGTTGAAGGCGCGGGCCAGCTCGCCGACCTCGTCGCGGGACGTCTCCGGCACGCGCACGCCGTGGTCGCCGGTCGCCATCCGTCGCGCGGCCGCGGTCATCTGCCGCAGCGGCGAGGTCATCCCGGCCGCGAGCAGCTGCGTCACGGCGAGCGCCAGGGCGACCGTGACGGGCACCCCGAGCCAGGGCGGTACGCCGCCGGCCCGGCCGAGCGTGGCGACCGCGGTCGCGACCAGGACGCTCGCGGCGACCAGCAGCCCGAGCTTGACCTTGATCGACCGCACCGCCGCGAGCGGCTGCGGGGTCACGAGGCGCCCCCTGCCGCGGGCACCTCGAGCGCGTAGCCGACGCCGTGCACGGTCCGCACCAGCTCGGCGCCGATCTTCGCGCGCAGCCCCTTGACGTGGCTGTCGACCGTGCGGGTGCCCGACGCGCCGGCCCACCCCCACACCTCGGTCATGAGCCGCTCGCGGGTGACGACCGCGCCGGGCGAGGCCGCCAGGCACAGCAGCAGGTCGAACTCGGTCGGGGTCAGCCGCACCTCCTCCGCCCCGCGCCACACCCGCCGCGCGGGCGGGTCGACCCGGAGGTCCCCCAGCTCGAGGGCGCGCCGGCCGGCCATCTCGGCAGCCCGGTCGACCCGGCGCAGCAGCGCGGCGACCCGGGCCACCAGCTCCTTCATCCGGAACGGCTTGGTCAGGTAGTCGTCGGCCCCCACGGCGAGCCCCACCAGCACGTCGGCCTCGTCCGCACGCGCGGTCAGCATCAGCACGGGCACCGGCCGGTCGGCCTGGATGCGCCGGCACACCTCGTGCCCGTCGTACCCGGGCAGCATCAGGTCGAGCACCACCACGTCGGGCCGGTGCTCGGCGTGCGCCGCGACCGCGGCCGGCCCGTCGACGGCCCGCACGACGTCGTACCCCTCCGCCACCAGCCGGTCGGACACCGCCTGGTTGATGACCGGGTCGTCCTCGACGACGAGGACCGTGCGACGCGCGCTGCTCATGCCGCGAGCGTAGGAGCGCAGGGCCGCAGGAGCCGCGGACGAGGTGTGGAGATCCTGTGCAGGTCGCTCCCGGGCCCGCAACGGCACGAGACCGCCCGCCCCGGAGGGCGAACGGCCTCGTGCTCTCGGCGCCGGTCCGCAGGACCGCCGACGTTCAGCCCGCGAGTCGCGACTCGCGGTCGTAGTTGGAGCCCAGGTGGGCGGGCTGACGGGCCCACCGGAACGCGAACACCATCACCAGCAGCGTCGCGACGTACGGCAGCATCTCGATGAACTGGTGCGGGACACCGAGCCCGATGACCTGCGCCTTCTGGCCGAGCACGTCCATGCCGGCGAAGAAGGCAGCACCGGCGACGACGTACAGCGGGCGCCAGCCGCCGAGGAACGCCAGCGCGATGACCAGCCAGCCGCGGCCGGCGATCATGCCGTCGGTGTAGATCCCGGTGAAGTGCAGCGGGAAGTAGGCACCCGCCACGGCCACCAGGCCGGAGCCGACGATCGTCGACCACGTGCGCGCCAGGTTGACGTTGATGCCGAGGCTGTCGGCGGCCTTCGGGTTCTCGCCCACCGAGCGGAAGTTCAGCCCGGCCCCGGTGCGCTGCATGAACCAGTACAACCCGACCGAGAGCAGCACCACGAAGAAGAACACGTAGTCCTGCCGGAAGAGCGGCTCGCCGATCACCGGGATGTCGGAGAGCAGTGGGATCTCGTGCTTGGTGAGCGTGTCGATCTTCGGCGGCGTCATCGTGACGCCGATGACCTCGCGGTAGAGCAGGCCCGCCGCGCCGGTGGCGGCGAAGAAGAGGGCCAGGCCGACCACGAACTGGTCCAGCCGGAGCTGGGTCGTCATGACGGTGAGGACCAGGCCGACGAGCGCACCGACGGCGAAGGCGATGAGCAGGCCGCCGAGGTTGGACCCCATCTTGTAGGCGACCACGAAGCCCACGGACGCGCCGAGGGCCATCACGCCCTCCTGCGTCACGTTGAAGACGCCGGTGCGACCGCTGAGGATCGTGCCCTGGGCGGCGAGGGTGAAGACCACCCACATCGGGACCACGAGGGTCAGGAACTCGCTCATGCTGCACCCCTCAGGCGGTTGCGGACGATGTCACTGAGCAGCAGGAAGAGCAGGATGAGCGCCTCGATCACGAGGACCATCTCCACCGGGACCGACGCGACCAGCTGCATGGTCCCGGCGCCGAACTCCAGCACCGCGATGCCGAAGGCGATGAACGGCAGGGCGAGCATCGAGCCGCGCGCCATGAGGCCGACGATGATGCCGAGGATCAGGAAGTTCGACTGCATCCCCTCGAGCATCCGGCCCTGGACCCCGGCGACGTCGATCGCGCCGGCGAGACCGGCGGCACCGCCACCGATCACGAGACCGGCACCCGCCAGCCGGGACGTCTTCACGCCGTTGATGAGCGAGGCGCGCGGGTTGTCGCCGACCGCCCGCATCTCGAAGCCGGTCGGGGTGAAGCGCATCCCGACGGCGATGAAGACGGCGAGCGCCAGCACGAGGAGGACGCCGCTGTGCAGGCCCGGCGCCTCGCCGATGAGCGGGAGCCGCGCGCCGTCCCCGACCGGGGTGGTCGCGGGGTGACCGGCACCCGCGTCGGGCCAGACCGACGTCGCGACCCAGTCGATGAGCCTGAAGGAGACGAAGTTCAGCAGCACGGTGCTGAGGACCTCGTTGACCCGGAAGCGCACCAGCAGCACCGCCGCGATGCCGGCCCACAGTGCACCCGCGAGGACACCTGCGACGAGCATCGCCGGGAGGAGCAGGACCGCCGGCAGGTCGGAGAACGTGATGCCGATGGCCGCTCCGCCCGTCGCCCCGAGGAGCAGCTGCCCCTCCGCTCCGATGTTGAACTTGCCGGTGGCCAGCGGGATGGCGAAGGCGTAGGCACACAGCACGATCGGCACCCACTTGTGGAGCGTCTCGACCATGCCGAAGCGGGAGTCGAAGGAGCTGGTCAGGACCGCCTCGAGGGCGTCCACCGCGGAGTAGCCCATGGCCTGGATCAGCAGGCCGCCGACGAGGAACGCCAGCACGACCGACGCGACGTACGGCAGGACCGTCCACGCGACGCCTGTGACCGCTCCCGACCCGTGTCCGCGCGGGGCCGGGGCGGACGGCGGACCGCCGCTCCCCGGGGTCGGAGGAGTCTGCTCGACGGTGCTCATGCGGCGCCTCCGACGCTCGTGCCGAGGCCGGTCATCCGGCGCCCGATCTCGTAGGGGTCGACCCGGTCGCTACGCCACTCGCCGGCCTGCGAGCCCTGGTAGAGCGCGATGACCCGGTCGGCGATGGCGATGACCTCGTCGAGGTCCTCGGAGATCACCACCACCGAGCAGCCGGCGGCCGTGACCTCGCGGATCTGCTCGTAGACGAACCGGGTCGACCCGATGTCCAGGCCCCGGGTGGGGTTGTGCAGGACCAGCAGCCGGGGCCGGTGCGCGAAGGCGCGCGCGAGGATGACGCGCTGGATGTTGCCGCCGGACAGGTCGCCGGCGCGGGTCGCCGGGGAGTCTGCCCGGATGGCGAACTTCTCGATCGCCTCCTGCGCCCGCTGCCGGGCCGCACGCCAGTCGATCAACCCGCTCTTGCGGACCCGCGCGCTGCGGTGGGAGCCGAGCAGGAGGTTCTCGGTGATCCCGGAGGTGGGCAGGATGCCGTCGCGGTGCCGGTCCTCGGGCACGTAGGCGACGCCCGCGTCGAGCCACTGTGCGGTCGCCCGGTCGGACAGCACGAGGTCGTCGATGGTGATGGAGCCGCTCTGCAGCGGGCGCACGCCCGCGAGTGTCTCGGCCAGCTCGACCTGGCCGTTGCCGGCCACGCCGGCGAACCCGACGATCTCGCCCTTCCCGACCTCGAGGTCGAAGCCGGAGATCAGCTCGACGTCGTGGTCGTTGCGGACGGTCATCCCCCGGACCGAGACGCCGGGCTCGAAGGTGGTCTCCGGCACGTCCCCGACCACGGTGCCCTGCGGTGCGGTCCCGAGGGCGACGGCCTCCGTCACGGTCGGGGCCTGGTAGGTGCCGTGGCTCTCGCCGACCATGATCGCGGCGAGGTGGTCGGCGTCGGTCTCGGCCCGGTCGAGGGTCTGGACGCGGGCGCCGTCCCGCATGACCGTCATCTTGTCGCAGACGGCCAGCGTCTCCCGGATCTTGTGGGTGATCAGGATGACGCTCATCCCCTCCGCCACCATCGTGCGCAGGGACGTGAAGAGCGCGTCGACCTCCTGGGGCGTCAGGTTGGTGGTCGGCTCGTCGAGGATGAGCACGCTGGCGCCGCGGTAGAGCGCCTTGATGATCTCCACGCGCTGGCGGATGCCGACCGGGAGCTCCTCCATCACGGCGTCGGGGTCGACGTGGAGACCGAAGCGCTCGCTGATGTCCGCGATGCGCGCTCGCGCTGCGCTGAGGCCCGCGCCGTGCGAGCCGCCCTCGAGGGTCGTGCCGAGGACGACGTTCTCGACCACGGTGTAGGTGTCGACCTGGAGGAAGGTCTGGTGCACCATGCCGACGCCGAGCTCGATGGCGTCCCGCGGGGACGTGATCGTGACCTCGCGGCCGTCGATGCGCACGGCCCCGGAGTCGGCCCGGTAGAGCCCGAACAGCACGTTCATCAGGGTCGTCTTGCCGGCGCCGTTGCCCCCGAGCAGCCCGTGCACCTCCCGCGCGCCGACCTGGAGCGAGACCGCGTCGAGCGCCCGCACCGGACCGAACGTCTTCACCACCTCGGTCATCTCGAGGCGAGGTGCGGTGGTCACGTCACTTCACCTCGGACTGGTCGAGCTCGACCTCGGTGGCACCGCTCTCGACGTCCGCGACGGCCTGCTCCGCGGCCTTCTTGGCCTCGGCCGGCACGTTGTCGCCGATGGAGACGTCCGCGCCCTTGCCGAAGCCCATGACGTAGACGCCGGTCCGGGTGCCGCCCTCGATCTCGTCCAGGATCGCCTGGAGCGGCTTCGCGAAGTCGTAGAGGACGGTGGCCGCGTAGTGCTCCGGGTCGTTGGCGGACTTGTCGGTGTACTTCACCGTGATCCAGTTCTTGCCGGCCGGGGTGCCCTTCATCGCCTCGAACGCGCCGACCACGCCGAGGTTGAGCGACGTCACGATGACGTCGTTGCCGCCGCTGAGGAGCTGCGAGGTGAACTGGGTGGCCTTGACGGTGTCGTTGAAGTCGCCCGTCCACACCGGCTTGAGGTCAGCGTCCTTGCCCGAGTCCTCGATGCCCTGCTCGAGCGCGTGGACCTCGGCGTAGGAGAACGGCAGCGACAGCCCACCCAGGTAGCCGACCTTGCCGGAGCTCGACAGGTTCGCCGCGAGCACGCCGAGCGGGTAGAAGACGGTGTGGAAGTTGCGGTCGATCACCCACAGGTTCTCCGGCTGGTCCTCCGGCACCCCGTCGAACTCCGCGATGAAGTTCACGTCAGGGTTCTCGGCGGCAACCTTCGCGGTGGCGTCGTAGAACTGCGAGCCGTGCGTCCAGACGACCGAGTAGCCGCCCGACACGTACTGCCGGAGCTTGCCCTCGATGTCGGGGACCGCGACGCTCTCGGCGTAGGAGATCTCCGCACCGTCCTTCTCCGCGGCCTTGAGGGCGTCGAGGCCCAGCGCGTTCAGGTCGGCGTCGGTCACGGGACCGGAGAAGATGCCGGCGACCTTGTCGCCGCCACCGCCCCCACTCTCGTCGGATCCTCCACAAGCGGTCAGTGCCAGGCCCAGGCTCAGGGCGGCTGCGACGGCAGCAAGTCGGCGAACAGGACGCATCGGCGTCTCCTTCAGATCATCGGCAGGGCAGCCGTCCCCACAGACGAGCAGCTCAGGATCTGCTCCGGGCCCTGCGGTGTGACCCACAACATAAGGAGATAAGGACCCTTCTGAAGTGGGCCGAAGGTGCCAAAGGGTCCACCGGGTTGTTGTGAGGTCCGGAGGTGGCGAGCAGGCGGATCACCAGTGAATGACCATCCGGTAACAGTCCGATCGGGCGCCCCGCAGAGGGACACCGAGCGCCCGAACGACGAAGGGCCCGGCAGCGCTGCTGCCGGGCCCAACGGGTGGTGGTGGAGCTGAGGGGATTCGAACCCCTGACCTTCTCATTGCGAACGAGACGCGCTACCAACTGCGCCACAGCCCCAGTGCGACCCCTGGGCGTTGCACCCGGGACGCGAGGGAAGACGTTAGCACCCGCTCCCGCGGCCGCCGAATCAGCCCTGGATCAGGACCCGACGGCGCGGGCGTCGTCGGCGGAGGACGCCGCGGAGGACTTCTTCGCAGCCCGGGCGGCCTGGTCGGCCTCGCGCGCCAGGGCGGCGTCGGCGTCGGTGCGGCCCGAGGTCCAGACGCCGGTGGCGTCGAGGTCGATCGTGCGGACGGTACGCCGCGGGGCGGCCGGCTTGGTGACGTAGGTCGGCAGGGTGACCGGCACCGGCTCCCACAGCGACGGGTCGACGTCGGCCTGCTGGACCTGCGGCTGGTCCTCGACGCGCACCGCCTCGAAGCCCTGCGTGTCGTCGTCGTGCTCCTCGGCGACCGGGTCGGCCACCGGGTCGGTCACCGGGTCGTCCGCAGTGCCGGCGGGCGTCTCGTCAGCGGGCGCCTCGACGGGTGCCTCCTCGACCGGGTCCTGGATGACCGGGACGCGGGCGGAGGGCCGGCGGGCCGACCGCTCCTGGCGGACCATGAGCCGGCAGGCCACCAGCCACGCGACGAGCAGGGCGACCGGCGCGGTGACCCACCACCAGGAGACGACCGACGTCGCGGCGAGGCCGACGACGACGGCGTTGAGCACCAGCACGCCGCCGAGCACGCGACGCCGACGGCGAGCGGCCTGCGCGGCCGCGGCACGGCGTACGCTCGGCGACCCTGCGGGCACCCGCACCGACGGCTTGGTGACCACGACCGCGGCGTCCGCCGGGCGGCCCGGCGTCACGACGAGCCGGCCACCGCGGGAGTCGACCGGCTCGCG
Source organism: Nocardioides sp. IC4_145 (assembly GCF_011250565.1). Classification (GTDB taxonomy): domain Bacteria; phylum Actinomycetota; class Actinomycetes; order Propionibacteriales; family Nocardioidaceae; genus Nocardioides. The sequence continues at coordinate 13,885 of NZ_JAANMS010000061.1, forward strand.
CCGGGCCAGCACCCGCATGGTGTCGGAGAACCGGTCGACCGACCGGCTGCGCTGCACGTCGTCGTGGTGCTTGAGCGCCTTCGGGATCAGGTAGACGGCCCAGGCCACCGCAAGGGCGACGAAGATGAGTGCGCTCAGGTCCACGGGGCCGAGCGTAGGTACGCAGGCGGCGGATGGGGCGGATGTCAAGGGGTGTGTCGCAAATGGCCCCTGTGACTGGTGTGGTTCGTGGTTCGCGCCGCCGGCTTGTAACGGACCGTTCGCCACTGTGTAGGCACGCTGCAACGCACCTACAGAGCGGCGAGCTGTCCGTTACATGCCCCGGCCGGCCGCGCCGTCGAGCCGGGTCAGCAGCCCGCCGGGACACTCCTCGGCGGTGATCGCGTAGAGCCGGTGGTCGCGCCAGGCGCCGTCGATGTGGAGGTAGCGGGGGGCGTAGCCGTACTCGCGGATGCCGAGCTTCTCGACGACGCGGAGCGAGTTGGAGTTCTCCGGTCGGATGGCGATCTCGATCCGGTGCAGCCCGAGCGGCCCGAAGCAGTGGTCGACCGCCATCGCGACCGCGCGCGGCATGACCCCGCGGCCGGCGAAGTCGCGGTCGAGCCAGTAGCCGATCGAGGCGAACAATGCCGACCCGCGCACGACGTTGTTGACGGTCAGCTGGCCGGCGAAGGTGTCGTCCACCTCGACCGCGAAGGGGTACGTCACCCCCTGGCGGGCCTGGGCGTGCAGCCGTCGGACGAGGGCGCGGTACGACGTGGGGCGGGCGTCGCCGCCGGGCGGCACGGTCGCGTCCCACGGCACCAGCCAGGCGGCGTTGCGGCTGCGGGCCGAGCGCCACGGGCCGGCGTCGGCGTACGACAGCGGGCGCAGCGTCACGCCGCGCGAGGTCAGCCGGACCGGCCAGGGCTTGGTCACCCCGCGCTCCCCGAGCCTCCCGGAGGCCGGTCGTGGTCGCTGCCCACGACCTGCTCCACGGCGTGGACGAGCATCGGCTCGAGCACGGCGAGGCCGTCCTTGACGCCGCCTCGCGAGCCGGGGAGGTTCACGACCAGGCAGGTACCCACCACGCCTGCCCGACCTCGCGACAGCGCCGCGGTCGGCACGCCCTTCGCGACGCCGTGCGCGCGGATCGCCTCGGCGATGCCGGGCACCTCGCGGTCGAGCAGCGGCCGGGTGACGTCGGGGGTGCGGTCGGTCGGGGTGAGCCCGGTGCCGCCGGTGGTCAGGACGACCCGGGCCCCGTCGTCCACCGCGGCGCGGATCGCCTCGCCCACCGGCTCCCCGTCGGGCACGACGGCGGGCGCGCCGACCGCGAAGCCGAGCCCGGTCAGCCAGGAGACGATGAGCGGGCCGGTGGTGTCGTCGTAGACCCCGGCGGCCGCGCGGTTGGACGCCACGACGACCGCGGCCGGCAGCCCCGGCACCGAGCCGGCACCCGCCCCGGGCGGGGTCACGGCCGGGCCCAGTCGCCGGACTTGCCGCCCGTCTTCGTCTCGACCCGCACGTCGGTGATCACCGCGGCCTTGTCGACGGCCTTGACCATGTCGATGACGGTCAGCCCGGCGACGGCGACAGCGGTGAGCGCCTCCATCTCGACGCCGGTCCGCTCGGCGGTGCGGACCGTCGCGGTGATGTCGACCGCGTCGTCGGCGACGGCGAGGTCGACCACCACGCCGGAGAGCGCCAGCGGGTGGCACAGCGGGATGAGCGTCGAGGTCTGCTTGGCGCCCATGATCCCGGCGAGCCGGGCGACCGCGAGCGTGTCGCCCTTGGGCACGCCGGCCCCGCGCAGCAGCGCGACGACGTCGGACGAGACGAGCACGCGGCCCGACGCGGTGGCGGTGCGGGCGGTGACGTCCTTGGCGGACACATCGACCATCCGGGCGGCGCCGGCCTCGTCGACGTGGGTGAGCCGGGGGCCGGGCTGCTCGCTCATCAGAACTCCTCGTCGAGCCGGACCACCGAGACGGTGTCGCCGGCGGCCAGGGCGGTGACGTCCTCGGGGACGACGATCAGGCAGTCGGAGGCGGCGAGGTCGCCGACCAGGTGCGAGCCGGGCCCTCCGACGGGCGCGACCTGCGCGCCGGCGCCGCTGACGTCGAGTTCGCCGCGGAGGAACTGCCGCTTGCCGGGGGGCGAGGCGACCGCGTGGGTCAGCCGCGCGCGGACCTGCGGGCGCGCGTGCGGGAGCAGGCCCATCAGCTTGCGCAGCGCCGGCAGGACGAAGGTCTCGAAGGAGATGTAGGAGGAGACCGGGTTGCCCGGCAGCGTGAAGATCGGGACGCGGTCCTCGCCGACGAAGCCGAAGCCCTGCGGCTTGCCCGGCTGCATCGCGACCGGCCCGAACCACACCCCGTGCGGCCGCAGGGCCTCCTTGACGACGTCGAAGTCGCCCTGGGAGACCCCGCCGGAGGTCACGACGACGTCGGCGCGGACCAGCTGGTCCTCCAGCGCGTCGAGGAAGGCCCGCGGCTCGTCGGGGACGATCCCGACGCGGTAGGCGATCGCGCCGGCCCGGCGGGCCGAGGCCGCGAGCAGGAACGAGTTGCCGTCGTAGATCGAGTCGGTGCCCAGCGGCTGCCCGGGCTCGCGCAGCTCCGAGCCGGTCGAGAGGATCACGACGCGGGGGCGCGGCCGGGCGAGCACCGTCGGGCGGCCGACGGAGGCGAGCAGCCCGAGGTGGCGCGGGCCGAGCACGGTGCCGGCCTCGACGAGCAGGTCACCGATCGCCACGTCCTCCCCCGCCCTGCGGACGTGCTGGCCGGAGGTCGGCGCGCGCTCCACGCGGACCTGGGCGACGCCCCGGTCGGTCCACTCGTAGGGCACCACGCAGTCCGCGCCGGTCGGCACCGGCGCACCGGTCATGATCTTCGCGGCGGTCCCGGGCGCGAGCGCCAGCAGGCCGGTCGACTGCCCGGCGCCGATCTCCCCGACGACCGGCAGGTGGACCGGGGACTCCGCCGTCGCGGTGGCCACGTCGGCCAGCCGCACGGCGTACCCGTCCATCGCGGAGTTGTCGAAGCCGGGCAGCTGCACGGTCGCGACGACGTCCTCGGCGGCCGCGAGCCCCAGCGCCTCCATGAGCGGCTGCGGGGACGGCGGCAGCGGCTCGAGCGCCGCCAGCACCTCGGCGAGATGCTGGTCGACCGAGCGCGGAGCCGGGTCAGCCATCCGAGGCCGCGGCGGGCTCGCCGAGCACGGTGCCGGCGTCGATCCGGCCGTTGCTGGCCCCGTCGAGGGCGACGTCGCCGACGACCGAGACGCCCTTGCAGAAGGTCCAGTCGCCGTTGACCCGCAGCGAGGACGCCTCGCGCATCGACGGCGCGCCCTCGGGGAAGCGCTTGTCGAACTCGCCGACCAGCTTGTAGTGGTCGGGGTCGAGGTCGACGAACGGGATGTTGCCCGCGACCTGGTCGAGCACGAAGTCCTGCCCGATCTCGTAGACGTCCGAGCGCAGCACCAGCAGGTCGTTGGTCGTCTTGACCGGCACGAACCGGTCGCGGCCCACCTCGATCAGCTGTGAGCCCTCGAAGACCTCGATCGCCGCGCCCATCGCGGTCTCCACCTGGACGACCTCGGGGGACGTCTTGTCGCCGGGATCGACGTTCTTGACGTTGCGAATCATCGGCAGCCCGAGGATGCCCTCGCGCACGTCGAGCGCCTCCTGCATCGCGCGGAGGTCGAACCAGAGGTTGTTGGTCGAGCAGTACCGGTGCCGGTCGAGGTCGGCGAGCGCCTGCTTGTCCTCGTCCAGGGTCTGCGCGGTCTCCCGCAGCACGATCCGGCCGTCGGACTTGCGGCGCGCGAAGTGGCCGCCCTTGCGGTCCGAAGGGGTACGCCGCACGGCCTCGATCGCGAACGGCGCACCGGAGCGGGCGAACCACCCGGCGACGACCGGGTCCGGCACGGCGCCGAGGTTGTCGGAGTTGGAGACGAAGACCCGCTCGTAGCCGGCCTCGAGCAGCCGGGCGAGCAGGCCGGTGCCGCGCAGCGCGGTGTAGAGGTCGCCGTGGCCCGGGGGGCACCACTCCAGGTCGGGGTCCTTGGGCCAGGACACCGGGCTGAGGTCGGAGGTGAGGAGCTTGGGCTCCTTGTTCTGCAGGAACTCCAGCGGCAACCCCTCGACCGGCAGGTCCCCGTAGCGCGCGAGCGCCGCCATCGTGTCGCCGGAGGTGCGGAAGCTGTTCATGAAGATCAGCGGCAGCGTCGCGCCGTGGACCTTGCGCAGGTGCAGCACCTGGCGGGCGATGATGTCGAGGAAGGACAGCCCGCGCCGCACGCACAGCAGCGACTTCGCCCGGTCCATCCCCATCGACGTGCCGAGGCCGCCGTTGAGCTTGATGACCGCGGTCGTGCGCAGCGCCTCCGCCCCGACCTCGTCGGGCACCTCGACGTCGGCCAGGGACTCCATGTCGACCGGGTCGATCGTCGACTCGGGGATCATCCCCGTCTCGCCGTGCTCGAGGAGCCGGTAGTAGTGCGCGAAGGTCTCGATCGCGACCTCGTCGACACCCGCGGCGAGCATCTTCTCGCGTGCCTTCTGCAGGCCAGGACTACCCATGCTGCCGATCGTAGGCTCGGGGTGTGAGCGACCGGCAACTGCCCGCCAAGACCGCCCTGCGCGACCAGGTCCTGGCCGGCCGCCGCCGGCGCCCGCTGCTCGCCCTCGGGGAGGGCGCGCGCGCCACCGCCGAGCACCTCCTCGCCACGCCCGAGGTACGCCGCGCGGCGACCGTCGCGGCGTACGTCTCGATCGGTACGGAGCCCGGCACCTCCTTCCTCCTCGACGCGCTCGCGGCGGCCGGCAAGCGCGTCCTGCTGCCGCGGCTGCTGCCCGACGGCGACCTCGACTGGGGCACCTGGCGCGGCGAGGGGTCCCTGGCCCCGGCCCGGATGGGCCTGCTGGAACCGATCGACTCGCTCGGCGTGGACGCGGTCGCGACGGCCGACGCGGTGCTGGTGCCGGGGCTCGCGGTCTCGCCGACCGGGATGCGGCTGGGCCGCGGCGGCGGCTCCTACGACCGGGCGCTCGCGCGGGCGGTCGGCACCTGGACGTGCGTGCTGCTCGCCGACGAGGAGGTCGGGCTGGACGTGCCCTCCGAGCCGCACGACCGGGCGGTGCTGGCGGCGGCGACCCCGTCCGGCATCACCCGGTTCCGCGTCAGTCGTCCTCGCCGGGGACCAGCCTGAGCACGTCCTCGCCCGCAGCCTCGACGGCCTCGCGGCTGAACGGCCAGGCGATCGTCTCGCCGCGGGCCCACAGGTCGGTCTGGTCGGTGTAGTGCCCGCTGGCCGGGTGGCCCGAGACGCCGGTGAGGTTGATCCACCGCGAGTCGTCGAGGTCGGCCAGCGACACGACCATCCGCATCGACGGCGCCGAGGTGACGGCGTACCCCGCCGCCGCGTCCCAGGCGGTCGCGTCCACCGTCGACGAGCCGCCGCCGACCTCCCACGGCCCGCGGTTGACCAGCGCCTCGACCGGCCCGATCCCGGACTCGCCGAGCGACGGCGAGCGCAGCTCGAGGGTGTGCAGTGCGCCCCACGACCAGTCCTCGGGGTGCCGCGACTGGAGCCGGGTCAGCTCGTCGCGCGCCTCGAGCAGTGCGCTGCGCAGCACGTCGTCGCGGCGCTCCACGACGTCCTCGGTCGTCACGTCGTCCCACCACGGGTCGGCGGGCTCGCGCAGCAGCCCGCTCACGACGGCGAACCAGCGCTGGCCGCCGTCGGGCCACACGTCCTCGGGCAGCTCGTCGTGGAAGGTGTGCTCGAGCAGCGTGCGCCACACGACGTTGTAGTACGCCGCGGCCGCGCTGTCGGCGGACTGCGAGCCGTCCCAGCCGTCGAGCAGCCGCTGACCGGCCGAGGCGTAGCCGCGCGGGAGGTCGATGTCGAGGAGGTACGGCACGAGCGTCGCGGCCATCGGGTTGCGGTCGTCGAGCTGCAGCTCCAGCATCTCCGCGACCGACAGCTCCCCCTCCTCGACGAGCAGGTCGCGGATCCGCTGGGCGCGGTAGCCGCGGTCCCAGTCCTGGGTCAGCGCGTAGGGGTAGTCGGGGCCGACGACCGCCTGGTTGGCCGTCACGACGAACCCCTCCTCGGGGTCGAGCACGTGCGGCAGCCCGGCGAACGGGACCGTCTCGCCGCTCCAGTCGTCCTCGGGCCGCCAGCCCTCGGCCGGCCACCGGCCGTCGTTGCCGGACTTGCGGATCGGCACCATGCCCGGCGCCTGGTAGCCGATGTGGCCGGCCCGGTCGGCGTACACGAGGTTCTGCGCCGGCACCGCGAAGGACGCCGCAGCCTCGCGGAAGGAGTCCCAGTCGGTGGCGGTGTTCATCGCCAGGATCGCGTCGGCGGTCGCGCTCGGCTGCAGCGCCGTCCACGCGAGCGCGACGGCGAGCTCCTCGCCGGTGGCCTTGCCGACCGCTGCCAGGTCGTCGTCGACGTCGGAGAGCAACGGCCCGTGCGCGGTCGCGCGGACCTCGATCGTCACCGGGTCGGCGCCGCGGACCTCGATCGTCTCGGTGCGGGTGCGCAGGGGCAGGACGTCGCCGTCGTAGCGGAAGCCGTCGCCGACCACCCGCTCGAGGTAGAGGTCGGCCACGTCCGGGCCGAGGTTGGTGAACCCCCACGCGATGTCCGCGTTGTGGCCGATCACCACGCCCGGCACGCCGGAGAACGTGAAGCCCGCGACCTCCATCGGGCAGGCCTCCGACACCGTCCGGCAGTGCAGGCCCATCTGCATCCACACCCCTGGCATCGACACGCCCAGGTGCGGGTCGTTGGCCAGCAGCGGCGCGCCGGTCGCGGAGTGCTCGCCGTCGACGACCCAGCTGTTGGAGCCGATCCCGTCGCCGCGGCCCAGCCACGACGGCACGGCGTCGAGCGCGTCCCGGACGCTGCGCAGCGCCTTGCTCCAGCCCGTGTCCCCGCGCCACGCAGGCCGCTGCGGCAGGCGGGTGCCGCCGGTGGTGGCCTCGGGCTCGAAGACCCCGTCGACCACGGCGCCGCCGTCGACGATCGGCGCGTGCTCGTCGAAGGGGTACGCCGGCCACAGCTGCTCCGCGCGGCGCTCCCCCACCGCCGCCGCGGTCAGCGCCCGCTCGACCTCGTCGCCCATGTTGCCGCGCAGGTCCCACGCCATCGCCTTGAGCCAGGCCAGCGAGTCCACCGGCGACCAGTCCTCGGCCCGGTAGCCGAGGCCGGAGCCGTTGAGGACGGTGTACTCCACCGCCAGCTGCGACGGCGACCGCTGGTGCAGGTAGGCGTTGACCCCGTCGGCGTACGCCTCGAGCACCTGCCGCGTCCGCGGCGCCACGATCGCCAGCTCGCGCTCCGCGACGCGCCGCCAGCCCATCGTGCGGACCGCCCTGTCACTGTCCAGCGCCGCCTCGCCGAACATCTCCGCCAGCCGGCCGGCCGTCGCGTGCCGCCGCACGTCCATCTCGAAGAACCGCTCCTGCGCGTGCACGTAGCCCTGCGCCTGCACCAGGTCGGTCAGCGAGTCGGCGTAGACCTGCGGCACGCCGTGCTCGTCGCGCACCACCTCGACCTCGGCCTCGAGACCCGGCAGCTCGGCGGTGCCCGACCACTCCGGCAGCGGCCGGCGCAGCAGCACGCCGACGGTGACGACCCCGGCGAGCAGCACCAGGACCAGCCCGGCGGCGACGTACGACGACACGCGCGCCCAGCGCGGCCACGACCGGAGCGCGGCCAGCGGCCGGCGCCGTCGGGGGGACGTCTGCTGGTCGGGCATGGTGCGCCATTCTGCCGTGTCGTAGAATTGGCAGTCGCACCACGAGAGTGCCAACACCTCTGCTCAGACCCCCGGAGTGAACGTTGCCGACCTACCAGTACGCCTGCACCGAGTGCGGTCACGCCTTCGAGCAGTTCCAGAGCTTCTCCGACGACGCCCTGACCGAGTGCCCCCAGTGCTCGGGCCGGCTGCGCAAGCTGTTCAACGCCGTCGGCGTCGTCTTCAAGGGCTCGGGCTTCTACCGCACCGACAGCCGCTCCGGCTCCTCCACCGACGGCGGGTCCAGCTCGTCGACCTCCTCGAGCAGCGCCGGCTCCACCACCTCGGACAGCTCCTCCTCGTCCGGCTCCTCGAGCTCGACGACCTCGACCTCCACGAGCACCCCCGCCGCCTCCTGACCCAGCCCCTCGGGCCTGTGGAGAGGCCGACGCACGCGGGCGCGGATCCTCCTACCGTCGGGGCATGCGCCTGCCCGACCGCCTGACCCGCCCCGCCCGAGCGGCACGCCGTGCGGTGCTGGCGCGCCGCCGGCTCCTGGCCGCGGTGCTCGCCGCCGTCGCGGTGGCGGCCGCCCTGGAGGCGACGGCCCGGCCGGCGCCGGCGACCGTCGCGGTGACCGTGGCGGCGCGGGACCTGCCGGTCGGCGCGGTCGTGGGCCCCGAGGACCTGGCGACGGCCGCCTGGGCACCGGGCAGCGCGCCGGCGGCCCTGCCCGACCCGGTGGGGCGCGTGCTGGCGGCGCCGGTGCGGGCCGGTGAGCCGGTGACGGACGTCCGGCTGGTGGGGCCGGGGCTGACCGAGGGTCGCCCGGACCTGGTCGCGGTGCCGGTGCGCCTGCCCGACGCCGGGATGGCCTCGCTGCTCGAGGTGGGCGACGAGGTGGACCTGCTCGCGGCCGACCCGCGCTCGGGCGGCGCGGACGTGGTGGCCAGCGGCGTACCCGTCCTCGCCCTGCCCGTCGACGACGACACAGCCGTCGGCGGCAACGGGCTGACCGGGCGCCTCGTCGTCGTCGGCGCCGCGACGACCGAGGTCACCGCCGTGGCCGACGCCGCGACGCGGTCCTTCCTGACCTTCGCCTGGAGCCGCTAGCGTGCCGGGGTCCCCCGACCCCGGCCCTCGAGGCCACCCACCTCGGCCCCCTGGAGGCAGCGTGCTCACCGGATTCAAGAACTTCCTGCTCCGCGGCAACCTCATCGACCTCGCGGTCGCGGTCATCATCGGCACGGCGTTCACGGCGGTCGTCACCGCCTTCACCGGCATGCTGATGTCGGCGATCTCGAAGATCACCGGCGGCAACGAGCCGAACTTCGACGAGTTCGCCCCCGGGGGCGTCTCGGTCGGACCGTTCCTGACCGCGCTGGTCGCGTTCCTCATCCTGGCCGCGGTCGTCTACTTCTTCGTGGTCACGCCCTACGTCAAGGCCAAGGAGCGCTACTTCCCGAGCGCCCCTCCGGGCACGCCCGAGGACATCAAGCTCCTGCAGGAGATCCGCGACCTGCTCGCGAGCCAGCAGCGCCCGCAGGCCTGAGAGCCCTATGTCAAGCGGCCTCCTGGGTGAGGGCGTTGAGCCGGCCGTGTAGGTCGGGGTTGTAGGGCACGTGGTCGTGCCAGCAGCGCCATAGGATCCTGGTCCAGGCTTGGGCCAGGA
>NZ_JAANMS010000062.1 GCF_011250565.1 Nocardioides sp. IC4_145
GCTGGGGCGGGCGCTGGGGGCGGACCTGGCGGAGCGCGGCCACGAGGTGGTGGTGCTGACGCGGTCGCCCCGGCCGGGCCCGCACCGGCAGGTGGCGTGGGACGGCGTGAGCGTCGGCCCGTGGGCGGCCGAGCTCGAGGGTGCGGCGGTGGTGAACCTCGCCGGCGCGATCGTCGACCGGCGGCCGACGCGGGAGGGCACCGAGCTGCTGACCAGCTCGCGGGTGGAGCCGACGGCGGCCCTGCGGCAGGCGACGTGCCGGCTGGACGCGCCGGTGCCGGTGGTCGTGCAGGCGAGCACGCTGGCGATCTACGGCGACGCCGGGGACGCGGTGCTGGAGGAGGGTGCTCCGCCCGCGGACGGCCCGCCGCAGATGGCCGGCGTCGCGAGGGCGTGGGAGGCCGCGGCGGTGGGCACGAACGCCGGACGGACGGTCGTGCTGCGCACCGGGATCGTGCTCGACGCGGGCACGCCCGCGATGGACCGGCTGGTGTCGCTGACCCGGTGGGGCCTCGGCGGGCGGATCGGCGACGGCCGCCAGTGGACCAGCTGGATCCACGTGGCCGACTGGCTCGCCGTCGTGCGCCGCGCGCTGGAGCCGGCCTCCACGCTCGACGGCGTCGTGCACGCGACCGGGCCGGAGCCGGTGACCAACCGCGAGCTGATGGCCGCCCTGCGACGCACGCTGCGGCGCCCGCCCGCGCCGCCGACACCGCGCCTGCTGGTGCGCGCCGGTGCGGTGGTGCTGCGGACGGACCCGGCGCTCGCCCTGACCGGGCGGCGGGCGGTGCCGCGGCGGCTGCTGGACGACGGGTTCGTCTTCGCCCACCCGGGCATCGACGAAGCCCTCGCCGACCTCGTCGGACGTCGCTGACGGGAGGGACCGGCGGGCTGGAGTTCCGGGCACGACCGGTCGGCTGAGAGGATCGGGGCGTGAGCACGACACCGACCCGCACCGACGTCCTCGTGGTCGGCGCCGGCCCCGCCGGGTCGGCCGCCGCGGCCTGGGCCGCGCGGGGCGGTGCCGACGTGCTGCTGGTCGACGCGGCGACGTTCCCGCGGGACAAGACCTGCGGCGACGGCCTGACGCCGCGCGCGATCGGCGAGCTGTCGCGCCTGGGCCTCGAGGACTGGCTGCGCGCGCACACCGTCAACCAGGGGCTGCGCGCGCACGGCTTCGGCCAGACGCTGCTGCTGCCCTGGCCGGGGGGCACCCTCCCGGACTGGGGCTCCGCGGTCGCGCGCACCGAGCTCGACGACCACCTGCGGACCACCGCGATCAAGTCCGGCGCACTGGCGATCGACGGCGCCCGGGCCGTCGACGTACGGCGTGACGGCGCGCGGGTGGCGGCGGTCGTGCTGGAGCGTGCCGGGGAGCGGTTCGAGGTCGCCTGCGACCGGCTGGTCGTCGCCGACGGCGTGCGCTCGCCGCTCGGCAAGATGCTGGGGCGCGAGTGGCACCGGGAGACCGTCTACGGCGTGGCCGGACGCTCCTACGTCGCCTCCGACCTGAGCGACGACCCGTGGATCTCCTCCCACCTCGAGCTGCGCGACGCCGAGGGGGAGGTGCTGAGCGGCTACGGCTGGATCTTCCCGCTCGGCAACGGGGAGGTGAACCTCGGGGTCGGCACGTTGGCCACCGCCAAGCGGCCCGCGAACGTCGCGATCAAGCCGCTCATGGACCACTACGCCGCGCAGCGCCGCGACGACTTCGCGCTCACGGGCGAGCTCCGGGCCAAGACCTCCGCCCTGCTGCCGATGGGTGGCGCCGTGTCGGGCGTCGCCGGCGCCAACTGGGCGCTGATCGGCGACGCCGCCGGCTGCGTGAACCCGCTGAACGGCGAGGGGATCGACTACGGACTCGAGACCGGCCGGATGGTCGCCGAGGTGATGATGGAGCACCGTGACCTCTCGACGGTGTGGCCGGCGCTGCTGCGCGAGCACTACGGCGAGGCGTTCTCGGTCGCGCGCCGGCTCGCCGGCTTCGTCACCGTGCCGCGGCTGCTGCCGGCCCTGGGGCCGGTCGGCATGCGCTCCGACGCACTGATGACCCTCGCACTGCGCTGGATGGGCAACCTGGTCACCGACGAGGACCGCGACCGCGCTGCGCGGGTGTGGCGGTGGGCGGGCCGCCGCTCGATCGCGCTCGACGCGCGGCCGCCGTTCTCCTGACCGGGGCCGGCCACCGTGCCTGACCGTCGCCGCCTCCAGCGGCTCGCCGCGTACGCCGTCGTGCTCCGCGACGGCGCGGTGCTGCTCACCCGGCTCTCGGCGCGCGTCAGCCGCGAGGAGGTCTGGACGCTGCCCGGCGGCGGTGTCGACCACGGCGAGGAACCGCGCGACGCGGTCGTGCGCGAGGTCCGCGAGGAGACCGGGCTCGACGTCACGGTCGGCAGGACCGCCTGGGTCCACACCGGCCGACGCCCCAACGCCCGCTGGAACGGGCGCCGCGTCGACGTGCACTCGGTCCGGCTCGTGTACGACGGCCACGTCCCGGTCGACGCGCCCGCGCCGCGGGTGCTCGAGGTGGACGGGACGACCGCCGACGCGCGGTGGTGGCCGGTCGCCGACGTCGCTTCGGGCCGGGTGCCGGTCACGCCGCTGGTCGCCGAGGCGCTCGCGGCGCACCAGCCGGTGCGGGTGCAGCGGACGGCGGCGTACGCGCTGGTGGTGCAGGGCGACGGATCGGACGCGTCGGTGCTGCTGAGCCGGGTCTCGGCCAGCGGCTTCCACACCGGCCTGTGGACCCTGCCCGGCGGCGGGGTCGAGCACGGTGAGCCGCCCGCCGTCGCCGCGGCGCGGGAGGTGCGCGAGGAGACCGGCCTCGAGGTGGAGGTCGGGCGGGTGCTGCACGTCGCCGACGAGTCGATCCGTGGCACCGCACCGAGCGGCCGCGACGAGGAGTTCCACGGCGTCCAGCTGGTGTACGCCGCGACGCTCGCCCCCGGCTCGGTCGGCGTCGACCCCGTGGCCGAGGCCGACGGCACCTCCGACGCCGTCGCCTGGGTCCCGCTCGCCGACGTCCTCGCCGACGCCGTCCCCGTCCACCCGCTCGTCCGCGCCGCCCTCGACTCGGCCTGACGTCCCGGGTGGTTGAGGAAGCGCGCGCCGGCTTGCGGGATCCGGGGCGCGGCGACAATCGCGCAATTGCGCCGAAATGTCGGGGTGGAAACGCTTGCAGCCCGCTGTTCCGGCGCAATTGAACGATCGTTGACGGCGCCGAGGCGAGGCGGGCAGCCTCAGAAGGCCGCGACGGCCACTTCGCAGAGGTTGAGCTCGGGGCGCTTCTCGTTGTTGACGACGTAGTAGCTGGACACGATGAAGCGGCGCTCGACGCCGCCGGAGGTGAGGAAGAGGCGCATCATCCCGTTGCGGGGGAGGGAGAAGGGGCCGAGGGTGTCGGTCTCGGGGTCGACGCCGACGGCGACGTCGTCGACCTGGTTCTCGACCGGGCCCTCGGCCTGGACGGTCTCGACGTACGCCCAGGCCTCCGGCGAGGCGGCGCGCACGGCGATCGTCTGGTCGCCCTCCCCGGCGCCGGTGCCGAGGGTGTCGGGCTCGCAGCGGACCTCGAGGTCGCCGAGGCCGGGGACGGTGGTGACCTGGGAGGAGCCGCGGGCGGCGTCGTCGACGCCGTGCCAGCTGACGCCGACGCGCTGGTCGAGGCGGGTGCGCAGGGTGGCGTCGATGCGGCAGGAGCGCCAGGCCATCGGGTGCTCGAAACCGGTCCACCACCAGCTGAGGTCGAACGACGTGACCGGCTTGCGCGCGGCGGTGGCGGCGGACCTGTGCCGTCCCGGGCGCTGGCTGATGACGCCGTGGATGTGCCCCGAGGAGTGGTTCTCGATCCGGCCGCGCTGGTTGAGCCCCTCGCTGGCGAACTTGCCGGTGCCGCCGCGGCCGTTGTCGGCGGCGGTGGCGTACCGGTAGACCCGCGCGGTCTTGACGGCGACGACGGCGCGGTCGTTCTTGGTCTCGTACTTCGACATCCACATCTGCGTCTCGGCCGTCCGGTCGAAGGCGTGGAGGCGAATGATGGTGTTGTCGGGCTTGCAGACCAGCGTGAGCGTGCCGATGCCGGGCACGACGGCGGTCCTGGTGAAGACCTTCTTCTTCGCGCTGCCGTTCCAGGAGACGGTGACCCGCTGGACGCGGAGGTCCTCGGCGTCCTTCTTCCTGGCGGCGTACGACGTCGGCGCGCCGAGACCGCACACCACGACCGCCGTCGCGAGGACGGCGGCCGCGAGGGCACGCATCCGGCTCATCGGGCCGGCTTCTCCACCGGCTCGGGCTCGGCGGTCCGCTCGAGCACCGGCTCGTCGTCGGGGCTCACGAGCACCGGCTGGACGTCGCCCTCGAGCCAGGCCAGCTGCGTGCGGACGGCGGCCTCGGGCAGCGGCACCAGCTGGGTGTCCTCAGCGAGCCGGTCGGCGTCGGCGAGGTAGCTCTCGAGGAACGCCCGGACCTCACGCCGCTCCAGCGACCGGGTGGTGGTGGTGATCAGCAGCTGGCGCGCGAGCGGGTACTCCCCGCTGGTGATGGTGCGCTGGCTGGGGAAGATGCAGTTGCGCTCGCCCTCGGGCGTGGTGACCTCGAAGGGACGCAGCTGGTCCTCGAACAGCTCGTAGTAGCTGAACCGGAAGTACGCCACGTGGCCGCGGACCTGCTCGTCACGCTTGCGCGCGTCGCGGGAGACCACGAAGCGGTCGCGCACGCGCAGCCACTTCTCACGGATGACGGCGAGCTCGGCGCGGGCGGCGTCGCGCGCGGCGATGGCGTCGCGGACCCGCTGGCGGTCGCGCTCCTGGTCGGCGGGGCTGCGCCGGTCGGCGACGCCCTTGGCCTGCTCCTGCCAGGCGGCACTGACCTCGGCCTGGGCGTCGTCGAGCACCTGCTGCTGGGTGATCAGCGCGCTGCGCGCCTCGTCGCGAGCCCGGGCGCGGTCGGCGTGCTCGCGGGCGAGCCGCTCGTCCTTGGCGTCGCCGACGACGAAGAACCGCGAGCCCTGGTCGGACTCGAAGGCCTGGTAGTCCGAGCGGAGGTTCGTGAGCCCGGGCTGCGGGGCGTCGAGGACGTTGCGGCCGAAGAAGCTGAACGCGTTGTTGTCCGGGTCGGGCCCGCCGACGACCAGCGGCACGTCGTCGAGGCCGACCTGCTCCCAGCTCGTGACCGGCGAGCCGGCGCGGTAGACGTCGCGCACCTGCTCGGTGGTCAGGCAGTCGCCGCCGACGTCGGTCTCGGACTTGATCGCGACGACCACCGCGTCCGCGGCGATCTGGAACTGCACGACGTCGAGGCCCACGCTGCGACAGGCGTCCCACTCCGCACGGCTGATCGGCCGGGCGGAGTCGACCAGGTCGATCTCGCCGGCGCAGAGCTCCTGGAAGGCGACGTCCTCGCCGTTGTCGCCGACCTGGACGGTCACCGAGGTGCCCGAGTCGATGAAGGCGTCCCGCGCGTCGGGGGTGAGCGAGCCGCCGGGCGCGCCGTCGAGGTCGACGACGCCGGCGGGGCGGCCCGGCAGGGCGGCGTACCGCCGCTCGACGGCCTCCTGCTCGTTGGTCTCGGCCTCGACCTGGGCGGCTTGCTGGCGCGCCACGGTCGTGCTGGCCCGCTCGCCGCCGTCGTCGGAGCAGCCGGCCAGCAGCAGGCCGGCGAGGAGCACGGCGGGCAGCGCGGCGGGGGTGCGTCCGGTTCGTGAGGTGGTGGTCATCGTCGGCGCTCCCCGCTCTCGGTGGCGGCGGCGGACGAGGGGAGGAGGCCGCTCGGGTCGGCGTCGCGCTCCGGCGGGTACTGGTAGCGCCGCGACGGCAGCTCGACGACCTCGAAGTCATCGAGGAACAACCCCTGCAGCTCGTTGCCGCGGATCAGCTCGGCCGTGACGTCGCGCTGGGCGTAGAGGGTGGGCACCCGCGCCCGGTCGACGACGATCGCGCCGTAGGTGCGCAGCGCGACGACGATCGCGTCGGCCAGCCGCTGCTGCTGCGCGGTCATCTCGATCGGCTTGCCGGTCTCCGGGTCGACCGGCGGGGCCGGCACGACGTCCGCCCGCAGCCGGATCCGCGCCCCCTCGGGCAGCGAGTCGGGCGAGCCGTTGCCGTCGGTGGAGGACGCCGGCTGCACGAAGGAGCCCTCCGCCGGACCGGGCACGCTGATCGCCAGGGCGTGGTTGATCTCGCCGGCCTGGAGCTCGCCGGGCCGGATCAACCCCGCGAAGAGCGGCAGGCCCGAGCCGCGCGCGCCCACGACCTGCGGTGGGCTGTAGCCGGGTCCGTCGAGGTCCCACTTGCGCATGAAGTGGTAGGAGATCGAGCCGTCGTCCTCGCGGCGCGCGCGCCACAGGTCGTACGCCGTGTTCTCGGCCGTGTCGAAGATCGTGAACCAGCCGTCGTACCTCGGGTCGGGGTCGACGTCGGTGGGGATGTCGAGCACGACGGTGTCGTCGCCGTCGCCGCACTGGGCCTGCCGGCACACGACGTTCGTCGGCTCGCCACCGGCGACGACCGGCGTCGTCCACGCCTCGGTGTTGATGTAGACCGGGTCCTCGATCCGCCGCGGCTGGGTGACGACGCGGTCGCCGGTCTCGCGGACCCCGACGCGCAGCGTGGCGAGGCCCATCAGCTCCTTCGAGCGCGGGTCGACCTTGGCGCCGTCGACGCGGGTGTTCCACGGCGAGTCGGCGGCGAAGTAGACGCGCTCGCCCGGCTCCAGGCTCCCGTCGGAGCTGCGCGGGTCGATGGTCACGTCCGCGGCGTCGGGCGTGCGACCGGACCCCTCGTCGTCGCCGCTGCCGCAGCCGGCCAGGAGGAGGGCGGCGGCGGTGGCCGCGGCCGCGAGGGCCGCGGACCTGCGTCGGGTGTTGCGAGTGCTCATCGGGGACCGCCGGGGTGGATGTCGGGCTGCTGCGGGGTGGGGTACGACGCGGCGTAGGGGTCGGCGGCGAGCTGCGCGAACCGCCCGAGGGCGTCGCTCACCTCGGCCAGGGCCTGCGCCTGCGCGGTGTCGTCGGAAGGCTGGCCGGCGCGGGAGCGGGCGGCGGCGAGGATCGCGTGCGCCTCCCGGCGGGCGTGGAGGCGGATCAGCTCGGCGTCGAGCTCGGCCTGCGCCATGAGCAGCTCGCAGCGCCGGGCCGCCTCGGACTCGATGGATGCGACGTGGAGGCGGCTGGCCTCCTCGGTCGCGCGGATCCGGGCCAGGGCCTCGGCCGCGACCTGGGCCACGGTCGCGGCCAGGTGGCGTCCGTCCTCGACCGGGTCCGCGGCCGCTGGTTCCACCGGCGCGTGGACGAGCGTCGGCGGCTCCTCCGCCTCGGGCACGGGCTCGGGCTCGGGAGTCGGCTCCGGCTCGACCGCTGCCTGCGGCGCAGGTTCCGGCTCCGGCTCCGGCTCCGGCTCCGGCTCCGGCTCCGGAGTCGGCTCCGGCTCCGGAGTCGGCTCCGGGATCGGCTCGGGCTCCGGCTCCGGCGCGAGCCGGTGGCTGAAGTCGACGGCGCCGATCCGGCTGCTGCCGATGCCGCCGGTGGGGCGGGCGGAGAGGATCGCGTCGAGCGACGGCGGCGGGGCGATGGGCAGGTCGGTCGTGGTCACGGAGCCACCTCCTCCGTCCCCGCGTCGCCGGCGGCGCGGGAGTAGCCGGCCGGGACGGTGACGAGGGTGTAGCGCGGCGTCGAGTAGGCGACGGTCAGCAGCGCGTCCGAGCCGTCGGCGGCGTCGGGGTAGAGCTGGCTGAGCAGGTCGTTGTCGGTGTCGGTCGAGAGCAGCAGGAAGTCGACGTGCTCCGCCGGGTCCTTCGCGGCCTCGAGCCACGGGCCGTCGGACTCGTCGATCCGGTCGAAGAACAGGTCGGGGCGGCCGGTCAGCAGCATGACGGCGTACGTCTGGGCGTTGTCGGTGAGGACCGAGCTGCGCCGGCTCACGTTGTCGCGGATCCAGTCGGCCATCGCCTCCTCGGACATGATCCCGACCGTCGAGCCGTCCAGGGTCCGCGTGCCCTCCTGGGACTCGCGGGTGGAGACGGCGGCGGTGAAGGCGGACTCGAGGTTCTGGTGCTCGTAGGTCTTCATGGCGTGGAAGGTCCACGGGATGCTGACCAGCAGCCCCACCACGAGGACCGCGCTGACCAGCGTGCTCCCGTCGCCGGCCGAGCGGGCCAGCCAGATCGCGCCGATGACCGACAGCAGCAGGATCGGCAGCGCGTTGCGCATGAGCAGCGGGGAGTCGGTCAGCCGCAGCGCGACCGCCAGCGCCGGCGTGAGCACGGCGGCGCCGAGCATGATCGCGAGCCACAGCGCGAAGGTGTTGCGGCGGGCGACGCCGGCGAAGACCAGCGCCGGCAGCACGAGGATCGCGACCGGTGCTCCGTGGAGCACCAGCTTCCCGGTCGCGGTGGCGAGCTCGACGAGGCTGAAGGACGGCAGGCCGCCGGAGGTGGAGGCGTCGCTGCTCTCGGTGATCCAGCTGAACGGGTCGAGCAGGAGCAAACCGTTGAACGCCGTCCACAGCGCGATGACGTAGACGGTGGGCGCGGCGAAGCCGACGGTGGTGCCCTCGACCTCGGTCCCGTCCGCGCCGAGGCGGGCGAGCACCGCGGCGATCATCAGCAGCGACAGGACGAACCACAGCAGGCTGGAGTAGCCGGCCAGCGCCGCGACGGAGTACGCGAGGCCGGCGATCATCACGAAGCGGATGTCGGCGGTGACGTACCAGGCGAACAGCGCCCCGAGCGCGACGACCACGAACGAGATCCAGATGAAGTGGCGCGCGCCGCCGGCGGCGTACAGCACGACGAGCGGGTTGCAGCCAAGCGCGACGAGCACGGCCACGCGCAGCGGCGCCAGCACCTGCGCGCGGCGCAGCATCGTGTTGAGCGTCATCATCGTCAGCCCGGCGAAGAGCGCCGAGGCCAGCGGCACCACGACCAGCGCGCGGGCCGGGCCGGTGAAGATCGTCAGCGGCGTCAGCAGCAGCGTCGCCAGCGGCGGGTAGTCGAAGCCGAGCGCGGAGAGCTTGGTCGGGTCGTTGTGCCAGACCATCAGCGCGCGGTTGAGCCGGTCGAGGGTCTCGAAGCCGACGACGTGCATCTCGACGACGAGCCAGTAGCCGAACCACGCGTAGACGAGCGTCGAGATCCCGAGGACGAGCAGGCTCTCCCACGGACGACGGGGTACGTCGGCGGGCCGGCGGCCGACCGCCTGGACGACCCCGGCGAGCCGCTCGCGGTTGCTGAGCACCACGGGCGGGCTGGGCGGCAGGCCGGCGGGGGCGCTCACGCGTGCCCCTCGTCCAGGCCGTGCTCGGTCTTCTCCCAGTAGAACGGGTTGGTGAACAGCTGGATGAAGCCCTTCCAGGCCGCCCAGCTCATCAGTCCCCAGTACAGCGGCGAGAGCAGCGCGGTTCGGGTGATGCCGAACTCCCCGCGCTGGAGCGAGCCGGCGACGTTGAGGTAGACGAAGACGAAGTTGCCGATGAAGAGCATCGCGCTGGCGGCGTAGAAGACGATCCCGGGGAAGAGCTGCTGGATGAAGCCCCACTGGGTGAAGACGTAGAGCGTGGTGAGCGCCCAGAAGATCGGGTTCATCAGCAGCACGAACGCGCTGCCCATGGTCAGGTTGAAGCTCGCGAAGCCCTTGACGCCGGTCTGCGCGAGCAGCGAGGCCGGGTTGCGCATGTGGACCAGCCAGGTCTGGTAGTAGCCCTTGTTCCAGCGGCTGCGCTGACGGATCCAGTTCGGCAGGACGGAGTTGGCCTCCTCCAGCGTCGTGGAGTCGATCATCGCGGTGCGGTAGCCCTCGCGGTGCAGCCGGATGCCGAGGTCGGCGTCCTCGGTGACGTTGAAGGGGTCCCACGCGCCGAGCTCGCGCAGCACCGAGGTGCGGAAGTGGTTGGAGGTGCCGCCGAGCGGGATCGGCGCCTCGGTGGCGCCCATCGCGGGCAGGACCAGCTCGAAGTGCATGGAGTACTCGTTGGCGAACCACGCGGTCAGCAGGTTCTGGTCCTGGTTGAAGTGGTTGAGCTTGGCCTGGATGCACACGACCTCGGGGCCGACGCGGTCGAAGGCGATGAGCGCCTTCTTCAGCTGGTCGGGGTCGGGGCGGTCCTCGGCGTCGAAGATGACGGTGTAGGCGCCGGTCGAGAGCTGCAGGCCGTAGTTGCACGCCTTCGGCTTGGTCTTGGGCTGGCTGTCGGGCACGACGACGAGGTGGAAGTGCGGCGGCAGCCCCAGCGAGCGGATCTTGTCGATCGTCTCGGTGTCGTCCTCCTCGCACAGCAGCTTCACGTCGAGCCGGGTGCGCGGGTAGTCCAGCGCGTTGATGTCGCGCACGAGGCGCGGCACGATGCCGGCCTCCTTGTAGAGCGGGACGAGGATCGTGTACGTCGGCAGGTCGCGCTCGTCGAGCGAGGCGATCTCGCGGTCGGTCACGTCGGTCTCGAGGTGGGTGCCGAGCGCGCGCAGGGTGAGCCGGAACTTGTAGACCGACACGACCAGGTAGATCGCGCTGCACAGGCCGACCAGGCCGATGAGCGTGCCCATCGGCCAGATGACCAGGCACACGACGGTCGCGACGAGCGCCATGACCAGCACGGCCTTCTGCGTGCCGGTGACGACGACGTGGGCCGAGGAGTCCGGGTGGGACTCCATCAGGCCGGTGGTCGCGACGTGCGCGTAGTGCGCGGAGTGGACGCGCTGGAGCAGCTGGTCGAGGTCGGTGCGGTTGGCCAGCAGCTGGCGGCTCGGGGAGCCCAGGGCCTCCTCGACCTCGGTCACGGCGGCGGGCTCGAGCGGCCGGGCGACCGCGAGCAGCACGACCCCGTCGGCCTCGGCGACCGGGACCGCCTGGACCCCCTGGGCGAGCGGCTCGGGCAGGCGGCGGGCCAGCACGAGGTCCGGCTCGAAGTCGGCCAGGCCGACCCGCTGCATCTGGTGGATCTCCGACAGCGCCGCGACGAGCACGTCCTCGGGGATCGACTCGTGGGCGACCAGGATGTCGCCGAGCGGGTCGCCCGTGCGCGAGTGCTCGACCAGCGCGCGCTGCAGCGCCTCGGGCTGCACCAGGCCGCTGCCGGTGAGCATCGTCGCCAGCTGGATGCGCGTGCGGCGCTCCTCGGGCGTCTCCACCCGGCCCTCGACCGGCGGGTGCACCGCGTCGATGGCCGCCACGACCTCGTTGGCGGTGTGCTTGACCAGGACCACCGGGCGGTCGGCCGGCTGCGCGAGGTGCTCGGACACGACCCGCTCGACGATCGGGTCGGCCGGGTCGGCGGCGGCGACGAGCACGGCGCCGTCGGCGACGGCGTACGGCAGGACGCGGAAGGTGCGGGCCAGGCCCTCGGGCAGCAGCGCCGCGACGGCGGCGTCGGTGCCGTGCACCAGCCGCGTCGTGGTCCGGGCGGCGGCGCGACCGACGGTGCGGGAGCCCTCGACGGTCGTGGTCATCGGGTGCCCGCCCCGAAGCCGTGCGCCGGCACGTCGGCGCGGTCCGCGTGGTCCGGCTGGTCCGGGTCACCGGAGCCGGCGGCGGGCGCGGGTCCGGGACGTGCGGCACGCGGCTTCATCACCGTGTAGCCGAGGTAGGCGACCAGCAGCGCGACGAGCGGCGCGACGAGGAACGTCACGAACACGCCCACGAAGATCACGAGAGTCACGAGCAGCCCGACGCCGGCCGCGCCGACGGACTTGCTGGAGCGCCCGGACGCAGGCGTTCGAACCGACATGTCACATCTCCCCCCAGAGGTGCCCCGGCAGCGCCGCACGCGGTCGCCGTCCCGGGCTGTCGCCTCGACCCTAGGGGTGAGGCGAACTGTCCGGGACGGGAAAGTGGCTGGTGAGAGCCTTCTTTGAGGAGGTCTTGCGTTTGCCTCGCACCGGACTGGACCGATCGGCCCGGTTCCTCCGGATTCCCTCAAGATCCGGCGGTGCCACCCATCAGCGTGGCTGCGAGCCGGCCCCACTCGGTGGGCACCGCGGGGGCCTCGGCGAGCAGGGACATCGGGTCGCCGGTGTGCTCGGCCCACACCCAGAACAGCGAGCCGATCCCGTGGTCGCCGGCCCAGGCGAGGTAGTCCTCGACGAAGCCGTCGAGCGGTTCCTCCGCGCCGAGCTCGCCGGTGAGCACCGGCACGCTGTCGGCGAGCGGCGCCAGCACCGCGTCCCAGCAGGAGCGGTCGCTGCAGGCCTTGAAGTCGTAGGCGTGGAAGGAGGCGACCAGCTGGTCGTCGTCCGGCGCGAACTCCAGCCAGTGCCCGAGGTCGTTGGCGTAGTCGAGCCCGCCGAGCAGCACCGGCTGGTCGGCCCCGGCCGCGCGGATGGTCGACACGACGCGGGCCATGCCCTGGACGGGGTAGGTCACCCGCCCGTCGGTCGCCGTGCGGTCGTCCTCCACGGGCGCGCCGCAGCCGCCGTCGCGCCAGCACGGCCAGGAGAGGTCGAAGACGAGCCGGTCGGCGCTGTCGTAGCGGCTGTAGGGCTCGTTGAAGGCGTCGAACATCACCGTCGGGACGTCGCGGTACGCCGTCGCGACCGACGTCCAGAACGCCAGCGACTCCGGGTCGGGCATCGCGAGGTTGCCGAACTCCGGCGCCGTCATCCGCTTGCGGCTGTGCAGGTCGAGCACGACGACGAGCCCGGCACGGTTCAGCGCGTCGACGAACCGGCGCACCTCGGCGCGGTAGCCCTGCGGCGTCCGCTCCTCGTGCTCGTCGCTGACCGGGGCGCCGCGGGTGCCGAGCCAGCAGTCCTGGTTCAGCGGCAGCCGCACGGTGTTGGCGCCCCAGCGGGCGATCGCGGTCGCCTCGGCGGTGTAGGGGTCCTCGCCGAGCATCGAGTCGAGCGCGGAGTAGCCCCAGCCCTGGGCGCAGGCGTACTCGAAGCTGCTCCAGTTCACGCCCTGCGGCACGAAGGTGCGGTCCGAGCGCGCGTCGACGAGGCGGTTGCCGTCCACGCGGACGTGGGCCGCGCCGGAGGCGGGGTCGGCGTCCGGGTCGCCGCGCAGGGCCACCGCGACGGCGGCGGCACCGACGAGCAGCAGGACGACGGCCGGCACCAGCCAGCGCAGTGCGCGACGCGCAGGACGAACCACGGGGCCCCCTCTCCCGGGCGCCATCGTAGGTCCGCTGGGAGGGCACCGGAGCGTTTCGCCGATCCGCGCGGCTAGATTGGTCCGGTGTCCGAGACCGTGTTCACCTACGCCGCCCCGGCGCTGAAGTTCGGCCCCGGCGCCTCCGACGAGATCGGCCACGACCTCCAGGGGTACGGCGCCCGGCGGGTGCTCGTCGTGACCGACGCGGGCGTCGCGGCGACCGGTCATCCGGCCCGGATCGCCGACCAGCTCGCCGCCCGTGGCCTCGAGGTGACGACGTACGACGGGGCCCGCGTGGAGCCGACCGACGCCTCGCTGGTGGAGGCGATCGACTTCGCGCGCGACGCCGGGCCCTTCGACGCGATCGTGGCGGTCGGCGGCGGCTCGACGATCGACACCGCCAAGGCGGTCAACCTGCTCACCACCAACCCCGGTGAGCTCATGGACTACGTCAACGCGCCGGTCGGCAAGGCGCAGGCGCCGAGCCGGCCGCTGCTGCCGCTGGTGGCGGTGCCCACCACGACCGGCACCGGCTCGGAGAGCACGACGATCTGCGTCCTCGACGTGCTCGCGCTGCACGTCAAGACCGGCATCAGCCACCCCGCGCTGCGGCCGCGGCTCGCGGTGGTCGACCCGCAGCTCACGCTGACCCAGCCGGCGATGGTCACCGCCGCGTCCGGCATGGACATCCTCTGCCACGCCCTGGAGAGCTACACCGCACGGTGGTACGCCGACTTCGATGCCAAGCGGCCCGAGGAACGGGTGCCCTACTGCGGCGCCAACCCCGTCGCGGACATGTGGTCGGAGCGCTCGCTGACGCTGCTGGCGGGCGCCTTCCGCACGGCCGTCCGCGACGGCTCCGACAGCGCCGCCCGCGAGCAGATGGCCCTGGCCGCGACGTTCGCCGGGCTCGGCTTCGGCAACGCCGGCGTCCACGTGCCGCACGCGAACGCCTACCCGATCGCCGGGCGCGTGCGCGACTACCGCCCCGAGGGCTACCCGGCCGACGAGCCGATCGTCCCGCACGGGATGGCGGTCTCGCTCACGGCGCCCGAGGCGTTCCGGTTCACCTTCGAGGCCGACCCCGAGCGGCACCTGCGCGCCGCACGGCTGCTCGAGCCCGACGCCGACCTCGGCGCCGGCCCGGACGTCCTGCCCGGGGTGCTCACCCGGCTGATGCGCGACATCGGCATCCCCAACGGCCTGGCCGAGGTGGGGTACGGCGACGCCGACGTCGAGCCGCTCGTCGACGGCGCCCTCAAGCAGCAGCGGCTGCTCGCGACCGCGCCCCGCGAGGTGACCGGCGAGGACCTCGCCGCGGTCTTCCGCGGCTCGATGGAGCACTGGTGACCGCGCGCCGCGCCTACCTCGCCACGCTCGTCTGCTTCGCGCTCGTCCTGGTCGGCTCCGCCTTCGCCCTGCCCGCCGACGTGCCGCTCCACTTCGGCGGGTCCGGTGACCCCGACCGCTGGGGGAGCCGCACCGAGGCGCTGCTGACGATGACGGCTGTCGGCGGCCTGCTCGCGGTGGTCCTCGGCGGCACGGCCGCGCTGGCCGACCGGATGCCGCTGGCGTACCTCAACGTCCCGCACAAGGAGTGGTGGACCGCCACGCCGGAGCGCGAGTCCCGGATGCGCGCAATGATGCGCACCGACCTCTACGCGCTGGCCGCAGCCACCATGCTGTTCCTGGCCGTCGTGGTCGTCGCGACCACGCTCGCCGCCCGCTCCGAGGACCCGGCACTGGGGCCGGTCTTCTTCGTCGGGCTCGCCTGCTACCTCGTCGTCGTGCTCGGCTGGACCGTCTGGTCGCTGAGCACCCGCTACCGGAGGGACGACGCATGACCGTCACCGAGCCCCACGCCAGCCCTGGGACCGGGGGAGCGACGAGCGCGGACCTGCTCGCCGAGCTGCGCCGGCGGGGGGTGACCGACGCCGACGACTCGACGCTGACCCGCGCGCTCTACTCCGCCGACGCCTCCCTCTACCGCGTCGTGCCGCAGGCGGTGGTCCGCCCGCGCGACGCCGACGAGCTGACCGCGGTCGTCGACGTGGCCCGCACGGTCGGCGTGCCGCTGACCATGCGCGGCGCCGGCACCTCGATCGCCGGCAACGCGGTCGGCCGCGGGCTGGTCGTCGACACCGTCAAGCACCTGAACCGGGTGCTCGAGATCGATCCGGAGGCCCGCACGGCGCGGGTGCAGCCGGGCGTCGTGCACCAGGTGCTGCAGAAGGCCGCCGCCCCGCACGGGCTGCGGTTCGGGCCGGACCCGTCGACCCACACCCGCTGCACGATCGGCGGGATGATCGGCAACAACGCCTGCGGCTCGCGGGCGCTCGGCTACGGCCGCACCTCCGACAACGTGGTCGCGATCGACCCGGTCTGGGGCACGGCCGCCGGCGACGTACCCGCTCGGCTCGCGGAGCTGGCCGAGGCGAACCTCGGGCACGTGCGCACGACGTTCGGCCGGTTCTCCCGGCAGGTCAGCGGCTACTCGCTGGAGCACCTGCTGCCCGAGCGGCGCTCGGTCGACCGGTTCCTCGCCGGCTCCGAGGGCACGCTCGCGGTGGTCCGCGAGGCGACCGTGCGGCTCGTGGCGGAGACGCCGCGGCAGCTGGTCGTCCTGGGCTACCCGTCGATGGTCGACGCGGCCGAGGCGGTGCCGGCGATCCTCGCCGCCGCCGGCCGCCCGGTCGACGCCTCGGTCGGGGTCGAGCGTGGCGGGCTGGTCGCCTGCGAGGGCCTCGACGCCCGCATCGTCGACCTGGTCCGCGCCCGCGGTGGCGGGGTGCCCGACCTGCCGCGCGGCGCCGGCTGGCTCTTCGTCGAGGTGAGCGACCCGGCGCTGCTCGCGCCCGTCGTCGCGGTCGCAGGCGCCCTGGAGTCCCGGGTGGTCGACTCCGCGGCCGAGGCGGCCGCGCTGTGGCGGATCCGCGAGGACGGCGCCGGCCTGGCCGCCCGCTCGCTGTCGCGCCCGGCGCACGCGGGCTGGGAGGACGCCGCCGTACCGCCCCAGCACCTCGGCGCGTGGCTGCGCGACTTCGACGAGCTGCTGCGCGAGCACGGGCTCGACGGCGTGCCGTACGGCCACTTCGGCGACGGGTGCGTGCACGTGCGCATCGACTTCCCGTTCACCCCGGGCGGGGGCGGGGACTCCCGCTTCCGCGAGTTCCTCGTGGCGAGCGCGACGCGCCTCGCCCACTACGGCGGCTCGCTGTCCGGCGAGCACGGCGACGGGCGGGCCCGCTCGGAGCTGCTGCCGCTGATGTACGACGCGGAGTCGCTGCGGCTCTTCGGCGCGGTCAAGGCGATCTGCGACCCCGACGGGATCCTCAACCCCGGCGTGCTGGTCGACCCCGACCCGCTCGACGCCGACCTCCGCCCCGAGCAGCCCCGCGCGCAGGTGCGCACCGCCCTGCGGTTCCTCCACGACGAGGGCTCGATGGGCAACGCCGTCCACCGGTGCACCGGCGTCGGCAAGTGCGTCGTGCCGTCGCTGCCCGGCCAGGGCGTGATGTGCCCGTCGTACCTCGCGACGCGCAACGAGAAGGACTCCACCCGCGGTCGCTCGCGGGTGCTCCAGGAGGCGCTCGACGGGTCGCTCGTCGGGGGCCTCGCCGACCCGGCCGTCCACCAGGCGCTCGACCTGTGCCTGTCGTGCAAGGGCTGCGCCTCGGACTGCCCGACCGGTGTCGACATGGCGACCTACAAGTCCGAGACGCTGCACCAGACCTACGCCGGCAAGCGCCGCCCGCTGACCCACTACACGCTCGGCCGGCTGCCGCGGTGGGCCGCGCTCGCCGCGCCGGTCGCGCCGGCGGTGAACCGGATGATGCGCTCGAAGGCGCTCGCGCGGGTGGCGAAGGCGAGCGCCGGCATCGACCGGCGGCGGTCCATCCCGACGTTCCCGGCGCAGACCCTGCGGAAGGCGGCGGGGAAGGCGGCGGGGAAGGCGGGCCCGGAGGCCTCGGCGCCGGACGTGTGGCTGTGGGCGGACTCCTTCACCGACCACTTCCAGCCGGGCAGCGGGCTGGCGGCGATCCGGTTCCTGGAGTCGGCCGGGCTGCGGGTGCGCGTGATCCCGGAGTCCGCGTGCTGCGGGCTGACCTGGATCACCACCGGCCAGCTGGACAAGGCGCGGACCATCGCTGCGCGCACGGCGGCCACGCTGGCGCCGTACGTCGAGAGCGGCGTGCCGGTGCTCGGCGTCGAGCCCTCGTGCCTGGCCTCGTTGCGCAGCGACCTCGCGGAGCTCACCGAGGACCCGCGGGCCGCGGTCGTGGCCGGCGGCGTGCTGACCTTCGCCGAGCTGCTGGAGCGGCTCGACGTCACGCTGCCCGACCTCAGCGGCGTCGCGGTCGTCGCCCAGCCGCACTGCCACCAGTCCGCCGTGCTCGGCTGGGGCGCCGACCAGCGGCTGCTGGAGAAGGCCGGCGCGACCGTCACCCGCGTCCCGGGCTGCTGCGGCCTGGCCGGCAACTTCGGCGTCGAGAAGGGGCACTACGAGGTGTCCGTCGCGGTCGCCGAGACCCACCTGCTGCCGGCGGTGCGGACCAACCCCGACGCCGTCGTGCTGGCCGACGGCATGTCGTGCAAGATCCAGCTCGACGACCTCGCCGGCGTGCCCGCGCTGCACCTGGCCGAACTGCTCGCCAGTAGGCTCGAGGGGTGAACCCGCGCCACCGCAGACTCGTCATCCCGGTCGCGCTGGCCGTCCTCCTCGTCATCGTCGTCGTCTCGGCGGTGGTGAACCGGTGAGCGAGCCGCTCCTGCGCGTGCTCGCCCGGATGCGGGGCCACCTGCTCGACCCGGACACGCTCGTCAAGGCCGTCGCATCGGGCAGGCAGAAGGGCCAGCAGCCGCGCTGGCGCCGCGTCGAGATGCGCTACGTCGACATCAAGGCCGGGCGCCACCTCCAGGTCGTGACGTACGACGCCACGCAGGCCCACACCGCGAACCACTCCGGCGACGCGGCCCGCGACGCGGTCGACGAGCTGCTCGACGAGCCGTTCGCGAGCTGGCACGTCGAGACGACCACCGAGTCCCACCAGGTGCGCGTCACCAAGAAGCTCGAGGCCGTGGTGCACACCTCCGCCCGCGAGGAGGCCGTCGAGCCCGACCGCGGCCACGACCGGGACAAGCAGCGGCTGCTGCCCGAGGACGACCCGGTCTTCAAGGCCCTCGGGCTGGCCGACGCCCAGGGCCGGCTGAAGCCCAGCCGGCACGCGAAGCTGCGCCAGGTCGAGGAGTTCCTCCGCCTGCTCGACTCCTCGGTCACCGACGCGATGGACAAGGGCCACCTGCGCCGGCCGACCGCCGAGGAGCCGCTGCGGATCGCCGACCTCGGCTGCGGCAACGCCTACCTGACCTTCACCGCCCAGCGCTACCTCGCCGAGGTGCGCGGCCTGCCCGTCGTCGTCACCGGCGTCGACGTCAAGGAGCAGTCGCGCGAGCACAACAGCGCGGTCGCGGCCGAGCTCGGCGTGCACGCGGAGTTCGTCGTCGGCTCGATCGCCGGGGCGCAGCTCGACCCCGTCCCCGAGGTGGTGCTCGCCCTGCACGCCTGCGACACCGCGACCGACGAGGCGCTCGCCCGCGCCGTCGAGTGGGGCGCGCAGCTCGTGCTCGCCGCCCCCTGCTGCCACCACGACATCGCGGCCCAGCTGCGCCGCTCGCCGACCCCGGCGCCCTACGCGCTGCTCACCCGGCACGGCATCCTGCGCGAGCGGCTCGCCGACACCCTCACCGACGGCCTGCGCGCCGCGCTCATGCGGATGCAGGGCTACAAGGTCGACGTCGTGCAGTTCGTGGAGTCCCAGCACACCCCGCGCAACACCATGCTCCGCGCCACCCGCACCGGCTCGCCGGTCAAGGGCGGCGGCGTGCGCAAGGAGTACGACGAGCTGGTCACCACCTGGGGCATCCGCCCGAAGCTCGCCGAGCTGCTCGGTCTGGTCTGATGGGTCCGGCCTGATGCTGGGGCGGGGCCTGCTGCTCGAGCGGGCGCTGCTCGCGGCGACGGCCGTGCCGTTCCTCCTCGCCGCCGCGGCCGCCCCGGCCGGCGCCGACGGGCAGGTCGTCTTCCGGTTCACCGACCGCGAGATCGTCGAGTCCAGCGGGCTGGCCGTCGTGGACGGCCTGTTCGTGACCGTCAACGACTCCGGGGACACCGGCCGGGTGTTCGCGGTCGACCCCGCCACCGGGGACACCGTGGGCGTCACCACGTGGGCCGAGGAACCGGTCGACGTCGAGGCGGTGGCGCCGGCCGGCGACGGCTCGGTGTGGGTCGGCGACATCGGCGACAACCCCCGCGCCCGGGACTCGGTCGCGGTCGCCCGCGTGCCGGTCGGGCGTGGGGACCGGGACGTCACCGGCGACGCCGGCGTGGCGACGTACACGTTGGTGCATCCCGACGGCCCGCAGGACGCGGAGTCGCTCCTGGTCGAGCCGGGGACGGGGCGGCTGGTCGTGGTGAGCAAGACGATCTTCGGCGCCGAGGTGCTGGTGGCGCCGGAGCGGCTGGACCCCGACGGGCCGAACGAGCTCACGCCCGTGGGCGCGGCGCTGCCGGTCGCGACCGACGGGGCGTTCTTCCCCGACGGCCGGCACCTCGTGCTGCGCGACTACTCCCGCGCGGTCGTCTACACCTGGCCGGACCTGGCCGTCGTCGGCGAGGTGCGCCTGCCCGAGCAGCAGCAGGGGGAGGGGATCGCGGTCGACCGCCGTGACCGGGTGTTCGTCAGCAGCGAGGGCGTCGAGGCTCCGGTGCTGCGGATCGACCTGCCCGCCGACCTGCGGGCGGCGATGGCGCCGGACGCGCCCGCGCCCGACCCGTCGACCAACCCCGACGCCGGCGACGGGCTCGGCGTCGACCTCACCGCGGTCGACGAGGCGGAGCGGCCGGAGTGGCCGTGGTTCCTCGGCGGGTTCCTCGCGCTCGGCGTGCTGCTCGCGCTGCTGCGGTCCCTGCGGCCGCGCTAGACCCCGGTTTGGGGCTGCCGCGCCGCGGACACCGCTGCGGCATGCCCCGCCTGCGTCGTACGTCGCCGGACCAGCCCGGCTGGACGCGTCGTCGTGCGGGCAAGGGCTGGGTCTACCTCGACCAGCACGGCCAGCGGCTGCCCGAGGAGGCGGTCGGCCGGATCCGCGACCTGGTGATCCCGCCGGCGTGGAAGGACGTCTGGATCACGCCGTACGACAACGGCCACCTGCAGGCCGTCGGCACCGACGACGCCGGCCGGCGGCAATACCTCTACCACCAGGCGTGGCGCGAGCGGCGGGACGCGGAGAAGTTCGCGCGGATGGAGGAGTTCGGCGCTGCGCTCACCCGTGCCCGCGAGCTCGTCGTCGCCGACCTCGGCCGGGAGGGGATGCCGCTGGAGCGGGCGTGCGCGGCGGCCGTGCGGCTGCTGGACCTGGGCTACTTCCGGATCGGCAACGACGTGTACGCCGACACCAACGGGAGCTTCGGGCTCACCACGCTGGAGCGGCGGCACGTGCGGCGCCAGCAGGACCGGCTGGTGTTCGCGTTCGTCGGCAAGTCCGGCGTGCAGCACCGCATCGAGATCGACGACGCGATCGTCATCGAGACGATCGAGGCGATGCGGCGCCGTCGCGGCGGACCGGGACGGCTGCTGTCGTACAAGGAGGGGCGGTCCTGGCGCGACGTGCTGCCCGCTCTGGTCAACGAGTACGTCCGGTCCTCGACCGGCCTCGAGGCCACCGCCAAGGACTTCCGCACCTGGCACGCCACCGTGCTCGCAGCCGCCGCGCTGGCGGAGACCGCCGAGCACGGCGAGAGCAAGGCGTCGCGGAAGCGGGCGGTCTCCGGCGCGATGAAGGAGGTCTCGTCGTTCCTCGGCAACACCCCCACGCTGGCGCGGTCGTCGTACGTCGACCCGCGCGTCGTCGAGGCCTACGAGGGAGGTCGGACCATCCGGGAGACCACGTCGCGGGAGTACGACAGCCCCGACGAGCGGCAGGCCGCCCTCGAGCGCGCCACGCTGGACCTGATCCGAGGAGACTGACGGCAGACTCGTGCCCATGCGGATCACCGTCGTCGAGGGCGACATCACCGGCCAGGACGTCGACGCGGTCGTCAACGCCGCGAACCGGGGGATGCGGGGCGGCAGCGGCGTCGACGGCGCCATCCACGCCGCCGGCGGGCCGGAGGTCCTCGAGGACTGCCGCCGGCGCTTCCCCGACGGGCTCGCCACCGGGGACGCCGGGTGGACCACCGCCGGCCGGATGGCGGCCCGCTGGGTCATCCACGTCGTCGGCCCTAACCGCCACGCCGGTGAGACCGACCGCTCGCTGCTGACCTCCTGCTACCGCCGCGCCCTCGAGGTCGCCGACGAGCTCGGCGCCCGTTCGGTCGCCTTCCCCCTCGTCTCCGCCGGCGTCTACGGCTGGTCGCGCGAGGAGTCCGTCGACGCCGCCTTCGAGGTCTTCCGCTCCGCCGACGCCGCGCGTACCGGCGTCGAGGAGGCGCGCTTCGTCGCCTTCGGTCGCCCCGCCTACGAGCTGGTCCGATCCAGGGTGGAGACCCCGCCCGCTGGGTCCTCAGCTGGTTGAGCAGCGAAGGCCGTCTGGCGGCCTGGGCGTGTCGAGAACTTGCCGAGTGGCGCAGGCCCCCCGCTGGTTGAGCAGTGAAGGCCGTCTGGCGGCCTGAGCGTGTCGAAACCCCCTGAGTGGTGCAGGGCGGTGGGGACGGTCACCGATCCAGCTGACGCGTGCCTGTGCCCCGCCGACCAGGTGCTTCGGCGGGGTGTGGGGCGGGGTGGCTACTGCTCGGGTGG
>NZ_JAANMS010000063.1 GCF_011250565.1 Nocardioides sp. IC4_145
TGGGTAAGGCCCCCAGCAGAACACTGGGTTGATAGGCCGGAGGTGTACAGCAGTAATGCCTAGCCGACCGGTACTAATAGGCCGAGGGCTTGTCCCACAACCACTCAACCAAGACAACAACCACACAGGGTGTTGCAAGCAGAGTGCTCGCGTCCACGAATCCAGAACACACCCAGAAGGGTGCGCCACGTCGCTTATGCGGACGACCAGCGCACCGCTACAGGTGAATAGAGGCTTGGAACACACCACCCGTCCGGCGCAGATGCGTCACGGCCGCGGGGAGTGTGGACCGCTAGAGTTACGGCGGCCATAGCGAAAGGGAAACACCCGGTCCCATCCCGAACCCGGAAGTTAAGCCTTTCAGCGCCGATGGTACTGCAACCGCGAGGTTGTGGGAGAGTAGGACGCCGCCGGACATACACTTCGTAGAGGCCACCGCAAGGTGGCCTCTACGTGTTTGTGCAGCAGATCTACGGTGGAACGGTCCCGTCGGACCAGGAAGTGCAGAGGTGAACCGTGGCCGAGGAGCGTCGCAACCAGCGTCCGTCCCAGGGGGCGGGCGGCGGGAGCCGGTCCGGTGGGCCCCGTGGCGGCAAGCCGACCGGGGGTGGCCGTGGTCGTCCCGACAAGCCCGGCTCCGGGCGCCCCGAGAAGGGCGCCGGGGCAGGACGTTCCTCCCGCTCGAGCGAGCGGTCGGAGCGGTTCGAGCCGCGCAGTGACGACCGGCGGGACCGGCGCAGCGGCAGCCGTCCGGAACGCGGAGACCGTCCGGAACGTGGCGGCCGACCCGAGCGTGGCGGTCGCTCGTCGGACTGGAAGCGCCCGGCCGACAAGCAGGGTGACCGCACCGCCGAGCAGGCGCGCTACGACGGTCCCGACCTGCCGGCGGACATCACCGGCAAGGAGCTCGACCGCGCCATCACCGCGCAGCTCAAGGGCATGCCCGAGAAGCTCGCTGCGCGGGTCGCCCGGCACCTGGCCGCAGCCGGGTCGCTGATCGACACCGACCCGGAGACCGCCTACCAGCACACGCTGGCTGCCCGGTCCCGCGCGCCGCGGCTCGCCGTCGTGCGCGAGGCGGCCGGCGAGGCGGCGTACGCCGCTGGTCACTACGCCGAGGCGCTCGCCGAGCTGCGGGCGGCCAAGCGGATGAACGGGTCGCCGGCGTACCTGCCGATCATGGCCGACTGCCACCGCGCCCTCGGGAACCCCGACCAGTCGCTCAAGCTCGCCAAGAGCCCGTCGGTCGCGAACTTCGCGCCGGAGGCCAAGGCGGAGATGACGATCGTCGAGGCGGGTGCCCGCCGCGACATGGGTCAGCTGGACGCCGCGCTGCGCACGCTGGAGCTCGCGCCCCTGACCTCGAAGACCCGCGCGTCGTGGGTCGTGCGGCTGCGGTACACGTACGCCGACACCCTCGAGGCCGCCGGCCGGCTGACTGATGCGCTGGCGTGGTTCCACCGCACGCACGCCATCGACAGCGACGAGATCACCGACGCCGCGGACCGCGCCGAGGCGCTCGAGAAGCGGATCCCGCAGGACTGACCGGTGGGGTGACGCTCAGCGGCCCAGCACGGTGACGATGGCGTTCTCCACGCCCGCCGGCTGGGTCGCCGCGCGGATGCCGTCCTGGTAGCCGATCCGGACCCGGTCGAGCACCACGACGGCCGGAACGTCCGCGCGCACCTCGACCACGACCGAGTCGCCGGGCTGGAGCCGCTCGCCCGCCGGTGCCACGAGCTCGCGGCAGAACGCCCCGGGGTCGGAGGTGACCACGAGCGACCCGCCCTTGCAGAGCAGGG
Source organism: Nocardioides sp. IC4_145 (assembly GCF_011250565.1). Lineage (GTDB taxonomy): Bacteria > Actinomycetota > Actinomycetes > Propionibacteriales > Nocardioidaceae > Nocardioides. The sequence goes on from NZ_JAANMS010000063.1 coordinate 1,803, forward strand.
GCGCGACCTCGACGTCCGTGTTCGCGGTCGCGTGCACCTTGACCCCGTCGACGCTCAGCGTGCGGTCGGACGCGGCGGCGTACATGCCGACGTACACCGGCGTGCCCACGGGGGTCGACGCCCGGTGGGTGTCGGCCGAGGTGGCCAGAGCCGGCGGGTGCGCGGCGTACCACGCCACCACCACGGCCAGGGCGAGCACCAGCGCCCCGATCACGGCCCACCGGACCACGCGTCGACGGGCGCTGACCTCGAGCGGCACCCCGGCGGTGGTCATGGCGAGAGAGTAGGGCACGCCACACCCTGCTTGCGGACGTTCCGCGTCGGGTACCCCGTGGTCGTCCTTGACCCGGTCGTCGGCGGACTGTTCACTGCCCCGGAGTCGTGAGGAGGAACGATGCTGCGCTTCTCGGGCGCCGGTGCGAGCCACGTCGGCCACGTGCGCGAGCACAACGAGGACTCGGGGTTCGTGGCCGCGCACATCGGGCTCGTGGCCGACGGGGTCGGGGGCGCCGCTGCTGGAGAGATCGCGTCCGCCACGGTCGCCTCGGGGGTCGTCGAGGCGGCGGCCGCGATGGCCGCAGCCGGTGCGCCCGCCGAGGTGACCGGCACGCTCGAGCAGGTGCTCGCGGCGGGCACGGACCGCGGACGGTCGGGCATCCGGCGGGCCATCCAGCACGACCTCACGCGTCTCGGCATGGCCACGACGCTCACGGTGCTGCTCTGCGACGGCGAGCGGGTCGTGCTCGGCCACGTCGGCGACTCGCGCGCCTACCGCCTGCGCGACGGGACGCTCACCCAGCTCTCGACCGACCACACCTACGTCGCCCACCTGGTCGCGTCCGGCCAGCTGGGGCGCGACGCCGTCGCCCGCCACCCGTGGCGCAACGTCGTGCTGCGCTCCATGGACGGCGACCCGGCCGACCAGGGTGTCGACCTCGTCCCGGTCGACGCGCTCGCGGGGGACCGGCTCCTCGTCTGCAGCGACGGGCTCACCGACCTCGTCGGCGACGAGGACATCGCCGCGCTGCTCGGCGCAGGCACCCCCGCCGCCGCGACCGCCGCGCTCGTCGACGCAGCGCTCGCGGCGGGCGGCCGGGACAACGTCACCTGCGTGGTGCTCGACCTGGTGGCCGACCACCTGCCGGCCGGCCGCGGCGCCGGCAGGGTCGACGGCGTGGCTGACCCGGGGACGGTGCTCGGTGCGCTGGCCGAGCCGGCGAACGTCGTCGACCCGGGTCCGACCCGGATCGTGCGCGGCCCGGCCGCCACGGCGTGACCCGTGGCACACTCCCGGCTGTGACGGACATCGAGCGGCCCGGCCTCGAGGGCACGGTGGCGGTCCGCGGCCGGCGGCGGCTCAGCTTCGCGGAGTACGGCGCCCCGCGCGGCCCGGCGATCATCTGGATGCACGGCACGCCCGGGGGCCGTCGGCAGATCCCGCTCGAGGCGCGGGCGTTCGCCGACGCCCGCGGCGTGCGGATCATCGGCATCGACCGGCCGGGGATCGGCACGTCGACGCCGTACCTCTATCCCGACGTCGCGGACTGGACGCGCGACCTGGCGATCCTCCTCGACACGCTGGCGGTCGACACCCTGCGGCTCGTCGGCCTCTCCGGCGGGGCGCCGTACGCCCTGGCCGCCGCCGCGGCGATGCCGGACCGCGTGCACGGCGTCGGCGTGCTCGGCGGCGTCGCGCCGACCGTGGGGCCCGACGCCGCCCCGGGCGGCCCCATCCAGCTCGCCGTGCGACTGGCGCCGCTCGTCGCGGCGACCCGCCTACCGCTCGGGTTCGGCCTGACCCAGCTGATCCGGGTGGTGCGGCCGATCGCCGGCACCTTCCTGGACCTGTACGCCGCCGTGCAGCCGGAGGGGGACCGGCGGCTGCTCGGGCGCCCGGAGTTCAAGGCGATGTTCGTCGACGACCTGCTCAACGGCAGCCGCTTCCAGACCTCCGCGCCCCTGGCCGACATCGTGCTGTTCACCCGCGACTGGGGCTTCCGGCTGGCCGACGTCGCCGTGCCGGTGCGCTGGTGGCACGGCGACGCCGACCACATCGTGCCCTTCCGGCACGGCAAGCACGTCGTCGACCGGTTGCCGGACGCCAGCATCACCGCGATCGACGGCGAGAGCCACCTGGGCGGACTGGGGATCGCCGAGGAGGTGCTGGGCACCGTGCTCGGCCTCGGTCCGCGCCGCCCGGTGGCCGCCTCCGGGAGTTCCTGAGCCGACGCGCGACCCGCGCCTGGTGCGTACCGCTGGTGCTCAGGCGGTTTGTGGGTAACAATGGGAGCACAACTACATCGTTGTCATCTTCGACTGACTTCGACCGACACGAGACCGCTGGGGAAGGCGTAGCTCGCGCCGGAGGAAGAAGGAGGTCACGGTGACCGCACGCACTGCTACCCGCACCGCGACGAGGGGCGTCCTGTACGTCCACTCAGCGCCGTCCGCGCTGTGCCCGCACATCGAGTGGGCCGTCGGTGGTGTGCTGGGTGCTGCCGTCAACGCCGACTGGACCCCCCAGCCGGCGCAGGCGGGCACCTACCGCGCCGAGCTGTCCTGGACCGGCGCGCCCGGATCGGCTGCCGCCATCGCCTCGGCGTTGCGCGGGTGGAACCACCTGCGCTTCGAGGTCACCGAGGAGCCGACCTCGGGCACCGAGGGCGCTCGCTACTCCTACACCCCCGAGCTCGGCGTCTTCCACGCCGTGACCGGTCTGCACGGCGACATCATGATCCCCGAGGACCGGCTGAAGGCAGCCGTCGTCAAGGCGGCCCTCGGCGACACGACGCTGCTGGTCGAGATCGACAAGCTCCTCGGCAAGCCCTGGGACGACGAGCTCGAGACCTTCCGCCACGCCGGTGACGGCGCGCCGGTCCGCTGGCTGCACCAGGTGGTCTGACCCGGGGTCGACCAGGGAGGTCTCCCGGCCGGGTCACGCCGTCGGCGTCAGCTGACCACCGGCGTCAGCGCCGGCGCAGCCGGAAGTGGCTGTTGGGCAGGCGGCGCTCGTCCTCCTCCCACCCGTCCCAGGAGGACACCTTCGCCCGGATCGTGAAGCGGCCCGGCTTGGTCGACGCGCCGCACAGCCGGAACCAGCGCTTGTCGCGGGTCGGCTCGCTGTCGCTGAGGAGGTACGCCGAGGCGATCTTGTCGCCGCGCGGGTCCTTGATGACCAGGTCGACCTCCCAGTCGTCGGTCGGGAGGGTCAGCTTGTAGCGGTAGGCGTACTTCTTGCAGCCCTTGGCCAGGACCGCGTTGGGCGCGGAGGTCTTGCCCCACGACGGCTCGACGGGGAGCTGGGCGGCGCCCGCGGGTGCCGCACCGAGGACGAGGGTCCCCGGCAGCACGAGCGCGCCGAGGAGCGCGGCGAGCAGCAGGCGGACGAGGGCGCGGCTGGGTCCGGGCATGGCCCCATCATTCCCCAGAAGTGGTGAGCGCCACACCGGGGTCCACCCGGCGGCACCCGCTCAGAGCGGGATGTTCCCGTGCACGCCGTGCCGGACACCCTCGGCCTGCACCGCGGCGTCGATCGCCCGCGCCAGGGCGGAGCGGGTGGCAGCGGGGTCGACGACCTCGTCGACGACGCCGATCTCGACCGCCTTGTCGACGCCGCCGGCGAGCCGTTCGTGCTCAGCGGCCAGCTCGGCCTCGACCTGCGGGCGGATCTCGGGGGCGACCTCGGCCAGGCGGCGCCGGTGCAGCACGCGGATCGCCGCGACGGCGCCCATGACGGCCACCTCTGCGCCGGGCCAGGCGAAGACCTTCGTCGCGCCGAGCGACCGGGAGTTCATCGCGATGTAGGCGCCGCCGTAGGTCTTGCGGGTCACCAGCGTCACCCGCGGGACCACGCACTCGCCGAACGCGTGCAGCAGCTTCGCGCCACGGCGTACGACGCCGTCCCACTCCTGGCCGACGCCGGGCAGGTAGCCGGGCACGTCGACGAGGACGACCAGGGGCACACCCAGCGCGTCGCACATCCGCACGAAGCGGCTGGCCTTCTCCGCCGACAGGGAGTCGAGGCAGCCGCCGAGGCGCAGGGGGTTGTTGGCCACGACGCCGACGGTCCGGCCGCCGAGGCGACCCAGCGCGGTGACGATGTTCGGCGCCCACTTCGCGTGCAGCTCCAGCGCGGTGCCCTCGTCGAGCACGCCCTCGACCAGCGGGTGCACGTCGTACGCACGGCGGCGCGACTCCGGCAGCAGCGCCTCGAGGTCGCGGTCCTCGACGTCGTCGACGCGCAGGCTGCCCTGCGCGCCCAGGAGGCTGGCGACCTCGCGGGCGCGGTCCAGCGCCTCGCGCTCGGACTCGGCGAGCACGTGGACGACGCCGGAGCGCCGCCCGTGCGGCTCGGGACCACCGAGGCGGAGCATGTCGACGTCCTCGCCGGTGACCGAGCGGACGACGTCGGGCCCGGTGACGAAGATCCGGCCCTCGGGGCCGAGGATGACGACGTCGGTGAGGGCGGGGCCGTACGCCGCGCCGCCGGCGGCGGGACCGAGCACCACGGAGACCTGCGGGACGCGCCCGGAGGCCTGGGTCATCACCTTGAAGATCCGGCCGACGGCGTGGAGGGAGAGCACGCCCTCGGCGAGCCGGGCGCCGCCGGAGTGCCAGAGGCCGATGATCGGCACGCCGTCGGTCATCGCGCGGTGGTAGGCGTCGACGACGACCTGGCAGCCGCGGTCGCCCATCGCTCCGCCCATGACGGTCGCGTCGGAGCAGAACGCCACGACGCGGGCGCCGTCGACGGTGCCGACGGCGGCGACCATGCCGGAGTCGTCGTCGGCGGTGATCAGCTCCAGGGTGTCGTCGTCGAGCAGGGCCCGCAGCCGGGTCACGGGGTGGCGGGGGTCCTGCTCGCGGGGGACCTTGACCGCCGTGCGCGGCGCGGCGGGGGCCTGGGTCATCAGGCGCTCCGGAAGGCGAGGGCGACGTTGTGGCCGCCGAAGCCGAAGGAGTTGTTGAGCGCGGCGACGTCGCCGGCCGGCAGGTCCCGCACCTTGTCGGCCAGGTCGAGGCCGACGTCCTCGGGGTTCTCGAGGTTGATCGTGGGCGGCACGGTGCGGTGGTGGAGCGCGAGCACGGTCGCGACCGACTCCAGCGCACCGGCGGCGCCGAGCAGGTGTCCCGTCATCGACTTCGTCGAGGTGACGACCGCGCCGGAGGACGCGCCGCCGAGCGCGTTGCGGATCGCGAGCGCCTCGGCGACGTCGCCCTGCGGGGTCGACGTCGCGTGGGCGTTGATGTGGGCCACGTCGTCGGGGGACAGGTCGGCGTCGCGGAGCGCGAATCGCATGGCGCGGGTGGCGCCGGCGCCGACGGGGTCGGGCTGGGCGATGTCGTGGGAGTCGGCGGTGATGCCGGCGCCGCCCGCCTCGGCGTACACGCGGGCGCCGCGGGCCGCGGCGTGCTCGGCGGACTCCAGCACCAACGCCGCCGCGCCCTCACCGAGGACGAAGCCGTCGCGACCCTTGTCCCAGGGACGCGAGGCCGCGGCGGGGTCGTCGTTGCGCTTCGACAGCGCCATCATCTGGCCGAACGCGGCCATCGGCAGCGCGTGGACCGCCGCCTCGGTGCCGCCGCAGACGACGATGTCGGCGCGACCGAGCCGGATGAGGTCGATGCCGAGCGCGATCGCCTCGTTGCCGGACGCGCACGCGGAGACCGGCGTGTGCACGCCGGACTTCGCGCCGAGCGCCAGCCCGATGCCCGCGGCGGGGCCGTTGGGCATGAGCATCGGGATCGCCAGCGGCGAGACCCGGCGCGGGCCCTTGGCCAGCAGGGCGTCGTAGTTGGTGAGCAGCGTCGTGACGCCGCCGATGCCGGAGGCCATCGCGACCGAGAACCGCTCGGGGTCGACCCCGGCCTCGGCGGCGGTGCCGGAGAGGCCGGCGTCGCCCCACGCCTCGAGGGCAGCCACCATGGCCAGCTGGCCGGAGCGGTCCATCCGGCGCGCCTTGACCCGGTCCAGGGTCTCGCTGGGCTCGACCGCGACCTGCGCCGCGATCCGGGCGCCGAGCGGCTCGGCCCACTCCTCACTGAGGGGGGCGACGCCCGAGCGACCCTCGAGCAGGGCGGACCAGGTGGAGGGGACGTCCCCGCCGACCGGGGAGGTGGCTCCCAGGCCGGTGACGACGACGCGCGTGGCGGACATGTGGCTGCTCCTCGGGGCGGGGACGTGCGGGGCGGTGCTGCTGGTGGGCCGGCCGTGACCGGTCAGGCCGAGGCGCGCTCGATGAAGGCCACGGCGTCGCCGACGGTGCGGAGGTTCTTGACCTCGTCGTCGGGGATCGAGACGCCGAACTTCTCCTCGGCGGCGACGACGACCTCGACCATCGACAGGGAGTCGACGTCGAGGTCCTCGACGAAGGCCTTGTCGAGCTGGACGTCGGCGGCGTCGACGCCGGCGACCTCGTTGACGATCTCGGCGAGGTCGGAGCGGATCTCCTCGGTGGTTGCCATGTGCGGGTTCCTCTCGGGTTGTGGGGTGGTGCGGGTCAGGGGACGGTGACGACCTGGGCGGCGTACGCCAGGCCGGCACCGAAGGCGACGAGCAGTGCGGTGTCGCCGGATCGGGCGTCGCCCTCGGCGACCATCCGGTCCAGGGCGAGCGGGATGGACGCGGCGGAGGTGTTGCCCTGCTCGGCGATGTCGCGGGCGATCCGCACGCTGGCGGGCAGCTTCATCGAGCGCGCCATCGCGTCGGTGATGCGCATGTTGGCCTGGTGGGGGACGAAGCAGTCGAGGTCGTCGACGGTGATGCCGGCGCGGTCGAGCGCCTGCTGGGCGACCTTGGCCATGGCGAAGGAGGCCCAGCGGAAGACCGCGCTGCCCTGCATCACCAGGTGCGGCATCTCCGGGGTGTCGGCGGTCAGCACGTCGCGCCAGTCGTGCCGCGAGCGGATGAGGTCGGACTGCTCGCCGTCGGAGCCCCAGACGACCGGACCGATGCCCGGTACGTCGCTGGGACCCACGACCGCGGCTCCCGCGCCGTCGGCGAAGATGAAGGCGGTCCCGCGATCGGTCATGTCGGTGATGTCGGAGAGCCGCTCGACGCCCACGACCAGCACGTGCTGCGCGCTGCCGGCCCGGACGAAGTCCGCGGCCATCGCCACGCCGTGGCAGAAGCCGGCGCAGGCGGCCGAGACGTCGAAGGCGGCGGCCTGGTCGGTGCCCAGCTCGTGGGCCACGACGGTCGCGACCGCCGGGGTCTGCACCAGGTGGCTCACGGTCGCGACGACCACGCAGTCGACCTGCTTGGCGTCGATGCCGGCGCGCTCGAGCGCCTGGCGCGAGGCGGCGACCGACATCATCGCGATCGTCTCGTCCTCGGAGGCGAAGCGTCGTTGCTTGATCCCCGAGCGCTGCTGGATCCACTCGTCGGAGGAGTCGATCGCGTCGACGACCTCGGAGTTCGGCACGACCCGGCGGGGCCGGTAGGCGCCGATGCCGAGGATGCGTGCGTGCGGGGCGCCGGTGGCGGCCCGGAGGGTGGCGGGCACTCAGGCCACACCCTCGGGGTGGAGCCGGACCAGCGGCTGGCCGGGGGAGACCAGGTCGCCGTCCTCGACGAGCCACTCGACGACCTGCCCGCCGTGGGCGGCGGTGACGGCGACGCGGTCACGGAGGCTGGCGACGTCGCCGATCGGGGCGCCTGCGGCCAGCACGTCGGTGCGCGCAGCCTCGCCGGCGAGGTGGAAGGTGCCCTTGACCGGGGAGACGACCATCCGCCAGGTCGGCGAGGTCTCCATCTCCGCGGACTCGCCGTGCTCGTCGCAGAACGCGCGGGCCGCGTCGAGCTGGTCGGGGGTCTTCAGCGCGAAGGTCGCGACGCCCTTGAGCGCGCGCTTGGCGATGCCGGTCAGGGTGCCGGCCGGCGGCATCTCCAGGATGCCGGTGACGCCGAGGTCGGCCATGGTCTCCAGGCACAGGTCCCAGCGGACCGGGCTCGCGATCTGCCCCACGATCCGGCGGAGCACCTCGCGGCCGTCGTGGACGACCTGCCCGTCGCGGTTGGAGATGACGCGGGTGCGCGGGTCGTGGGTGGAGACCGACCGGGCGAGCCGCTCGACGTGGTCGACGGCCGGGCGCATGTGCTCGGTGTGGAAGGCGCCGGCGACGCTGAGCGGCATCAGCCGCGCCTTGGCCGGTGCGTCGTCGGCCAGCGCGGCGAGCTGCTCGAGGGTGCCGGCGGCGACGACCTGGCCGGGCCCGTTGTCGTTGGCGGCCGTGAGGCCGTGGCGGGCGAGCGCGGCGAGGACCTCGTCGCGGTCGCCGCCGAGGACGGCGGTCATGCCGGTCGGCGTCACCGCCGAGGCGTCGGCCATCGCGTTGCCCCGCTCGCGGACCAGCACCATCGCCTGCTCGGCGGTGATCGCCCGCGCGCCGGCGGCGGCGGTCAGCTCGCCCACGCTGTGGCCGGCGACCGCGCCGATCCGGGCGAACGCGTCGGCCGGGTGCGGGAAGAGCTCGAGGGCGGCGACCAGGCCGGTCGCCACCAGCAGCGGCTGGGCGATCCGGGTGTCGCGGATGGTCTCGGCGTCGGACTCGGTGCCGTGGGTGACCAGGTCGACCCCGGCCACGGTGGCGAGCCACTCGAAGCGGGAGGCGAAGGTCGGGTCCTCCAGCCAGGGCCGGAGGAAGCCGGGGGTCTGGGCGCCCTGACCGGGAGCGACGATGACGAGCACGGGTCCAGCCTGCCCGGCCGGGGGCCCTCTCCTCGCCTCGGACCCGCACGAACTCTGGCGGCCGGTCTTTGTGGGAACCCTCCAAGAACCGACGCGGCGTCGCGGGTAGCCCTCAATCGGTGCGACCGGACTGCCGGCCGAGGACCAGCGCGATGCGGAGGACGAAGGCGTCGCGGGGACGCGTGGGGGAGTAGCCGGTCAGCGCGGTGACCTGCCGCAGGCGGTAGCGGACGGTGTTCGGGTGGACGAAGAGCGTCCGCGCGGCCCCCTCGATCGAGGACCCCTCGTCGAGGTACGTAGCCAGCGTCTCCGTCATCGTGCCGCGGGCCCTCACCAGGGGGAGGTAGACCTCCTCCACCAGGTGCCGCCGAGCGTGCCCGTCGCCGGCCAGCGCCCGCTCCGGCAGCAGCTCGATGCTCTGCACCGGCCTCGGGGCACCCGGCCACCCGGCGGCGGCGCGGTGGGCGGAGACCGCCGCCCGGGCCGAGGCGTACGCCGCGTTGAGGTCGTCGGCCGCGGGTCCGACCACCACCGGCCCCTCGCCGAACCGGCCGACGACCGCCTCGGCGGCCACCCGGGGGTCGTCGACGCCCCCCAGCAGGACCACCAGCCGGTCACCCTGCACCGCGCACAACGCCTCGAGGCCCGCGGCCCGCGCCGCACGGCGTACCTCCTCGGGCAGGTCGGTGGCGGGCGTGCCCTCGGGCACCGAGCCCAGCACCACGGCGACGTCGCCGACCGCGCCCCAGCCCAGCGCGCTGGCGCGGCTCAGGACGGACTCGTCGGCCTCCGCGCGCAGCACCGCGTCGACGACGAGCGCCTCCAGGCGCGCGTCCCAGGCGCCGCGGGTCTCGGCGGCGCGGGCGTAGACCTCCGCGGTGGCGAACGCGACCTCGCGGGCGTAGCGGAGCACCGCAGCGTGGACCAGGGGGACGTCCTCGGGGTCGAGCAGCCGGTCGACGTCGCTCTCCACGACCGCGATCGACAGGCGCACGAGGTCGACGGTCTGCTGGAGGTTGATGACGCCGGCCAGCGCGCGGGGCGCGGCGCCGAAGACCGATGCCGCCAGCTTGTTGGCGTCTGGCGCCGGAGTGCCGTCGTCGGCGCGGAACCAGTCGACGAAGCCGCGGATGCCGGCCTGCACGATCAGGCCGACCCACGAGCGGTCCTGGGCGCTCAGGTCGCGGAACCACGGCAGCTCGGCGTCCATCCGGGCGGTGGCCGCGGTGCTGAGCGCACCGGTGGCGCGCTGGAGCGCATCGGCGGTGCGCGAGCGGGGTACAGCGGGTCGACGGCTCGGCACGCCCCGAGGCTAGTCTGCGGACCAGTGACGGGGGTGGGGCGGACCGACCGATCGGAGGACGCGCACCACCCCGGTGACGCGCAATCGTGCTGCACGGCCGGGGGGCGAGTGCTCCCGCGCCGACGACGCCCACAGGAGGCCCCCGTGCCCGACAAGCCCCGCGAGGTCCAGCACGTCACGATCCACGGCCACCGCCGTGCCTTCGTGAAGGTCGGCACCGGTCCGGCGCTCCTCCTGCTCCACGGCCTCGGGTGCAACCACACGACGTGGGAGCCGGTCATCGACCTGCTGGCCCGGCGCTACACCGTCATCGCACCCGACCTGCTGGGCCACGGGCAGTCGGACAAGCCGCGGGCCGACTACAGCCTCGGCGGGTTCGCCAACGGCATGCGCGACCTGCTCACCGTGCTGGGGATCGAGCAGGCCACCGTCGTCGGCCACAGCTTCGGCGGCGGCGTGGCGATGCAGTTCGCCTACCAGTACCCCGAGCGCACCGAGCGGCTGGTGCTCGTGGCCTCCGGCGGCCTCGGCCCCGACGTCACGCCGGCGATCCGCGCCGTGACCACGCCCGGCTTCCACCAGGTCATGGGCGTGCTGACGCTGCCGGGCATCCGGCACGTGGGCAAGAAGGGCATGCAGCTGATGACCGCGCTGCCCTCGCGCCACGCCCGCGACCTCGGCGAGATGGCGGAGATCTACGACTCGTTCAAGGACCCCGCCGCCCGGCACGCGATCCGGCACGTCGTGCGCGGCGTCGTGGACTGGAAGGGTCAGGTCGTCACGATGGCCGACCGGGCCTACCTGACCGAGGAGATGCCGATGGCGGTCGTGTGGGGCCGCGACGACACCGTCATCCCGGTGCAGCACGCAGGCCGCGCCGGGGAGCTCGCGCCGCGGTCGCGGGTCGAGATCATCCCCAACGCCGGCCACTTCCCGCACAAGGACCACCCCGAGCGCTTCGCCAAGCTGCTGCACGACTTCATCAGGACCACCCAGCCGGCGTCGTACGACCGCGACCGGGTGCGCCAGCTGCTCGTCGACGGCCGGGCCGAGCCGACGCCGATGGCGACCGTCACCGAGATCACCAGCGCCTGAGATGCGAGCAGGGCGGTGACCGACGTGGTCACCGCCCTGCTCTTGCTCGGTGGGTCTCGAGACGGTTCCTGGCGGAACCTCCTCGACCAGCCGGGTCAGGCGTCGCCGCCCTCCTGCTTCACACCGGAGACGGCCGTGGGGTCGTCGATCCGGTACGTCTCGAACGCCTTCTCGACCTGGGAGCGGTCGATCTGGCCGGCGTCGGCGAGGGCCTGGAGGGCCTGCACGACGACGGACTGGGCGTCGATGTGGAAGTACCGGCGGGCGGCGGGGCGGGTGTCGGCGAAGCCGAAGCCGTCCGCACCGAGCACGCGGTAGTCACCGGGGACCCAGCGGGCGATCTGCAGCGGGACGGCCCGCATGAAGTCGCAGACCGCCACGACGGGGCCCTCGACGTCGACCAGCCGCTCCTCGACGTACGACGTCCGCGGCTCCTCGCCGGGGTGCAGGAGGTTCCACTCCTCGGCTGCCACGGCGTCGCGGGCCAGCTCGTTCCAGGAGGTGACCGACCAGGTGTCGGCCTGGACGCCCCACTCCTCGGCGAGCATCCGCTTGGCGTCCTCGACCCACGGCATGCCCACGCCCGAGCCCATCAGCGTGACCCGCGGGCCCTCGCCCTCGGCCTGCGAGACCTGGTGCATGCCGCGGAGGATGCCGTCGACGTCGACGTCGTCGGGCTCCTTGGGCTGGGCGACCGGCTCGTTGTAGACGGTGAGGTAGAAGATGACGTCCTCGCCGTGGCCCTCGGGCCCGCCGGTGCCGTACATCCGCTCGAGCCCGGACCGCATGATGTGCGCGATCTCGTAGGCGTAGGCCGGGTCGTAGTGCACGACCGCCGGGTTGGTCGCCGCGAGCAGCGGCGAGTGGCCGTCGGCGTGCTGGAGGCCCTCGCCGGTCAGCGTGGTGCGACCGGCCGTGGCGCCGATGAGGAAGCCGCGGGCCAGCTGGTCGGCCATCGCCCAGATCGAGTCGCCGGTCCGCTGGAACCCGAACATCGAGTAGAAGATGTAGAACGGGATCATCGGCTCGCCGTGCGTGGCGTACGCCGAGCCGGCTGCGGTCGCGGACGCCATGGCGCCGGCCTCGGAGATGCCCTCGTGGAGCATCTGGCCCTGCGCGGACTCCTTGTAGGAGAGCAACATGTTGCGGTCGACCGACTCGTACTTCTGGCCGGCCGGGTTGTAGACCTTCGCGCTCGGGAACATCGCGTCCATGCCGAACGTGCGGTACTCGTCCGGGGCGATCGGCACGATCCGCTTGCCGATCTCGGTGTCCTTCATCCAGTCCTTGAGGAGGCGGACGACGGCCATCGTGGTTGCGACGGCGTTCTTGCCCGAGCCCTGCTTGAGCTCGGCGTACGCCTTGTCGCCCGGCAGGGTCAGCGGCGTGGACCGCACGACCCGCTTGGGCAGCGAGCCGCCGAGCTGGCGACGCCGCTCGAGCATGTACTCGATCTCCGGTGCGTCGGTGCCCGGGTGGAAGAACGGCGCAGCGCCGGTCTCCTCGTAGGCGCGGTCGAGGTCGCGGTCGGAGATCGGCAGGTAGAGGCGGTCCCGGAACTTCTTGAGGTCGGCCGGGGTCAGCTTCTTCATCTGGTGGGTGGCGTTCTTGCCCTCGAGGGCGTCGATCGTCCAGCCCTTGATGGTCTTGGCCAGGATGACCGTCGGCTGCCCGACGTGCTTGGTGGCCGAGTCGAACGCGGCGTACACCTTGCGGTAGTCGTGGCCGCCGCGCGGCAGCTTCTGGATCTGCTGGTCGGTCATGTGCTCGACCATCTGGCGCAGCCGCGGGTCACCGCCGAAGAAGCTCTCCCGGACGTAGCCGCCGTCCTCGACCGAGTAGGTCTGGAAGGCGCCGTCGGGGGTGGTGTTCATCTGGTTGACCAGCACGCCGTCGACGTCACGGGCGAGCAACGGGTCCCACTCGCGGCCCCAGACGACCTTGATGACGTTCCAGCCGGCGCCGCGGAAGGTCGACTCCAGCTCCTGGATGATCTTGCCGTTGCCGCGGACCGGGCCGTCGAGCTGCTGGAGGTTGCAGTTGATGACCCAGGTGAGGTTGTCGAGCTCCTCGCGGGCGGCCACGCCGATGGCGCCGAGCGACTCGGGCTCGGCCATCTCGCCGTCGCCGAGGAAGGCCCAGACGCGCTGCTGGCTGGTGTCCTTGATGCCGCGGTTGTGCAGGTAGCGGTTGAACCGCGCCTGGTAGATCGAGTTGATGCCGGTCAGGCCCATGGAGACCGTGGGGAACTCCCAGAAGTCCGACATCAGGCGCGGGTGGGGGTACGACGGCAGGCCGGCGCCCGGCCCGTGCTGGACCTCCTGGCGGAAGCGGTAGAGCTGCTCCTCGGTCAGCCGGCCCTCGAGGAACGCGCGGGCGTAGACGCCCGGCGAGCCGTGGCCCTGGATGTAGACCTGGTCGCCGCCGCCGGGATGGTCCTTGCCGCGGAAGAAGTGGTTGAAGCCGACCTCGTAGAGGCTCGCCGAGGACTGGTACGTCGCGATGTGCCCGCCGACCTCGAGGCCCTTGCGGTTCGCGCTCGACACCATGACGGCGGCGTTCCAGCGGATGAAGGCGCGGATCCGCCGCTCGACCTCCTCGTCCCCGGGGAACCACGGCTCCCGCTCGGGCGGGATGGTGTTGATGTAGTCCGTGCTCCGCAGGGCGGGCACGCCGACCTGCTTCTGGCGGGCCCGCTCGAGCAGGCGGAGCATGACGTAGCGCGCGCGTTCGCGGCCCCGCTCGTCGACGAGTGCGTCGAAGGAGTCGAGCCAGTCGTGCGTCTCGTCCGGGTCGATGTCCGGCAGCTGGGTCGGCAGGCCCTCGTGGATCACCGAGGGGGTCGAGCCCGTGCGCGTGCCTGAGGTGGTGGGTGGTTCTCCGGTCACCTGTTCATCGTTGCACGCAGGGTCGAGGGAGGGAATTTACCCGTCGGTAGCCGGGGCGGGGCGGTGCGAACGCCTCCCCGGGGGCGTTCCCGCAGGTCGGGACGGCTTGCGCCGCGGCGCCGACTCCGCTGGACTACTCCCCACACCGGCCGCGGAACCGCGGTCGTGCCGATCGCGTCTGGAGGACCACGTTGAGCTCGACCGAGGGTGGGGGGACCACCCGGACCGGCGCCGCAAGTGCCGACCAACCCGGCAACGGACCGGCCGAACGGCTCGGTTTCACCCAGGGCATGGTCGTCCAGGAGCTCGGGTGGGACAACGACACCGACGACGACCTCCGCGTCTCCATCGAGGACACCATCGACGCCGACATGGTCGACGGTGACCACGGCAACGTCGTCGACGCCGTGATCCTGTGGTGGCGCCAGGAGGACGGCGACCTGGTCGACGGCCTCGTCGACGCGCTCACCGACCTGGTCGGCGGCGGCGTGATCTGGCTGCTCACCCCCAAGGTCGGCCGGCCCAACGCCGTCGACGCCGCGGACATCGCCGAGGCGGCGCCGATCGCCGGGTTGTCGCAGACGACGACCGCCGCCGTGAGCAAGGACTGGACCGCGACCCGCCTGGTGGCCCCCAAGACTCCCGCGTAGGTTCGCCCCCGTGCTCTCGAACCTCCTCGGCCGCGCCGCGGCTGCGGGCACCGGCGCGAAGGTGCTCGCCTCCTCCGGGATCATCCGTCCCTACCCGCCCGCCGTCCTGGTCCGCCTCGCGCGGACGGTCAAGGACTGGGGGACCGGCCCCGCCGGTGGCTTCGCCACGCTGGCCGTGCGCTTCCCCGACCGGGTCGGCCTGGTGGACGAGCTCGGCGAGCTGACCTTCGGCGAGATGCACCGGCGGTCGAACGCACTGGCCCGGGCGCTGCGGGCGCGCGGCGTGGGCGAGGGCGACGCGGTCGCGCTCATGTGCCGCAACCACCGCGGCTTCGTCGACACCACCGTCGCGGCCGCCAAGCTCGGCGCCGACCTGCTCTACCTCAACACCGCGTTCGCCGGCCCGCAGCTCGTCGACGTGCTGGAGCGGGAGAAGCCGACCGTCGTCGTGCACGACGAGGAGTTCACCGAGCTGCTCGCGGACGCCGACGTCGAGCAGCGGGTGCTGGCCTGGGTCGAGGGTGACGGGAACGACGGTGCCGGGGACGACGGCGTACCCACGCTCGAGGGGCTCGTCGACGGCGCCGACGACGCGGACCTCGACCCGCCGGACCGCCACGGGCGGATCATCATCCTCACGTCCGGCACGACCGGGACGCCGAAGGGCGCGCCGCGCAACGAGGCCGGCATCGACGCCGCGATCTCGCTGCTGTCCCGGATGCCGCTGCGGCACGGCTGGCGCACCCACATCGCCGCGCCGCTCTTCCACACCTGGGGCTTCGCCCACCTGGCGCTCGCGATGCTGCTGGGGTCGACGATCGTGCTCAAGCGCCGCTTCGACCCCGAGGACTGCCTGCGGACCGTCGAGGAGCACCGGTGCGACTCGCTCGCGGTGATCCCGGTGTTCCTCCAGCGCATCCTCGGTCTCGAGGAGGGGGTCCTGCAGCGGCACTCGCTCGACAGCGTCAAGGTCGTCGCCTCGTCCGGCTCGGCGCTGCCCGGCGACCTCGCGGTGACCTGGATGGACCACTTCGGGGACAACCTCTACAACATCTACGGCTCGACCGAGGTCGCCTACGCCTCCATCGCCACCCCCGTCGACCTCCGTGAGGCGCCTGCCTCCGCCGGGATGCCGCCGTGGGGCACGACGGTCAAGGTGTACGACGACGAGGGCCGCGAGGTGCCGCAGGGCGTCTCGGGCCGGATCTTCGTCGGCAACAGCCTGCTCTTCGAGGGCTACACCGGGGGCGGCGGCAAGGACATGATCGACGGGCTGATGGCGACCGGCGACGTCGGCCGCATCGGCGACGACGGCCGGATCTACGTCGAGGGCCGCGACGACGAGATGATCGTGTCCGGTGGCGAGAACGTCTTCCCCAAGGAGGTCGAGGACTGCCTCGCCCGCCACGAGGCCGTCGTCGACGTCGCCGCCGTCGGGATCGACGACGCCGACTACGGCAAGCGGCTGCGTGCCTTCGTCGTGCTGCGCAACGGCGCGTCGGCCGACGAGGACGAGCTGAAGGGCTGGGTCAAGCAGAACCTCGCCCGCTACAAGGTTCCCAAGGAGATCGTGTTCCTCGACGAGCTGCCCCGCAACGCCACCGGCAAGGTGCTCAAGCGCGAGCTGAAGGACCGGACCGAGTGAGCGGACTGCAGCTCGGGGGCGAGGCCCCCGACTTCACGCTGCGCGACCAGTTCGGCCAGGACGTCACGCTGTCGTCGTACCGCGGGACCAAGGCCGTCGCGATCCTCTTCTTCCCCTTCGCGTTCTCCGGCGTGTGCACCGGCGAGCTGACCGCGGTGCGCGACCGGCTGGCGGAGTTCCTCAGCTTCGACACGGAGGTGCTGGCCGTCTCCTGCGACCCGATGTTCTCCCTGCGGTCCTTCGCCGACGCCGACGGGCTGAACTTCCCGCTGCTCTCGGACTTCTGGCCGCACGGCGAGGTGGCCCGGGCCTACGACGTCTTCAACGAGGCGACCGGCGCACCGCGGCGCTCGTCGTACGTCGTGGACCGGGAGGGCGTGCTGCGCTGGTCGGTCCACAACCCCACCTCCGAGGGCCGCGACCTCGACGAGCACCTGCGCCAGCTGACCGCGCACGTCTAGACCGCTCGCGGCGATTCCGGGGTTGCCCGGACGGGTGTCGGAGCCGGGGGTTAGAGTTCTGCTCGTTGAACCGCTGGTGACCCGAGACGCCAGCGGTTCAACTTCCATTTACGGCCCTTTTCGTGAGGCCGACCGCCACCGTCTAGTCTGTGGCCGCCCGAGCGGGCACGGGCGTATAGCTCAGCGGTAGAGCACCTCGCTTACAACGAGGTGGTCGGGGGTTCGATCCCCTCTGCGCCCACCACCTTCCTCCCGTTGCCGTCTCCTCTCAGGTCCATGAGGGCGCTCTCATCCGAGGCTCACGGTCGCCTCACGGCGCGACCGCAGAGTCCTTCTCGTCAGCACGAACACGGACGAGAGGACGAGGACATGAGCAAGCTGGTGAGGACCGGGGTCCTGGCGGTCGCGGGCGGCGTGAGCGCCGGCCTGATCGCATGGGGCGCGCCGGTGGCGTTCGCCGACGACGAGCGCGGTGACCGGGACGACCGGGGCACGGTGTACCAGCGCAAGGACGACAGCCCCGACGTCGTCATGGCCGTCGACGACGACGATGACGACGACACCAACGACCGCACCGACGACACCAACACGCGGTCGAAGAACACCGGGGCCAGCAAGTCCACGCGCGACAACACCAACAGCCGGTTCACCAAGGTCAGCCGCGACCGCGACAAGAGCCGCAGCGACCTGACCCGCGACTGGACGCGTGACGGCGGCGACCGCACGCGCGACTGGAGCAAGAACAAGACCAACGACGCGTCCCGCAACGACACCCGGGGGCGTTGAGCCGTGGCCCGGGACAGCTGGAACCTGACCGAGGGGGACGCGATCACCCCCGAGCTGACCGCCGCGAAGCTGCTCGGCGGCGGGTCGTCGTACGAGGCGTACCTCGCCTTCGACGAGATCACCTACGCGCCGGTCGTGGTCAAGGTCGTGCGTCCCGGGCTGGTCGCGGACGCCTCGGCCCTGCGCGGCCTGCGCCGCGAGGTCGAGGCGCTCGCGACCGTCAACCATCCGGTCGTCGTCCGCGGGCTGCGCCACCGGCTCGACGGCGACCGGCCGCACGTGGTGCTCGAGCAGGTCGACGGGCCGCGCCTGTCGACGCTGGTGCGCCGCTACGGGCCGCTGCAGGAGCAGCAGTACCTCCCGCTCGCGATCGAGGTCGCCTCGGCGCTGCACTACCTCCGCCACCTCGGCTGGACGCACCTCGACATCAAGCCGAGCAATGTGATCATGGGGGCGCCGGCGCGGCTCATCGACCTCTCGGTCGCTCGCCCGGTCGCTTCAGCCGCCGCACTCACCTCGCCGATCGGCACCGACGCCTACATGGCGCCGGAGCAGACCGACCCGCCGTCGACGGGTACGCCGGGGCACGCGAGCGACGTGTGGGGGCTGGGGGCGACCCTGTTCGAGGCGGTCGCCGGCCACCGCGCCTTCGCCGACGGCGACCCGGACGCCCCGGACCTGCGCGACCGCTACCCGCAGCTGGCGGCCGACCCGCGGCCGCTGCCGGACCGCGTGCCGCACGAGGTCGCCAAGATCGTCGAGGCGATGCTCGAGCGCGACCCGGTCGACCGGCCGCTCCCGCACGAGGTCGCCGAGGCGCTCGAGCCGGTGCTCGACCGGCTGCCGCGGGCGCGGCTCGCGGGGTTCAGGACTCGGTGAGCGCGTCGCCGGCCCGCTCCGGCAGGCCCCAGGTCGCGGCGGCGGCGAGCGCGAAGAACGCGGCGAACACGGCGAACAGCCCGGTGGTGCCGGTGCCGGCGTCCAGGAACCAGGGCACCGACAGCGGGGCGAGCACCGACGCGATCCGGCCGAAGCCGGCCGCCGCGCCGGCGCCGGTCGCGCGCAGCGTCGTGGGGTAGACCTCGGGCGTCACAGCGTACAACGCGCCCCAGGCGCCGAGGTTGAAGAACGACAGCGCCATGCCGGCAGCCACGATCGCCGTCTCGCCGTCGGCCTGGCCGAAGAGCACCGCCGAGACGGCGGAGCCGACAAGGAACGTCGAGAGCGTCGCCCGGCGCCCCCACAGCTCCACGAGCACGGCCGCGGCGGCGTACCCCGGCAGCTGCGCGAGCGTGATGACCAGCGTGAACCCGAAGGACTGCACGAGGTCCATCCCGTCGGCGACGAGCAGCGACGGGATCCAGATGAAGGCGCCGTAGTAGGAGAAGTTCACGCCGAACCAGACCGCCCACAGCGCGGCCGTGCGCGAGGCGTGCGGG
>NZ_JAANMS010000064.1 GCF_011250565.1 Nocardioides sp. IC4_145
GGGGGGGGGGGCGGGGGCGGGCTCGGTCACGCCGCGAGCCTAAGCCGGGTGGTCGGCGCCGAGGGGTACGGTCTGCTCGTGAGCCCCGCCCGTCGCTGTTCCCGCACCGCGTGCGGCCGTCCTGCGACCAGCACGCTCACCTACGTCTACGCCGACCAGACCGCCGTCCTGGGTCCGCTGGCGACGTACGCCGAGCCGCACGCCTACGACCTGTGCGACACCCACAGCGAGCGGCTGTCCGCGCCGCGGGGCTGGGAGGTGCTCCGTCTGGCGCCGGACCCGGCCGCCCAGGGCCCCTCCACCGACGACCTGCTGGCCCTGGCCGACGCGGTCCGCGAGGCCGCCCGACCGGTGCAGCAGGTGGTGCGCCTGCCACCCGCGGACGAGAACGTCCGCGAGCGCGGCCGTCGTGGGCACCTCCGCGTGCTCAGCACCGACTGACCTCGTTACTGTCTCGCCCATGGCCGACACCCTCGACCCCGCGAACATCGCCGCGATCTTCAAGGCGTACGACGTCCGCGGCACCGTGCCGGACCAGCTCGACGAGGCGCTGGCGCGCGCGACCGGCCGGGCCTACGTCCAGGTCGTCGGCGCGGAGACCGTCGTGGTCGGCCACGACATGCGGCCGAGCAGCCCGGGGATGGCGCGGGCGTTCGCCGAGGGCGCGACCGCGGCCGGCGCGGACGTGGTGATGATCGGCCTCGCGTCGACCGACCAGCTCTACTTCGCCTCCGGGCACCTGGCGGTGCCGGGCGCGATGTTCACCGCGAGCCACAACCCGGCGCAGTACAACGGCATCAAGATGTGCCGCGCGCACGCCCAGCCGATCGGCATGGAGACCGGCCTGGCCGAGATCCGTGACCTGGTCGCCGGCGGCGCCGCCCAGCAACCGGACGGGCAGCAGCCGGACGCCGGGCGGACCGGCACCGTCAGCGAGCAGGACGTGCTGGCGGCGTACGCCGACCACCTGCTCTCCCTCGCGCCGGTCGAGGGCCGCCGGCTCAAGGTCGTCGTCGACGCCGGCAACGGCATGGCCGGCCACACGGCCCCGGCCGTCTTCGAGCGGCTGGGGGACCGGGTCGAGCTGGTGCCGATGTACTTCGAGCTCGACGGCACCTTCCCCAACCACGAGGCCAACCCGATCGAGGCCGAGAACCTCCGCGACCTCCAGGCGAAGGTGCTCGAGACCGGCGCCGACGTCGGGCTGGCCTTCGACGGCGACGCGGACCGCTGCTTCCTCGTCGACGAGACCGGGCGCAACGTCTCGCCCTCGACGCTCACCGCGCTGATCGCCGCCCGCGAGCTGGCCAAGGAGCCGGGCGCGACGATCATCCACAACCTGATCACCAGCCGCGCGGTGCCCGAGCTGGTCACCGAGCTGGGCGGCACCCCGGTCCGCACCCGCGTGGGCCACTCCTACATCAAGGCCACCATGGCCGAGACGGACGCGATCTTCGGCGGCGAGCACAGCGGCCACTTCTACTTCCGCGACTTCTGGCGCGCCGACTCCGGCATGCTCGCCGCGCTGCACGCCCTGGCGGCGCTCGCCGGGACCGACGTACCGCTCTCGCAGCTGCTCGCCGAGTACGAGCGCTACCCCGTCAGCGGGGAGATCAACTCCACCGTCGCCGACCAGCAGGCCGCGATCGCCCGCATCGAGCAGGAGTACGCCGCCCGCGACGGCGTCACGACCGACCGGCTCGACGGGCTGACGGTCAGCCACGCCGACTGGACCTTCAACGTGCGGCCCTCGAACACCGAGCCGCTGCTCCGCCTCAACGCCGAGGGCCGGGACGAGGCCACCATGGCCGCGATCCGCGACGACGTCCTCGCGACCATCCGCCAGGAGGGCTGATGAACATCGACCAGGGGCTGCTGGACATCATCGTCTGCCCGAACTGCCACGGCGACCTCGTCGCGGCGCCCGATCCGGGCGGCGACGGCGAGCTCGTCTGCCGGGGGGAGTGCGGCTACGCCTACCCCGTCCGCGACGACATCCCCGTCCTGCTCGTCGACGAGGCCCGGAAGCCCTGACCGGCCGATGACCTGGTTCGACGAGTCGCGCCTCGACGACGAGACCGCCATCGGCGCGGCGGACCTGCGGTTCCGCACGCTCGCCGAGTCCGGCTCGCGGGGCCGCCGCGAGTGCAGCGACGCCGCGGAGGCGATCCGCGAGGCGGTCGGCCGGCTCCAGGAGCAGGCCCGGCCCCGCGCGATCATCGCCGCCGGCCCGGACTCCCGCCTGCTCCGCGCGGTGCTCGAGCCGTGGTGCCCGGTGCCGTTCGTCGCCTGGCCCGGTCCCGCGCTGCCCGGCTGGGCCGGCTCCCTGGACCTCGTCGTGGTGCTCGCTCCCGACGGCGCCGACAGCGGTACGGCGTCGGCGGTCGCCGAGGCGGTGCGCCGCGGCTGCCAGGTGGTCGTCGCGTGCCCGCCGTCCTCGATGGTCGCCGACCACGCGGCCGGCCGGTGGAGCACGATCTTCCCGATCGCCACCCAGGACCCGCTGGCCACCGCCGTGGTCGTGCTGTCCTTCCTCGACCAGGTCCGGCTCGGCCCCAGCGCCGACCCCGAGGGCGTCGCGACCGCGCTCGACGACGTCGCGATCTCCTGCTCGCCCTTCCGCGACCTGTCCATCAACCCGGCCAAGATGCTCGCGATCGCGCTGGCGGACGCCAACCCGCTCGTCTGGGGCGGCTCGGTGCTGGCCGCCCGCGCCGGGCGCCGGGTGGCGGAGTCGATCCGTCGCGCCAGCGGCCGGACCGCGATCGCCGGTGACGTCGACCAGGTGCTGCCGGTCATCGAGGCCACCCGGCCCCGCGACGTCTTCGACGACCCGTTCGCCGACGGCGGCGGCGAGCTGCGCCCGACCCTGCTGGTGCTCGACGACGGCAACGAGGACCCCGTCCTCGGCGACCACCGCCGCCGGCTCGAGGACACGGCCGCCGCCCGCGGCGTACGCGTCGAGATGCTCACCGCGGAGGCGCCGAGCGAGGTCGCGCGCTACGCCTCGCTGCTGCTCCAGGGCACCTGGGCCGCGGAGTACCTCCGCCTCGGCCTCGTCGACGACTGACCGGCTCTCGGCATGTCCGACCGCGCGTCCGGGACGTGACCGGTCGGTCACGTGTAGTCGCCACAGGGCCGGGGCACCGAGCCGGGGTGAGCAGGGATCCGTGGTTTGACAACGCCAAGATGGCGCTGGTGACCCTCGTCGTGGTCGGTCACGCCTGGGTGCTGCTGCCGGACACCGCGTTCGTGGGTCACGGCTACGACTTCCTCTACGCCTGGCACGTCCCGGCGTTCGTCTTCGTCACCGGCTACCTCTCGCGCTCGTTCAGCTACACCCGGGCCCGGATGTGGCAGCTGGTGCGCACCGTCGCGGTGCCGTACGTCGTCTTCGAGGCCGCCATCGCGGCGTTCCGCATCCTCGTCGGCGGTGAGGAGCTCCAGGACCTGTGGCGGGATCCCCACTGGCCGATGTGGTACCTCGCCGCGCTGTTCTTCTGGCGGCTGCTGACGCCGGTCTTCCGACCCATGTGGGGCGGTCTCGCGGTCGCCGTCGCGATCAGCGTCCTGGCCGGTCTCTACGCGGGGGACACCCTCGACATCGCCCGCGTGCTCGGCCTGCTGCCGTTCTTCGTCATGGGCCTCAAGGCGACGCCCGAGCGGCTCGAGCGGCTCCGCGCGCCGTGGGTGCAGGTGGCCGCGGTCGGGGTGTTCGTCGCGATCTGGCTGCTGACCTCCCGCACCGACGACTGGGCGGCGACCGAGTGGCTCTACTACCGCGCCCGCTACGACGAGCTCGACGTCAGCGACACCCGGGCCTTCGTCACCCGCGCCTGCCTGCTCGCGGTGGGCACGCTCGGGGCGTGGGCGTTCCTCGCCCTCGTCCCGCGGGTCGGCGGCTGGTTCGCCCGGATGGGCGCCGCGACGCTCGTCGTCTACCTCTTCCACGGCTTCTTCGTGAAGGGCGCGGAGTACGCCGGGTTCCCGGCGTGGGCCGAAGGGCACTACGCGACATCGATCGTCCTGACGTCGGTGGCGGCCGTCGGGCTGAGCCTGCTGCTCGCGTGGCAGCCGCTGTCGTCCCGGTTGCAGCACCTCGTCGACCCCATCGGCTTCGCCGAGCGCCGCGTGGACCACGCGCACGACCTGCGGGACGCCACCGTCGAGGCCGACGTGCTGGCCGTGGCCGTGCAGGAGGCCGCCGCGGAGGAGGCGGCCGACGAGCGCGCCGCGCGCGACGCCGGGCACGCCGTGTCCGGCCGCTAGGGTTCCGCCCACGTCGGTCGGGTCGTGAGGCCCGACGCCACCAGGAGAGGGATCACCCGTGAGTGCAGGACTGTTCGGACTTCTCGATGACGTCGCAGCGCTCGCGCGCCTGGCCGCGGCCTCGATCGACGACGTCGGTGCCGCCGCAGGCCGGGCGACGACGAAGGCCGCGGGCGTCGTCGTCGACGACACCGCAGTGACCCCGCAGTACGTCCACGGCGTCACCGCCGACCGCGAGCTGCCGATGATCAAGCGGATTGCGATCGGCTCGATCCGCAACAAGCTGCTGCTGATCCTCCCGGTGGCGCTGCTTCTCAGCGAGTTCGCCGACTTCCTGCTGACGCCGATCCTCATGCTCGGCGGCGCCTACCTCTGCTTCGAGGGTGCCGAGAAGATCTGGGGCAAGATCCGCGGGCACGACGCCCACGCCACCCCGGTCGTGGAGTCCGGTCCGGAGGCGGAGAAGACGATGGTCTCCGGCGCGATCCGCACCGACCTGATCCTCTCGGCCGAGATCATGGTCATCTCACTCAACGAGGTAGCCGCCGAGGGCTTCTGGAGCCGCGCGGCCATCCTCGTCGTCGTCGCGGTCGCCATCACCGCGGTGGTGTACGGCGTGGTCGCGCTCATCGTGAAGATGGACGACATCGGCCTGCGGCTGGCCCGGCGGTCCTCGGCGTTCTCCCAGAAGGTCGGCCGTGGCCTCGTCGCCGGCATGCCGAAGCTGCTCGCGGTCATCTCGGTGGTCGGCACCGTCGCCATGCTCTGGGTCGGTGGTCACATCGAGCTGGTCGGCCTGGACGAGCTCGGCTGGCACGCGCCGTACGAGCTGGTGCACCACCTCGAGGAGGACGTGCACCACGCCACCGGCGCACTCGGCGGCGTCCTCGGCTGGCTCACCAACACCGCCTGCTCCGCCGTCTTCGGCCTCGTCCTCGGCGCCGTCATCGTCGCCGTCGTCCACGTCCTGCCGTTCGGCAAGAAGGACGAGCACGCCCCCGCCCACTGACCCCCGTCGGCCAAGCAGCGCGCGCCGGCCTGTTGGTCGAGCAGCGAGCCCTCGGCGAGCGTCGTCGAGACGCAGTGAGGAAAGGCAGGGGCGCTGGGGCGCTCGTCCGGCCGGCGGGCGGGTGCGGGATCTCGACACGCTGAGACCGCGAGGCGGCCTTTGCTGCTCGACCAGCGTCACGTCCGCATGTGGAAGGTGACCTGGTTGTCGGGGTGGATGGTGGTCTCGAACCTGGGGTCGTGGATGCGGGCGTGGTGCCTCGGGCAGAGCAGGCGGGCGTTCTTCAGGTCGGACCGTCCGCCGTGGAGCCAGTTGTCGTCGTGGTGGGCGTGGCACAGGTGGGCCGGCCAGTCGCAGCCGACGGCAGTGCACTCGCGCTGGGTGATGACGAGACCGCGGCGTTGTGCCCCGGAGAACAGACGGGTGGCGCGGCCGAGGTCGAGCAGCTCGGACCTCGAGCCCAGGACGGCGGGGATGAGCCCGACCTCGCACGCCATGCGTCGAGCCAGTGAGGCCGAGATCGGTTGTCCGTCCTCGAGCGTCGCGCGGCCGATGTCGCTCTTCAGGCTGGTGTAGTCGATCAGCACCACGATGGAGGCGTTCAACCCGCCGAGCTTCGGCAGCTTGTCGGCCGGGAGGCGTTCGAGGAGCTCGCAGAACGCGTCGCCCATCCGTTCCGGTGACGGGCGGCGCTCGACCTGCTCCTGTTCCGCGTCGCCGTCCCTCGTGCTGGCTTGGTGCTTGGGTGCGGCGAACGCGAGCAGCATCTTCTTGAGCATCTCGCCGTGCAGGGTGGGGATGGTGAACTTGCCGCGGTAGCTGCCCTTCCCGTCGGGACTCATGGTCAGCCAGGCGTTGGCGCGGGCTTCCCGTTCCTCGCGTTCCAGGGCTCGGGCGTCGCGTTCGTCGCCGATCTCGGGGGCGACGACGGAGAGGACGTGCTTCGCGAGGAACGCCAGCGCCTTGGGGTCCAGGTCGAGCGCCTCGTGCAGCAGGTGCTTCTCCGCTCGCTCGGGGATCGTCGGGTCTTCGAGGTCGTCGGGGAGCCGGTCGACGCACTCGGTGATCACCTTCGCGTGGTCGACGCTGATCGCGCCGTGGGCCAAAGCCGCTGCCGTGGGCGCGTGCCGGTCGAGCGATGCGGCCAGCCGCATCCGTCGCTTCGCCGCGGGTCGGTCCTGCCGGGTCTGGTGGCTCCACCAGGACGCGGTGTCGGTGGCGCCGACCTCGTCGCCCGTGGCCCGGCGGTCGGCCTCGGCTGCCAGGCGCAGCTCGAGGGCCTCGACCTGCGCCCGCAGCCGGGTGGCCTCCAGGAGCGTCTCGGCGACCTCGGCGTCAGACATCTTCCACAGCTGCTCACCGCAGGCGGAGGTGGTCTTCT
Organism: Nocardioides sp. IC4_145; assembly: GCF_011250565.1. Classification (GTDB taxonomy): domain Bacteria; phylum Actinomycetota; class Actinomycetes; order Propionibacteriales; family Nocardioidaceae; genus Nocardioides. The sequence continues at coordinate 6,660 of NZ_JAANMS010000064.1, forward strand.
TGCGGGACTTCGCGACCGCGCGGCACACCGGGTGCGCGCTGTGTCGGGAGTCCTTGGCCATGGGTCTACTCAAGCAGCGACCACCGACAGTGCAGGCTCCGTTTCCCCAGGTCAGAGCAGCATTCGGACAACGATCTGGAGAGCTTCTCGGCGGGTTTCGAGACGGGCCTGGCGGCCCTCCTCAACCAGCCGAGAACAGAAGCCGAGGTGGTGCCCCGGCAGCCGGCGACGGCGCGGAACTCACGGCCTGCAGGCCGAAGGCCGGCTGCGCGGGGTCTCGTCGACGTTCGCCAGGGCTCCCTCCTCAACCAGCCGAGGACAGCGGCCGAGGTGGTGACCTGGCGGCCCTCCTCGATCACCCGGACACGCCAGCCCGGAGCGCCACCCACCCCGGAGGACGGGGCGGGCGGCGAGGTCCCGCCCAGCGGCGTACCACGAGGATTCCTGCTCGCGCGCGCCTGCGTCCTACGCTCGAGGAGATGTCCACCGCACTCCCAGGAGCACCCATGGACCACAAGGTCGCCGATCTGAGCCTGGCCGACTTCGGCCGCACCGAGATCCAGCTCGCCGAGCACGAGATGCCGGGCCTGATGGCCATGCGTGAGCGGTACGCCGCCGAGCAGCCCCTCGCCGGCGCGCGGATCGCGGGCTCGCTGCACATGACGATCCAGACCGCCGTCCTCATCGAGACGCTCGTCGCGCTCGGCGCCGAGGTCCGCTGGGCCTCCTGCAACATCTTCTCCACCCAGGACCACGCCGCCGCCGCGATCGCGGTCGGCCCGAACGGCACGCCGGAGGACCCCCAGGGCGTCCCGGTCTTCGCCTGGAAGGGCGAGTCGCTGGAGGAGTACTGGTGGTGCACCCAGCAGATCCTGCAGTGGCCCGACGTGGACGGCGAGAAGCGCTTCGCCAACATGATCCTCGACGACGGCGGCGACGCGACGCTGCTGGTCCACCTCGGTGTCGAGGCCGAGAAGAAGGGCGAGGCGCCGGACCCGGCGACCGCGACCAGCACCGAGCAGCGGATCATCTTCGAGGTCCTCAACAAGTCGCTCGGCGAGAGCCAGGACCGCTGGACCCAGATCGCGGCGGAGCTCAAGGGCGTCACCGAGGAGACCACCACCGGTGTCCTGCGCCTCTACGACATGATGCGCGAGGGCTCGCTGCTCTTCCCGGCGATCAACGTCAACGACTCGGTCACCAAGTCGAAGTTCGACAACAAGTACGGCTGCCGCCACTCGCTCATCGACGGCATCAACCGCGCCACCGACGTCCTCATGGGCGGCAAGGTCGCGGTCGTCTGCGGCTACGGCGACGTCGGCAAGGGCTGCGCGGAGTCGCTGCGCGGCCAGGGCGCCCGCGTCATCGTCACCGAGATCGACCCGATCTGCGCGCTGCAGGCGGCCATGGACGGCTACCAGGTCTCGACCCTGGACGACGTCGTCGAGTCCGCCGACATCATCATCACGGCGACCGGCAACAAGGACGTCGTCACCATCGACCAGATGCGCCGGATGAAGCAGAACGCGATCCTCGGCAACATCGGCCACTTCGACAACGAGATCGACATGGCCGGTCTGGAGTCCTACCCCGGCGTCGTCCGCAAGAACGTCAAGCCGCAGGTCGACGTCTGGACGTTCCCCGAGGGCGAGGGCAACGCGATCATCGTGCTGTCCGAGGGCCGCCTGATGAACCTCGGCAACGCGACCGGCCACCCGTCGTTCGTCATGTCGAACTCCTTCACCAACCAGGTGCTGGCCCAGATCGAGCTGTTCACCAAGCCCGAGGAGTACCCGGTCGGCGTCTACGTGCTGCCCAAGCACCTCGACGAGGAGGTCGCCCGCCTCCACCTCGGCGCCCTCGGCGTCAAGCTGACGACGCTCTCGGACGCGCAGGCTGCCTACCTCGGCGTCGACGTCGCGGGCCCGTTCAAGTCCGACCAGTACCGCTACTGATCCACCCCCGGACGGCGTCGTACGACGGCCTTCCGCAGCACGACCACAGCAGCCCCCGGCTCCGAGGAGTCGGGGGCTGCTGCGTCCGGCTGGCAGGATTGGTCCCATGAGCCAGGCCGGGAGCGTGAACGACCTCCCCGCGAAGGGGCGCGTCCTCGTCGTGGACGACGACGCGTCGCTCGCGGAGATGCTCACCATCGTCCTGCGCCAGGAGGGCTTCGACAGCCGGATGGTGACCCGCGGCGACCACGCGCTGGCGGCGTTCCGGGAGTACCGCCCCGACCTCGTGCTCCTCGACCTGATGCTGCCCGGCAAGGACGGCATCGACGTGTGCAAGGAGATCCGCGGCGAGTCCGGCGTGCCGATCGTGATGCTGACCGCCAAGGGCGACACGGTCGACGTCGTCGTCGGCCTGGAGTCCGGCGCCGACGACTACGTGGTCAAGCCGTTCAAGCCCAAGGAGCTCATCGCCCGCATCCGTGCCCGGGTACGCCGCCTGGACGCGACGTCGCGGGCCGAGACGCTGACCATCGGCGACCTGGTCATCGACGTCGCCGGCCACTCGGTGGCCCGGGGCGGCCGCCCGATCAGCCTGACGCCGCTGGAGTTCGACCTGCTGGTGGCGCTCGCGCGCAAGCCGTGGCAGGTGTTCAGCCGCGAGGTCCTGCTCGAGCAGGTGTGGGGCTACCGGCACGCCGCCGACACCCGGCTGGTCAACGTGCACGTGCAACGGTTGCGCTCCAAGGTCGAGCACGACCCCGAGAACCCCGAGATCGTGGTGACCGTCCGTGGCGTCGGGTACAAGGCCGGCAACGGCTGAGCGCGGCCCGTCGGCCCGGCGCAGCGTCGCTGCCACCGTCCGGCGCGGCCTGACGTTCTGGCGGCGGTCCATCCAGGCCCGCGTGGTCGCCTCCACGTTGGTGCTCTCCGCGGTCGTGGTCAGCGGCGTCGGCTGGTTCCTGCTGCAGCAGACCCGCGACGGCCTGCTGGAGAACCGCGTCGACGCGGTGGTCGCCGAGGCCGACAACGAGTCGGCGGAGGCCGTCGAGCGGCTGGTCGCCGTGCCGGGGACCGAGACCGACGCGAGCACCCAGGCCTCCGAGCTCGCCACCCCGATCATCGCGCGCGGGGAGACCCGCGGCTTCGACGTCGCGCTGAGCGGCCCGGGCAGCTCGGAGGAGGGCCTCGCCGAGGCCGGCAGCATCTACACGCCGGGACTCGACACGACGAGCGTGCCGCAGTCGCTCGTCGACCACTTCACGAGGAGCGGCGACACCGCCTGGACCTACGCGTCGATCCGGACCGTGGACGAGCGCGGTCGGGTGACCTCGTCGGAGCCGGGGATCGTGGTCGGCTCCCAGGTGCGGCTGCCGTCGGACGGGCGGGCCTGGACGCTCTACTTCCTCTTCCCGCTGGAGGAGGAGCAGGAGACGCTCGCGCTGGTGACCCGGGCGCTGCTCACCGCGGGCGGCCTCCTGCTCGTCCTCGTCGCAGGCCTCACCTGGCTGGTGACCCGCCAGGTGGTGACGCCGATCCGGATGGCCCGCCAGGTGGCGGAGCGGCTCGCCGCCGGCCGGCTGCAGGAGCGCATGCGTGTCTCGGGCGAGGACGACCTGGCGCGGCTGGCGCTGTCGTTCAACCAGATGGCCAGCAACCTCCAGCGCCAGATCCGCCAGCTCGAGGAGCTCAGCCGGGTCCAGCGCCGGTTCGTCTCCGACGTCTCCCACGAGCTGCGCACCCCGCTCACCACGGTGCGGATGGCCGGCGACGTCCTGCACGACGCTCGCGGCGACTTCGACCCGGTCACGGCTCGCGCCGCCGAGCTGCTGCAGACCGAGCTCGACCGCTTCGAGACCCTCCTGGTCGACCTGCTCGAGATCAGCCGCTTCGACGCGGGCGCGGCGGTGCTCGAGCTCGATGACGTGAACCTCGCCGACGTCGCCCACCGCGTCGTCGAGCGCAACCGTGCCCTCGCCGAGCAGCGCGGGGTGACCCTCGAGGTCAGCGCGCCGCCGCGGCCGTGCCTCGCGGAGGCCGACGTACGCCGCGTGGAGCGCATCGTGCGCAACCTGGTCACCAACGCCATCGACCACGCGGGCCCGCCGGAGCGCGGCCGGTCCCGCGTCGTCGTCCACGTCGCGGGCGACGACCACGCGGCCGCCGTGGCCGTGCGGGACTACGGCGTCGGGCTGGCGCCGGGGGAGTCGGCGCTGGTCTTCAACCGGTTCTGGCGCGCCGACCCGGCCCGTGCCCGCACCAGCGGCGGCACCGGCCTGGGCCTGTCGATCTCGCTGGAGGACACCCACCTCCACGGCGGCTGGCTCCAGGCATGGGGCCGCGTCGACGAGGGCGCGCAGTTCCGCCTGACCCTGCCGCGCCGCGCGGGAACGCCCTTGCGGCAGAGCCCGCTGCCGCTCGTGCCCGCCGACGCCCGCGAGCGCCTGGCCGGGGTGACCCCGTGACCGGCCGGCCCCCGGTCGCCGCGGCCCTCGGCGTCGTCGTGGCGATGGTCCTCGCCCTGGCCGGGTGCGTCTCGCTGCCCGAGGACGGACCGGTCGTGGAGACCGGGAGCGGCAGCGGCGACGCGCAGGAGGGCGGGCAGTACTACTTCGACCCGCCGCCCCCGCCCGACGGTGCCTCCTCGGCGGAGGTCGTCGACCGGTTCCTCGACGCGATGACGGCGTTCCCGATCACCACGTCCGCGGCCCGGCAGTACCTCACGCCGGAGTTCCGCGAGTCGTGGAGCCCCAAGGACGGGATCATCACCTACGACGACTTCCTCGCCCCGCGCGGCAGCTCCCGCGTGACGGTCACGCTCGTCGGCGCCGAGCGCCTCGACGGCACCGGCCGGTGGCGTGGCCCGCTGCCGACGTACGACGAGACCCTGACGTTCCCCGTCGAGCTCGTCGACGGGCAGAACCGCATCGCCTCCGCGCCCGACGCCCTGGTGGTGCCGCAGTCGTGGTTCGAGCAGCGCTACCAGCGGGTGACGCTCTACTACTTCGACCCGAACGCCCGCGTGCTCGTGCCGGAGCCGGCGTTCGTGCCGCGGGGGGACCAGCTGGTCAGCAACCTGGTCTCCGCCCTGCTCGGCGGGCCGGGCCCGCAGCTGTCGCGGGTCGCGACGACGTTCCTGCCGGCGGGCTCGACGGTGGAGCTGTCGGTGCCGGTCGGCGACGTCGTCGACATCGCCATCGACGCCTCCGGCTCCGCGCCGGCCCCCACCGACGAGGCGGTGCGGCTGATCGTCGCGCAGCTGGCCTGGACGCTGCGGCAGGTGCCGACGATCGAGCGGTTCCGGGTGTCGATCGACGGTCGGCCGGTCCAGCTGCCCGGCGGCGTGACCGAGTTCGGCGTCGACGAGGGGGCGCGCTACGACCCGGCCGGCTACCCGACGACCGCCCGGCTCTACGCCCTCCGCGGCGGTGAGCTCCTGGCCGGGGCGGCCGACGCGCTCCAGCCGACCGACGGCCCGTTCGGCTCGGCCGAGGCCGGGATCCGGTCGTTCGCGGTCGACGTCTCGGCCACGACGGTCGCGGCCGTGTCCGAGAGCGGCGCCACGGTGCTCCGCGGCCCGCTCCGCGACGACGAGGAGACGACGGTCCCGCTGGTCAGCGGCGCGACGGACCTCCTGCCGCCGGCGTGGGACGTCAGCGGCCGGCTGTGGCTCGTCGACCGGACGCCGTCCGGCGCCCGCGTCTCGACCGTCGTCGGCGACGAGGACCCCGTCGCGGTGCGGGTGCCCGGGATCAGCGGCTCCGACGTCCGCTCCTTCCTGGTCTCCCGCGACGGGTCCCGTGTCGTCGCGGTCGTGCGGACCTCCGCCGGCGACCAGGTGCGGGTCAGCCGGGTCCGCTACGCGCAGAACCGGCTGCTCTCCGCTTCGGCCTCCCAACGCCTGACCTGGGAGGGTGGCGAGGAGGTCCGCGTCCGCGACCTCGCCTGGCGCAGCCCCACCTCGGTCGCCGTGCTGCACCGGCTGGCCGACGAGCTCTTCGAGGTGCGCACGCTCTCGGTCGACGGCGCCCCGGCGGGCGCGGAGTACTCCGCCACGACGCTGCGCGGGCGGTACGTCGCCCTCGCCGGCACCCCCGTCCCCGACGACACCCTGTGGGCGGTCACCCGCACCGGCCTGGTCGACGCTTCCTCGCCGACTCGCGAGATGATCGAGCTGCCCGAGGGCGCGCGGTCCGTGCAGTACGTCGGCTGACCGCTCCTCCACAGGCACGCGCCGGCCCGGTTGCCCGACGCCCGCGCGGCGGCCAGGCTCCCCGCATGAGGACGGCCGGGGTGCTCGACGCCGCGGCCGACCTGCTGCTCGGCGGCCGGTGCGCCGGGTGCGAGCGGCCCGGCCGTGTGCTGTGCGAGCCGTGCCGTGCCGGACTGCCGGACCACGCGCGGCCGGCCTGGCCGACCCCGACACCGGCCGGTCTCGTCGAGCCGTGGGCCGCGGCGGCCTACGACGGCGTGGTGCGCAGCCTGGTGCTCGGCCTGAAGGAGCGCCGGCTGCTCGGCCTCCGCGGTCCGCTCGCCGGGCTGCTCGCGACCGCGGCCACGGGCGCCGTCGCCGCCCAGGTGCCGGTCGGGCCGGTCGTGCTGGTGCCGGTGCCGTCCCGGCCGGCGACCGTCCGCGCCCGCGGCCACGACCCGACGTACGCCGTCACCGCGGGCGCCGCCGCCCGCCTGCGGGCCGTGGGGGTGGACGCCGTGGCCGCCCGGCTCCTGCGGACGCGACCGGGTGTCGTCGACCAGGCCGGGCTCGACGCCACCGCGCGGGCGGCCAACCTCGGCGGCTCGATGGCCTGCGCCGACGCCGGCCTGCGGCGGCTGCGTCGGCGGCGCACGCACGCGTCCGTCGTGGTCTGCGACGACGTGCTGACCACCGGCGCGACCGCGCGCGAGGCCCAGCGCGCCCTCGAGGCGGTCGGCCTGCACGTGGCCGCGATCGCCGCCGTCGCGGCGACACGCCGACGGTTCCCGGCGGGCTCGCCGGGCGGGTCCTAGCGCGAGGGACGAGATGGGTGGTACCACCCCTACCGGTGACTTGGGTCACGGACTAACGTCTCTGTATGGAGTCCGTCCGGGTCCGTGGTTGCACCGTCTCGGTGCGGGTCCCGACGAGGGCCCGGACCGGTCGGCTAGCCGATGCCAGTCGCAGGCGAAACGGTCCACGTAAGCCGACGTCCGGGGCGACCCGGGCGCGGCGATCACGGTGCGGCTTAGAGGTAAGACCTGCCTCGCCCCGGCCACCAGATGTGGCCGACGGCGGGAGAGGGCCGGTAGTGGCGGAGAAGCTGCGGAAGCCCCAGCAGGCGGTTGTGGGGTCGAAGACCAGGTCGGCCGGACGGACTCCTCCCACTCGTGACACGCCCGGTGCGCCCCCGGTGGCGCACCTCCCGGCGTGCATGTCGCGCTGCCCACAGGAGGCCGCGCGAGAGGGCTGAAGCAACCAACTGTCACCAGGAGGTAGACATGGAAGTTGTCGTCACAGGTCGCCACTGCGAGCTGTCCGAGCGGTTCCGCGAGCACGCCGCGGAGAAGCTGTCCCGACTCGAGAAGCACGACCACCGCATCATGCGGGTGCACGTGGAGGTGGACTGCGAGCCCAATCCCCGCCAGCACGACAAGGCCGTCCGCGTCGAGCTGACCGCCTTCTCCAAGGGCCCGGTCGTCCGGGCCGAGGCGGCCGCCGACGAGAAGATGGGCGCCCTCGACCTCGCCCTGGACAAGATGGCCGCCCAGATGCGCCGCGCGGCCGACCGCCGCCGCGTGCACCGCGGCCAGAAGACCCCCGTCTCGGTCGGCCAGGCGCTCGCCGACGTCGACGCGCTCGTCGCTCCCACGGAGGAGCCCGAGCCCGAGGAGTCCCTCGAGCGCAAGGTCGGCCCGATCGCCGTCATGGGCGACGGTCCGCTCGTCGTCCGCGAGAAGACCCACCCCGCCAGCCCGATGACGCTCGACCAGGCGCTCTACGAGATGGAGCTGGTCGGGCACGACTTCTACCTGTTCGTCGACAAGGAGAGCGAGCGGCCCTCGGTGGTCTACCGGCGCCGCGGCTACGACTACGGCGTGATCTCCCTGGACCTCGGCCCGGAGGTGTAGGCCGGAGGAGCAGCCCGCCGCAGCGGCCCGCGGGGCCGCGACCACACGGCGTACGACGGGGTGGCCCGAAAGGGTCACCCCGTCGTCGTGTCCGGGCCCGCCCGGGCCAGGCGTCCACCACCCGAACGCGTTCCCGCACCGGCTCGACCGTGCCATGATGCCCCGGTGGCGGAACAGAGCACGGTCGCAGCTCCCGGGGCTGGCGAGCCGATCCGGGTGCTGGTGGTCGACGACCAGGAGCTCTTCCGACGGGGGCTGACGATGCTGCTCACCGTCGAGGAGGGCATCGAGGTCGTCGGCGAGGCCGGCGACGGGATCGAGGGCACCAACCTCGCCGCCACCACCGCCCCCGACGTGGTCCTCCTCGACATCCGGATGCCCAAGCGCACCGGCATCGAGGCCTGCCGGGCCATCAAGGAGGCCGTCCCGTCGGCCAAGATCATCATGCTCACGGTGTCCGACGAGGAGGCCGACCTCTACGAGGCGGTCAAGTCCGGCGCCTCCGGCTACCTGCTCAAGGACTCCTCGATCGAGGAGGTCGCCCAGGCCGTCCGCGTCGTCGCCGACGGCCAGTCCCTCATCAGCCCGTCGATGGCGGTCAAGCTGATCGACGAGTTCAAGCAGATGTCGCGCCCCGAGCGCGAGCACGTCCCCGGCCTCCGCCTCACCGAGCGCGAGCTCGAGGTGCTGCGGCTGGTCGCCAAGGGCATGAACAACCGCGAGATCGCCAAGCAGCTGTTCATCTCCGAGAACACCGTCAAGAACCACGTCCGCAACATCCTCGAGAAGCTCCAGCTGCACTCCCGCATGGAAGCGGTCATGTACGCCGTCAAGGAGAAGCTGCTCGACCTGCCGTAGCCCGTCCGTCGGCGGGCACCTCTAGCCTCGCCCCGTGACCGAGATCCTCTCCCGCGCGCAGGCCCGCCGGGTGGCGCTGGCGGCGCAGGGGTTCCTGGACCCGCGGCACACGACGCCGACGATGCGGACGTTCGACCGCACGCTCGCGCGGACGGGCGTGCTGCAGGTGGACTCGGTCAACGTGCTCGAGCGGGCGCACCGGATGCCGCTCTACTCCCGCATGGGGCCCTACGACACGGGTCTGCTGCAGCGGGCGGCGGAGCGGCCGCCGCGGCGGGTGGTGGAGTACTGGGCGCACGTGCAGGCGTTCATGCCGGTGGAGCTGTGGCCGCACATGCAGCACCGGATGGCGGGCTACCGCGAGCGCCGGGGCAAGTGGTGGCGCGACGTCCCCGACGAGCTGACCACCACGGTCCTGGCGGAGGTCCGCGCCCGCGGCGCCTCGACCGCCCGCGAGCTGCAGGACGCCCTGGGCGGGGACGGACCCCGGACCAAGGAGCACTGGGGCTGGAACTGGTCGGAGGAGCGGAAGGCGCTGGACCTCCTCTTCATGACCGGCGACCTGGCGATCGCGGCGCGGACGCCGTCGTTCGAGCCGGTGTACGACGTGCCCGAGCGGGTGCTGCCCGCCGCGGTCCTCGACGCGCCGACCCCGACGCCGGAGGAGGCCGCGCGGGAGCTGGTGCGGCGGGCGGCCCGGTCGCACGGGGTGGCGACGGCGCCGTGCCTGCGCGACTACTACCGGATGGGCGTCGAGGAGACCCGGCGCGCCGTCGCGGAGCTGGTGGAGGCCGGCGAGCTGCTCCCGGCGCGGGTCGAGGGGTGGGACCGCGCGGCGTACCTCCACAGCGAGGCCCGCCGCCCCCGCCGCGTCGACGCCCGGGCGCTGCTGAGCCCCTTCGACCCGGTGGTGTGGGAGCGCGAGCGCACCGAGCGGATCTTCGGCTTCCGATACCGCATCGAGATCTACGTGCCGGCCGGGAAGCGGGTGCACGGCTACTACGTGCTGCCGTTCCTGCTGGGGGACCGGCTGGTGGCCCGCGTCGACCTCAAGGCCGACCGCGCGGCCCGCCGGCTCCTCGTCAAGGGCGCGTACGCCGAGCCCGACGCGCCGCCGGAGACGGCGCCGGAGCTGGTGGTCGAGCTCCGCCGGCTGGCCGGCTGGCTGGGCCTGGACGCCGACGACCCGGTGGTCGTGGAGCCTCGGGGCGACCTCGCCGAGGTGCTGGCCCGGTTGCTGCGTTCCGGTTAGGGAGGGCTCGACCCCGTGGGTAGAGTTGCGGCGCCGCCCGCTCGGCTTCCCACCGCTTAGGAGTTGTACCCCCGTGCCCGTGATCCTCGACAAGCTCCTCCGCATCGGCGAGGGCAAGATCCTGCGCCAGCTGGAGACCATCGCCAAGGCCGTCAACGCCATCGAGGACGACTTCGTCGCGATGACCGACGAGCAGCTCCAGGCAATGACCGGCGAGCTGAAGCAGCGCCACGAGAACGGCGAGTCGCTGGACGACCTGATGCCGGAGGCGTTCGCGACCGTCCGCGAGGCCGCCAAGCGCGTGATCGGCCAGCGCCACTACGACGTCCAGATCATGGGTGGCGCGGCGCTGCACCTGGGCAACATCGCCGAGATGAAGACCGGTGAGGGCAAGACGCTGGTCGCGACCCTGCCGTCGTACCTGAACGCCCTCTCGGGCAAGGGCGTCCACGTCGTCACCGTCAACGACTACCTGGCCAAGTACCAGTCCGAGATGATGGGCCGCATCCACCACTTCCTCGGGCTGACGACCGGGGTGATCCTGCCGGAGATGCGCCCGGCGGAGCGTCGCGAGGCGTACGGCTGCGACATCACCTACGGCACCAACAACGAGCTCGGCTTCGACTACCTGCGCGACAACATGGCCTCCGCCCTGGAGGACTGCGTCCAGCGCGGCCACAACTTCGCCGTCGTCGACGAGGTCGACTCGATCCTCATCGACGAGGCGCGGACCCCGCTGATCATCAGCGGTCCGACCCAGGACGAGGTCAAGTGGTACGCCGAGTTCGCGAAGATCGCGCGCAAGCTCGAGAAGGACGTCGACTACGAGGTCGACGAGAAGAAGCGCACCATCTCCGTGCTCGAGCCGGGCATCACCAAGGTGGAGGACCACCTCGGGATCGACAACCTCTACGAGTCGGTCAACACCTCCCTGATCTCCTTCATGAACAACTGCGTGAAGGCCAAGGAGCTCTTCCGGCGCGACAAGGAGTACGTCGTGCAGGACGGCGAGGTGCTCATCGTCGACGAGCACACCGGCCGCATGCTCGCCGGGCGTCGCTACAACGACGGCCTGCACCAGGCGATCGAGGCGAAGGAGGGCGTCGAGGTCCGCGAGGAGTACCAGACGCTCGCGACCGTCACGCTCCAGAACTACTTCCGCCTCTACGACAAGCTCTCCGGCATGACCGGCACGGCCATGACCGAGGCCAGCGAGTTCGACAAGATCTACAAGCTCGGCGTGGTCCCGATCCCGACCAACAAGCCGATGGCCCGCATCGACCAGCCCGACCTCGTCTACCGGACCGAGGAGGCGAAGTACGACGCCGTCGTCGAGGACATCGCCGAGCGGCACGCCTTGGGCCAGCCGATCCTGGTCGGCACCGTCTCGGTCGAGAAGTCCGAGCACCTCTCCGGCAAGCTCAAGCGCCGCGGCATCCCGCACACCGTGCTGAACGCGAAGGTCCACGCCGACGAGGCGAAGATCGTCGCGATGGCCGGTCACAAGGGCGCCGTCACCGTCGCCACCAACATGGCCGGTCGAGGCACCGACATCATGCTCGGTGGCTCGGTGGAGTTCCTCGCCGACGCCGAGCTGCGCAAGCGCGGGCTGGAGCCGGCCGGGGAGACCGCGGACGAGTACGACGCCGCCTGGCCCGAGACCGTCGAGCGGATCAAGCGCCAGGTCGCGACCGAGCACGACGAGGTCAAGGAGCTCGGCGGCCTCTACGTCATCGGCACCGAGCGGCACGAGTCGCGCCGCATCGACAACCAGCTGCGCGGTCGTTCCGGCCGTCAGGGCGACCCGGGCGAGTCCCGGTTCTACCTGTCGCTGCAGGACGAGCTGATGCGGCTGTTCAAGTCCGAGTGGGTCGACCGGGTGCTCCAGGTCCTCAAGATCCCCGACGACGTCCCGATCGAGAACAAGCGGGTCACGAACGCGATCGCCAACGCCCAGGGCCAGGTCGAGTCGCAGAACTTCGAGTCCCGCAAGAACGTCCTCAAGTACGACGACGTCATGGACCGCCAGCGCAAGGTGATCTACACCGAGCGCCGTGCCGTCCTCGAGGGCGCCGACCTGCAGCAGCAGATCCGCACCTTCATCGACGACGTGGTCGAGGGGTACGTCGCCGGGTCGCTCGCCGACTTCGCCGAGGAGTGGGACCTCGAGCAGCTGTGGACCGACCTCGGTCAGCTGTGGCCGATCTCGGTCGACCACGAGAAGCTCGTCGCCGACGCCGGTGGCAAGGCCGTGCTCGACCGCGACGACCTGGTCAAGGTGCTCCGCGAGGACGCGCACGCGGCGTACGACCGTCGCGAGCAGGAGAACGGCGAGGAGGTCATGCGCGAGCTCGAGCGGCGCGTGCTCCTCTCGGTCCTCGACCGCAAGTGGCGCGAGCACCTCTACGAGATGGACTACCTGCGCGAGGGCATCTACCTGCGGGCCTACTCCCAGCGCGACCCGCTCGTGGAGTACCAGCGCGAGGGCTTCGACATGTTCGCCGCGATGATGGACGGCATCAAGGAGGAGGCCGTCGGCTTCCTGTTCAACCTCGAGGTTCAGGTCGAGGAGGAGCCGGCGCCGACGCTGTCGGTCGCCGAGGGCCTGCAGTCGCCGGTCGGCCAGGGCGCCGGTGGCGCTGCGGCCGAGCAGGCGCCGCAGATCCGCGCCAAGGGCCTCGACGCCCCGTCGCGGCCGCAGCAGCTGGCCTACTCCGCCCCCACCGTCGACGGCGAGGCCGAGGTGGCCACCCGCGTCGAGCAGGAGGAGGACGAGTTCGCCGGCACCGGTCGCAACGACCGCTGCCCCTGCGGCTCGGGCAAGAAGTTCAAGCAGTGCCACGGCGCTCCCGGCGGCCCCACGGGCCACGCCGCCCGCGTCAACGGCTGACCTCGCTCAACCTCGAACGCCGGCTCGGTCCCTCCGGGCCGGGCCGGCGTTCGGCGTCGGTCGAGCAGCGAGCGCTGCGCTCACCGGGTCTCGACCCGGCCGTCTCGACCTCGTTCCTCGCTCGGTCCTGCTCAGGCGAAGTCGAGCGCGGTGCAGACCCAGCGGAGGGGACCGTCCTTGGCGGGGCGCTCCTCGAAGCGGGCGGCGACGGCGCGGGACCGCTCGCCGTACCGCACGTGGATGCTGGTCTCGACGGCGTCGGCGGTGACGAAGCAGCTGTGCACGCTGAGCACCTTCGGGCGCACCGGCTGGACCCGGCCGAGGCCGGGACGGTGGGCGCCGGCTCGGGCGACGAGGCAGGCGCGGCGCTCGAGGTCGGCGTACACCTCCGGGGAGGTCCAGCGCAGCAGCTGCGTGATCGGCCGGTCGCCGCCGACGATCTCGACCGCCGCCTGGGCGAAGCGCCGCGACCACTGCTCGAGGGCGCGCCGCCGTCGCAGGTCCACCGGGCTCACCCCGGCCGTGCCGCTGCTCTCGCGACCGTGCGCGGGGGGCGGG
>NZ_JAANMS010000065.1 GCF_011250565.1 Nocardioides sp. IC4_145
TCGTGGTCGACGGTGCCGTGGTGGTCGACGGTGTAGGTGACGCCGGACGGGCTGATCCAGTGATAGTTGCCCGAGCTGGTCGAGGAGTGCTGCCACCCGCCGTGGGTCTTGGCGCGGTGATGTCGGCGGCAGAGCGGCCCGATGTTCTCGGTCGCTGTGGGGCCGCCGCGGTTGTGGGGGACGACGTGGTCGTCGTCGACCTTGGAGTGCTGGAAGGCGGGGCGGGTGCACCAGGGGAAGACGCAGTGGTGGTCGCGGAGCCGCGTCTGCTCGGAGAGGCGGTCCGGGACTTCGTAGGCCTCGACGTGGATCCGCTCGGCCAGGTCGATGACGGGCTTGATCGTGACTCTGCCGTTGGTGTTGCTGGCTGCTCTGGTGCACCACTCGGCGAGCTGGCCGGTCAGGACGAACCCGCGGACGTTCTCGACCCGGACGATCTGGTCCAGCGACCCGTCAGGTGTCTGGTGGACGTGGACGACCATCGGCCTGGGGTCGGTGTCGAACTCCAGCACGAGCTGGCGTCGGGCCATGTCCCCGAGTGCGGTCGCGCGGCGCGACCCTTCGGCTTCCTTGGAGCCGAGCGCGGCGAGCCGGTCCGCGCCCTTGGCGAGGGCGTCTTCGAGGTCGAGCGCGTCGACGAGGTCCAGGGTGGCCCAGAGGTCGACGTGGCCGTCGAAGGAGACCTGGCGGGTCTGCACGGTGACGTGGCGGGTCTCGGTGCGTTCGAACCGGATCCGCTCGGCCTCGTCGGGGTCGAACCGGACCAGGGCTTCGTCGACGAGCCGGCCCAACGACGCAGGGCTGATCGACGCCGCGCAGTGGAAGACGTGGGTATCGACGAACCGTGCGCCCTTCATCGGCAGCGGGAGGGTCTTGCGGGCGATCGTCCGGGCCTTCCAGGCGGGCAGGTCGCCGCCGGTGACCTTGGCCCAGACCTTCGGGAGGCGGTAGCGCAGCTCGAGCGCTTCGGACAGGTAGGCGCGGCCGGCGTCCAGGGACTTGCCGAGCGCCGCGGACAGCTCGACGACCGCGAACTCCGTCACCAGGGGCGCACCGTCGCCGGCGAGCCCGACGGGCTGGTCGCCGAAGCCCTGCATCGTCGCCCACGACGCCGACTCCGCCAGCGACTCGGCGGGGTGCATGGCACACCACTCGACCGCTGCCTGCAGGACCCGGACCTCCGCGGCGTCGGCTTCACGCTGGCTGGCCCGCGCGGCCGCGAGGACCATGGCTGGGTCGTCCAGCGGGGTCTCGGGTGTCGCGAGGTGGGCCAGGGTCATAGCCTCCATTCTACCCGAACAGGTGTTCGTATAAAAAGACCTGGGCGGTTGGTTGTGGACGCGTTCGCCGGCGGGTTTCGAGACGGTCCTGGCGGACCCCCTCAACCAGCCGACGACGGTCCTCGCGGACCTCCTCAACCAGCCGACGACGGTCCTGGCGGACCTCCTCAACCAGCCGACGACGTCTGCAGCGGCCTGAGCGTGACGAAGTCAGGGAGGGGCTGCTCGCCCGGCGGGGTCAGGCGAGGCGGCCGAGGACCCAGTCGAGGCAGGCGGTGAGGGCTTCGACGTCGGCGGGGTCGACGGCGGGGTACATCGCGATGCGGAGCTGGTTGCGGCCGAGCTTGCGGTAGGGCTCGGTGTCGACGATGCCGTTGGCGCGGAGGACCGCGGCGAGGCGCGCGGCGTCGACCTGGGGCTCGAAGTCGATGGTGCCGATGACGAGTGAGCGGTGCGCCGGCTCGGCGACGTACGGGAAGGCGAGCGGGGACGCCTCGGCCCAGGAGTAGAGGGCGGTCGAGGAGGCGGTGGTGCGCTCGACCATGCCGGCGAGGCCGCCGTTGGCGAGCATCCAGTCCAGCTGCTCGGCCATGAGGAAGAGCGTGGCGACCGAGGGGGTGTTGTAGGTCTGGTCCTTGGCGGACTGCTCGATCGCGGTGGGCAGGTCGAAGAACGCCGGCACGTGCCGGTCCGAGGCGCCGATCCGGGCGGCGCGCTCGAGGGCGGCGGGGGAGAGGACGGCGAGCCACAGGCCGCCGTCGGAGGCGAAGCACTTCTGCGGCGCGAAGTAGTAGGCGTCGACCTCGGCCAGGTCGACCGGCAGGCCGCCGGCGCCGGAGGTCGCGTCGACGAGCACGAGCGCGTCGTCCGCCGAGGTGCCGGCGGGGCGGACGACGGGCGCCATGACGGCGGTGGAGGTCTCGTTCTGCGCCCAGGCGTAGACGTCGACGCCGTCCTCGGCGACGGCGACGGGCAGCGAGCCCGGCTCGGCGGCGACGACGCTCGGCTCGTCCAGCCACGGCGCGGCACCGGCCGCCTTGGCGAACTTCTGCGAGAACTCGCCGAAGACCAGGTGCTGGCTGCGCCGCTCGACCAGGCCGTACGTCGCTGCGTCCCAGAACGCCGTGGCGCCGCCGTTGCCGAGCACCACCTGGTGCCCCTCGGGCATCGAGAACAGCTCGGCCAGCCCCTCGCGCACCCGGCGCACGACCGCCCGCACCGGCTCCTGCCGGTGCGAGGTGCCCATCAGCGAGGTGCCGGTGGCCGCCAGCGCGGCGAGGTGCTCGGGCTGGACCTTCGACGGGCCCGCGCCGAAGCGGCCGTCCCGGGGCAGCAGGTCGGCCGGGATCCGGAGGGAGGTCTCGAGGTCCGCGTCGGTCATGAACTGCCTTCCGGGTGGGTAGGAGTGGCTCCCTGGCGACGCTGTCAGCGCCCCTCAAGTCTGGCAGCAGCGTCGCGGCAACACGGAATCGGAGGACCCCGTGGCCGGACCCACACCCCAGCCCGGGCTGCGCAACCAGGCGGGCGCCCGCACGTTCTTCCGGGTCGCCGGGGCGGTCCTCGTGCCGGTCGGCATCGCCACCTGCATCTACGGCTTCGTCTCGTTCGTCCGCTACGACGGCGACGGCGACCCGCTCCCGCAGATGGGCCTGTTCCTGGGCGGCTTCCTGCTCTTCGCGATCGGCGGCATGTTCCTCAACCTGGGCTTCGCCGGGGTGGCCGCACGCTACGGCGCGGGCGAGACGATGCCGGTCGCGAAGGACGCGGCGTCGTACCTCTCCGACGGGCGGGGGATCATGGGTGCCGGCCGGACCGTCGACGACGGCTCGCACGCCCGCGAGGCCACGGCGGCCGGCCCGTACTGCCGCTCCTGCGGCGTGCGCAACGACGCGGAGGCGAGGTTCTGTGACAACTGTGGAGGTTCGCTCGCCTGAGGCGGGTGGGGGCGGCCTGCAGGTCGTCCGCGTCGACTACGGGCACCCGGACGCCGTCGCGCTGATCGAGCAGGTGCAGCAGGAGTACGTCGCCCGCTACGGCGGCCGCGACGAGTCGCCGGTCGACCCGGCGATGTTCGTGCCTCCGGGCGGCAGCTTCTTCGTCGGGTACGTCGGCAGGACCCCGGTCGCGACCGGCGCCTGGCGCCGCTCCGACGTCGAGGCGCTCGGCACCGCGGTGACGGCTGAGGTCAAGCGGATGTACGTCGTGCCGGCCGCGCAGCGCCGGGGTCACGCCCGCCGGGTGCTGGCGCACCTGGAGACGACCGCGGCCGCAGCGGGCTACGAGGCGCTCGTGCTCGAGACCGGGCTGCGCCAGCCGGAGGCGATGACGCTCTACGCGTCGGCTGGCTACGAGTCGATCCCGGGCTTCGGCTACTACAAGGACGCCCCGCTCTCGCGCTGCTTCGCCAAGCGGCTGGTGCCCGCGGCGGGTTAGACCACCGCCACGGCGCGCCCCGATCCGTGGGCGGCGCGGGCCCGGAGGGGGCACCATCGAGCGGTGATGCTCGACGACCCCCACCAGGTCGTGGTGCGCGCGCTGGACGACCTGGCCGCCGACCTGGCCGCCGGCGACGTCGCCGCGGCCGCGGAGCGGTTCGTGCCGTGGGCGGCGATCTGGGGCGACGAGCTGGCCGAGGAGGCCCTCGGGTCGGCCGAGGTGGCGGCGTACCTCGACCGCGTCGTGCGCGAGCCGCACACCCTGCGCTGGGACGTCGAGCAGTCCTGGGCGTGCCAGCGCGAGCACCAGGTGTGGTTCGTCGCCGACGCCGACGTGGTGCTGCGGCCGACGGGGTCGACCGAGGCCGGCGAGCGCCGCGCCGCCCGGGTCTCCGGCGTGCTGGTGGCCGACCGCGGCCGGTGGCGCTTCGAGCTGTTCAGCGGCTTCCAGGCTGCGGTGCTGACGCCGCTGCGGCTGGTCGGCGGCTAGGTCCGCGAACGGTCCAGGGCCGCATGGCCCGGACCGGTGGTCCGCCCGGTCGATCGGCCAGCGTGGTGCCGAACCGGCGCGGCCGGCGCAGCGACGTACCTAGCCTCGTGCGGTGCTCTCCCCGCTCCGCCTCCTGCTCCTGCCGCTCCTCGCGACCGTCCTGCTCCTCACCGCCCTGCCCGCGTCACCGGCGGCGGCCGCGATCGAGGACTACGCGTCGTACCAGCCGCAGACGAGGTGCTCGCCGGCGGCGAAGCCGGGCACCGTCGCCCTCGGCCGCTGGCTGGTGACGAAGTACGGCGGGTCCTACGGCGGCGTCTCGCGCAGCTGCGGGAGCGGGACGTCCGAGCACGCCGAGGGCCGCGCGTTCGACTGGACGCTCGACGCGCGTCGGAAGGCCGACCGCCGCATCGCCCGGGCGTTCCTCCGCGACGTGCGGGCCGCCGACGGCAAGGGCCGCGAGGACGCGAAGGCTCGCCGGATGGGGATCATGTACCTCATCTGGGACGACCGGATGTACGCCGCGTGGAACGGCTTCGAGCCCGAGCCCTACCTCAGCTCGTCGTGCCGCAAGCGCGCGAAGTGCTCGACCACGCTGCGCCACCGCGACCACCTGCACGTCTCGTTGACGCGCAAGGGTGGCCGCGGCGCGACGTCGTGGTACGCGGGCCGACTCGCCGGCTGAGGGCTACTTCGCCCAGTCGGCGTTCCAACCCTCGATCTCCTCGGGACCGCGGGAGCCGGGGCCCGTGTAGACGGCCGAGGGGCGGATCAGGCGGCCAGTGCGCTTCTGCTCGAGGATGTGCGCGGACCAGCCGCCGGTGCGGGCGCAGGTGAACATCGAGGTGAACATGTTCGCCGGCACCTCGGCGAAGTCCAGGACGATCGCGGCCCAGAACTCCACGTTCGTCTCGAGGACGCGGTCCGGGCGGCGCTCGCGCAGCTCGGCCAGCGCGGCCTTCTCGAGCGCCTCGGCGACCTCGTAGCGAGGCGCGTTGAGCTCGCGGGCGGTGCGGCGCAGCACGCGGGCGCGGGGGTCCTCGGCGCGGTAGACGCGGTGGCCGAAGCCCATGAGCCGCTCGCCCTTGTCGAGCAGCCCCTTGACGTACGCCACTGCGTCGCCGGACTCCTCGACGTCGCTGATCATGCCGAGCACGCGCGAGGGGGCGCCGCCGTGCAGCGGGCCCGACATCGCGCCGATCGCGCCGGAGAACGCCGCCGCCACGTCGGCACCGGTGGAGGTGATGACGCGCGCGGTGAAGGTCGAGGCGTTCATGCCGTGCTCGGCCGCCGAGGACCAGTAGGCGTCGATCGCCTTGACGTGCTTGGGGTCGGCCTCGCCCTTCCAGCGGATGAGGAACTTCTCCGCCAGCGTCGCGCCCTCGTCGACCACCGACTGCGGGACGACCGGCTGGTGCAGCCCGCGCGCGGACTGCGCGGCGTAGGACAGCACCATGACGGCGACGCGGGAGAGGTCCGCACGCGCCTGCTCGTCGCTGATGTCGTAGGTCTGGCGGAAGCCGAAGGCCGGCGCGAGCATCGCGATCGCGGCCTGGACGTCGACGCGGACGTCGCCGGTGTGCACGGGGATGTTGTAGGCCTCGGCGGGCGGCAGGCCGGGGGTGAAGGCGCCGTCGATGAGCAGGCCCCAGACGTTCTCGAACGGCACGCGGCCGACGATGTCCTCGATGTCGACGCCGCGGTAGCGCAGCGCCGAGCCCTCCTTGTCGGGCTCCGCGATCTCCGTCTCGAAGGCGACGACGCCCTCGAGCCCGTGGTGCACGTCCACCATCGTCCTGACTCCCTCGTCTCACGGCACGCACCCGGACGGGCGGCCCCGCGCATTCTGTACCCATCCCTAGGCTGGCGGCATGGCCGACCCCGACCAGGAAGCAGCCCGCGACGCGCTGGACCTCCGCAGCCGCCGCCACGAGTACGCCGCCGCCGGGCTCGCCGAGGACGACCTCGCGCCGGACCCGATCGCGATGTTCCGCCGGTGGTTCGCCGAGGTCGAGGACGTCGTGCACGAGCCGAACGCGATGGTCGTCGCGACCGTCTCGGCCCAGGGCCGGCCCTCCTCGCGGATGGTGCTGCTCAAGGGGCTCGACGAGCGGGGCTTCGTGTTCTTCACCAACACCCGCTCCCGCAAGGGCACCGAGCTCGCGGCCAACCCGCACTGCGCCCTGCTCTTCCCGTGGCACCCGCTGGAGCGGCAGGTCCGGGTCGACGGGGTCGCCGAGCCGCTGTCGCGCGAGGCCGTCGCCGACTACTTCGCGGTCCGCCCGCGCGGCTCCCAACTGGGCGCCTGGGCGTCCCACCAGTCGCGCCCGGTCGCCGACCGGGACGCCCTCGCGGCGGCGTACGACGAGGTCGAGCGGCGCTTCGCCGACGTGCCCGACGGCGAGCTGCCCGTGCCCGAGGAGTGGGGTGGGTACGTCGTGCGGCCCGAGGCCGTGGAGTTCTGGCAGGGCCGCCCGGGGCGGATGCACGACCGGCTGGTCTACACCCGGTCGGGTGACGCGTGGACGACGCAGCGGTTGGCGCCGTAGCTCGGCGATCAATTCGCTTGAGCACGCCTCGCCCGCGACCTACCTTTGCTGCACACGGGAAAGGAGGTGGTCCGAAGAATGAGTTCTTCTTGGACGCGTGAGGTGGCTGCCCGCTAGCAGCCCCAGCAGGACGACGGGGCGGCACCGCCCCTGAATGCTGCTGGCGAATCCCAAGCAGCTGCCCGACCCCCAGGTGAACCGGCTCCGTCCGCCGGCTGGGTCCTCGACACGAGGGCCACACCTGGGGGTCGCTGCATTTCCGGCCGGACCCGCTGGTGGTTCCGGTGCTCGCCGTGGGGTACCGCCGGGGCGACGAGAAGTTGCCGGGGGCAACCACCCAGGAATAAAGTTGCCTCGGTCAACCTTCAGACCTGCGTGACCGCCACCGACGTACCCCCGAAGCGAGAACCCGTGACCCAGGCACCACCCGCGCCGACCGCCGCCCGCGCCGGCGAGATGACCCACCGCGAGATCCTCGAGGCGCTCTCGGGCCTCCTGCTCGCCATGTTCGTCGCGATGCTCTCCAGCACCGTCGTCAGCAACGCGCTCCCGCGCATCGTCACCGACCTCGAGGGCAGCCAGAGCGGCTACACCTGGGTCGTCGTCGCGACGCTGCTGACCATGACCGCGACGACCCCGATCTGGGGCAAGCTCGCCGACCTGTTCAGCAAGAAGATGTTGGTCCAGGTCGCGCTCGTGATCTTCGCGCTCGGCTCGCTCGTCGCCGGCCTCGCGCCGAACATGGAGGTCCTCATCGGCGCCCGCGCCTTCCAGGGCCTCGGCGTCGGTGGCCTCACCGCCCTGGTCCAGGTCGTCATCGCCTCGATGGTCAGCCCCCGGGAGCGCGGTCGGTACGCCGGCTACATCGGCGCCGTCTTCGCGACCGCGACGGTCAGCGGCCCGCTGCTCGGCGGCCTGATCGTGGACTCCCCGCTCGGCTGGCGCGGCTGCTTCTACGTCGGCATCCCGGTCGCCCTGCTCGCCTTCGTCGTGCTGCAGCTCAAGCTGCACCTGCCGGTCGTCAAGCGCGAGGTCACCATCGACTACGCCGGCGCGACGCTCATCGTCGCGGGCGTCTCGATCCTGCTGGTCTGGGTCTCGCTGGCCGGCAACCAGTTCGCCTGGGCCTCCGGCACCACCGCCGCCATGCTCGTCGCGGCCGCGGCCGTCATCGCGCTCGCGATCTGGGTCGAGGACCGGGTCGCCACCGAGCCGGTCGTCCCGCTCCGCCTCTTCCGCGACCGCACCACCTCGCTGGCCACGCTGGCCTCGGTGATGATCGGCGTCGCGATGTTCGGCTCGACGGTCTACCTGAGCCAGTACTTCCAGATGTCGCGCGGCATGACCCCGACCCATGCGGGCCTGATGTCGATCTGCATGGTCGGCGGCCTGCTGGTCTCCAGCATCGTCTCGGGCCGGATCATCACCAGCACCGGCCTGTGGAAGCGCTGGCTGGTCGGCGGCTCGGTGCTGGTCGTCGTCGGCTTCGCGCTGCTGTCGACCATCGACGCGGAGACCCCGCTGGTCCGGGTCGGCCTGTTCATGGCCGTGCTCGGCGTCGGCATGGGCGCGACGATGCAGAACCTCGTCCTCGCCGTGCAGAACAACGCCAAGGCCGCCGACCTCGGCGCCGCCAGCTCCGTGGTCGCCTTCTTCCGCTCCATCGGCGGCACGATCGGCGTCTCGGCGCTCGGCGCGCTGCTGGCCCACCAGGTCGCCGGCTCGATGGCCGACGGCCTGCGCCGACTGGGCGTCGACCCCTCCGCCGGCGGCGGCAAGGGCAGCATCCCGGACCTCGCGGAGCTGCCGCCCCCGATCCGCGCGCTCTACGAGACGTCGTTCGGGGACGCCACGGGCCACCTGTTCCTGGTCTCGGTACCCTTCGCCCTGGTCGCGCTCCTGTGCGTGCTCTTCATCAAGGAGGTGCCGCTGCGCACCACCACCGCCGACGAGCCCTCGGCGGAGACGGCCGCCCCCGAGGCGACCGAGGAGCTCACCCGGCGATGACCACCATGACCGGCACGACCACGACGACCACGACCACGACCAGCGCGACGGAGGTGGCGATGGGACGCGACGAGTCCCTGCGCCGGCTGGAGCAGGAGGTCGGCGTGCTCATCAGGCGCGTGCGCCGCGTCATCGGCGAGCGGGCCCGGGCGGTCCACGCGGACCTGCAGCCGGCGTCGTACCTCATGCTGGGCTACCTCGCCAGCCACGGCCCGGTGCGTGCCTCGGAGGTGGCGGAGGTCTTCGGCATCGACAAGGGCGCGATCAGCAGGCAGGTCCAGCACCTCATGGACCTCGGCCTCCTGGACCGCTCGCCGGACCCGAACGACGGCCGGGCGACGCTGCTGGCCGCGAGCGAGGACGCCGTGCGGCGCCTCGAGGAGGTCGCCGACCTCCGCCGCCGCTACCTCGACGAGCGGCTCGGGGACTGGTCCGACGACGAGCTCGCCGACTTCGCGGGGACGCTGGCCCGCTACAACGCCACGCTCGGGCTCGAGTAGCCCCGACCCCGCCTCGTGATGCCGAGGGTGCGCTCATGCGCACGCTCGGCATCACGAGACCCGGGACGGTTCGCTCAGCTGGTCAGCCAGGCGGCGGCGTCCGCGGGGAGGCCGTCGACGACCGGCGCGCTGGCGAGCAGCAGCTCGCCGTCGGGCAGCGCGACGGTCTCCGTGCCGCAGTTGACGACGACGGTCACCGGGCCGCGGCGGAACACCAGGACGTCGGCCGAGCCGCTGTCGAGCACCTCGACGTCGTCACCGGCGGTCGTGGCGAAGGTGCGCCGGGCAGCCAGCGCGGAGCGGTAGAACGCCAGCGTCGAGTCCGGGTCGCCGGCCTGCGCCTCCATGGCCAGCGGGGCCCAGTCCAGCGGCTGCGGCAGCCACGGCTGCTCGGCTCCCGGGCCGAAGCCGTACGGCGGGGCGTCGCCGCTCCACGGCACCGGCACGCGGCAGCCGTCGCGGCCGACCTCGCCGGTGCGGAACCACGACGGGTCCTGGCGGAACTCCGGCTCCACGTCGACCTGCTCGAGGCCGAGCTCCTCGCCCTCGTAGATGTAGGAGGAGCCGGGCAGGGCGAGCATCGCGAGCGTCGCGGCCTTGGCCCGGGCCAGGCCGACCGGCCCGCCCCCGTACCGCGTGGTGTGGCGGACGACGTCGTGGTTGCTCAGCACCCAGGTCGGCGAGGCACCCACCGGGGCCATCGCGTCGAGGGTGCCGGTGATGACGTCGGCGAACGCCTTCGCCGACCACGGCGCGAGCAGCCAGGCGAAGTTGAACGACTGCTGCATCTCGTCGGGGCGCACGAACCGTGCCAGCGACTCCGGCGTCTGCGTCCACGCCTCGGCCACCATCATCCGGTCGCCGTCGTACTCCGCGAGCACGGCGTGCCAGCGGCGGTAGACGTCGTGGACCTCGGGCTGGTCCCACATCGGCTCGTCGCGGATCGTCCGCTCGACCATCGAGTGCTCCTCGTTGATCGGGGCGCCGCTGCCCAGCTCCTCGCCCTCGCCGACGACCTGGTCGCGCAGGCCCTCCTCCTTGAGCAGGCCGTGCGCGACGTCGATGCGGAAGCCGTCGACGCCGCGGTCGAGCCAGAAGCGCAGGACGTCGACGAACATGTCGCCGACCTCCGGGTTGCGCCAGTCGAGGTCGGGCTGGGTGGAGTCGAAGAGGTGGAGGTACCACTGGCCGTCGGGCAGCTGGGTCCACGCCGGGCCGCCGAAGACCGAGAGCCAGTTGTTCGGCGGCTCGCCCGGGCGGTCGGCGGGGGAGTCGCGGAAGATGTAGCGCGCCCGCTCGGGGCTGCCCTTCTCCGCGGCGAGCGCGGCCTGGAACCAGACGTGCTCCTCGGAGGTGTGGTTGGGCACGAGGTCGACGATCACCTTGAGGCCGAGGTCGTGCGCGGTGGCGACCAGGGTGTCGGCGTCCGCGAGCGTGCCGAACAGCGGGTCGACGTCGCAGTAGTCCGCCACGTCGTAGCCGTGGTCGTGCTGCGGCGAGGTGTAGAACGGCGTGAGCCACAGGGCGTCGACGCCGAGGTCGCGGAGGTACGGCAGCCGCGAGGTGATGCCGGGCAGGTCGCCCACGCCGTCGCCGTCGCTGTCGGCGAAGCTGCGGACGTAGACCTGGTAGGTGACGGCGTGGCGCCACCACTCCGAGCGGCTCTCGGGCGCTGCGGTTTGATCGTTCAAAGCCATGCGGTCCATGGTGGCAGACCGCCGTCGCGTCCCGGCCGGGTGCGTCAGCCGAACGCTCAGCCGAACGTCGTCGGGTCGATCTCGAACCACACCTGCTCGGCCGCGGCGAGCAGGTCGCCGTCCGCCGTGCGGAGCGTCGTCGCGGTGCGGTGGCGGCGGCCCTCGACGGAGCGGACCGCGCCCGTCACCACGTGCTCGACGCCGGCCTCCGGCAGCCCGTGGACCTGCGCGGTCATCGAGCCGAGCACCATTGCCCGCTCGCCGATGCCCGCGGCCCACGCGCCCGCGCAGTCGATCGCCGCCCACGTCGCCTCGAGGGTCGTGTGGTCGTCGTGCGGCGTCCAGGGCGCGGCCACGGTCCCGGGCCCCGTGCGACCGGGGAAGACCCGCAGCCCGTCGCCCTCGGCCCGCTCCGGGCCGCACGAGAAGCAGTGGCCGAACGGGTGGTCGGCGAATCCGTCGTACGTCGCCGCGGCGGCGCGCGCCGTCGCGACCGTGACCGGGGCCAGCGGTTCCGGCTCGGCGCCCGGGCGGGCCTGCAGCACGACCTCGCCGGCACGCGTGGCCACGGTCCAGCCGTCCTGCTCGCCGATCTCCATCGCCGTCTCGAGCGGCGGGGGCTTGCGGAGGCGCACCTCGACCGCGCCGGCGGTCCCGACCTGCGCGGCGATCGCCCCGGCACACCACCCGCCGTTCCCCGACCCGGGCGGGCCGTTGAAGCGCGCGGGCACGGTCAGCGTCGAGGTGGTCACCCGACCATCCTCGCGCGGATCAGCGGATGTGCTCCCAGCGGGCGAGGGCCTCGCGGCGCTCCTCGGCGTGGTCGACGACCGGCTCGGGATAGCCCACCGCCGCACGGACCTCGCTGGACGGCTCGTGCGGGTCGGGGACCCGGTCGGGGTCGGCGAGCTCGGGGACCCACCGGCGGACGTAGGCGCCGTCGGGGTCGAACTTGCGGCCCTGGCCGGTGGGGTTGAAGACGCGGAAGAACGGCGAGGGGTCGGTGCCGGAGCCGGCGACCCACTGCCAGCCGTGGTTGTTCGAGGCGAGGTCGCCGTCGCACAGCCAGTGCAGGAAGTGCCGGGCGCCGTGCTGCCACTCGACGTGCAGGTCCTTGACGAGGAAGCTCGCGGTGATCATCCGGACCCGGTTGTGCATCCAACCGACCGACCGCAGCTGGCGCATCCCGGCGTCGACGACGGGGAAGCCGGTGCGGCCCTCCTGCCAGGCCGTGAACAGCTCGCCGGGCTCGTCGTAGGCGAGCGCGGCGTACTGCGTCTTGTAGTACTCCCGGGCCGTCCGTGGCTGGTGCCACAGCACGTCGGCGTAGAACTCCCGCCACCCCAGCTCCTTGCGGTACGTCGCCGCGCCGGTGCTCCGGCGAGCGGCCAGGTCCGCGAGCAGCTGCCGCGGGTGCACCTCGCCGTACTTCAGGTGCACCGACATCCGCGAGGTGCCGTCGGTGCCCGGCTCGTTGCGGGTGGTGTCGTAGTCGTCGACCCCGTGCTCGAGGAACGCCTCCCACCGCTCCCGGGTGGCCCGCTCGCCGGCCTCGGGGAGCGACAGGCCCGCGGGCAGCCGCGGGTCGGGGATCTCGGTGGTGCCCTCGTCGAGCGCGAGCCAGTCGGCGTGGTCGGGCGCGTCCTGCGGCGCGGGCCGGTCCTGCTGCTCCCAGACCCGGTAGAACGGCGTGAAGACGCGGTAGTGGTCGCCCGAGCCGCTGGTGACGGTCCCCGGCGGCACGGCGTAGGGCGAGCCGGTCCGGAGCAGCTCGACCCCGGCGGCGGCCAGTGCCTCCTCGACGGTCCGGTCGCGGCGCCGGCCGTAGGGACCGAAGTCGGCCGCGACGTGCACGCGCTGGGCGCCGACCGCCCGCGCGGCGAGCGGCACGCGACGCACCGGGTCCCCGCGCACGACCTGCAGGCCGGGCGCCCCCAGCTCGCGCAGCGAGGCGTCCAGCGAGCGCAGCGAGGCCGCGAGGTAGGCGCGCCGGCTCGGCCCCGACGGACCCCACAGGTGGGGGTCGAGCACGAACAGCGGGAGCACCGGTCCGTCCGCGCAGGCCTCCAGCAGCGCCGGGTTGTCGCGCAGGCGCAGGTCGCGGCGGAACCACATCACGGTGGGGCGGGTCTCACGGGGCACGGGTGCTCGGTGCCCAGCCGGGTGCCCCCGCAGTGCGGATGGGACACAATGGCCGGCGTGAGCGACCTGATCGACACCACCGAGATGTACCTCCGGACCATCTACGAGCTGGTCGAGGAAGGGATCGTCCCGCTGCGTGCGCGGATCGCCGAGCGCCTGCACCAGAGCGGACCGACGGTCTCGCAGACCGTCGCCCGCATGGAGCGCGACGGTCTCGTCACCGTCGAGGGGGACCGCCACCTGGAGCTGACCGAGGAGGGCCGCCGGCTCGCGGTGCGCGTGATGCGCAAGCACCGGCTGGCCGAGCGGCTGCTCACCGACGTCATCGGCCTGGAGTGGGAGCTGGTCCACGAGGAGGCGTGCCGCTGGGAGCACGTCATGTCCGAGACCGTCGAGCGGCGCCTGCTCGAGCTGCTGGGCCACCCGACCGAGTCGCCCTACGGCAACCCGATCCCCGGTCTCGCCGAGCTCGGCCAGGAGTCGCTGCCGGAGGGGTTCATGGAGGGCGTCGAGCCGCTGGCGAAGGCGGCCGGCTTTGACGAGGGCCGCGTGCTGGTGCGCCGCATCTCCGAGGAGATGCAGAAGGACGAGGTGCTGATGAGCGCGCTCCGTCGCGTCGGCGCCCTGCCGGACAAGACCGTCACCGTCGTCGCCACCGAGGAGGGCGTGCTCGTCGGCTCCGGCGGCGAGACCGCCGAGATCGTCCCCGAGGCGGCCAACCACATCTTCGTCCGCCGGCTCTGACAGAGGCGGGTCAGGCGGTCGCGGGCAGGCGCCCGCGGCGGGCCGCGAGCGCGGTGAGCAGCTCGCTGCACCCCGCGTCGAGCTTGTACGTCGCCAGGTCGTCACCGCGGGTCGCGCCCCGGTTGACGACGACGACCGGCGTGCCGGCCTTGGCCGCGCGGCGGACGAACCGGAAGCCGCTCATCACCGTGAGGCTGGATCCCGCGACCAGCAGCGTGCCGCCGGTCGCGGCGAGCCCGTCGACGGCGGCGTAGCAGCGCTCCACCCGGTCGGCCGGGACGTTCTCGCCGAAGAACACGACGTGTGGCTTGAGCACCCCGCCGCACTCCTCGCAGGCGGGCACCACGAACCCGGCGATCGCCTCGACGTCGTCCATCTCCACGTCGCCGTCGGGGTTGACCGTGACCGCGGCGTGCCGCTCGGCGAAGCCGGGGTTGGCCTCGGTCATCCGGTCGTGCAGGACGGCACGGCTGGAGACGGCGCGGCAGTCCAGGCAGACCACCTCGGCGATCCGTCCGTGCAGCGCGACCACGGACCGCTGGCCGGCGCGCTCGTGCAGGCCGTCGACGTTCTGGGTGACGAGCAGGTCGGGGTCGAGCGCGACGAGCGCCGCGTGGCCGGCGTTGGGCTCGGCGTGGCGCATCCGGCCCCAGCCGAGGTGGCTGCGGGCCCAGTACCGCTGCTGCGCGGCGAGCCCGGACACGAACTCCCCGTAGAGCATCGGCGTCCGCGGCGGCCGCCCCGGCCCGCGGTAGTCGGGGATGCCCGAGTCGGTCGACAGCCCCGCGCCGGTCAGGACGACGAGCGGCCCGGACGCGAGCAGGTCGAGCGCGGGCCCGAGGGCCGGCGCCGGCCCGGCGGCGTACGTCATCGGGCGTAGCGCAGCGCGGCCCGGGCGCGCGCCTTCTCCGCCTCGACCTCGCGGTCCTTCGGCGGGGCGGTGGTGACCAGGTCCTCGAGCAGGTGCTGGGTGATGTGCGCGATCTCGGCGACGGCGCGGTCGAACGCCTCCTGGTTGGCGCGCGAGGGCTTGGTGGTGCCGCTGACCTTGCGGACGTACTGCAGGGCCGCCGCGGTGACCTCGTCGCCGGTGGCGGGCGGCTCGAAGTTGTGGAGGGGGCGGATGTTGCGGCACATGCCTCCAGCGTACGTTTCCTCACATGGCCAGCGACCGCTCTTCCGACCGCCCCTACGACGTCGTCCTGCTCGGGGCCACCGGCTTCACCGGCGGCCTCACCGCGGAGTACCTCGCCGAGCACGCCCCCGCCGGGCTGCGCTGGGCGATCGCCGGGCGCAACGCCGACAAGCTGGCCCGGGTGCGCGAGCGCCTGGTCCGCATCGACGGCGGCTTGGCCGACCTGCCGCTGGTGACCGCGGACAGCTCCGACCCCGCGTCGCTGGCCGACCTCGCGCGCAGCGCCCGCGTGGTCGTCACGACCGTCGGGCCCTACCTCACCCACGGCGAACCGCTGGTCGCCGCGTGCGCGGAGGCCGGCACCGACTACCTCGACCTGACCGGCGAGCCGGAGTTCGTCGACCGCATGTTCACCGCCCACCACGAGACCGCGCAGCGCACCGGCGCGCGGATCGTCCACGCGTGCGGCTTCGACTCGATCCCGCACGACCTCGGCGCCTACTTCACCGTGCAGCAGCTCGCCCCGGTCGAGGGACCGCTCACCCTGCGCGGCGTCGTCCGCGGCGGCGGGACGGTCTCCGGCGGCACGTTCCACTCGGCGATGACGCAGTTCTCCCGCGCCCGGCAGATGCGCTCGGCCTCGATGGAGCGCCGCGCGCTGGAGAAGCAGCTCGGCCAGCGCCCCGAGGGCCGCTCGTCGCGCGCGGTCGCGGGCAAGCCGGGCAAGGACCCGGTCACCGGCTACTGGCTGCTCCCGCTGCCCACGATCGACCCGTTCATCGTCGCCCGCAGCGGTGACGCGCTCGCGGCGTACGGCCCGAAGTTCCGCTACTCCCACTTCGCCGGCACCAAGACCCTGCGGTACGCCGCGGGCGGCGCCGCCGGTGTCACGGCCCTCACGGTGGCGGCCCAGGTCGGCCCCGTGCGCAACGCCCTGCTCGGCCGGATCAAGCAGGGGGAGGGCCCCGACGAGGCCCGCCGCGCGAAGTCCTGGTTCACCGTCGACCTCGTCGGCGAGACCGGCGGCCGGACCGTCCACACCCGCGTCTCCGGCGGGGACCCCGGCTACGGCGAGACCGCGAAGATGCTGGCCGAGTCCGCCATGTGCCTCGCCCTCGACGACAACCCGACGACCTCCGGCTCGGTCACCACCGCGGCAGCGATGGGCGAGCACCTGCTCGCGCGCCTGCAGTCCGCCGGCATCCGGTTCGAGGTCGTGCCCGCCGGCTCCTAGTCCTCACCGGCCCTCGGCCAGGCGCATCTCCACCGGGACGCCGGTCTCCACGGTGCGGCTGACGGTGCAGAGCCGCTCGTGGGTCTGCCGCAGCGTGCGCGGCAGCGCCTCACGTGCCCGGTCACCGGCCTCGCCCGCGGGGAAGGCGGCTGCGAGCACGAGCTCCAGGTCGCGCAGCACGGTCGCGCCGTCGTCGTCGCGCACCTTGTGGCCGGTCACCGCGACGTCGAACGCCTCGGGCTCGGCGCGCCGCGCCGTGATCGCGTCGACCGTGACGCCGACGCAGCCGGCGATCGCCGCGAGCAGCAGCTCGACCGGCGTGAAGTCGTCGTCCTCACCGGAGCCGAGGTCGATCGTCCCGCCGCGGGCGTTCGTCGCGCGGAAGCGGCCGGGGCCGGTGCGGGTGACGTCGACGCGGCGCAGCGTGCTGGGCTCGGACGACGAGGTGGTGGGGTCCATGCGGCCAGTGTGCCGCGCGGCCGGCGGGAACCGGGTGCCCCAGGCAGGAGTCGAACCTGCGACCTTTCGCTTAGGAGGCGGCTGCTCTATCCGCTGAGCTACTGGGGCGTGGCGACAATCCTGGCAGGCCCGGCACGGGTCCGCGATGCGAGGGTCGCCGGGTCGATTCCTTAACCTTGGGGACGGCCCGGGGACTCCGGGTGGACGTGGGGGAAGGGGGACCGGTGCTTCGTCGGGTGTTCGTCCTGCTGGGGATCGTGCTGGTCGTGGCCGTGGTGGTCGCGAGCGCGCTGTCGTCCCCCATGCGCGAGGACGTGCCGCGCACGGAGCGGTTCGAGCCGACGGCCGGCCAGCGGTCGGGCATGAACGCCGGCGGCTTCGAGTACGAGCGGCCGCAGCACCGCCCGGACGCCCGGCGCGAGGGCGACGACCGGCCCAACGTCGTGCTGATCACGACCGACGACCAGGCGCTCAGCGACATGCGCTGGATGCCCAGGACCCGGCGATGGCTGGGGCGCGGCGGGGTGACGTTCCGCAACATGATCTCGCCGCACCCGCTGTGCTGCCCGGCGCGCGCGGAGATCATCACCGGCCAGTTCGCCCAGAACAACGGTGTCCACACCAACGCCGGGCCCTACGGCGGCGCCGGCGCCCTCGAGGACCCCGACAACACGCTCGCCGCCTGGCTCCAGGACTCCGGCTACCTGGTCGGGATGAGCGGGAAGTACCTCAACCAGTACGACGCCACCCAGGGCGTCCCGCAGGGCTGGGACTACTGGAACGTCGCGACCACCAACGAGTTCGGCTACCTGCGCTACCCGATGTACGGCAACGGCGACCCGGTCTTCCACGCCAAGGACTACTCCAGCGACGTGGTCCGCGACGACACCGTGCGGCTCGTCGAGGACTGGTCGGCCAGGGACCAGCCGTTCTTCATCTGGGCCTCCTACTACGCCCCGCACGGCATGTGCGTGGACGACGCGGGCTGCGCCCAGCCGCCGCTGCCGGCGCCGCGCCACCGCACGCTCTACCCGAAGGCCGTCGCGCCCTCGGTCCGCAAGCCGTCCTTCGACGAGGCCGACGTGAGCGACAAGAGCCACGAGATCCGCAAGCGCGACAAGATCGGGCGCCGCTCCGCGACGTACCTCCACCGCAACCGGATCCGCGCGCTCGCGGCGGTCGACCAGGGCGTCGACCAGACCTTCAAGGCGCTGCGCCGGGCCGGCGAGCTCGACGACACGGTCGTGCTGTTCACCTCCGACAACGGCTACCTGCTCGGCGAGCACCGCTACCGCGGCAAGATCCTGCCCTACGAGGAGTCGGTCCGGGTGCCGCTGCTCGCCCGCGGCCCCGGCTTCCCCCAGGGCGCCACCCGCCGGCAGACCGTCACGACCGTCGACCTGGCCCCGACGATCCTCGACGTCGCGCAGGTGGAGCCCGGGCGGGTGGTCGACGGCCGCTCGATCCTGCCGTTCGTCCAGGATCCCGACCGCCCGCGCCGTGACAGCGACATCCTGGTCCAGGCCGGTGGCCGCAACGACGAGTCGCCGGCACCGTGGTGGTACCGCGGCGTCCGCAACGAGCGGTGGACCTTCGTCCGCTGGAGCGAGTCCGGGTTCCTGGAGCTCTACGACAACCGCCGCGACCGCTACCAGCTGGAGAACGTCGCGTACGACGCCCGCCACCGACCCGTGGTGCGCGAGATGAAGCGGCGGCTGAAGGTCCTGCGCGACTGCGCCGGCGCGGAGTGCCGGGTCGACCTCGGGCCGCCGCCGCGGCCCCGGCGCCCCCTCGCCGGCGAGCAGGCGCGCCTGAGAAGTCGCTGAGGCCGTTTGGGGTTCCTCACCGGCGCCGGTCAGAATGGGACGTTCCTCCTGATGCGAAGGTGATCCATGCCCGACGAGCAGCCCCCGTCACCGGACGCTGTCGGCACGCCGCGCGCCGAGGCCCGCCGCAAGCCCGACACCCGTGGCCGCTCCGGTCGTCGCAAGGCCCGGGCCCGCCGCCGGCACACCGTCGCCCGGGTGCTCGTCATCACCACCGTCGTGCTCGCGATGGTCACGGGCCTCTCGGTGGTCTTCCTCTACCGCTCGCTCAACGGTGACCTGACCGTCGAGGACCTCAGCGAGCAGCTCGGCGACGACCGACCGACCGCGGTCGCCATCGACGGTCCGCAGGACCCGCTCAACATCCTGGTCATGGGCGACGACACCCGCGAGGGCGTCGGCAACGCGATCGACCAGGAGGCCGGTGGTGGCTCGGACACGACCATCCTGTTCCACCTCTCCGCGGACCGGGAGAACGCGTACGGCGTCAGCATCCCGCGCGACTCGCTGGTCGACCGCCCCGAGTGCTTCACCGAGGACGGCGACGTCATCCCCGCCGCGGAGGGCGTCATGTGGAACGCGGCGTACTCCGTCGGCGGGCCGGCCTGCACGATGCGCCAGTTCGAGCAGCTCACCGGCGTCAAGCTCGACAACTACGTCGTCGTCGACTTCCAGGGCTTCCAGGACATGGTCGACGCGATCGACGGCGTCGAGGTCTGCATCCCTGAGGACATCTCCGACCCCGCCCACGGCATCAACATCCCGGCGGGCACCCGCGAGATCGAGGGCAAGGAGGCGCTGAACTACGTCCGCGCCCGCTACACCCTCGGCGACGGCTCCGACATCGGCCGGATCAAGCGGCAGCAGGCGTTCATCGCGGCGATGGCCAAGAAGGTCGTCTCCGGCAACGTGCTTGCCCGCCCCGACCGGGTCGTGAACTTCCTCGACGCCGCGGTCGACTCGCTCACCACCGACTTCGACAACCTCTTCGCGCTCGGCAAGGTCGGCTACAGCTTCCAGCACATCGGGCTGGACAACATCAAGTTCATCACCGTGCCGTTCGAGTACAGCGAGGTCGAGCCCGGCCGCGTCGAGTGGCTGCCGGAGGCCGAGCAGGTGTGGCAGCGCGTCGCGAACGACGAGCCGCTGAGCCGCCGCCTCCAGGACGGCGTGATCGACGCCGGGAACGTGCCGGGTCTCGGTGGCGACTCCTCCGACGGCCCGAGCGGGTCGCCCGCGGGCAGCCCGTCCTCGAGCCCGTCGGGCACTCCCAACGGGAACGACGAGGAACGCGCCCGGGAGCTCGAGGCCGCGGGGTTGTGTGCGTGACCGAGCCTGACGGACGGTCGCTCAGCGACTGGGAGCGGGCGCGGCGTCGCGCGGAGGTCTTCGGCGACGTGCTGCCTGAGACGACCCGCGACGAGCGCGAGGACCCGGAGTCCCGCGACCGCCGGGACGGCGACACCTGGCTGAAGGAGCAGGTGCCGCCGCACCACGGCGGCTGACGCTCCTGACGCCTCACTGGTGGACGTTGGGTGCAGACAGGAGTAGGTCTCTTGTCTGCACCCCGGGTCTGCCGGGTCACTGCCGAGCTGAGCCAGTCGCTCTTCGGGGATGACCTGCCTGAGAGTTGCAGGGCCCG
>NZ_JAANMS010000066.1 GCF_011250565.1 Nocardioides sp. IC4_145
GGTGAGGAGCGGGGTGGAGGTCATGACGCCACGCTGCCGGCCGGCACCCGCACGGCGTACTCGGTCCTCGCCGGGTTGTGGAACGGCGCGCGCGACCGGTCGCCTGTGGACGCGAGCCGGGCAGGTCAGCGGTCGAAGGCCGCCCGGACGTCGGCCTCGGTGAGCCCGTAGTCCTCGATCGAGTAGCGGTGCGAGGGCTTCGCGGCGCCCTGCTTGGACTCCCGGTCGATCTCCTCCATCGCCGCCTGGGCGTCGGGGGTCCAGTCCAGCTCGAAGTGCTCGTAGACCGACCGCGCGGTGCCGAGCGGGTCGGCGAGCAGGTCGGCGAAGGCGACGTCGACGAACTGCGCCTGGTCGTAGCGCGGGCGGGCGTCGTGGAAGGCGTGGAAGGAGCGCGACCACAGGTCGAGCTGGGTGCGGCCGATCGTGTCGCCGACGTACGTCGTGGAGTGCCCGGCCGTGGTCTCGGCCGACAAGGAGCACGAGGAGGCGATGCAGACGACCGGGTCGCGGTGGGTGTAGACGACCAGCGCGTCGGGGTAGACCGCCATGAGCGCGTCGAGGGCGGTCATGTGCGAGGGGTTCTTCAGCACCCAGCGCTTGTCGGGGTCGTCGAGCCCGACGAGCTGGAGGTTCTGCTTGTGCCGGGCGTAGGCGTCGGTCCAGTCCTGCTCGGCGAGCCAGGCCGAGTAGCGCGGGACGTTCGCCAGCGACTCGTACGAGTTTGACTTGCCGGTCTGGCGCAGCAGCCGCCAGCACTCCTCGACGGTCGTGGCGTCCATGTAGTGGATCCCCATGAACTCCGGGCTCTCCACGTGGTGCGCGGAGAACGCCTCCTGCATCGCGGCGAAGATCGGGTCGGCCTCCCACGTCTCGCGGGGCGGGCGCGGCTGGGGGTACTGCGTCAGCCACATCTCCAGCCCCTGCGCGGCCGGGTCGGCGTGCAGCAGCCGGTGCAGCGCGGTGGTGCCGGTGCGCGGGAGGCCCATGACGAAGACCGGCCGCTCGATCGGCACGTCGGCGTGCTCGGGCCGCGCGGTGAACTGCGCCTGGGTGAGCAGCCGGCCGACCAGCGCGCTCTTGACCTCCGAGCGCTGGAAGTAGTTGCCGCGCGGGGTCAGCCCCGCCTCGTCGGACGCCAGGTCGTCGACGAGGACGCGCAGGCCCTCCTCGTGCTCCGTGCCGCCGAGGTCCTCCAGGCCGGTCGTGCGGCGCGCGGCGGCGGCGATGTCGTCGTACGACCCGACGTCCGCGCGCTCGCGGGTCATCACGTTGAGGCCCTCACCGGCCCCGGCGCTGGTCTCGGTCATCGGTGGAACTCCCCGCAGTCGACGTTGAGCACCTGCCCGGTCACCGCCGAGCACAGGTCCGTGGCCAGCACCAGGGCCGCGCGAGCCACCTCGGCCGGGCTCGCGAGCCGCTTGAGGTCGGTCGGCGCGGCCTTCTCGGCGTACACCTCGTCGTGCGTGCGGCCGGACTCCGAGGCGAGCCAGTCGAAGTAGCCCTTGTTGACGTCCTCGTAGATGTAGGACGGCGCGACGCTGTTGAGCCGGATCCCGCGCGGGCCTAGCTCGGTGGCCAGCGAGGACGACAAGTGCTCGAGCGCGCCCTTGGACAGCTTGTAGCCGGCGAACTCCTCCTGCGACTGGTAGAGCACGCACGAGTTGACCATCAGCACCGACCCCCGCGAGGCGGCCAGCGCGTCGGCGAAGAGCGCGGTCAGCCGCAGGGGCGCGAAGACGTTGGTCTCGTTCGCGGCGCGCAGGCCGTCGAGGTCGAGGGTGGTCAGCGGGTCCATCGGCGGGATGCCGAAGGCGTTGTTGATCAGGCAGTCGACCCGGCCGAACTCCGCCAGCGACCGCTCGACGAGCGCGACGCGGGAGGCCTCGTCGGTGATGTCGGTGGGTACGACGAGCGCTCGCCGCCCCAGGGAGCGCACGGTCTCCGCCATCTTCTCCAGGCGGCGCTCGGTGCGGCTGACGAGCACCAGGTCGGCGCCCATCCTCGCGGCCTCCTCGCCGAAGGCGCGGCCCAGGCCGGGGCCGACGCCGGAGAGCACCAGCACCTTGCCCTCCAACAGTGGGAGCGGCCGGTAGCGGGCCTCCACCTCGGCGTCGGTCTCCAGGTGGGCGGCGGCGGTCTGCGGGCTCGGCATCGTCAGCTCAGCATCCTTCGGGCGACGGAGCGCTGCCGGGCGGCGATCCGCGCGGCGTACTCCTCGGGGGTGACGGGGGAGTAGTGGGGCAGGTGGTCGCGCACGGAGTCGACGGGCACGACCTCCACGGTCGGCCCGTCCTCGAGGCCGAGGTCGCGCTCGAGGCGCTGCCAGCGCAGCATGATCGACCCGGTGCGGTGGCCGGTGGTCTCCAGCCAGTTGGCGATGCCCGGGTTCTGCTCGGAGACGACGAACCGCATCCGCCCGTCGGGGTCGGTGACCGCCTGCGCCTTGGTGAGCGAGGTCTGGTGGGTCTCGTAGTCGGTCGAGACGTACCAGTCCGAGCCGATCTGCACGGCCTGGTAGCTGCAGTCGGTGCACTCGGGCACGGTGATGACCATCGCCTGGTCCTCGTCGAGCTCGTAGTGGCCGATCGAGGAGCGCTGGGAGGCGAGGCCGCCGGGCGTGGCCTGCGGCGGGGTCAGGGTGTTGACGTCCTGCCGGTACTGGAAGAAGTGGGGGAAGGCGAACCAGGTCTGGATCGAGCTGGTCAGCGACCGCGCGGCCACCTCGTACTTCTTCGCGAGCGTCGCCTCCGAGAGCGGCCGGGCGGGCTTCCCCATCGTGTCGGGCCGCTCGATCCACAGCACCCCGCGCTCCTCGGTGTCCCAGTCGTTGAAGACCTCGCGGACGATGAGGGTCTTGGCGCCGGGCTCGGCGGTGTAGGTGAGCTCGAAGGTGCCGTCGTCGGCGATGTCGAGCTCGCGGTCGTCGAAGGCGAGCATCGACGTCGCGGCGCTGGTCGCCGTGTACGCCCCGCCCATGACCTGGAACGACAGGTCGGCGCTGGTCCCCCGGCGACCGCGGACCACGTACTCCACGCCCTCACGGAGGTAGGCGTTGAAGTAGAGCGCGTCGGGGTTGTCCAGGCCCTGCCGGGAGAACTGGTGGGTCGGGTTGACGAACAGCGGCCGCTCGAGGTCGTAGTCGAAGGCCGTCTGCATCGCCATCCGGATCCGGCCGGCGAGGTAGTCGTAGCCCTCGAGCAGGTCCTGCTCGGTGCGGATGAACGGCGCGCCGGCGATGAGCTCCTCGGCCTCGGCGATCGCGTCCCGCAGCGGCTTCGTGAGCCCCAGCGCCCGGCTCACGGGTTCACCTTCGCGATGACGTCCTCGGCGTACCGCTCGAGCGCCGCCACCTTCTTCTCCAGCGGCTCGGTGTCCGGGCCGACGATGTAGGGGATGCGGAAGCCGACGATGCAGTCGGTGACGCCCTTGTCCTCCAGGCGCTTGATGCCGTCGGGGGTGTAGGCGTCGTAGGAGATGACGTGCACCTCGAAGTCGTCGCGGGTGTCGCCCTCCTCCTCCCGGATCTCGGCCAAGCGCCCGAGCATGCGGTCGAGCTCCTCGCCGTCGCCGCCGGCGTGCATCCAGCCGTCGCCCTTGCGGACCGCGCGGCGCAGCGCGGCGTCGGCGTGACCGCCGACGAGCAGCGGCAGCCGCTCGGTCGGCGCGGGGGTCTGCTTGAGCGAGGCGATGTCGTAGAACTGGCCGGAGTAGGAGAAGTAGTCGCCGCTGGTGAGGCCGCGGACGATGTCGAGGCACTCGTCCATCCGCTTGCCGCGCTTCTCCCACGCGACGCCCATCGCGGCGAAGTCCTCCGGCCACGGCGAGATGCCGACGCCGAGGCCGAGCCGGTTGCCGGAGAGGTGCGCCAGCGAGGAGGCCTGCTTGGCCACGAGCACCGGCGGGCGCACCGGCAGCTTCAGCACGAACGGCGTCAGCCGCAGCGTGGACGTCACCGCGAACAGGTGCGCGCAGAGCACCATCGTCTCGATGAACTCCTTGCCGTCGAGGAACTCCCGGTCGCCGGTGTCGGTGTAGGGGTACGTCGAGTCCGACTCCTCGGGGTAGATGAGGCTGTCGGCGACGGTCATGCTCGTGTACCCGGCCGCCTCGGCCGCCTGGGCCAGGGGCGCGTAGTAGTCGACCCGGGTCATGGCCTCGGCGTAGGTGAATCGCATGGGGCGCACACTAGAACGTGTTCCAGTTCTGTGCCAGGGTTCGTCCCGTGGACCTGGACGAGCTCAGCGACCGCACGGAGATCGCCGCCGTGCTGACGCGCTACACGCGGGCGATCGACACCGGCGACTTCGACCGGCTGGACACCGTCTTCACGCACGACGCGCGGATCGACTACACCGAGTCCGGCGGCATCGCCGACGGTTTCGGTGCGGTCAAGCCGTGGCTGGCGGAGGTGCTGCCAGCGTTCTTCCCGCGTCGCATGCACACGCTCGGCCAGGTCGAGATCGAGCTCGCCGGCGACGAGGCCGCCGTGGCGGCGTACTTCCACAACCCGATGCCGGTGACCGCCGAGGACGGCAGCGAGAAGGTCGTGGAGTTCGGCGGGATCTACCACCACCGGATGGTCCGCACGCCCGACGGCTGGCGCAGCCGCGAGCTGCGCGAGGAGATCGTCTGGAAGCGGACCTAGGGTGCCGCCCATGGGTCTCCCCGACGAGAAGCCTGCCGGCCTCGACTCCCCGCTGGTGCCGAAGGTCCTCAAGCGCGTCGCGCAGGTCCAGGTCGCGGCGTTCCGCGCCACCAACGGCCGCGTCGGCTCCACGTGGCGCATCGGCGCCGGCTGGAGGAAGCCGGTGCCGACGCTGCTGCTCGACCACGTCGGCCGCAAGAGCGGCAACCGCTTCACCACGCCGCTGCTCTACCTCGAGGACGGCCGTGACCTGGTCGTCGTCGCCTCCCAGGGTGGCCTGCCGAAACATCCCCAGTGGTACCGCAACCTGCTGGCGCACCCCGACACCCAGGTCGCGATCAAGGGCGAGCGGGTACGCCGCGTGCGCGCCCGCGTCGCCGGGCCCGAGGAGCGCGCGGCGCTCTGGCCGCGTCTGGTCGAGCTGTACGCCGACTTCGACCGCTACCAGCGCTGGACCGACCGCGAGATCCCCGTCGTGGTGCTCGAGCCCCGCTGACGCCGTCGCGCGCCCGTCCCGGTTGGCTGATCAGGTGCCGTCCCCGACAATGGGCGCGTGGCCCCCGACGACCTGGACGAGCGTCCCGACCGACCCGTGCTCACCGGCCTGATCGCGCTGGTCGGCGTCGCGCTGGTCGTCGGGCTGGTGCTCGGTGGTGTGGCCCTCGGCGCGGTGAGCGTGCTGGGGCTCGGCGGGGACGACGACGACGGCGGCGGCAGCAGCGCGTCGGACCGCCAGTCCTTCTACCTCCCGAAGCCGGAGCCGACCGGTGAGCCGACCGAGCCGCTGATCACCCTGGCGCCGGACGGGAGCTCGAGCGGCTCGGCCGAGGACGAGCCGTCGGAGTCCCCCTCGAGCGAGGCGCCCGAGGACGAGATCTCCCTCTCGGCGGGCCAGACGAGCGTCTCGCCGATGCAGCAGATCGACCTGACCGGCGTCTACACCGGCGGCGAGGGGGCGATCCTGCAGGTGCAGCGGTTCGCGGACGGCCAGTGGGTCGACTTCCCGGTGACGGCGTCGGTCAGCAACGAGA
This sequence comes from Nocardioides sp. IC4_145, assembly GCF_011250565.1. GTDB lineage: Bacteria > Actinomycetota > Actinomycetes > Propionibacteriales > Nocardioidaceae > Nocardioides. The sequence goes on from NZ_JAANMS010000066.1 coordinate 5,680, forward strand.
CGTTCTCCACCTACATCCAGACCGGCCAGCTCGGCGAGAACCGCTTCCGCATGATCGACACCAGCACCGGCCTGGAGTCCAACGAGGTCACCGTCACGATCGGCTGAGCGCCGGCGCGCACCCGGGCGCGCACGCGGGCGTGCGAGCCGGCGGCGCGGTCCGCCGGGCCGGACGGCGGCGCCGCTGACCGGCGAGCACGCCGCCCAGCACGAGCGTGACGCCGACGGCCTGGGGGAGCCCGAACACCTCGCCCGCGACCAGCGCGCCGAGGGCGGTGCCGACGACGGGGTTCAACAGGCCGATGAGCGCCACCGCGCCGGCCGGCATCCGGGTGAGCCCGCGGAACCAGAGGGCGTACGCCACGACGGTGCCGACGCCGCCGAGCCAGAGGTAGCCGACCGCGGCGGGCGCGTCGACGGCCGGCGGAGCGCCCTCGACCAGCAGGGCCACGGGGGTGAGCAGCAGCCCGCCGGCCACCAGCTGCCAGGACGTCAGCGTGAGCATGTCGACCGGCGCCCGCCAGCGCTTGACGAGCACGAAGCCGGTCGCCGCGACGACCACCGACGCGGCCCCGCCGGCGAGGCCGAGCAGGTCGACGTCGCCCGGCGAGCCGAGCACCAGCAGGGCGACGCCGGCCAGGCCGACGACGGCCGCCGCGACACCGCGCCCGGACGCCCGCTCGCCCAGCGCGGCGTACGCCAGGGCCATCACGGCCAGCGGCAGCGTCGCCTGGAGCGTCGCGGCGAGCCCGCCGGGCAGGCGGTAGGCGGCGAGGAAGAGCAGGGGGAAGAAGAGTCCGATGTTGCACAGGCCGAGCACGGCGGCCTTCCACCACCAGTCGCCGCGGGGGAGTCGGCGGCACCAGGCGAGGAGCAGCAGGCCGGCCGGGAGCGCGCGGACCGCGGCGCTGAAGAGCGGGCGGTCGGGCGGGAGGAGCTCCTCGGTGGTGAGGTACGTCGTGCCCCACACGACGGGGGCGACCGCGGTGAGGGCGATCGTGCGCCAGGAAGTAGTTTCCACGGAAGACAAAGTATCTTCCGCGTGAGATATTGTCCAATCCATGAGCGAACCGGACTTCGTCGGCCACGTCCTCGAGCAGTGGCGCGCCGAGCGACCCGACCTCGACGTCAGCCCGGTCGGGGTCGTCGCGCGGCTGCACCGCCTCGCCGCGCGGCTCACCGAGGAGCTGGTCGCGGAGTACGCCGAGCACGGGCTCGGCGAGGGCGAGTTCGACGTCCTCGCGACCCTGCGCCGCGCCGGCGCGCCGTACGAGCTGACGCCCGGGGCGCTCGCCGCCTCGACCATGGTCAGCTCCGGCGCGATCACCAAGCGGGTCGACCGCTGCGTGCAGCAGGGGTGGGCGACCCGGCGCGTCCACGAGCGCGACGGTCGCGGCCGGGTCGTGGCCCTGACCGAGGAGGGGCGGGCGCTGGTCGACCGTGCGTTCACCGCCCACATCGCCAACGAGCACCGCCTGCTCGCCGGGCTCACCGAGCGCCAGCGGACCCAGCTGGCCGGACTGCTGGAGCAGTGGGGCCGGGCGCTGGAGGCCGACTAAGGTGCGAACCATGAGCGAGACCGCGCAGCAGACCTCGGCCACCGGCCCCCGCATCGTCGTCGGCAACGACGGCTCGGAGCCTGCGCTTCACGCGCTCGAGTGGGCGCTCGACCACGCGCGGGCCGTCGGCGGGACGATCACGATCGTCCGCGGCTGGACGTTCTCCACGGCGCCGCGGCCCAAGAGCCAGACCTTCGGCTACGTCCCGCCGCGGGCCGACTTCGAGGAGGCCGTGCTCGACGACCTGCGCGCCGACGTCGCCGGGACCGTCGCGACCCGTGGGGAGGGCGTCGCGGTCGACTACTCGGCGTACTGCGGCCCCGCCGGCACCGCGCTGCTCGAGGCGTCGGCCGAGGCCGACCTCGTGGTCGTGTCCTCGCGCGGTCGCGGCGGCTTCCGCGGGCTCACGCTCGGCTCGACCACCGACCAGCTGGTGCGGCACGCGTCGTGCCCGGTCGTCGTCGTGCGGGGCGCCCGGACCTCCGAGACCGAGCGCACCCGCACCCTCGACGCGGCCGTGCCGACCGCGGACGAGCAGCCCTCCGCGTGAGGGCCGCCCTCCGCGGCGGGTCCGTTCAGGAGGGGATGTAGTCGAAGGTGTCCGGGTCGGGGCCGGTGCGGCCGGCTGCGCCCCGGTCGAGGGCGCTGATCTCCGCGACCTCGTCGACGCTGAGCGAGAAGTCGAAGATGTCGAAGTTCTCGCGGATGCGCTGCTCGGTCACCGACTTGGGGAAGACGATGTCGCTGCGCTCGACGTGCCAGCGCAGCGTCACCTGCGCCGGGGTCTTGCCGTGCGCCTCGGCGATCCGGCCGATCACCGCGTCGTCGAGCACCGCGCCCTGCGCGATCGGGGACCACGCCTCGACCTCGATGCCGTGGCGGATCGAGGCGGCGCGGGCCTCCTCGTTGCAGAAGTAGGGGTGGACCTCGATCTGGTTCACCGCCGGCACGACGCCGGTCTCCGCCACGATCCGGTCGAGGTGGGCGGGCTGGAAGTTCGAGACGCCGACCGCGCGGGCCCGGCCCTGGTCGACGAGCTCGGTGAGGGTGCGCCACGTGGAGACGTAGTCGCCGTCGTACCTCGTCGGCAGCGGCCAGTGGATGAGGAAGAGGTCGATCACGTCGACGCCGAGCTTCTCGAGGGTCTCGTCGAAGGAGCGGCGCGCGTCGTCGGGGCGGTGGAAGCCGTTGTTGAGCTTGCTGGTGATCCACAGCTCCTCGCGAGGCACGCCCGAGGCCTTGATCGCCTCGCCGACGCCGGCCTCGTTCTGGTACATCTGCGCGGTGTCGATGTGCCGGTAGCCGATCTCCAGGGCCGTGCTCACCGCGGCCGCGGTGTCCTCCGGCGGCACCTGGTAGGTGCCGAAGCCCAGCTGCGGGATCGTCGTCTGGTTGTTCAGGGTGATCGTCGGGACGCTCATGCCGTCTCACAAGACCACCGGTCGCCAAATCCTTCCCCGATGGGCCCGCACGCGAGAATGGTCACGTGAGCGTCCCGGAACCGGTCCCCTACACCGCCTACGACACCCGGCTGGCGTCGTACGCCGTCATCACCGACGACCAGGACCGGATCCTGCTGGCGCTGTGGAACGAGGCGGCCGACGGCCCCCGGTGGACGCTCCCCGGCGGTGGCGTCGAGCTCGACGAGACCGTCGAGGAGGGCGCGGTCCGCGAGGTGCGCGAGGAGACCGGGTACGACGTCCGGCTCGACGGCCTGCTCACCGTCGACACCTACGTCATCCCCGCCTCCCGCCGCCACCTCGACACCGACCGCTCGCTCAAGGCCGTCCGCGTCCTCTTCGCCGCGACCGTCACCGGCGGCGAGCTCACCGCCGAGGTCGACGGCACCACCGACGAGGCCCGCTGGATCCCCCTCGCCGACGCCGCCCGCCTGCCCCACGTCTCCCTCGTCGACCTCGCCCTCCGCCTGCTCCGCCGCTGAGGTCGGCGGCTCCTCCCGGGGCTGGCGGCACGGGGTGGTGTGGCACGGGTTCGGGCGTCGACGATCGTTCAATTGTGCGGTTGTAGCGGTTCTCCCGGCGGCCGAGGCGCTGAAACCGCGCAATTGCGCAGTTGTGGACGGCCCGAGGACGGTTCGCCGCGGCTAGCGTGGGTGGATGAGGCGATGGGGTGCGCTGGTGCTGGCGGCGCTGTTGCTGGCCGGGTGCACCGACGGGGCGTCGGGGCCGGGGGCCCCGGCCAGCCCCGGGACGTCGCCGGAGGCCGCGGGCGACCCGAGCACCGACCCGAGCACCGACCCGGGCCCCAACACGAGCACCGACCCGAGCACCGAGCCGCCCGCCGAGCCGCCCGCCGAGCCGGACGAGGAGCTCGTGGTGGTCGGGCACGCGACGCAGCCGCAGCTCCGCCTGTCGAGGGGTACGTCGGCGCGGCTGGCCAGCGGCGAGGTGACCCGCTGGCGCGGCCGACGGGTGGTGGCGACCGGGCCGGTGGCGCGACGGCTGCGCGCGGTGGAGCGTGACCCGGGGACGCTCGCGGTCGTGCCGGTGGGGGCCGTCGGGCCGACGGCCACGGTGGCGCAGGTGGCCGGCCGCGACCCGGTCCGCGACGACCCGCGCGCGGTGGGGCTGACGGTGGTCGGTGACGTGATGCTCGTGCGCGGGGTGCCGGACGCGTGGGGCGCGCTGGCGCCGACGGCCGGCCGGCTCCGGAGTGCCGACGTCACGGTCGGCAACCTCGAGAGCACGCTGAGCCTCGACGGGTCGCCGACCCAGGTCCCTGCCAGCGACTCGTTCGGGGCGACGCCGGCCCTGCTGGGGCCGCTGCGGCGGGCCGGGTTCGACGTGCTGTCGCTGGCCAACAACCACACGGGCGACTTCGGGGAGCGGGCGCTGCTCGAGACGGTCGAGGAGCTGCGGGCCAGCCCGATCGAGGTGTTCGGGGCCGGGCCGGACCGCGCGGCGGCCGGCCGGCCGGCGTACGTGGAGAGGGGCGGGGTGCGCTTCGCGTTCGTCGGGTTCAACGCGATCGGCGAGACGCCGCAGGCGACGCCGACCGACCCGGGGGCGCTGGGCGTGCGGATGCCGCCACGCACCGGACCGCGGCTGGTCGAGGCCGACCTGCGCCACGTCGAGCGCGTGATCGGCCGCGCCGGCGAGCGGGCCGACGTGGTGGTCGTGCTGCCGCACTGGGGCACGCAGTACACCCACCGGCCCGAGCCGGTCCAGCGCACCGTCGCCCGCCGGCTGGTCGCGGCCGGCGCGGACCTCGTCGTCGGCGGCCATCCGCACTGGGTGCAGGGCGTGGACGTCGTCGACGGCGTCCCGGTCGTGCACTCGCTGGGCAACTTCGTCTTCGACATGGACTTCATGGAGCAGACGCTCGAGGGCGTGGTGCTGGAGGCGACGTTCTGGGGTGCGGAGCTCAAGGCGGTCCGGCTGGTGCCCTACGCGATGGACCCGCCGACGTTCGCGCCGCGCTTCGTCGACGGCGCCCGGGCGGACGGGATCCTCGCCGACGTGTGGTCGACCAGCACCGGCCCCTACGCGCGCTGAGCCGCGCCGTCAGCGCAGCCAGGCCACGACGGTCCGTGCGGTCCGTCGCAGCTGGTCGCGGGAGACGACGGAGGGCACGTCGGCGGCGGAGTGGTACGCCGCGTAGCAGGTGCTGCCCAGCCGCGCTCCGGGCAGGCCGGCCCGGACGAACGACCAGTGGTCGCTCGACCGCTGCTGGGTGTCCACGACCGTCGGCACGCCCGCCCGCTCGGCCGCCTCGAGCAGCTGCTGCTGGACCGGGTCGCCGTCCCCCGCGCTCCCCACCGGCAGCACCGACCCGACGCCGACGCGGTCGAGGGAGACCATGCCGTTCAGGCTGCCGCGCTCGGCGGTCGACAGCCCGGCGACGTACGCCCTCGAGCCGTAGTGGTGTGCCTCCCCCGGGCCCCGTGGCTCCTCGGAGCCGAAGGCGACCAGCACGACCGGCATCCGCGCCCGCCGCTCGTCCAGCGCCTCGGCGACCGCGAGCAGCGCGCCCACCCCGGAGGCGTTGTCCTCCGCGCCCGGCGCCTGGGGGACCGTGTCGAGGTGGGCGCCGACCAGCAGCCACGGCCGCCCGGGGCGGACGTCGCCGCGGGTCGCGACCACGTTGGTCGACCGCCCCGCCCGCACCGGCACGCCCCACGAGACGCCCGCCGGCGTCCGGAACGGCTGCTGCTCCACCGTCCAGCCGAGCTCCTCCAGGCGGCCCTGCACCCACCGCGCCGCACGGCGGTACGCCGGCGACGTGCCTGGCCGCGGGCCGATCCGGCCCGCGAGGTGCTCGACCGCGGCGACCGCCGTCGCGACCCGCACGTCGTCGGGGGAGACCCGCCGCACCGGCTCGGCAGTGGGCGTCGACGAAGGTGTGAGTGACGGCGTCGGTGACGGTGTCGGTGAGGTGGTGGGCGCGGACGAGGTCGTCGACGGGGAAGCGCTCGGGGCGTCCGCCTCGGGGTCGCTGCTGCAGGCGGCCAGCAGGGACACGGCCAGCCCGACCGAGACGATCGCGGACCGGCGCATGTCCCGATCGTGCCCTACGCGGGTGCCGGGTGGTGCCCGAGCGCGAGGTCGACGAGCAGCGAGGCGTGGGCGACGGTGGAGTCGATGACGGGCAGGGGAGCGTCGTCGGGCCCGACGAGCAGGCCGATCTCGGTGCAGGCGAGCACCACCGCCCCGGCGCCGCGCCGCCGCAGGTCGTCCATGACGGCGGCGTACGCCGACCGCGACTCCGCCCGCACCACGCCGCGCGTCAGCTCGTCGAACACGACGCGGTCGACCATCGCCCGGTCGGTCTCCTCCGGCACGACGACCTCGATGCCGTGGGTGGCGAGACGATCGGCGTAGAACGTCTCCTCCATCACCCAGCGGGTGCCGAGCAGGCCGAGCGTCGTCCAGCCCTGGCGGGCGGCGACGGCCGCGACCGCGTCGGCGATGTGGACGGCCGGCACCGTGACGGCGTCGGCGAGCGCGGCGAAGTTCTTGTGCATGAGGTTCGTGCACAGCCCGACGAGGTCGGCACCGCCCGCCTCGCAGCGCCGGGCGGCGTCCGCGAGCAGGTCCCCGGAGGCGGCCCAGTCGCCGCGCTCCTGGCAGGCGCGGACCTCGGCGAAGTCGAGGGACTGCAGGGAGATCCGGGCCGAGGCGTGGCCGCCGAGGCGTGCGGCGACCTCCTCGTTGACGAGCCGGTAGTAGGTGGCGGTCGAGTGCCAGGACATGCCGCCGACGAGTCCGATGGTCTGCATGCACAGCAGCCTGGCGGCGCTGCACCCCCAAGGGAATCCCCGTCCTCGTAGGAGGGGGCATAAGTTGTGCTGATGGTGCTCGATCCCCGCCGACTGCTCCTCCTGCGCGACGTCGCGCGCGCCGGGTCGATCAGCGCTGCCGCCCGTGGGCTCGGGTGGACCCAGCCCGCGGTCAGCCAGCACCTCGCCCGCCTCGAGCGCGACGCGGGCGGCCCGCTCCTGCTGCGCGGACCGGCCGGCGTCACCCCGACCGAGGCCGGCGAGGCGCTGCTGCGCCGGGCCGACGTGGTCGCGGCCGAGCTGCACGCGGCTCGGGAGGAGCTGGCTGCGCTGCACAGCCTGCGGGGCGGTCGGGTGCGGCTCGTGGCGTTCCCCTCGGCGGCCGCGACGCTCGTCCCCGACGCCGTCGGCGCGCTGGCCGCCGACCACCCGGGCGTCGAGGTCGGGTTGCAGGAGGGCGAGCCGCCCGAGGCGCTCGCCGCGGTGTCGGCCGGGGACGCCGACCTCGCTCTCGCCTTCGGGTACGACGGCCCGCCGGCCGGCCTCGGCACGCTGGCCTGGCGGCCGTTGCTCGAGGAGCCGGTCCACCTGGTGCTGCCGCCGGGCCACCCGGGGCCCGGCCGCCGGGGGCTGGCCGACCTCGCCGACGAGGACTGGATCGGTGGCTGCGTGCGCTGCCGCACCCACCTGGTCACGCGCTGCGCGGCCGCGGGCTTCGAGCCGACCGTCCGGCACACCAGCGACGACTACGTGGTCGTCCAGAACCTCGTGGCCCGCGGCCTCGGCGTCACCGTCCTCCCGGCGTCCGCGCTCGCGGCGTACCGCCACCCCGACGTCCGGGTCGTCGACCTCCCGGTCCTCGGCCGCCGCCACGTCGGGCTCGTGCACCGGCCCGGCGCCGACGCCGTGCCCGCGACCGCCGCGCTCGTCGCGCGGCTGGTCGCCCGAGCCTCCGCCTGACCCGCCCCGCGTCGGCGGGAGAAGAGCGGCCGACCCGGGAACAACCGGCGCCCACCCTCCGTTGAGCCCAGTGAGCAAAGTTGAGTTGGACGGACTCAAGTCGTCTGCCAGACTCTGACCCAGACTTCCGGCGCCTCACGTGCCGGTCCCCAGCACCACCCGAAGACATCCCAGACAGACAGCAGTTCACCCGAGCAAGCGGAGGTTGCATCCCATGGCACGTGCGGTCGGCATCGACCTCGGCACGACGAACAGCGTCGTGTCGGTCCTGGAGGGCGGCGAGCCCACCGTCATCGCGAACGCGGAAGGCGCCCGGACCACCCCGTCGGTCGTCGCGTTCGCCAAGTCCGGCGAGGTCCTCGTCGGTGAGGTCGCCAAGCGGCAGGCCGTCACCAACGTCGACCGCACCATCCGGTCGGTCAAGCGCCACATGGGCACCGACTGGAAGCAGAAGATCGACGACAAGGACTTCACCCCGCAGCAGATCAGCGCCTTCGTGCTGCAGAAGCTGAAGCGGGACGCGGAGGCCTACCTCGGCGAGCCGGTCACCGACGCGGTCATCACCGTGCCGGCGTACTTCTCCGACGCCCAGCGCCAGGCCACGAAGGAGGCCGGCGAGATCGCGGGCCTCAACGTCCAGCGCATCGTCAACGAGCCCACCGCGGCCGCGCTGGCCTACGGCCTGGACAAGGGCGACGACCAGCTGATCCTCGTCTTCGACCTCGGTGGCGGCACGTTCGACGTCTCGCTGCTGGAGATCGGCGAGGGCGTCGTCGAGGTCAAGGCGACCTCCGGCGACAACCACCTCGGTGGTGACGACTGGGACGCGCGCGTCGTCGAGTGGATGGTCACCAAGTTCAAGAACGCCAACGGTGTGGACCTGGCGGCCGACAAGATCGCCAAGCAGCGCCTCCAGGAGGCCGCGGAGAAGGCGAAGATCGAGCTGTCCTCCTCCTCGGAGACCACGATCCACCTGCCCTACATCACCCACGGCGAGTCCGGCCCGCTGCACTTCGAGGAGCGGCTGACGCGAGCTGAGTTCCAGAAGCTCACCGCCGACCTGCTCGAGCGCACCAAGAAGCCCTTCCAGCAGGTCCTCAAGGACGGCGGCGTCAGCGTCTCCGCGATCGACCACGTGGTGCTCGTCGGCGGCTCGACCCGCATGCCGGCCGTGACCGACGTCGTCAAGGAGCTGCTCGGCGGCAAGGAGCCCAACAAGGGCGTCAACCCCGACGAGGTCGTGGCGCTCGGCGCCGCGCTCCAGGCCGGCGTCCTCAAGGGCGAGGTCAAGGACGTCCTGCTGCTCGACGTCACCCCGCTGTCCCTCGGCATCGAGACCAAGGGCGGCGTGATGACCACGCTGATCGAGCGCAACACCACCATCCCGACCAAGCGCTCGGAGATCTTCACGACCGCCGACGACAACCAGCCGTCGGTGGAGATCAAGGTCGCCCAGGGCGAGCGCCAGATGTGGTCGCAGAACCAGCCGCTCGGCAACTTCGAGCTGACCGGCCTCCCGCCGGCGCCGCGCGGCGTGCCGAAGATCGAGGTCACCTTCGACATCGACGCCAACGGCATCGTCCACGTCACCGCGAAGGACCAGGCGTCGGGCAAGGAGCAGTCGATGACGATCTCCGGCGGCTCCGCGCTCAGCAAGGACGACATCGACCGGATGGTCCGCGAGGCCGAGCAGTACGCCGAGGAGGACGCCAAGCGTCGCGCCGCGGTCGAGGCCCGCAACCAGGCCGACCAGCTCGTCTACACCACCGAGAAGTTCCTCGCCGAGAACGGCGACAAGATCCCGGACGACGTGAAGACCGAGGTCCAGGCCGACGTCGACGCGCTCAAGGCGACCCTCGAGAACACCGAGGCCTCCGCCGACGAGATCCAGGCGGGCGTCACCAAGCTCGGCGAGTCCAGCCAGAAGATGGGTGCCGCGATGTACGCCGCCGCCGAGGCCGACGCCTCCGCCGCCGGTGGCACCGCGGGCGCGACCGGCGAGGCCGACGACGACATCGTCGACGCCGAGGTGGTCGACGAGACCGACGCCGGCGAGGGCGAGTCGAAGTGACCGATCCGCACAAGCCCACCGAGCCCGAGGACATCAACGCCCCGCCGATGACCGACCCGATGACCGACGACCCCGTCGACCCGGTCACGGGCGACGCGGCCGGTCACGTGGACGAGGCGGGGGTCGCCGAGACCCCCGCCGAGCCCGGGCCGGACCTGTCCCCGGAAGACGTCCAGGACCAGCCCGCGGGGGAGACCCCCGGCGAGCCGGACCCGGCCCGCGACGAGCTGACCGTCACCCAGATGGAGCTCGCGGAGCGGACGGCCGACCTGCAGCGCCTGCAGGCCGAGTTCGTCAACTACAAGCGCCGCGTGGAGCGGGACCGCGACCTGATCCGGGAGAACGCGACGTACGCCGCGCTCACCCCGATCATCGAGGTCCTCGACACCATCGACCGGGCCCGCGAGTCCGCGCAGCAGTCGGGCGGCGAGCTCGAGGCCGGCTTCCAGGCGGTCGCCGACCAGCTCGAGCGGACCGTCGAGCGGCTCGGGCTGACCAAGTTCGGCACCCCGGGCGACGCGTTCGACCCGAGCCTGCACGAGGCGCTCAGCCACCTCGGCGAGGACGCAGAGGTCGAGGTGACCACGTGCAAGGTGGTCGCGAAGGCCGGCTACCGGATCGGTGACCGGGTGGTCCGCGCCGCCCAGGTCCTGGTCGTCGACCCGCCGCAGTAACCAGCGACAGCACGAGAACGGGAGGGAGGCGCGCGTGAGCACCGATGACGGCTTCCGGGCCGACTGGGCCCAGAAGGACTTCTACGCCGAGCTCGGCCTGAAGAAGGACGCGACGGCCGAGGAGATCAAGAAGGCCTACCGCAGGCTCGCGCGCGCCAACCACCCCGACTCCAACCCCGGCGACACCGCCAAGCACGAGAAGTTCAAGGCGGTGGCCGAGGCGTACGACGTCGTCGGCGACCCCGAGAAGCGCACGAAGTACGACGAGATGCGGTCCCTCTACGGCTCCGGCGCCCACGGCTGGCAGAGCCGCGGCGGGGGCGGCTTCGGCGGAGGCGCGGGCGGCTTCCCGGGCGGGTTCGAGGACCTGCTGCGCGACCGCGCCGGTGGGGGCGGCGGGTTCGGCGACATGTTCGGCGACCTCTTCGGGGGCGGCGCCGGCGGCGGCCGGCGTACCCAGCAGGCGCGACGCCCGGCCAAGGGCGCCGACGTGGAGACCACGGCCACGATCGGGTTCACCGACGCGATCGAGGGCGTGACGGTCTCCCTGCGGCTGTCCTCGGACGCGCCGTGCCCGGACTGCTCCGGCACCGGCGGCAAGCCCGGCACCAAGCCGAAGGTCTGTCCCGAGTGCGAGGGCGCGGGGTACGTCGTGGCGTCGGCCGGCGGCGCGTTCGCGATCAACGAGACCTGCCCCCGCTGCGGCGGTCGGCAGCTGGTCTACGACGAGGCGTGCCCGACCTGCCACGGCAGCGGCCGCGGCGCCTCGGCCCGCACGATCCAGGCCCGCATCCCCGCCGGCGTCAAGGACGGCCAGCGGATCCGGCTGCGCGGCAAGGGCGCGGCCGGCGAGAGCGGTGGGCCGGCCGGTGACCTGTACGTCACCGTCAAGGTCTCCCCGCACCGGATCTTCGGCCGCAAGGACGCCAACCTCACCCTCGACGTGCCGGTCTCCTTCGACGAGGCAGCCCTCGGGGCCGAGGTGAAGATCCCGACGCTGAACGGCGCCCCGGTCACGCTGCGGGTCCCGCCGGGCACGCCGAACGGCCGCACGTTCCGCGTGCGCGGCAAGGGCGCCCCGAAGCCGGACGGCACCAAGGGCGACCTGCTCGCCACCGTCGAGGTCCAGGTCCCCGCCGTGCTCGACGCGGCGGCGCGCGAGGCCGTCGAGGCCTACCGCGCGGCGATGGCGGGCAAGCCGCTGCGGGCCGGGTTGTTCGAGAGCGCCTGAGGGAGGCGGCCGTGGTTGACCGTTTCTTCGCGCCGATCGACCCGGACTCAGCCGTCTACGTCATCAGCGTCGCGGCCGAGCTGACCGGCCTGCACCCGCAGACCCTGCGCACCTACGAGCGCCTCGGGCTGATCACGCCCGGTCGCACCGGCGGCGGCGGACGGCGCTACTCCTCGCGCGACATCGAACGGCTGCGCGAGATCGCCGCCCTCACCTCGGCCGGGATCGGCATCGAGGGCGTCCGCCGGATCATGGACCTGCAGAACCAGGTGCTCGCGCTGCAGTCGCGCAACGAGGAGCTCCGGGCCGAGCTCGACGCCACCCGCGACGCGCTGCGCCAGGCGCTGACCGCGCGGCGTACCGACGTCGTGGCCAACAAGCTGCCGGTCCTCCGTTCGCCGGACCCCACGGCCGCCGTCGTCGTCTGGCGCCGCGGCCGGTAGCTCCCCGCCCGCCTCGTGCTGCTGAGCGTGCGCCGGGGCGCAAGCGTGGCAGCACGAGGCGGGGGCCGGGAGGGTCTCGGAGGGGCCGCGATCAGCAGGCGCGCAGGCTGATGGTGAAGACCGAGCCGCCGTAGGGGCCGGGGGCGTACGTCGCCCGGCCGCTCTGCGCCTCGGCGAGCGTGCGCACGACGTAGAGGCCGAGGCCGGTGCCGGTCGCGACGGTGCCGTGGGCGCGGGTGAACTCGCGGAACAGCGAGCCGCGGAACTCCTCGGGCACCCCGTCGCCGGCGTCGACGACGTCGATGGAGACCAGGTCGCCGTCGGGCCGGACGTGGACGGTGTACGGCGCGGCGCCGTACTTGTGCGCGTTGCTCAGCAGGTTCGTGAGCATCTGCTCGAACCGCACCGGGTCGGCGCGCACCTGCCGCTCGTCGTCGATGCGGACGTCGACGTCGTAGCGGTCGGCGACCACCGACTCGACGACCGTGCGCGGGTCGACGGTCTGCAGGTCGATGCGGAGCGTGCCCCGCTGGATCTGCGCCGCGGTGAGCAGGTCGGCGGTGATGCTGTCGAGCATCCGCGCCTGCCGCGCGACCGAGGCCATCAGCCGGACGCGCTGATCGGCGTCGAGGTCGGCGCCGGACCAGCCGATGGTCTCCGCGATGCCGCAGATGACCGCGACCGGGCCGCGGATCTCGTGGGCCGTGGTGGCGATCGCGCGGCGCAGCAGCCCCACGTCGTCGGAGGCGGAGTCGAGGTAGACCAGCACCGACCAGCCGGTGCGGCGCAGCGTCGCCCGGACCGCCCCGCCGGGCAGGACCACCTCGAAGGACGCGTCGTTGTCGAGGCGGTGGAAGGCGACCAGGCCGGCCAGCTGGGGCGCGGCCAGCGACAGCGGCGTGCCGGGGGTGCAGCGCTCGACGAGCAGCCGCTGGGCGACGGTGTTGGCGTAGACGACGCGGAAGAGCGGCTCGTCGGCCAGCTCGAGGACGCCGTACGGCGCCATCCCGAGCGCCTCCCACGACGACACGTGCGCGCCGACGGGCGGGTGCGCGGGCTCGCTGGTGTCGGCGGCGTGCACGGTCGGCCGGCGTGGCGGTTTCTCGGCGACGGTGAGCGTGTCCCCGCTCGGGTCGTCAGCGTTCATCTCGGCGGGCTCCTCGGAGGCGGTGCTCGGCGGCGCGGGGACCACCGAGAGGGATCGGGGCGCGCGCACCAGGCCTCCGGCCGCGACGTCGCGGACGTAGTCGAGGATCGAGGTGAGCGAGGCGCCCTTCTGCACGTAGCCGTCCGCGCCGGCGGCCATGGCGCGCGCGGACATCTGGGTGGCGCCGAAGCCCGAGAGCACCACGATCTTGGCCTGGGGGGCGAGGCGCCGGATGGTCGGCAGCGCCTCGAGGCCGTCCATGACGGGCATGGAGAGGTCCAGCAGGACGACGTCGGGTCGCTGCTCGCGCACGGCCTCGATGCCGGCGCGGCCGTCGCCGGCCTCGGCGACGACGTCGAAGCCGCCGCGGACGAGCGCGAGCCGGAGCAGCTCGCGCAGGTCGGCGGTGTCGTCGACGATCACCACCCGGCGCGGCTCGATCCTGGGTACGGCGGTCATGGGGCGGG
>NZ_JAANMS010000067.1 GCF_011250565.1 Nocardioides sp. IC4_145
GGGCGGCGCGCTGTCGGCGACGCCGGTGCCGGTCACGACTCGCACGGCCGGTGCGTTCTTGACCGACTCCCGGGAGTGGAAGGCCAGGGTCCGCTGGGCGGAGGTCTCGAGCCGGAGCCCGAGCACGGAGCCCGGGGTGACCTCGGAGACGTCGAGGTCGATGACCTCGACGGTGCCGGCGACCAGCCGGTCGGACGAGCCGAGCGGCGCGCGCTTGGCGGGCTTGGTCCGCCAGCTCAGCGAGCCCTCCGCCCACGAGGTGTCGGTGCGGTGGACCGTCACGCCCGTCGGCGACGACGTGGTCGGACGGAGCCGGAGCTCGACGGAGCGCAGGCCCTCTCCGGCCGGGACCTGGGGGACGGTCACCTTCAGGAAGGCGTGCTGGCGCGTGGCCTTGCGACCGTCGACCCGGAGGCGGGCGGCCGAGCCGAGCTTCGCCGAGGCGGTGGACTTGCTGACATAGGTGTCAGCGGCGACGGGGACCTCGTAGGTGCCGGCCTCGGCCGGTGAGGTGACCGCGAGACCGCCGAGACCCACGGCGAGCGCCGTGGCCAGGAGCGTCTTCTTCACTGTGCTGCAACTTTCTTGTCGACTGCTCCACGCGGGGGGCACGTGGAGGTGCGCGGCCCTGCGCCGGCGGACGCGGTGGTCGTCCGGTGCGGGGCGGCGGCGTCGGAGCCCGGGATGGCTCCGTCGGGACCACACCCGCCGTGTGCGGGCGCGGCCCTGTGGCCGTCGGTCGCATCACCGACAGCCGGTCCTCGGGTGGTCCTCGAGCGTCACGAGACGCCCTCGCATCGGGAGGGGTGGTCCACCCGACGCGATCGCCGGAAACCTAACAGCGCAACTGTCGCGATCGGCCATCTAGACCGCTGAACCGGACGTGATGTTCTTCTCGCCGAGGTCTTGGTCACCCGGGCCCGGTCGGAGTGCGGGTCGTGACCGCTACCGGGTCGCGTCCGCGAGCTCGACGCCCGGGACGAAGGTGGCGACCATGAGCCGCGCGGCCCGGTTCGCCAGCTGGTCGGCGGTCAGGCCGAGCACCCGGCGGAGCACCTCCGCCTCGTCGGCGCCCTCCGCCGCGAAGGCGTCGAGCAGGGCCCACAGGGCGCCCTCGCCGAACGAGCGGGCGACGTGCTCGCAGACCCACCAGGACACGCCGTACGACACGACCGGCTCGTCGCCGGGGGCCGTGAACGACTCGCGGGTCGGCAGCCCGTCGATCCCCTCGACGGCGCGGCCGAGTGCCGCCTCGGCGACCACCCGGTCGGCGGGGTCGACGGCACGGACCGAGACGTACTCCGCGATGCCCTCGCTGAGCCAGACCGGTACGTCGTCGTCGCGCTCGCCGAGCGCGACGTGCACGAGCTCGTGGCGCACCAGCCGGTCGCGCTGCGGGCCGGCGCGCGTGAGCATCCGGGGGTGCAGCGCGAAGCGGGTCGCGACCGCGCCGGGCCGCCCCGGGCCGGCCGCGACCGGGAAGGCGACGCCGTCGAGCCGCTCGGGGTCGCCGCCGGGCAGCTCGTCGATGGTCTCGAGGAACGCCGTCGAGGACAGCGCGTAGACGACCACCGTGCGGCGCCAGTCCTGCGGCAGGACGGCCGAGACGTCGGCGATGCCACGCTCCACCGACGCGATCACCCCGGACGCGGCGGGAACGCTGTCGGCGTCGAAGACGCCCAGCACCCCCAGCCCGCCGCGCACCTCGACCGCGCCGAGGTCCCAGGGCTGGGGCCGCACGTCGTGCTCGGCCTCCCAGGCCGGGTCGGTGACCGAGGTGAGCCGCATCCGCCGGACGTTCCCCGGGACGGGCCGGAACCGGAACCGGTCGTGGGTGACGACCGGCTCGGCGTCGTAGCCGGCCAGCTGCATGGACTGCTCGACGACGACCCAGTAGCCGTCGCCGTCGCGCACGATGTTCTGCCGGTCGACGCCGTAGCGGAGCTCCGCGAGCGGCAGCTGCGCCAGGTTGTCGAACCAGGTCAGCTGCTGGGCCCGCACCCGCGGCGAGCGCCGGGCCAGCCCGGCGGCGAAGGTGCGCCGGTCCCCGCGGCGCACGGCCGCCGCGCGGCGGTCCAGCGCACGGCGTACCGCCACGACCACGTCGCCCGGCGCGGGCGCGACGGCCACCCGGGCGGCGCCGTCCGGGTCGTCGCCCCGGTCCAGGAGCGAGCACCCCGGCAGCAGGCAGACCAGCAGCGGGACCAGCAGGGCCGCGACCGCGCCCCGCGGGCTCCGGCGGAGTCGGTCAGACGGGGTGGTCGGCGTGGTCGGCATCGACGGGTAAACGACCTTCGTCGAGGGAGGTCATGTACTCGACGATGTCGAGGGCGAGGGCCTGCGGCGTGAGGCCGATGCGCTCGAGGATCGCGGCGCGCTTGGCGTGCTGGAGGAACTCCTGGGGGATCCCGCGCAGACGGACCGGGGTGGTCACGCCGGCCTCGACGAGGGTCTGCAGCAGCACCGACCCGCAGCCACCGACCACGCCGTTGTCCTCGACCGAGACGACGAGCCGGTGCTCGCGGGCGAGCTCGACGACCGCGGGGTCGACGGGCTTGACCCAGCGCGGGTCGACGACGGTGACGCCGATGCCCTGGGCGACGAGCCGGTCGGCGACGCCGAGCGCGACCTCGTTCATCGAGCCGACGGCCACGACCAGCACGTCCTTGGTGCCGTTGCGGACCAGCACGTCGGCGCCGCCGGCCTTGCCGACCGCCTCGACGTCCGCCGGCGGCGGGCCCTTGGGGAACCGGACCACGGTCGGGGCGTCCTCGACCTCGACGGCCTCGTTGAGCAGCTCGCGCAACCGGGCGGCGTCGCGGGGCGCGGCGAGCCGCAGGCCGGGCACGACCTGGAGCACCGACATGTCCCACATGCCGTTGTGGGACGCGCCGTCGTCGCCGGTCACGCCGGCGCGGTCGAGCACGAAGGTCACGCCGGTGCGGTGCAGCGCGCAGTCCATCAACACCTGGTCGAAGGCGCGGTTGAGGAACGTCGCGTAGACCGCGACCACCGGGTGCAGCCCACCCATCGCGAGCCCGGCGGCGGAGGTCGCGGCGTGCTGCTCGGCGATGCCGACGTCGAAGGTGCGCTCGGGGAAGCGCTTCTGGAAGTGGTCGAGCCCCACCGGGTGCATCATCGCCGCGGTGATCGCCACGACGTCCTTGCGGCGCTGGCCGATGTGGACGATCTCGTCGGAGAAGACGTCGGTCCAGATCCGGCCGCGGGCCTTCTCCTCGCCGGTCTCGATGTCGAAGGGCTGCGGCGAGTGGAACTGGTCCGCCTCGTGGCGCTCCGCCGCGTCGTACCCGAAGCCCTTGCGGGTCAGCGCGTGCACGATCACCGGCCCGCCGAACCGCTTGGCCCGCTCCAGCGCCGCCTCCATGGCGACGAGGTCGTGGCCGTCGACGGGACCGACGTACTTCAGGCCGAGGTCCTCGAAGAGGCCCTGCGGCGCGAGCGCGTCCTTGAGGCCCTTCTTCATCGCGTGGAGGGCGTCGTACGCCGCGGGGCCGACGCCGGGGACGGCGTTGAGGCGCTTCTTGACCAGGTCGAGGACCTGCTCGTAGCGCGGGTTGGTGCGCAGCGTGGTGAGGGCGTTCGCGAGGCCGCCGATGGTCGGGGTGTAGGAGCGGCCGTTGTCGTTGACGACGATGACCAGCCGGCTGTCCTTGGCGATCGCGATGTTGTTGAGCGCCTCCCAGGCCATGCCGCCGGTGAGTGCGCCGTCGCCGATGACCGCGACCGTGTGACGGTCCTCGCCGCGGATCGCGAACGCCTTGGCCAGGCCGTCGGCGTAGGACAGGGCGGTCGAGGCGTGGGAGTTCTCGACGATGTCGTGCTCGGACTCCGACTGGCTCGGGTAGCCCGACAGGCCGCCCTCCTTGCGCAGGCCGTCGAACTGGCCGCCGCGCCCGGTGAGGATCTTGTGGACGTAGGACTGGTGGCCGGTGTCGAGCACGATCCGGTCGCGCGGGCTGTCGAAGACGCGGTGCAGCGCGATGGTCAGCTCGACGACGCCGAGGTTGGGACCGAGGTGCCCGCCGATGCGCGAGCAGGTCTGCACGAGGAGGTCGCGGATCTCGGCGGCGAGGTCCTCGAGCTGGTCGGGCGCGAGGGCCTGGACGTCCCGCGGACCGGCGATCGAGTCGAGGAGCGACATGCTCCCGAGTCTAGGAGGTCACAGGTCGTGGACCGCGATCGCCGGCTCGTGCAGGCTGCCCATCCAGACCCGGCCGTCGTGCTCCCGGACGCCGGTCACCATGTGGTACCGATCGCCCGGCAGGTCGAGGTCGTGCACGAGCCGGCCCTCGTCGTCGTACGCCTGGACGCGGACGGTGCGGGCGGGCTGCGGCTGGAGCTTCTGCGGGATCCTCGTGACCAGCTTGCGCACCTTCAGCGGCGCGCCCTGGAGCCGCTCCACCACCGGGTCGCGCGGGCTGGCGATCGTCACCCAGATCAGGCCGTCGCTGCCGCGCGCGATGTTGTCGGGGTAGCCCGGGAGGTTCGAGCAGAGCAGGTCGCGCATGCCGGCGCGGTCACCGGTGAGCCAGCGTCGCACGACGGTCCGGCCGCCGGTCTCGGCGACGCACACGAAGTCCTCGTCCTTGCTCAGCGCGACGCCGTTGGCGAAGGCGAGCCCGTCGAGGACGACGGTCACCGTGCCGTCGGGGTCCATCCGCATCAGCCGGCCGGAGCGCGTGACCTGGATGAAGTCGTCCTTCCACCGCTCGATGCCGTAGTGCCGCGAGGAGTCGGAGAACCACACCGTGCCGTCGCTCGCGATCGCGGCGTTGTTGCAGAAGACCATCGGCTGACCGCCGACCCGGTCGGTGACGGTCTCGACGCCGCCGGTCGCCGTGTCGATCCGCAGCACGCCGCGCTTGGCGTCGCACACCAGCAGCCGACCGTCGGCGTCGATCTCGATGCCGAGCGGGCGGCCCCCGGTGTGGGCGACCCGGTCGACCTTGGCGCCGTCGTGCGAGACCCGGAAGACGCTGCCGTCCTCGGTGCCGGTGAACACGCAGCCCTCGTCGGGGCCGGAGGTGGCGACGACGACGTCCTCGGCGCCGTGGGCCGGGACGGGGGCGACGGTCAGGTCCGTGGTGCGCGCGGTGGTCATGGGGCCATCGTGCTGTACATCTCGCTGTCGAGGAACGCCGGGAGGGCGTCGGCCGCCGAGCCGGTCAGCTCGAGGGTCGGCACCCGCCCCGGGTCCACGAAGACGATCCGCCGGCCCTCCCCGCAGGTGATGTCGGCGTCGGTGAGGTCGACGGCGCCGACGTACACGTGCATCGAGCCGACGCCGTAGGACGCGTGCTCGGTCGCGATCTCGCGCCAGAACTGCAGCTCGCCGCGCTCGAGCCGGAGGCCGGTCTCCTCGGCCAGCTCGCGGTACGCCGCCTCCTCGAACCCCTCGCCGTCCTCCACGTGGCCGCCCGGCATCCCCCACGTCTCCGGGTCGATGACCGCGTGCTCGTCCCGCTCCTGCAGCAGCACCCATCCCCGGCGGTCGACGAGCAGCACGCAGGCGAATCTGGTCGGCTCACTCATGGACGCGAACCTAGCCGGGGGGCTCTCCCGGCTGGTCGAGGAGGCCGCCAGGCCCGTCTCGAGACCCGCCGAGAAACCGTCGGCGCTCAGCTGGTCTCGCCTCAGCCGGCGAGGAAGCTGAACCGCACCTGCCGCTCGTGGTTGTCGACGTTGAGGTCGACCAGGCAGATGCTCTGCCAGGTGCCGAGGGCGAGGGAGCCGTCGAGGACGGGGACGCTGGCGTACGGCGGCACGAGCGCCGGCATGACGTGGGAGCGGCCGTGGCCGGGGGTGCCGTGGCGGTGGCGCCAGCGGTCGTCGGCGGGGAGCAGGTCGCCGAGGGCGGCGAGCAGGTCGTCGTCGCTGCCGGAGCCGGTCTCGAGGATCGCCAGCCCGGCGGTGGCGTGCGGCACGAAGAGGTGCAGCAGGCCGTCGCCGCGACCGCTGACGTAGTCGGCGCAGTCGCGGGTCAGGTCCAGGACGGTGTCCTCCCCGCCGGTGCGGTAGTCCCTGGTCTCGGAGTCCATGAGCCTTCCGTGCCCGGCGGGTGCAGCGGCTACACCGTCGTGCCGGGGCCCTCCTCCGGCTCGACCCCGCCCTGCGGGTCGGGCACGCCGCCGGCGCAGGAGGCGAACGGCTCGGGCGCGCTGCGGCCGCCGCCGAGCTGCTCGACGAACAGCCCGAGCCGGGGGTCGTCCGCGCCGACGAGCCGCAGCTGGTGGCCCCAGACGGTGACGACGACCGGCGCGGGCAGGCCGGGGTACGGCGACAGGATCCCGTTGGCGGGCAGCTGCTCGGCCAGCGACGCGACGTCCTCGGCGGGCAGGTCCGGGTCGTAGGTGATCCAGACCGTGCCGTGCTCGAGGTCGTGCACGGCGTTCTCCTCGCGCACCGGCTCGTCGTAGACCCCGCACTCGAGCCACCGCGGGTGGTGCGGCCCGCCGGCGGGCGGCGTCTGGGGGTAGTCGACGTCGCCCTCGGTGTGGTCGGTGCTCAGGTCGGCGAAGACCTGCACCTCGTCGAGGTTCCGCTCCACCCGGGCGCTCTCGTCCGCGCGCAGCTGGCTCACCGCCACCGGCACGCCGATCGCCACCAGGAGGACCGCGCACGCGGCCAGCCCGGCGAGCACGAGCACGGTGAACCGGTCACGTTCTCGAGCCGGAGGTGACGGCGGAGCCGGAGGAGGTGACGGAGGAGGTGACGGAGGAGCCGGAGGGGGTGGCGTGGACGGAGGCGGAGGAAGCGGAGGCGGCGGTACGTCGCTCACGAATGCTCGAGCGCCCGCTCGACCCGCTCGACCTTGGCGGTCAGCTGGCCGTCGTACCCGGGCCGGATGTCGGCCTTGAGCACCAGGCCGACCCGCGGGGACACCTCGGCGACGACGTCGACGGCCTTCTTGACCACCGCCATGACCTCGTCCCACTCACCCTCGATGTTGGTGAACATCGCGTTGGTCTCGTTGGGCAGGCCGGACTCGCGAACCACCCGCACCGCGGCCGCGACCGCCTCGGAGACGCCGCCGGTCTCGTCACCGGTGGTCGGGCTGATGCTGAACGCCACGATCATGCGTCACACGGTAGTGGCCACCACCTCGGCCTCCGGCACGAGCGTCCGCAACCGGGCCAGACCGTCCCGCGCCTGACTTGACCGTGCCGACCGCGATCCCGAGCGCCTCGGCGGTCTGCCGCTCGGTGAGGTCCTCGTAGTAGCGCAGCACGATCACGGCGCGCTGCCGCGGCGGAAGCGCCGCCAGCGCCGCCCGCAGCAAGTCGCGGTCGTCCGCCTCTCCAGCCTTCCTCTCCTGCCTCGTCATTCCCTCCCACGCACCGAGCAACACCGATGGAGGGGTCGAGGACGAGAAAGACGGACGGCCCGCCACCCTCGAGGGGTGACGGGCCGTCCGGACGGTGCGAGAGCGGATCAGGCCCTGCGCAGGTTGCGCAGGACGTACTGCATGATGCCGCCGTTGCGGTAGTAGTTCGCCTCGCCGGGGGTGTCGATGCGGACGACCGCGTCGAACTCCACGTCGCCGGCCTTGACCTTGACGGTCTTGGGCGTGCGGCCCTCGTTGAGCTCGGTGATGCCGGTGATGGAGAACTCCTCCTCGCCGGTCAGGCCGAGGCTCTCGGCGGTCTGGCCCTCGGGGAACTGGAGCGGGATGACGCCCATGCCGATGAGGTTCGAGCGGTGGATGCGCTCGTAGGACTCGGCGATGACGGCCTTGACGCCCAGCAGCGAGGTGCCCTTGGCGGCCCAGTCGCGCGAGGAGCCGGAGCCGTACTCCTTGCCGGCCAGGACGACCAGCGGGGTGCCCGCGGCGATGTAGTTCTCCGAGGCCTCGAAGACCGAGGTCACCTCGCCACCGTTGGTGAAGTCGCGGGTGACGCCGCCCTCGGTGCCCGGCGCGAGCTGGTTGCGCAGGCGGATGTTGGCGAACGTGCCGCGGATCATGACCTCGTGGTTGCCGCGACGCGAGCCGTAGGAGTTGAAGTCCCGCTGCTCCACGCCGTGCTCGGCGAGGTACTTGCCGGCCGGCGAGTCCTTCTTGATCGCACCGGCCGGGCTGATGTGGTCGGTGGTGACCGAGTCGCCGAGCTTGAGGAGCACGCGGGCGCCCTCGATGTCGGTGACGGCCTCCGGCTCGTCGGGCATGCCGTCGAAGTACGGGGGCTTGCGGACGTAGGTCGACTCCGCGTCCCACTCGAAGGTGTCGCCCTCGGGGGTCGGCAGCGACTGCCACCGCTCGTCGCCGGCGAAGACGTCGGCGTAGGAGCTGTCGAACATGTCGGAGGTGATGGCCTCGCCGATGACCCGCTCGACCTCCTGGGGGGAGGGCCAGATGTCCTTCATGTAGACGTCGTTGCCGTCGGTGTCCTGGCCCAGCGGGTCGTTGAACAGGTCGACGTCCATCGAGCCGGCCAGCGCGTAGGCGACGACCAGCGGCGGGGACGCGAGGTAGTTCATCTTCACGTCGGGGTTGATCCGGCCCTCGAAGTTCCGGTTGCCCGAGAGCACCGAGACGACCGCGAGGTCCTTCTCGTTGACCGCGGCGGAGACCTCGGGGATGAGCGGGCCGGAGTTGCCGATGCAGGTGGTGCAGCCGTAGCCGACGAGGTTGAAGCCGAGCTTGTCGAGGTACGGCGTGAGGCCGGCGCGCTCGTAGTAGTCGGAGACGACCTGCGAGCCGGGCGCGAGCGTGGTCTTGACCCACGGCTTGCGCTGCAGGCCCTTCTCCACGGCCTTCTTCGCCAGCAGCGCGGCGCCGATCATGACCGAGGGGTTCGAGGTGTTGGTGCACGAAGTGATCGCGGCGATCGCGACGGCGCCGTGGTCGAGCTCGAACTCGGTGCCGTCCTCGAGGGTCACCCTGACCGGGTCCGACGGGCGACCGTCGGCGTTGGCCGCCGCGGAGTGCGAGTCGACCGGCTGGTCGGCGTCGTCGTGGCCGTCCCCGTTGCCGTTGGTGGCCGGCGGGTCGGAGGACGGGAAGGACTCGGCCGAGGCCTCGTCGGCGCCGGTGGTGACGCCGTACGGCTTCTCGTTCTGCGGCACGCCGGGCTTGCGGGCCTCGGTGCCGGTCTCGTCGTCGCTGACGTAGTCGGCCAGCGCGACGCGGAACGCCTCGCGGGCGTCGGAGAGCGCGACGCGGTCCTGCGGGCGCTTCGGGCCGGCGAGCGACGGGACGACCGTCGACAGGTCCAGCTCGAGCTTCTCGGAGTAGCGCGGCTCGGCGTCGGGGTCGTGCCACAGGCCCTGCGCCTTGGCGTACTCCTCGACGAGGCGGAGCTGCTCCTCGGGGCGACCGGTGAGCTTGAGGTACTCGACGGTCTGCTCGTCGATCGGGAAGACCGCGATGGTCGAGCCGAACTCCGGGCTCATGTTGCCGATCGTGGCGCGGTTGGCCAGCGGCAGCGCCGAGACGCCGGGGCCGTAGAACTCCACGAACTTCCCGACGACGCCGTGCTTGCGCAGCATCTCGGTGATGGTGAGCACCAGGTCGGTGGCCGTCGAGCCCTCGGGCAGGTCGCCGGAGAGCTTGAAGCCGACGACGCGCGGGATGAGCATCGAGACCGGCTGCCCGAGCATCGCGGCCTCGGCCTCGATGCCGCCGACGCCCCAGCCGACCACGCCGATGCCGTTGACCATCGTGGTGTGGGAGTCGGTGCCGACGCAGGTGTCGGGGTACGCCACGCCGTCGCGCACCATGACGGTGCGGGCGAGGTGCTCGATGTTGACCTGGTGCACGATGCCGGTGCCCGGGGGGACGACCTTGAAGTCGTCGAAGGCGCCCTGGCCCCAGCGCAGGAACTGGTAGCGCTCGCGGTTGCGCTCGTACTCGATCTCCACGTTCCGCTCGAACGCCTCCGGCGAGCCGAAGACGTCGGCGATGACGGAGTGGTCGATGACCATCTCGGCCGGCGCGAGCGGGTTGATCCGCGACGGGTCGCCGCCGAGCTCGGCCATCGCCTCGCGCATGGTGGCGAGGTCGACGACGCAGGGCACGCCGGTGAAGTCCTGCATGATCACGCGCGCCGGCGTGAACTGGATCTCCTTGTCGGGGTGCGCGTCGGCGTCCCACCCGGCGAGGGCCTTGATGTCGTCGGCGGTGATGTCCGCGCCGTCCTCGGTCCGCAGGAGGTTCTCCAGCAGGACCTTGAGGCTGAAGGGCAGCGTCTCGACGTCCAGGCCCTCCCCCGTCACCGCGTCGAGGCGGTAGATCTCGTAGGACTGTCCGTCCACGTCCAGGGTGCTCTTGGCACCGAAGCTGTCCTGACTGGCCACTGCCAACTCTCCTCGTGACGTCCGGTGGTGCTTGATCGATGGTGCGGTCGGCTCCTCGCCATCTTGCCGTTGCGCTGGTGGGCGACGGAAGGAAGGCAGTCCTAACCTGGCGACTCGGCTGACCGAACTCTCTTGATGTCAAGATACACGATGTCGAGGATCCACTCACGCCCGAGGAAGGCGCCCGCCGCCCGACCTGTGCGCGCTACGGTGACCCGCGAGCTCTGGTGGGGTCCGTCCGCCGGCCAGGTCCTCCCGGGAGTTGCCCATCATGACCACCGACGCCTGGATCACCCTCGCCGTGATCCTCGCCGTCCTCGTCCTGCTCGTGCGCGGCCGGGTCTCGCCCGCCGTCGTCGTCTTCGGCGGTGCCGTCGCGGTGCTGGTCCTGGGGGTGATCGACGCGGACGCGGCGTTCTCGGGGTTCTCCAACTCCGCGCCCATCACGGTCGCCGCTCTCTACGTGCTGGCTGCGGGCATCGAGAAGACCGGCGCCCTCACGCCGGTGATGCAGAGGACGCTCGGCGAGCGTGGCTCCTACCGGCTGCCCCTGCTCCGCACGGTCGTGCCGACCGCCGGCGCCTCAGCGTTCCTCAACAACACCCCCATCGTCGCGATGCTCATCCCGCAGGTGACGTCCTGGGCGAGCAGACGCGGGCGCTCGGTCTCCAAGCTGCTGATGCCCGTGTCGTTCGCAGCCGTGCTGGGCGGGCTCATCACCGTCATCGGTACGTCGACGAACCTCGTGGTGTCCGGCCAGATGGCGACCCTGGACCTTCGGCAGATCGGGTTCTTCGAGATCGGCAAGCTGGGCCTGCCCATCGCCGCGGTCGGCCTGGTCGCGATCGTCGCCCTGGCCCCCAGGGTCCTGCCCGACCGCCGTTCGGCTCGTGCCGAGATGGAGGAGGCGGGTCGGCGCTTCAGCGTCGAGATGATCGTGGAGCCCGGGGGTGCCATCGACGGGAAGACCGTCGAGGAGGCGAGCCTGCGCAACCTCTCCGGACTCTTCCTCGCCTCGGTGGACCGGGGCGACACGACGATCGCCCCGGTCCGACCGGAGACCGTGCTGCGCGGCGGCAACCGCCTGCACTTCGTCGGTCCGATCGACCGGGTCGTGGAGCTCCAGGAGATGCGCGGTCTGCGCTCGGCGGAGCTCGAGCACGTCCTCGACCTCGACGACCCCTCCGTGAGCTACTACGAGGCCGTCGTCGGGTCCCGTTCGCCCCTCGTCGGGACGAACCTGAGGGACGTCGGGTTCCGCTCCACCTACCAGGCGGCCGTGCTGGGCATCCACCGCGCGGGGCAGCTGCTCAAGGGGCGGATCGGCACCGAGACCATCCACGTGGGCGACACCCTGATCCTGGTGTCCGACCTCGGGTTCCGGGAGCGGTGGCGCGACCGCGCCGACTTCCTGCTGGTCGCGCCGCTGGACGGCACTCCCCCAGTGGCGACCTCCCGAGCCTGGGTCCCGGTCGCGCTGCTCCTGGCCGTGGTCGGGCTCGCCGCCACCGAGACCGTCCCCATCCTCGAGGGATCGCTGGTGGCCGCCATCCTCCTCGTGGCCTCCCGCGTCGTGTCCCCCCTGGAGGCACGGCGGGCGATCGACATCGAGGTCATCGTCGTCATCGCCTCCGCGTTCGGGCTGGCCGCCGCGATGCAGCAGTCCGGGCTGGCCGCCACCGTCGCCACCGGCCTGGTCGACACGTTCTCGGGCTTCGGCGACCGCGGGGTGCTGCTCGGCCTGGTGCTCGCCACCATCGTCCTCACCGAGCTGGTGACGAACAACGCGGCCGCGCTGTTGATGCTCCCCATCGCGGTCTCCGCCGCAGGCGCCACCGGGCTGGATCCCCGCGGCGCGGCCATCGCGGTCGCGGTGGCCGCCTCGGCATCGTTCCTGTCCCCGATCGGCTACCAGACCAACATGATGGTCTACGGCCCCGGTGGCTACCGGTTCACCGACTACGCCCGGCTCGGGTGGGTGCTGACCCTGACCGTCCTGGTCATGACCGTCACCCTGGTCCCGCTCATCTGGACCGCCTGATCTGGACGACCCGGCCGCCGTGCCGGCCGGATCACGACCGGCGGCCTGGACACCGCGGGCAGGTCGCCGGTCCCCCGGCCCACCCTCGCCCTTGCAGCAGACGACCGACGGCCACGGCCGTGGCGCACGCCTCGCCCAGGACCTGGCGGTGCCCGAGCCGCACGGTCGTGCGCCCGTCCGTCACCACCGCCGTCAGGTCACGGGCCAGGTCGCGGTCGCGGGCAGCGGGCGTGTCGTGGAACGCCCGGCCGGCGAGCTCCACGTAGGTGCCGAAGTCGTCGTAGGAGACGTCCCGGAGGACGGTCCGGCCGTCCACGCTCCCCCGTGCCTGCCGGCGCCCGACCGGCAGACCGTGTGCGCGCTCGACGTCGCGCAGGTACGCGCGCTCGAGCACGGAGGCGGCCCCGGTCGCCAGGTCCGCGACCAGCTCGACCAGGAGCGCCCTGCGGCGCAGCCGGCGCCGCGCCGTGATGGCTGCCGCCAGGTCCGCCGTGACCACCTCGCGGGTGTGCAGCACGTCGGCGAGCACCCTGTACGCCGCGTGCTCGTCCGCTGCGAGGTCGGCGAGCTCCACGGCGGCGTTGGCGACACTGATCCGCGGAGGCGCCGAGCCGGGTGCGATCCGGTCGGCCAGGTGAGCGGTGCGGTGGACGGTGACGCCCTCGAGCCGGGAGACCGTGCGGCGCACGTCGACCGCGACCTGCATCGGTGCCCGCTCGGGCGGCTTCGGCAGCGCGGACTCGCGGGCCAGCACGCTACCCGTGGCCAGGACGGCGGCCCAGGCGCGTTGCTGCCAGGTGGGCGGACCGGTGTGCTGCACGAACACGCCGGGATGCACCACGCTGAGCTCCCGCCGACGCAGCATCCGGCGTACGTCGTGGGGCCGGAAGCCGAGCGAGCCGAGCTGCGCTCGGGACACGACCCCGTCCTGTACGTAGGTCGTCAGGTGGCGCAGACCCGCGGCGTCCGGGGGTCGCGGCGTGTCGTCGGGTGGCACGGCACGAGCCTGCCCGCCGCCGCCGGTGCCTCACCGAGACGATCGCGGCCTGTGGAGAAGGCTGACGGTCGTGGATCGCGGTCACCAGGTGGCACCGATCCGCGAGCGGGTGTCAGTCGCTCACCTCGCGCTCGAGCAGCGCGACGCACTCCACGTGGTGGGTCATCGGGAACAGGTCGAAGGCGCGCAGGGCGCTCAGCCGGTAACCGTGCTCGGCGAAGACCGACACGTCGCGCGCCAGCGCCGCCGGGTCGCACGCGACGTACGCCACGGCGCGCGGCGTGCGGGCGACGACCTGCTCGACGACCGGGCGCCGGGCGCCCTCGCGCGGCGGGTCGAGCACGACGAGGTCCCAGTGCCCGTCGTACGCCGCCGCGAGCACCTCGTCGACGCCTCCGGCGGTGACCTCGGCCCCGGGGCAGTTGGTCGCGGCGTGGCCGGCCGCGGTCGGGTCGCCCTCGACCGCGCCGACCCGGCCGGTGTCCCCCACGGCCTCGGCGAGGAACCGGGCGAACAGCCCCACTCCTGCGTACAGGTCCAGCACGGACTCCCCCGGCTGCGGGCGCAGCACCTCGAGGACCGTCTCGACGAGGGTCCGCGGCGCGCCGGGGTGCACCTGCCAGAACCCGTCGGCGGCGACGGCGTACCCGTGGGTGGCGCCGGCCGCGGTGACCTGCTCGGTCACCGTGCCGGGCCGCGGCTCGCGGGCGTCGGGGTGCGCGATGCGGCAGTCGTCGATGACGACGACCTCGCGGGAGCGGTGCTTGCGCAGGCCGCGCTGGCCGTCGGGGAGGCGGACGTACTGCTGCCGGGTGCGCCAGCGCAGGCCGGCGAGCTGCTCGGGCAGGTCGCCCTCGACCGCCTCGACGGTGACGTCGACGTCGAGGCCGGCCAGGCGGCGCAGCTGCTCGGCGACGACGTCGGCCTTCAGCGCCCGCTGGCGGCCGAGGTCGACGTGCTGGAAGTCGCAGCCGCCGCAGCGGCCCGGCCGGGCGTAGGGGCAGGGCGGCTCGACCCGGTCCGGCGACGCCTCGTGCACCTCGACGACGTCGCCGCGCCAGAAGCGGTCGCCCTCGGTGCCCTCGGTCAGCTCCAGGACGACGCGCTCGCCGGGGATCCCGTGGCGGGCGAAGACCACGCGCGTCTCGTCCGAGGCGCCGGTCGGGTCGGTCGAGACGCGGACGATGCAGTGGCCGCCGTGGGCGACCGGGCCGACGACGGCCTCGTAGCGCCGGCCGACGACCGAGGCCCCGCGGGCCTGCCGCTGGCGCGGCGCGGGCCTCCCCCGCCGCTGCGGCGGGCGCGGGGTCACCGCTTGACCTGGCGGTCGTCGGGGCGGCGCTCGACCTGGCCGCGGCGCAGGTCGCCCGGGCGGACCCGGGTGGCCTCGCGGCGGACACGTTCACGGGCGATCTCGGAGGACCTCAGCTGGTAGGGCACGGAGGTCACCATGACACCCGGGGTGAACAGCAGCCGACCCTTGAGGCGCAGCGCGGTCTGGTTGTGGAGCAGCTGCTCCCACCAGCGGCCCACGACGTACTCCGGGATGTAGACCGCGACGACGCCTCGCGGGTTGGCCTTGCGGATCTCGGTGGCGTACTCGACGACCGGCCGCACCAGCTCGCGGTAGGGCGAGTGGAGGACCTTGAGCGGCACGTCGATGCGGCGCTCGTCCCACTCGGCGAGCAGGCGCGCGGTGGTGTCGGTGCCGTCGTCGACGTAGACGCCCTCGAGCACGTTGGGCCGCGTGGCCTTGGCGAACGCGAGCGCCCGCAGCGTGGGCTTGTGCAGCTTGGAGACCAGCACGATCGCGTGGACGCGGGTCGGCAGCGCCTTGTCCTCCTCGTCGGCGGCCAGCTCCTCGGCGACCCGGTCGTAGTGCTGCCGGATGCTCCTCATGAGCAGGAAGAAGAAGCCCATCGCGAGCACGGTGATCCACGCCCCGGCGAGGAACTTGGTCAGCAGGATGATCACCAGCACCACGGCGGTGAAGGTCAGGCCGACGGCGTTGATCGCGCGCGAGCGCACCATGCGCCGCCGCTCCGCCGGGTCGCGCTCGGTCTGCAGGGCGCGCGTCCAGTGCCGGATCATGCCGAGCTGGCTGAGGTTGAAGGAGACGAAGACGCCGACGATGTAGAGCTGGATCAGCTTGGTGGTCTCGGCGTCGAAGGCGTAGATGAGGGCGATCGCCATCACCGCGAGGAAGACGATGCCGTTGCTGTACGCCAGCCGGTCGCCGCGGGAGCCCAGGGCGCGGGGGGCGAGGCCGTCCTTGGCGAGGATCGAGCCGAGCACCGGGAAGCCGTTGAACGCGGTGTTGGCGGCGAGCACCAGGATGATGCCGGTGACGGTCACGACGACGTAGAACGCCGGGCTGAACTCCTGGAAGACCGCCCGGGCGATCTGGGCGATCACCGCGTGCTGCTCGTAGTCGGCGCCGACCGGTTCGCCGTCGCGGGTCAGCCGGTGCAGGTCGTGCGGGTCGACGTACCGGATGCCCATCTGCCGGGCCAGCACGATGACGCTGACCATCATCGTGATCGCGATCATCCCGAGCAGCAGCAGCGTGGTGGCGGCGTTCCTGCTCTTGGGGCGGCGGAACGCGGGCACGCCGTTGGAGATCGCCTCGACGCCGGTGAGCGCCGCGCAGCCGGACGAGAACGCCCGCGCCAGCAGGATCAGCAGGCCGATCGTGGTGAGCGGTTCCTCCAGCCCCGGCTCCGGGGTGATCTCCAGCCCGGCGGACTCCACCGCGGGCAGGTCGCCCAGCGCCAGCCGCACCAGGCCGAAGGCGCACATGCCGATGATCGCGACCATGAAGGCGTAGGTGGGGACGGCGAAGAACCGTCCGGACTCCCGGATGCCGCGCAGGTTCATCGCCATCAGGCCGAGGACCGCGACCGCCGCCACGGTCGGCTCGTGCCCGACGAGCGCCGGGATCGCCGCGGCGGCGTACTGCGCGCCCGAGGAGATCGACACCGCCACCGTCAGCACGTAGTCGACGAGCAGCGCGCTGCCCACCGTCATGCCGGCGGTGCGCCCGAGGTTGACGGTCGCGACCTCGTAGTCACCGCCGCCCGAGGGGTAGGCGTGGACGGTCTGGCGGTACGACGCCACGACGACCGCCATGACCAGCGCGACCGCGAGCGCGACCTTCCACGACCAGACGTACGCCGACGCGCCCGCCAGCGACAGCATGATGAACACCTCGTCGGGCGCGTAGGCGACCGACGACAGCGCGTCGCTGGCGAAGACCGGCAGCGCGATGCGCTTCGGCAGGAGCGTCTCCCCGAGCTGGGAGCTCCTCAGCTTGCGTCCCAGCAGGATCCGCTTGGAGACGTCCCCGACACTCACGAGCCGGAACGGTACTCGTCCGGAGCCCCACCCGAGGCTTCGCGGACGAAGCGGCGTCCGGCGCGGGTACGGTTCCCCCGTGCACGTCGTGATCATGGGCTGCGGCCGAGTCGGCTCGACCCTCGCCCGCAGCCTCGAGGACCGCAACCACACGGTGTCGGTCATCGACAGCGAGCCGGACGCCTTCCGCCGCCTGGGTCCCGGCTTCAACGGCGACAAGGTCGCCGGCGTGGGCTTCGACCAGGAGGTCCTGGAGAAGGCCGGCATCCGCCGCGCGGACGCCTTCGCCGCCGTCTCCTCGGGCGACAACTCCAACATCATCGCCGCGCGCGTCGCGCGCGAGACGTTCGGGATCCAGCAGGTCGTCGCCCGGATCTACGACCCCGGCCGCGCCGAGGTCTACCAGCGCCTCGGCATCACCACCGTCGCGACGGTGAAGTGGACCGCCGACCAGGTGCTGCGCCGGCTGCTGCCGGCGGGCGCGGAGCCGGACTTCCGCGACCCCTCCGGCACGATCCGGGTCGACCACGTGCCCGTGCCCGAGGTGTGGGTGGGCCACCGGACCGTCCACTTCCAGGAGCAGACCGGCAGCCGCATCGCGTGGATCGACCGGCTCGGCGAGGGCATGCTGCCCAAGCGCGAGACCGTCATCCAGGAGGGCGACCTGATCCACCTGGTCGTCCGCGAGGAGAACGCCGACCACGCCATGTCCGTCATCAAGCGCGGACCGCAGGAGGACTGACGTGCGCGTCGCCATCGCCGGAGCGGGAGCCGTCGGCCGCTCGATCGCCCGTGAGCTCATCCACAACGGCCACGAGGTCCTCCTCATCGACAAGAACCCGGACTCCATCCGCCCCGAGCGGGTGCCGGACGCCGAGTGGCTGCTGGCCGACTCCTGCGAGCTCTCCTCGCTCGAGGAGGCGCAGATGGACCGCTGCGACGTGGTCATCGCCGCGACCGGTGACGACAAGGTCAACCTGGTCACCTCGCTGCTGGCCAAGACCGAGTTCGGCGTGCCGCGCACGGTCGGCCGGGTCAACCACCCCAACAACGAGTGGCTCTTCACCGAGGCCTGGGGCGTCGACGTCAACGTCTCGACCCCGCGGATCATGTCCGCGCTCGTCGAGGAGGCGGTCACGGTCGGCGACCTGGTGCGGCTGTTCACCTTCCGCCAGGGCGGCGCCAACCTGGTCGAGATGACGCTGCCGGCCGACTCGCCGTACGTCGGCAAGCCGAGCGGTCTCATCCCGCTGCCGGAGAACTGCGCGCTGGTGACGATCCTGCGCGACGGCCAGGTCTACGTGCCGAGCGCCGAGCAGCCGGTCGAGTCCGGCGACGAGCTGCTCTTCGTCGTCCCGGCCGAGGTCGAGGACGCCCTCGAGCGGCTGCTGGCCCCCTCGGCCCACGGGGGCTGACCGCCCGTCCGGGACGCCAGTGCCTCGGGTCGGCCGAGAACTACACAGTTGTAGTTGTCCGCGGTCGCTTGCGTGTGACTGGTGTGACTGATGTGATTCCTGGGTCGCGGCGCTCCGGACCGCGCAGCAGGAGGCAGGTCCATGGGTTCCGCACGCAGTTCCGACGGGCGCCGGCGTACGTCGGTGCTCGCCCGCTCGGTCGTGGCCGGCATCGCCGCCACGGTCCTCGGCGCCACAGCCACCGTCCCCGCCGGCGCCGAGGAC
>NZ_JAANMS010000068.1 GCF_011250565.1 Nocardioides sp. IC4_145
GTGGTGGGGTGGGGGGTTGAATCCTTGGTGACCTGCGGATGGAGGCCCGCCGACGAAGGCGCTCCGCCTCTCAGAGTTGGGCCACCGATGCCTGAGTTTTGTACTAGCGACGGCGCTCGCCTTGCTCCGCCAAGCGACTGCAAGGCGTCGTTCTCTCGGCGGCGGGCTCGGTCGGTCGGGGTGTTCGTCCTGGTCGATCATATTGGCGTCTGGCTCTGCTGCCTGGCAGCGGCCGTGGGTAGCGCTCAGTGCCGCCAAACTACCCTTTTCCCCCTATGTATTTCGGCGTACTCTGACCTCAACCCCTGCGTGCATGGTGATCATGAACCACCGGGTTCGGCCGCTAGGGCTGGAGGTGGGTGGAGTGAGATATTGGGATCCGAACGGGCCAGCTTGGCAACATCTGGGGAACGCCCTATGGGATGTGCTGGCAGTCGTGTGGTGGAGGTTAGTGGGCGGCCTCGTCGCTGCCGGTGCATGCTGGTACGTGGGGGAGTCCATCTATGGTGAGTGGGCTCGCGTACACCCCCGGCCACGCCTCCGGTTTTTGGCCGAACGAAAGCTCCGTCGAGATCTCGCCCGGGGGCTTGCTGATCTTGAGGAATACTTGCGCGAACACGATCCAGCACAGGTGAACGGAAAGCCGGCACGTCATGGCCGGTCGCGCAATTGGAGACGCCACGGGCGGCGCCGACCTTGAGGCGGCCTCCGACATTTCGGACACTAACCGGGCCGGAAAGTCCAGGTTGTCCGCTGGGTGAAGGGTCTGTTCCCTCCGGCAGATGAGGTCGACGCGCATCACGGGGTGGCGAAGAGATCGCAGCCTCTTGCTCCGCGGCCTTCTCCGCGCAGCGGATCCTGGAGCGCGAACCCGGCCGAAGCACGACGCACCTTTGGCGGTCTGTTCTCCATCAGCCTGGGATCTTGATGTCCTATCGGTCAGTGACTCCGGCCTGCTCGTCGAGCATGGTCAGGAGCTTGTCGCCCTCGATGTCGAGGTCCGGCAGTAGCCGGTCGAGCCAGGGGGGAAGCCACCATGCTCTGTCGTCGAAGACGGCCATGAGCGCCGGTACGAGGGTCAACCGGACGATGAATGCGTCGATCAGGATGCCGGCGGCGAGTGCGAAGCCGACCTGCTTGATCATGATGTCGTGGCTGAAGATGAAGCCGGAGAACACCGCGACCATGATGATGGCGGCTGCGACGACGACCCGGCTGGCGTGGTCGAAGCCGTGGACGACGCTTGGTCGCGCTGCCTGGCCGTGGATGTGTGCCTCGCGCATCGAGGAGACCAGGAAGACCTCGTAGTCCATGGCGAGTCCGTAGAGGATGCCGGTCACGATGATCGGCATGAAGCTCATGAGCGGACCGCCGGTGTCGAAGCCGAAGAGTTCGCTGACCCAGCCCCACTGGAAGACTGCGGTGGTGGCACCGAAGGTGGCCAGGATGCTGAGCAGGAAGCCGGCTGTGGCCTTGATCGGGACGACCACCGAGCGGAAAACGACCATCAGAATCAGGACGGAAAGCACGATGATGATGCCGAGGTAGAGCGGAAGCACGCTGGCGATCTTGTCGGACATGTCGATTCCGATGGCGGTGAAGCCGGTCACGCCCAACTGCACCTGGTTGTCCTGGGCGATCGCGCTGTCGCGCTCGCGAAGTGACTTCACGAGGTCGCTGGTCGCCTCGTCGCTGGGGCCTGAGGTGGGGATGATGCTGAACACGGCGAGGTCGCCGGCCTCGTTGATGCCGACGGGGGTGGCCAGCACGATGTCGTCTCGGTCCTGGAACCCAGTGATCAGTTTCGCGGTCAGCTCGGGGGTGACACGTCCTGCGGTGCCGGTGGGCTCTGCGGTGACTAGGAGGGGGCCGTTGAATCCCTCACCGAAGCCTTGGGAGACGGCCTCGTAGCTCTGCCGAGCGGCGGTGTCCTGGTTCGCGGTCGCGCCGGAGGGGATGCCCAGGTTCATGCTGGCTGCGGGGATCGCCATCACGCCGAGGATCGCGACCACGCCGGCGATGACGGGCCACCTGAACCTGATCACAGTCTTCACCCAGTGGTCGGCGACGCTGTGCGACTCCGCGTCCTCCTTGGCGCGGCGCCGGCCTCGGGCCTTGTCCGAGCAGATCCGCTCCCCGACTAGGCCTAGCAGCGCGGGCAGCAGGCTGAGGGCGATGAGCACTGCCAGGGCCACCGTGGACGCAGCGACCAGGGCCATAGTCGACAACGTCGCGATGCCGATGACGGTCAGGGCGGTCAGCGCGATGAGGACGGTCAGGCCGGCGAAGAACACGGCGCTGCCCGCAGTGCCGACTGCTCTGCCGGCTGCCTCCCGGGCGGTGAGCCCTCGGTCGAGGATCAGCCGTCGCTGCCGGTTGACGACGAAGAGCGCGTAATCGATGCCGACCGCGAGGCCGACCATGAGACCCAGGACGGGGGTGGCGGAGTTCATCTCGACGACCGTCGAGAGCGCGTAGGCGCCACCCACGCCGATTCCGACCCCGACGAGCGCTGTGATCAGGGGCAGGCCGGCCGCGATCAGGGAACCCAGGGTGAGCACCAGCACGAGGGCAGCGACGGCGAGACCGATCACCTCGCCGATGCCGACGGGGATCTCGAGTGCCTTGAGCGAGTCGCTCGGGAGAACGGTGATCCCCGTTCCCTGCTCGGCGCGCTCTACCACCTCGACCACCGAGGAGACGTCGTCATCGGTCAACGAGGTCGAGGCGACCGTGAACTGGAACTGGAACAAGGCGACCTGTCCGTCCGAGGACACCAGCACGCCAGGCACTGGGGCCCCGTCCACCACGAGCGGCTGATACGGGGGCGCCTGCTGGTCCGACCCGGCTTGGGGATCGACCGGTGCATTCTTTCGCGGAGTGTCCGCTGGGTCCTCTTCAGCGCCACCCAGCGCGGCGTCGAGGGGGTTGACGACCTTCTCGAGGTCGTAGACGTCGCCGACGGTGCCGCTGATGACCGCGAGTCGCTCTGGAGTGTCGAGGCGCTCACCGTCCGGTGCAGTGAAGACCACGCTGGCCTGACCCCCCGAGGCCTCAGGGAGCTCATCGGCCACGCGGTCGAGCACGGTCTGGGCCTGGGTGCCCTCGATCTTCATCTCGGAGCTGACGCTCACGCCGTTGATTGCCACGGCACCGACGACCGCGGCGAGGACCGCGACCCAGCCCGCGATGAAGAGCCACGGCCTGCCGAACGCGGTTTGTCCGAGCCGGTACAAGATGGTGGACATGGGTCGGGTTCTCCTTGGGGGCGAGAAGCGGCGGGCGTCTAGAGGCCGTGGCGCAGGTAGTCGAAGGTGAGGTCGAGGAACGAGCTGTAGTCCATCGACGTAGGGGTGGCGTCGCTCTCGCCGTCCAGGTGCACGTCGAGAGTTCCTTCCAGGGCAGCCATGACAGCGCCGTACACGGCGCCGAACAGCAGAGGTACGTAGACGGCGGGGTACCGGTCCCCGGCTGCCGACCCCAAGAGTTCCTGGGCAGTGTGGCGCATGCGTTGCTGAACGCCTAGGACGTAGGGCTCCAGGGTCGGGTACTCCCGCGCCATCGCCATCAGCTCGCGCATCCTCACCAACGTGTCCGCAGTGAGCTGATCCTTCATGACGGCCAGGAGGGCATCGAGCAACGGCAGATCCGCGGGCAGGCCGGCCAGGATCGCGCTGGCGTCCTCGACACCACCGAACGCGACTGACGCGACTGCCTCCTCCTTGCAGGAGAAGTGGTTCGCAAACGTGCGACGCGAGTAGCCAGCACGCTGCACGAGATCCGCGGTGACGAACCCGAACAGCCCGCGCTCACGGGTCAGCTCGAAGGCGGCTTGGGCGAGCGCCCGTCCCGTCGCCTCGCGCTTGAGGTCCCGCAACCCACGATCCATGCCCTGAGTATGACGCCTGTTGCCCAATGAGCAACATTGCCTATTGAGCAGTTAGATACCCATTGTTGCCGCTGGCCCAGCAGTTGTCCGTCGAGGGCAGGCCGGTAGCGTGACGCAATATATGGTCGCCGATCGCCCTCGGCGCCGGTGTTGTCAATGAGTGGCCATGGACTACGGGAGCTCGTATGGGTGCTGGTGGTGAAGTGGTCGCCGCGGACAGCGGAAGCCAGTTTGCTGATGCGGTGCTGGCTCTGCTCGCGGTCGCGCGGCGGACCAGGGGACGCCTGCAGCCGCTCTTCGAAGACGTCACCGTGCCGCAGTTGGTCTTGCTGGATGCTGTGCAGATCTGCGGTCTTGAGGGCATCGGCGCCATTTCGACGTACACGCTGTTGAGCCAGCCGACGGTGACCCAACAGGCGGCCAGCCTGGAAAGCGCAGGTCTGCTGCGCCGCATCCCGGCTGAGGACGACCGCCGCCGGCGCGTGCTCACGCTCACCGAGCGAGGTGAGCAACTTCTGGCCGCCAAGCGCGGCCTTGTCGCCGACCGACTCTCGGTGGCCTGGAGATCTCTCACGGCTGAGGAGCAAGCCATCGCGGTTCCACTGCTGCGCCACATCACGGATCTCGTGGCGGAACTGACC
Organism: Nocardioides sp. IC4_145; assembly: GCF_011250565.1. GTDB lineage: Bacteria > Actinomycetota > Actinomycetes > Propionibacteriales > Nocardioidaceae > Nocardioides. Next base: position 4,531 of record NZ_JAANMS010000068.1, read on the forward strand.
TGACTGAGTCCAATGGCGACTGGGTGGGCGTCGTGTGTCGAACCGACCCAGAGTCCTGCGGGCTCGCCGTCGCTCCGGCAGAACCGGATGGGCGAGCGGAATCGGTAGAGGCTTTGGGGAGCACTCGCCCGACGAGATGAGCCATCAGTGTGCCGAGCAATGATGGCGCCAGAGACTTGTTGGCTGGGCTCTGTTCCGTGAGGTTGCGTCGTCGCGCCTCAAGTTCGAGGCGCTGGCCGACCCGAGCTCCTAGCTCGTCGATGCCGCTGGCCAGTCCGGCTGCGATGGCCATGGCAGCCCAGTCGTTACGAGCGGTGGCCAGCACGGCGTGGGCAATGACGTCGGTGGGCGGGTCCTCCGCCATCTCGTCTATGACTTTGCGTACGCCCGAGTAGGTCCGGGAGGCGTGCCGCCAGGCTTCGATGACGGCCTCCCTGCGGTCTTCAGGGTCGTCGACGAGGCCGCGTTCTAGGGATGCCACGAGACGGGTGTGCCAGCGGAGCAGGAGCGCGTTCGCGAGGTCCTCCACATTGTTGAAGTAGGTGTCGGTGCCTTCGATGTTGGTGGGGATGTGCCCATCGTTTCGGGTGAGGATGGCCTCGATCAGATTGTGGAGGACTGTTGCGCGGCTCGGCTTGGGTCGGTCCTTCACGGGTACTCCTTCGTGGGACTGGATGGTGAGTGGCTGACCTACTGAATGGGTAGCGATGCGAACCCGCGGATCGGGCCTGAGCGGAGTCGGACCGCGGAGTCGATGTCGACATCCCAGTCACGGCGGCGGGTGAGGAGTGCTCGCAGAGCGATGCGTGCTTCGAGGCGGGCCAGGGATGCGCCGAGACAGAAGTGGATGCCGCGCCCGAACGCGACTTGTCGTTCGGGGCCACGGTGGATGTCGAAGTGGTCTGCGTCGGGAAACGCGTGGTCGTCGCGGTTGGCTGAGCCGAAGAGCAGCAGCACGGTGTCGCCGGCTGCCATAGCCTGACCGTGCAGATCGACCTGTCGGGTCAGGGTGCGTGCCAGGCCCTGGACCGGTGAGTCGTAGCGAAGCAGCTCTTCGACGGCTGCTGGCACGAGTTCGGGCTCGTCGGCCAGAGCGCGTCGGTCCTCAGGGTGTTGGGCGAGGATGACAGCGCTGTTGGACAGCAGGTTGGTCGTCGTTTCGTGCCCGGCGACGAGCAGCAGCAGGCAGAACCCGAGAAGTTCTTCCTCGGTGAGGTGCTCGCCGTCCACCTCGGCTTGGACGAGCGCTGTCATGAGGTCGTCTTGTGGGTGCGCGCGTCGGTCAGCGAGGAATGCGGAGAAGTACTCGTAGAGGGCTGCAGCGGCGTCCAGCCCGGCGCCGAATTCGCCTCGCACCGGGTTGGACTGGATCAGGGTGGTGGACCAGGTCCGAAAGCGGTCGCGGTCTTCACGCGGCACGCCGAGCATGTCGGCGATCACGATCGCGGGCAGAGGTCCGGAGAACTCAGAGACGAAGTCCCAGGGGCCGGTCTCGGGGGTTGTGTCCAGGAGGTCGTCGACAAGGGTCTGGATGTGTCCTTCGAGCCCTGCGATGCGACGCGGGGTAAAGGCCTTGCTGACGAGTTGGCGCAGCTGCGTGTGCCGGGGTGGGTCGCTCATGATGAGCATGGGCAGGAACAGCTCGGTCATGTCCACGCCGGGTGGGGTGGGGAAGATGCCGGACGCCGAGGAGTACGTCGTTGGGTCGGCCAGGGCCGCCGAGACGTCCTCGTGCCTGCTGAGCACCCAGGTGCTTGCCTCCGGCGACCAGTGCGCCGGGGCGTGATCGCGAAGCTGCCGATAGACGGGGTAGGGATCCTCCATCACTGTGGGGTCGAACGGGCTGTAGGTGAGCTGCTGGCTAGTCATGACTTCTCTCTGGTCATCGGGTTCACGGGTGCCTGGGAGGTGTTGGGGCTGGCTCTACGGCTGCCGGGGCGTGGGCCGGCCGGGGGTGTGGCCACCAGCTGCCCTCCTCGAACAGCGCGGCGCAAGCCGGGACGACGAGAGTGCGCACGACGAACGTGTCGAGAAGGAGCCCGGCCGCGACAGCGAAGCCGGTCTGGGCGAGCGCCTCGACCGGTGAGAACAGCAGTCCCGGCCCGATCGTCTCGACTCACTGAACACAACCGATCGTCTAGATCACTGGTTTGTACTTCCAGTACAACATACGATGTGCACGACGTCGATACCGCACGGCCGCACCGGCGGGCGGCAGAGAACAGAGGTGCGTGATGAGGAAGCTGCCGGCGAAGCTGGCCAGCCAGTTGTACGGCGCGGCCGAGCTGATCGCGGAGCGCGGTCTGGACGGCACCAAGATCGAAGACATCGCCGAGGCCACCGGCATCCCGAAGGCCACGATCTACTACCACCTCGACGGCAAGAACGCCGTGCTGGAGTTTCTCCTCAGCGACCTGCTGGACATGATCGCCGGCGCCGTCGGCGTTGCCGTCTTGAGCGCCGAGGATGCGCGGACTCGACTCGAGGCCGCTGTCGTGGCGCAGCTGGGGGTAATGCTCGAGCACCCGTTCCTGTGTCGGGCACTGGTCGGCGACCTTGGGCGCGCGACTCGGCTGCCCGAGCTGGCGCTGGCATTGCGGGCTGCGTTCTACGAACCGATCGAGCAGTTGTTGGCCGACGGCGTGGCTGATGGGTCGCTACGCCAGGTCCCCAACCCGGGCGCCGTGGCCTTGAGCGTCTTCGGTGCCATCACGGTCGCCGGCCTCACTGCGGCGGTGGAGGGGCCATCTGACGACCCGTCCGCAGACGCAGTGCGCTTGTCTGCGTCGATCAGCGAGTTGATCTTCGACGGCCTGGCGACGCGTCCCCGTCGCGCTGACGACAAGCCCCAGTGACCAACCGGAGTGATCTCCGCACGTTATCGACAGCGGAAGCGGCTTCCGTGCGCTCCGGCCGGAAGGGCTTTCCAGGCAATGACCGGGCCTTCGTGCAGGACAGGTGCGGGCGCGCATGCTGGTCGGGGGACTTGTCCATGCGAGTCGCGGAAGCGACCAGGTCAAACCGAGCTACGAGCACCGAGCCGAGTCACATGTAGTAGGCGTATCGCGGCGCCGGGCGTTCGTTCGGGCCGAGGTGCTTCAGGATCCGGCCGGTCGAGTCAGCTGTGCGCAGCGTGATGGGCACCCGTCCGTCGAGTTGGGTGGCGTTCCAGTTCATCTTGGAGAGCGCGAGCAGCTCAGTCGCGATCTCGGCCGCGCTCGACTGCACTTCGACAAGGCGGAAGGGGAGTGCCGACGGCACGTACATCCCTGGGTAAGTCCGGTAGAACGGAACGCTCCCACGGGTGTAGAGCAGGTGCCGGGTGTCAGTGAGCGACAGGAGCGTGCCTCGTAGGGTCGTCTGCTCGCCTTGCCGAAACAGCCGGGGGGAGTCCTCGCGTGGGATCCAGACGAGTTCGAGCATCGCCAGGCGCTCCGCCTCGGCGGCGGCCTGGAAGCCCTCCAACTCGTCAGGCGTGAACGATGAGGTCTTGTGCAGCATGACCCGCGCGGGTGCCGTCTTGTGTTCGGTGCGGTACCGGGCCAGCGACTGCTCCAGTAGGTCCTTGGCGTCGTCACCGGTGAGGTGTGGCTGTCGGTCGTCCTTCGATTGAGTGGCCTGCGCGCCGCGGACGATCACGCCGTCGCCGCGCTCGTTGAAGACCTGCGCCACGCTCGTCTGCAGTGTTTCGTTGTCGGTGCTTCGGTAGAAGGCGACGCCGACGTAGCAGGTCGTGAGGTCCTGGACGTGGCGGGTCATCCGCCATGGCACGCCGCCGGCCTTGTAGTACAGCGCCGTGTGCAGATTCCAGGCTTTGGTCGCCTCGTCCTGCTGGCGTCGCCTGTCGCGCCCCTTTGGCTTGTAGGTCGGGTCCCAGGTCTCGCGTCGGATAATTTGGATGGGGCGACTACCGCTCAGCGAGCGTGCCTTCAGCAGCTCGTGGAAGTCGAAGCCGATAGACGCAGCTTTTGGTTGCTCCCACGGTCGGTCGGGGTTGGTCTTCGGCTCCTCGCGTTCCGGCAGATCGTCGGGACGGCAGACGATGATCACATCGCAGTTGGGTTCCTCATCGAGCGTTCTCAGCTCGGCCTCGTACAGTTCGACGCCCTTCTGCACAGCCTGCAGCGGACTTAGCGTTGCGATGTTCTCCAGGGCTCGTTTGTCGAGTGTGCGCTCCAGCCGCCCGTTCCAGATGATCGTCGAGCGGAAGCCGACGCTGGTATGGAACCCAGGAAACGGCAAGTAGAGGTGCGATAGCGGGCTTTCTTTGGGTGCAATTGGTTCGCGGCAGCGGTCGAGCCATGCCTTGACCCCATCGATGGCCTCCTTGGTGCCGACGATGCCGATCTGGATCGTCCGGACACCCGTATTGCTCAGGTCGGCCGGACCGTAGTTGTTGATGCCGCTACGCGGGTCGATGTGGCGGCTGCCGTTGCCGAATTCCAGGTCCGGTTCGTCGATGAACGTGAGTTTCATGCCGTCTCCGCCAGCTCCCCGTCAGCCAGAGGATCGGTCGGGTCCGACGCCTCTGCCGCTCGCTTCCACTTCGCCTCGTCGATGCCGCGGTCGGTGTCGAAGGTGACGAGTTTGCCGAAGTCGAGGATGCGTTCGTTCTGGCTGAACAAGCTGTCATGGCCACCCTCGCGACCGGCGAGGATGGCGGCCCACATGCGGGTCTCGCCGAGCACTGCGGGGTTGCGTTCGAGCCGCTTGATGCCGCTGAGGTACTGGGCTGTGAACCGTGACTCGCGGTAGCCGTCGATCGAGTAGTAGTAGTCGGGCGTCAAGGCGCAGAACCACTCGTCGTCGAGGTTGAGGAACTGCCACTTGAGTCCGGCGTGCTTGTAGTAGCTGACCTGCGATGGGTTGGTCTTCTTGGCGTGCGGCTTGAAGACGGAGCGCCAATGGGTGCCGCTGGTGTTCCAGCTCCGTTGCGACAGGTCGTCGGTGGCGCGGAAGTAGAGCATGTGGCGCTTGCCGTGGAAGGCGCAGTCATCGCGGAGGTCTTGCCGGAAGGCGTTGTTGAGCAAGCGCACCAGTATTCGCTCGCTGTCCGGGCTGCCGTGGAGCAGTTCGCCGGTGGCCTCGATCGTCGGGTCACCGTTCACCGCGCCCGCCAGCGCGGTGTCCTCGACGGGGCTCCACGTCAGCAGCCGGGCGCCGAAGAGGGTGAAGTCGTCTCGGATGTCGAGGCTGCTCTCGCGCTGTAGGTCGTAGACCTTCCGGGGGAGTGTGACCGCGGCGTCGTATGCCCAGAACACGTCGGGCATCGTCACAGGCAGCAGGTTCGACTCCAGGGTTTCATCACGCAGATCAGCGACGGGCGTGTGCGCGCGGCCGTGAGGATCCGCAACCGCGAACAGCCGGTCGGAGACGTCCCCTTCAAGGGACATGGTGATCTTGTTGAAGTCCACACGTCCGCTGGCGCGACGGGCGGGATCCGCGAAGTAGGACTGGATGTGCGCCCACCAGGCTTCGCCCCGCTTGGGGTGTGAGCAGACCAGCAGGACGGGCATTGAAGACTTCATCCAGTAGTCCAGGTCGCGCTCGTCGCAGTCGTAGTGGAACCGGTCGGCGGTTTCACCGGGGAAGTCGTTGTCGCTGGCCTTGCTTTGCACCTGGAGGTGGCAGTTGCTGACTTCGCCCGTCGCAGGGTCGCGCAGCTCGATCGTGCCATCGATCCCGGCGTCGACTGTGCGCTCGTGCCAGACGTGATCCATGGCGCTGACCCGCTGGTGGATAAGGGCAATACCAGCATCGCCGATGTGCGCGCTGCGGCTGACCTGCTTACCGCTTCCCACCCGGTCACCTCGCTTCTGCCGAGGAATCTGGAGAGCCTCGGCTCTTTGAGGGTACGAGTCGCCACCGACAGTACGAGGCAGGCGCGGTTCAGAGGCGGTGCTACCTGCGGGCGTCCGGATTTGATGAGGCCCACGCCTTTCGAGAGGACCGGTAGGCATCGTCGTTGTCTCGCTCCACCTCAAGTCAGCGGCGTGTCCCAGCGCCCTCTGCCCAGCGCGGGCATCACGTAGGTCGCTTAACTTGTGGGGAGATTCGAGGGGGGCCCCCGCTTGCTCCGACTAGTGTCTGTCAGCGATGGTTTCCGGAATCGACCCCTCAGCGCTGCGCGCCGCTCGCGAGAAGGCGGGCCTGACCCAGCATGAGTTGGCGCGTCTAGTTGGTGCCGCCGGTGGGGAGCGCATATCTCGTTGGGAGCTGGGCGCGTCGGTTCCTCGACCGGATTTCTTGGTCAAGCTTGCTAGAGCGCTCGACATCCCGACCCTTCGTCTAATTCACATGGAGGGTGAGGTTCCTGATCTCAGAGCACTGCGTTTGAAGGCGGGGCTGACGGTGCCCGAGTTGGCTGCGGCCGTCAACGTGGCTGTGCCGACCTACTACGCCTGGGAGCAAGGCCGTTGGACCCGACTCCCAGCAGCCAGGCAGCTTGAGAGTCTCGCGCGTGGGTTGGGGGACACAGTCGACGTCGTCGCCGCGGCTTTCCAGGAAGCCCGGCAGCAGCGTCTGCGGCGCGGGTAGGTCTAGCGCCGTAGACAGGCGCGCCTGGCGCCGAGTTTGACCGTCATCCACAGGGAGATATTCCTCCCGAAAAGTCCGCGTGATTTGTGGTCCCATTGACCTGGATGTTCGGTGCGTGCGAGCGCTCAGTCCCATCGGGGGGATTGGGCCACGCAACCACTTCCGGTCAGGACTCGGGCGATGACATCTCGGAATCGGTCAGCTGTGGAAAACGATTCTCTCGATAGAGATGCACTAGTGTGTTTCTATCGAGTCGGGCTCGCGATGACCGCTCCCGGCACGTCTTGACACGTAGGTGATCGAGACAAGAGAGGACTCGGGGATCCATGTCGATGAACACTGCTCAACAAGCACGGGACGAGGTTGGCGCCAATATCAAGGCACCTCCCGACCACAACCATTTCCCACCGCTGAGGCGCCGCCGCAGGCGTTGGGTCCTGGCACTCTGCGCGGCTCTTGTCGCTGCCGGCGGCCTGGGGACCGCGTTCGCGTTCACCTCGGTTAACGACACCCAAGAGGTCTTGGTCGTCAGCAACGACATCAAGCGTGGCGAGACCATCGAGGCGGGCGACCTCGCCGTCGTGCGGGTCAGCGTCGACCCGGCGTTGACCCCGGTCCCCGGCAGCCAGAAGGCCGAGCTCGAGGGCAGCCGAGCTGCCGTCGACCTGTGGGCCGGCACTCTGCTCACCGCGCAGGCAGTCACCGACAACCTGGTGCCGGGGGAGGGAGAGTCCCTGGTGGGTATCAGCCTTACTCCCGCGCAGATGCCGTCGGAGCCGCTCTACGGCGGCGACGTCGTCCGGATCGTCACCACGCCCGGCGACCAGGGCGAGATCACCGACAGGGAGCCGGTCACCATCGAGGCCACCGTCGTTGGTGTTAACCGGGTCGAGGAGACGGGGGAGACCGTCGTCGACGTCTCGGTGCCCGAAGCCGAGGCGGCCGAACTGGCTGCCCGGGCTGCCACCGGACGGGTCGCACTCGTCCTGGACGCCCGGGAGCGCTGAGGCATGGCGGTGATCGTCCTGGCCTCCGCGAGCGGTTCGCCCGGCGTGTCCACCACGGCGCTCGGGCTAACCCTCAACTGGCACCGACCCGTGCTCCTGGTCGACGCAGACCCGACCGGATCCTCCTCGGTCTTCGCCGGCTACTTCCAGGGCGCCCAGGAGCCGACCGGCGGGCTGATCAACCTCGCTCTCTCCCTGCGCGAGGGAACGCTGGCGGACGCACTGCCCCGGGAGACGCTGCTGCTGGACCCCGAGGCGCCGGCCGAGCGGTCTGCTTGGTTCCTACCCGGCATCCGGGCCCACGAGCAGGCCCCCAGCCTGCTGCCCCTGTGGGAACCGCTCACCGAGCAACTGCGCGCCCTCGACCGCAACGGCCAGGACGTCATCGTCGACGCCGGACGACTCGGCCTCGCTGGCTGGCCCCAGCCGCTGATCGCTGCCTCCGACCTGACCCTGCTCGTCACCCGCAGTTCGCTGCCGGCCCTGGCCGGTGCCACCAGTTGGGCCAAGACCCTGCGGGCACAGTTCGCCGCGGTCGGTGGGCTCTCCCGTCTCGGGGGATTCCTCGTCGACGAGGAGCGACGCTGGCCCTCGCTTCCCACCGGCGCCCGAGTCCGGCCCTACACCGCACGCCACATCGCCAAGGCCCTCCAGATCCCCGTGGTCGCCTCCGTGGACTGGGAGCCCGAGGTGGCCGAGGTCTACTCCCACGGCGCCCGCAAGCCCCGCAAGTTCGAGTCCTCCGGGCTGCGGCGCGGTTACCGGGGCAGCGCCGCCGCCATCCAGTCCATCCTCGGCGCCAACCAGGCCGCCCTCGCTCCCACGAACGGAGGCCACGCATGAGCACCAACGGACACCACCCGGAGACCAACGGCCGCGACCCGCTGCGCGCAGACGAGTGGCTTGAGGCCCGCCATGCCGCGAACCGCGAGGAAACCTCGCCGTTTGCCCGCGGACGCGGTTCCAACGGCACCCCGCCGCCCCCGCCGGTCGTCGAGGACGACGACCCGACCTCGCTGCCGATCTTCGCCGGCGCCTGGACCAGCGAAGGCGAGGGCCAGCTGCCTGGCCGCGCCCGCTCGGAGTTCAGCCTGCGCCCGCTTGTGGCGCCCGCACCGGGGGAGCACCACGACACCCGCGGCACGGATGGCGAGGTCGAGCTGGACTGGGAACTGATCGCGCAGTACCGCGCTGAGATCTCGTCGCGACTGACCGCCCGGCTCGACAAGGAAGGTGGTCGGGTCACCGAGGAGGACCGCGAGCAGATGGGCCTCGACGTCATCGAGGAGCTCATCAAATCCGAGGCCGAGACGTTGGTCTCGACCGGCCGTCCGCCGTGGACGAAGGATCAGGAGAAGGCACTCAAGTCCGCCCTCCACGCCGCCCTGTTCGGGCTCGGCCGCCTGCAGCCCCTGGTCGAGCGCGAGGACGTCGAGAACATCATCGTCATCGCCCGCGGCCCGGTCTGCTCGGTGTGGCTGGAGCTGGTCGACGGCACCCTTGTGGAGGCCGCCCCGATCGCCGACTCCGAGGACGAGCTGCGCGAGTTCCTCTCCGACCTAGGCGCACGGCAGAACCGGCCCTTCACCGAGGCCCGGCCGCACCTGGACCTCCGGCTGCCCGGGGGAGCGCGGCTCGCGGCCGGCTCCTGGGTGATGGCCTACACCTCCGTCGTGATCCGTCGCCACAGCATGCGCGAGGTGTCGATGGACGAGATGGTCTACGACCGCAAGGCGTGCAGCGCGGTCCTGGCCGACTTCGTCGCAACCTGCGTGCGCGCGGGCAAGAGCATCGTCGTCTCCGGGGTCCAAGGCAGCGGCAAGACCACCTGGGTCCGGGCCCTGTGCTCGTGCATCCCGCCCTGGGAGATGATCGGCACCTTCGAGACCGAGTTCGAGTTGCACCTGCACGAGCTCGTCGACCGCCACAAGATCGTCCACGCGTGGGAGCACCGCCCCGGATCCGGCGAGGTCGGCATCGACGGCCGTCAGGCCGGTGAGTTCAGCCTCGAGGAGGCCATCCACCACTCCTTCCGGTTCAACCTCGCCCGCCAGATCGTCGGTGAGGTCCGCGGCCCGGAGGTCTGGAACATGCTCAAGGCCATGGAGTCCGGGCCGGGCTCGATCAGCACCACCCACGCCCGCAGCGCCGAGCACACCATCGAGAAGCTGGTCTCCTGCGCCATGGAGAAGGGCCCCCAGGTCACCCGCGAGCTGGCGATCAGCAAGCTGGCCGCCGCGATCGACATCGTGATGTACCTGCGCTCGGAGGTCGTCGCCAATCCCGACGGCACCTTCCGCAAGCAGCGCTGGGTCGAGGAGGTCCTGGTCGTCCAGCCCAGCATCGACGCCGCCAGGGGATACGCCACCACCCCGATCTTCGCCCCTAACCAGCTCGGCCAGGCCGTCGCGACCGGCAAGCTCGACAACTTCCTCGCCCAGGAGCTGGCGCGGCATGGGTTCGACCTCGAGGCGTACAAGGCCGAGTCCCAGGCCAACCCGGGGGTGGCCACCTCATGAGCACTGCGTTCCTGCCCGCCGTCTTCGGGGCGCTCATCGTCATCGGTCTGATCGGGATGGTCTACGCGCTGATCCCTGCGCCGCCCGAGCCGCCGCGGCCCGCCCGGACCGTCACCCCGTTCGGGCGGCTGGGGAACTGGTTCGTCCGGCTCGACCGGCGCACCCGGATGCTGATGGTCGGCGGTGCCGTGGCTGGTCTCCTGGTCGCGCTGGTGACCGGCTGGGTGATCGCGATCGTGCTCGTCCCGGCCGGGATCGTCGGTATCCCGCTGTTGCTGACGCCCCCGCCGGCGGCCGCGAGCATCGAGAAGCTCGAGGCGCTCGAGGAGTGGACGCGGTCCCTGTCGGGCAAGCTGACCGCCGGCCAGTCCCTGCGCTCGGCGCTCATTAAGTCCCTGCAGTCCGCGCCGGCGCCGATCGAGCGCGAGGTCGGACTGATGGTCTCCCGGTTGTGGAACAACACCGCCAGCACCGAGGACGTGCTGCGCGCCTTCGCCGAGGACCTCAACGACTCCACCGGTGACGTCGTGGCCAGCCAGCTGATCCTTGCCGCCAGCGGCCGCGGCCAGGCCGGACTGTCGAAGGCGTTGGACGCCCTCGCTGAGACCGTCGCCTCCGACGTGCGCGCTCGCCGCCAGATTGCCGCCGACCAGGCAAAGCCCCGCACCACCGCCCGCACCGTCACCGTGATCACTCTCGGTGTGCTGGGCATGCTCGCCTTCACCGGCGACTACATCGAGCCCTACGGGTCCCCGCTGGGCCAGGTCATCCTCGCCGTCCTGCTCTCGGCCTACGTGGCCACGCTGCTGTGGATGCGCCGGATGGCTGTCGCCAAGCCGCTCCCGCGGTTCCTCGACCTACAGGCCCGCAACGCGCACCGCGCCGCCCAGCGCACGGCACCGGGCGAGAAGGAAGGAGCGCTCGCATGACCGGCTTGCAGATCGCGCTCGCCAGCGGCACCCTCATCGGACTGGCCCTCGCCCTGCTCGTATGGCGCCTCGCGCCCTCCGACCCCGACCTGGTCGACGCGCTGGACCGTCTCTCACCTGACCACGTCGTGCCCCGCCGCAACACTCCCGGCCTCGACGTCGACACCGGCACCGGCTCGGCGGTCGATCGGATCGGCTTGTGGGCGATGAAGAACCTGCCCGGCGGCGCCTGGGCCCACACGCCTCGCAAGGACCTGGCCATCCTGCAGATCAGCGAGACCCGGTTCTACGGCGAGAAGGTCGTCTGGGCACTGCTCGGCCTGACCATGCCGCCGCTGCTGGCCGCCTTCTTCACTCTGATCGGCCTACCGCTGCCGTTCGCCATTCCGACGCTCGGCTCGCTGGCCCTGGCAGCCCTGTTCTGGTTCATGCCCAATTACAACGCCGCCGACGACGCCAAGAAGGCCCGCATCGAGTTCAGCCGCGCCCTGGGCGCCTACATCGACATGGTGGCCACCGGCGTCCGCGACGGATCCAGCGGCCAGCAGGCGCTGCGCTCGGCAGCCGAGGTCGGCGACAAGTGGGTCTTCAAGCGGATCGAGAGCGAGCTGCGCCGCGCCCGCTACATGACCCGCGCACCCTGGGACTCCCTGCACGGTCTCGCCGACGAGCTCGCCGTCCCCGAGCTCGATGACCTCGCCGACATCATGCAGCAGTCCGGCCAGGACGGAGCCCAGATCTACAACAACCTCCGAGCCCGCGCCGCCGCACTCCGGTCGGCGATGCTCAGCGCCGAGGTCGGCAAGGCCAACGCCACCTCCGAGCGCATGTACATCCCAGCCAGCCTGCTCGGCATCGTCTTCATGGCGATCCTCGTCACCCCCTCCCTGCTCCGCTTCACCACCTGACCGACCTAACACCGACCCCAAAGAACCAGGGTCACCCAGACCGCAAACCGAACAACCAGGAAGGAAGAACCCCGATGTTGAAGCTCTTCATCGCCCTCCAGATGTCGGCGCTGACCTCGCTCGCCTCCCTCGAGGACCGCGTCACCAGGCAGCGCGACGAGCGCGGCTCCGTCACGATCGAGCAGGTCCTGTGGGCCGGCGCCGTGATCGTCATCGTCGGCATCGTTGTCGCGGCCATCAAGTTCTTCGTGACCAGCGAGTCCGCCAAGATCAAGTAGGCCGCCATGTTCGCCAGCCTCCACCGCCGCAGCCGGGACGAGCGCGGGTCGGTGACCATCCAGATGGTCTTCCTGATGCCCGCGCTGTTCTTGCTGATGTTCCTCGGCCTCCAAGGCGCCCTGTACTACCACGCGAAGCAGGTAGCGCTCGCGGCCGCGCAGGAGGGCGCCCGTGAGGCAGGCAGCGAGACCGGCACCCGCGACGCCGGTGTGGCCACGGCGAACACGTTCCTCCACGACGCCGGAGGCTCCGACGTGATGACCTCCACCAGCGTCTCCGGATCACGGACCACGACCACCGCCACGATCACCGTCACGGGCAAGTCCATGAGCGTCATCCCCGGCTGGCACGTGACCGTCACCCAGAGCGCCAGCGTCCCGGTCGAGAGGCTCACCGAATGACCAGGCAGACGAGGCGGACCAGCGCACGCCGCCGGCGCCGGGACGAGCGCGGGTCGGTGGCCATCGAGGCCGCGATCGGTGTCCCGGCCTTCGGCCTGTTCGTGGCGATGATCATCCTCGGCGGCCGCGTGGAGATCGCCAAGCAGTCCGTGGACGCAGCCGCCTACGAGGCGGCACGAGCGGCCTCCATCGAGCGGACCCAGAGCGAGGCCATCACCTCCGGTAAGTCCGCGGCCACCAGCAGCCTGCACGACCAGGGCCTGCAGTGCACGACCACCAACATCACGATCAACGCTGCGGCCTTCAACGCCCCGCTGGGAACCACCGCCCAGGTCACCGCCACCGTGACCTGCAAGGTCGACGTGGCGGACCTGAGCATCCCCGGCCTGCCCGGCACCCGGACGATTACCGCCACCGCCAGCAGCCCCGTCGACGCCTACCGGGAGCGCCGATGATGACCGCCCGCATCCGCAGTCTCACGACGCGGCGCTCGCGTGATGAGCGCGGCTCCATCAGCGTCTGGTTCGCCACCGCAGCACTGGCGATGATCATCCTCGTCGGGATGGCCGTCGACCTCGGCGGCAAGGTCCACACCCAGCAGCAAGCCCGCAGCGCTGCCGCCCAGGCCGCCCGCACCGGCGCCCAGGAGGTTCAGGGCTCGACCGCAGTCCGCGGCGAGGACCTCCGCGTCGACCTCACCGCCGCCAAGACGGCAGCCATGGTCTATCTCCGCGCCGCCGGCGTGGAGGGAACCGTCCGCGTCGTCGACGGCGACACCCTGATCGTCACCACCACCGACACATACACCAGCAAGTTCCTCGGGATCATCGGCCTGGACACGATGCAGGTCACCGGGGAGGCGTCCGCGCGGCTCATCCGCGCCGAAGGAGGCATCGAGAG